>NZ_RJUF01000009.1 GCF_024343775.1 Lacihabitans soyangensis | reverse complement strand
TGCAAGGACGATAACAATGTACAGCCTTCAACGAGTCTCCTTTTTCTACGATTATAATTTGATCTATCTATCAACTCGGAAAATATCATCAATAAATCATTGTTCAATTTTGAAAACATCCAATTTTCAGAATCCAAGCTAATAGTTTCAGCTAAAATTTTCTCCTATTTTCACTATACTTTTGGGTTGATTTTGCTACAAATTCTACCAAATCGCTTCTGGTTTTTCCGAATAAATTCATATTTAATAATATTTATAATGTATTGATTATAAATATTTTAAATGTCACAATTTTATATATTCTTATTTTTTTAGCAATCAACACTAAAATTTGTAGCATGCTATGCCCCGAAGCCACCGTAATAAAAGGCAATGCAGGCGTTTACAGCGAAGAGTCTCGACTGGTAACAGACATCCTCCGCGAGCGGGTGCCAGTTTTAGAAAAAGCAAGTGTTGACGAGTTCTACGTAGACCTCACCGGCATGGACAAACACTTTGGCTGCTATAAGTTTGCGAGCGAACTCCGCCAAAAGGTGATCAAAGAGAGCGGTCTGCCGATATCGTTTGGCTTGTCAATAAACAAAACGGTGTCGAAAGTAGCCACAGGTGAAGCCAAGCCCAACAACCAAATAAAAATAGATTTTGGCACCGAAAAGCCCTTTCTAGCTCCTTTGTCTATCATGAAAATACCCTCAGTGGGCGAAAAAATGTTTCAGACGCTCTGTAACCTCGGCATAAAAAAAGTACATACCGTGCAACAAATGCCCATGGAAATGATGGAGCGGGTCTTGGGAAAAAACGGGCTGACGATTTGGGAAAAATCAAACGGCATAGACGACAGCCCAGTGGTGGAATTTCATGAACGAAAATCCATATCAAACGAGCGGACTTTTGGCCGCGACACCACCGACATAGCCAAGCTACGCACGCTGGTGACGGCCATGGCCGAGCAACTCACTTACCAACTCAGGCAAGGTGGCAAAATAGCCAGTTGTATAGGTGTAAAGATTCGTTACTCCGACTTTCAGACTTACTCCAAACAGGCCAGAATACCGTATTCGTCGGCCGATCACATCATGATACCCAAAGTGATGGAGCTTTTCGAAAGCCTCTACAACCGCCGAATGCTCGTGAGGCTGGTGGGCGTGAAATTCAGTGACATCACCTACGGCAGCTACCAGATGAGTCTTTTTGAAGATACCCGCAAAACGGCCAATCTATACGAAAGCATGGATAAAATCCGCAACAGGTTCGGTAGCCGTAGTGTGATGCGGGCCTCCACCTTCGGAGCCTCCAATATTGGCGGTATGGGCAATCCATTTTCAGGCGAACCACCGATGGTATTGGCACATCGCACGATGTAAATACTTATAAAAACCACAAACTGTCTTACATCATGTACATCAACTGTCATACTTATTATAGCCTCCGATACGGCACTTTTTCGGAGGAAGAACTGCTCAGACTGGCCATAGAGTTTGGCCAAGAAGCATTGGCATTGACCGACATCAACAATACCTCCGCTTGCCTCAACTTTGTGCGATTGGCCAAGGCTGGAGGTGTAATCAGGCCCGTGATTGGTGTGGATTTTCGGCACAATGCCCAGCAACTTTACGTAGCTTTAGCAGTAAATAATGCTGGTTTTCAGGAAATAAATGACTGGCTATCAGAGCATTCGCATGCACATAAAAACATACCTGATCTGGCTCCATCGTTCAAAAACGTACAGGTCATTTATCCTTATCGACAGATACAAAAGCTTAATAAAAAGCATTTTGAAGACTATGAATACCTTGGCCTCGACTTAGATGACCTGACTTATTTTCACTCCTCCGAATGGCGAATTTACACGCATAAACTCGTGTTTCTGCATCCTGTGACATTCAGAAACAAAACGGACTTTAATGTTCACCGGCTACTAAGGTCAATAGACAACAATATACTACTCAGCAAATTACGCTTTGAACAACAAGCTCTACCCAGTGAAACCTTCGTAGCAGACCTAGAAAATTCCCTAACCAATACAGGCGGAGAAAACTATATATTTTTGCTCGAAAATACCAAAAAACTCCTCGATACGTGTCGGGTAGATTTTGACTTCTCGCCCAACCGCCCACATCAAAATCTCCAAACTTATACCCAAAGCCTCGAGGAAGATATGGCTCTGCTGCGAGAAAAAGTAAACGAAGGGCTAAAAAAACGCTATGATGTTGTGACGGAGCAAATCTCCCGCCGAATAGAAAAAGAGTTAGACACCATAAGTCAAATGAGTTTCGTGGCATTTTTTTTGGTCAACTGGGACATTATCCAATACTGCAAACGCATGAACTACTTCCACGTAGGTCGTGGTAGTGGAGCCAACAGCATTGTGGCCTATTTGTTATACATCACCGACGTTGACCCCATAGAGCTTGACCTGTACTTTGAGCGATTTATGAACCTCTTCAGAACCTCCCCACCTGACTTTGACATAGATTTTTCGTGGCGAGACCGTGAGGATGTCACCCGTTATATTTTTGAACGTTTTGGCAAAAAAGGCCAAGTGGCACTACTGGCCACATACAATACCTTCCAACACAGCGGTGCGGTAAGAGAATTAGGCAAGGTGTTTGGCTTGCCCAAGCACGAAATAGACCTGCTGAGCGAGGGTACGTTTGTATATGAACAACTCGACGCCACCTCGCAGCTTATTCTACGATACGCACGTAGAATCCATGGCATGCCCAATCACCTCAGTGTTCACTCCAGCGGTATATTGATTTCTGAGAAACCGATGCACTATTTTTCGGCTACCGACATGCCGCCCAAGGGCTTTCCAACCGTACAGTTCGACATGATTATTGCCGAAAACGTGGGCCTTTACAAATACGATATTTTGGCACAACGTGGCCTCAGCAAAATAAAGGACAGCATTGAAATTATAAAGCAAAACCAGCCAAACGCCCCTGATTTTGACATTCATGACACCAAACCATTTATGAAAGACCCCCTCATAAATAACAAAATAAGCCAAGCACAGTGTATCGGTTGTTTTTATGTGGAATCGCCCGCCATGCGGATGTTGCTCAAAAAGCTCTCTGTAGATAATTACCTGGCATTGGTGGCTGCCAGCTCTATTATCAGGCCTGGGGTATCTCAGAGCGGCATGATGCGAGAGTACATTCTCAGGCATCGCGATCCCGAACGACGAAAACTAGCCCACCCCATCATGTGGGACCTGATGGAAGAAACCTACGGCGTGATGGTATATCAGGAAGACGTTATAAAAGTAGCTCATGAGTTTGCTGGCTTAGGAGTTGCAGAAGCGGACGTGCTGAGGCGTGGCATGAGTGGTAAGTTTAGGTCTACAGACGAGTTTCGTAGGGTAAACATGCAGTTTATAGAAAACTGCAGAAAAATGGGGCATCCAGAAAAGATAATCCATGAAGTGTGGAATCAGATAGAGAGTTTTGCAGGTTACGCTTTTGCCAAAGGTCACTCTGCATCTTACGCCATAGAAAGCTACCAATGCTTGTTTCTAAAAACTTACTTTCCACTAGAGTTTATGGTGGCAGTGCTCAACAACGGCGGTGGATTTTACAGGGTCGAGACCTACATACACGAAGCCCGCATACACGGAGGGGAAATCATTTCGCCACAAATCAACCTCAGTAGTATAGAAACACACATTGTTGGCAAAAAAATTTATCTAGGGTTTCAGTTTTTGTCTGGGATAGAAGAAGCCGTAATATCAGCTATTTTAACCGAGCGAAGCCAAAACGGCCCTTTCACGAGTCTTAACGATTTTCTGGATCGGGTAGCCATCGGCATAGAACAGATAGACATATTGCTACGAATTGGGGCCTTTGATTTTACGGGTATCAACAAACGCACGCTGCTTTGGGAGGCACATTATAGGCTCAACAAAACCCCACCTAAAACACTGCAACAGGAACTATTCCGAACTCCCCCAAAGCATTTCAACTTACCAAAACTTACCTCTAGCCAGCTAGAAGACGTTTTTGACCAAATAGAATTGCTCGGTTATCCGCTGTGTGACCCGTTCGACTTGCTCTTAGAAACACCTGTGCAGACGCATTTTGTGGAAGACATGCCTAAGAATATCAATCAGGTTATAACCATGTATGGCTATTGGGTAAACCACAAAAGGGTAAAAACCTCCAAAGGTGAGAGAATGCTGTTTGGTACATTTCTGGACCAACGTGGCCAGTGGATAGATACGGTGCATTTTCCTCCCGTAGCTGCCAAATACCCACTCCGAGGACGTGGAATCTATCAAATAACCGGAAAAGTGGTTGATGAGTTTGGTTTTTTGAGCATTGAAGTTATCGAAATCCACCACTTGGCTTACATAATAGATCCTCGATTTGCTGAGACTTCCGAAAAATCAAATGTTCAGAATAAAAAACTACCCTCCAATATAACTGAACCAACCAGAAAAATTTATAGCTCATCCCTTGGGTAATTTCGGAATAGATTTAACAAAATAAAACAAAGGTCTACACCGTTAAAAAAACTTAATAAAGAAAATAAACTGAAGGACTTAGTTCTGTAGTCAACAGAATTTACAGAAGAATTTTCCTGTGTCCATAATATTCACCACACATTCAACACAAAAAATGCTAAAAAACTCCACAAGTGAGAGAGGTTCACAGCATTTATTCCACAATAGGCCTAAAGCCTTATATATTGAGATTGGATAACTTCTAAATAAATTAGATTTAGACAGCGTCGGTGTAATGTAAATTAAAAAGTTTCCACAAAATAATTTTAAACCGCACTAAGCCTAGACCGCTAAAAAGCAGAAAACGACTTTAACAACTCCAAAGGAAAATGGGCTTTAATTAGGTGCTTGATAGAACAACTTTGATATATGGTAAAGAAATACTTACTTTTGACAATAGAAAAGCCCAAACAAAGTAGTACTAAACAGACGAAAAGTGGTAAGGTATCTCCCTACTTAAACACTATGCAAAACACCATAAACCAGAGCCTTTGGAATCAGTTTGGAGCAAGTATTGACATGCTCAAAAATGCAATCTCGTTCTGTCCAGAGGCACATTGGAACACCGACTCCAAGTTTTGGTACCATGCATTTCATTGCTTATTTTTTCTGGATTATTACTTGTGTATGCAACCGGCCAGTTTCAAACCAAGGGCTCCATTTACCGAGTCTGAGTTTGAAGACCAGTTACCTGAAAGAGTTTATACCAAACGAGAGCTACTCGATTACCTACAAGCCAGCCGTGACAAATGTAAAGAATTGATAACGAACTTAGACGCTGAAAAAATGGAAAGCCGATGGATAAACTCCTCTGGATCAATGGATTATTCGGTTTTTGAAATTCTACTTTATAACCTTCGCCATGTGCAACACCATGCAGCACAGCTCAATCTACTTTTGCGACAAGCCACCAACGATGCTCCAGAGTGGGTTTTTAGGGCTGATAGTTGAAGAATAATCAATTCTATGAGAAATTTTCAAAAAAAATCCCCTTCAGATTGCTCCGAAGGGGATTTTTCATATCGCTTCGAGATTGTATCAATCTACATATTCTCTCTTACGTGGCTCGGCCATAAAAACCAATTCCTTATAGTTTGAAAATCAGAAAATTACCGTATAATAATTATATTTAAAAAGATAAGGAAAATTCACCCCCCCCCTACATAAATTGCACCAAATTTAAATTAATTTTAGATAAATTTATCAATTAACACACAGTAAATCAGACTTTTCTGATAGGTAATTGCTATTCCACCTATAAGGAAGCACAAACTTTTAACAAAAAAACAATGAAAAAATTAATTGCACTAATTTTTATTATTCCAATACTTTCCTGTTCAAAGAGTAAAGAAATTGATAGTCACAATTCACTGGATTATTTAAAAATTGAAAAGGTGGAAACAGAGTTGGAGCAGCAAAAGCAACTTGACATGTATATAGCACTCAATTCTGAAGAACGGTTAGAAATCTGGAATAATCGAATTACAAATTTTATTAAATCCGGAAAACTAACCGCTTCACAAAAGGATATCTTAAATTTGGTAAGTAGAAAACTTGACAAAAGTGTATTTGAACTAGATGTGAAAGGAACAACTAAAGCAAGAGATATAGAAACAGAGATTACCCCTATGGTTTTAAAAAGTTTCTCCAAGCAAGAAATGAAACAAATTTTAGGTAGTTTAAAACCCATTGGAAAGAATTACAAATCTGGATTAAAACCTAATTCTATTAAAACGGGTTGCGAATGCAACGGAAGTAGCGTGTGGGATTGTGATAGATGTACTGGAGGATGTAGCCAATCCGCTCATGGCTGTGGAACCTTTCTCCTTTTCTCTTGTAATTACATGTGTGCCGGTATACCACCAAATAATCCATAGTATATGAAAAAAGTAATAAAATGGAATATTGTTGGATTCTTATTGTTCTTATTATTTGTTCCAATTTTAAAATTAGAAAAGAGTTACTTAATACACTTGTGGTCTTTATCTATCTATTTTCTTACTGGTATATCATTGGGCAAAAAATTTGAATTCAGCCAGTATTTCATTTTATTACCTTTAAACTTAATAATTAGCATAATTGCCCTGCTTTCAAATCCTCAGTTATTTCCATTAATCTTTCCTTTGGTTAATATTTACTCTGTCCTAGGCTTTCTTTTTGGAGTCAATAGCGTCATGAAAAACCTCAAGTTGGTGACCCTTTATTCCTTTCTACTTATTATCCTTTCGATTTATCTTAATAAAATATTTATTCCAAATTTTTCTTTCAATAAAGCAATTCTAGATCCCTCAAAATATCCAAATCCAAAAAACATAGAAATATCTAACTTAGACAATAAAACAATATTCGATTCGGATCGAGAAAAACATATTCTTATATTGAATTTCACTTTTGTTGGCTGTACTCAGTGTGTTATTAAAAACCCATATTTAGAAAACATATACTCAAAATTAAAACTAACGAAAAAAATTAGAGTAATTGACGTGTATCTTGAATCGAAAAATTCCCCTGTGGAAATAAAATCATACCTACAAAAACATCCAACTCAACTTGAAATTGCTTATGATAAAAATAATCAATTAGCTACAATATTCAATTATGATGGTGCACCTCATGAAGTTATATTAACAAAGGATTTAAAGGTTGTAAGAATCATGAGTGGGTTTAATAGTGATCTAAAAGAAGAATACTTAAAAAATACTATCCAGTTAATCAATAGTTTGGAGTAAATATCATCAATAAACGAGACTTTAGAAATTGTAGCTAGTGGATTTAACCTTAAGACGGCGATGTGAGCGTTGCGATCTCAACCAAATTGTAAAATAATGTAATCCCGAAATTGACATATTTTCAAGATTAATAGGAATTAGACTATCACCCCAAATCAAAAAAATCCCCTTCAGATTGCTCCGAAGGGGGTTTTTATATGGTTTCGAGATTGTATCAATCTACATATTCTCTCTTACGTGGCTCGGCCATTCTGCGAGCATTGGCTGCTTCTATCTCTTCCACAGTGTTTACCTGTAAGTTTTGATAGCTTCTACGGCCTGTACCTGCTGGTATCAAATGACCCACGATAACGTTCTCTTTCAAGCCCGCCAAGTCGTCACGCTTACCTTTAACGGCAGCTTCAGACAATACCTTGGTAGTCTCTTGGAATGACGCTGCAGATATAAACGACTCAGTACCCAACGACGCGGTAGTGATACCCTGCAGTATCACTTGTGATACAGCCGGTTGAGCATCTCTTACTGTCATTTGTTTTTTGTCCTCACGTTTTAATCTACCGTTTTCGTCTCTAAACTCACGGTTGGTGATGATCTGACCAGGTTTGAAGTTTTCAGATGCACCAGCATCCATAACTACTTTCTTGTCAATGATTCTATCATTCTCCTCTCTGAAAGTCCATTTGTCAACGGCTTGCATTTCAAGGAACATCGTATCACCAGCGTCAAGAACGTCCACTTTCTGCATCATCTGACGTACAATCACCTCGATGTGTTTATCAGAGATTTTCACACCTTGCTGACGGTAAACGGCCTGAGTTTCATCAACCAAGTACTCCTGAACGGCAGTTGGTCCTTTGATTCTCAAGATATCCGATGGTGTAATGGCACCGTCTGAAAGTGGCTCTCCTGCACGGATAAAGTCACCCTCTTGTACCAATATCATTTTTGACAACGACACCATGTACTTGATTTTAGTACCGTCTTTTGCCTCAACATATATCTCTCTGTTACCACGTTTGATAGTACCATAAGATACCACACCGTCGATTTCAGATACCACAGCTGGGTTAGAAGGGTTACGTGCTTCGAAAAGCTCGGTTACCCTTGGAAGACCACCCGTGATGTCACGGTTCATGTTGATTGCTCTTGGTATTTTGGCCAAAATCTGACCCGCTTTTATCTGCTGTCCATCTTCTACCATCAAACGAGCGTTAACAGGAAGGTTATATTCCTTGTCTTCGTCTGCCGTTTTAACAATGATCGATGGGTTTTTAGCTCTGTCTTTAGAGTCAGTGATAACTTTATCACGGAAACCAGTTTGCTCATCGGCTTCTTCACGGTAAGTGATACCTTCTTCTATGGAGTCATAAGCAACAGTACCGTCAAATTCTGACAAGATAACGGCGTTGAACTGATCCCAGTGACAGATGGCATCTCCTTTGTTTATTTTCTGACCATCTTTTACTTGTAGTGTTGAACCGTAAGGAACGATGTTAGAAATCAAGATTTGCTTAGTAGCTTCGTCAATGATTCTTACCTCACCTCTACGACCGATAACGATGGTAGCAGGATTTCCTTCTTTGTCAATTGATTCTACAGTTCTGATATCGTCAAAATCAAGTTTACCGTTGAATTTAGCTTTGATGTTGGCTTCAACAGACACGTTCATGGCAGTACCACCGGTGTGGAACGTACGAAGTGTAAGCTGAGTACCTGGCTCACCAATAGATTGTGATGCAATAACACCTACAGCTTCACCCACATCGGCCATACGACCAGACGCCAAGTTTCTACCATAACATTTACCACAAACACCAGTTTTGGTTTCGCAAGTTAGAGCCGAGCGAATTTCGATAGTTTCTATCGCTGTTTCGTCAATTCTTTCTGCTATTTCTTCAGTGATTTCCTCACCTGCCGCCAAGATCAACTCTTTGGTGATAGGGTCAATGATATCGTGTACTGAAGCTCTACCTAGAATTCTTTCTGATAAAGGCTCGATGATGTCGTCGTTTTCTTTCAAAGCCGACACGTTGATACCTCTTAAAGTACCACAGTCTACTTCGTTGATAACTACGTCTTGGGCTACGTCGTGCAAACGACGTGTCAAGTAACCAGCATCGGCAGTTTTAAGGGCTGTATCGGCCAAACCTTTACGAGCACCGTGTGTTGAGATAAAGTACTCAAGAACGTCCAAACCTTCTTTAAAGTTAGAAAGAATTGGGTTTTCGATGATTTCACCAACAGAACCTGCAATGTTTTTCTGTGGTTTCGCCATCAAACCTCTCATACCACCCAACTGACGAATTTGCTCCTGCGAACCACGGGCTCCAGAGTGCATCATCATATACACGGGGTTAAATCCTTGACGGTCGTCCTCTAATTGACGCAACAAAGTCTCTCTCAATCTTGTATTTACTCTTGTCCAGATATCGATGATTTGGTTATAACGCTCACGCTCAGTAATGATACCAAACATGTAGTTGTTTTGAACCTCTTCTACTTCACCTCTGGCATTCTCAATCAATGCTTGTTTTTCTTCTGGAATCATGATATCTCCCAAACCGATAGACAAACCACCTTTGAATGCTGACTGGAATCCTAATTCTTTGATTTCATCCAAGAACTGAGCCGTACGAGCAAAACTTACTTCTTTGAATACTCTACCGATAATTCCTTGAAGTTTTTTCTTTGTTAAAAGCTCATTGATATAACCTACTTTCTCAGGAACACACTGGTTGAACAATACTCTACCAGCTACAGTTTCGATAATTTTCTCAACTATCTGACCTGTTGTTTCGTCTTTGATTTTGGTTTTAACATTGATAAACGCATGCTTCGAAAGTTGCCCTTCGTTCATGGCTATTATTACTTCTTCTGACGAATAGAAAGTTTTTCCTTCACCTAGAATTACTTCTTCTGGAGTCGATCTCTTTCCTTTGGTTACATAATATAGACCCAAAACCATGTCCTGAGAAGGTACGGTGATAGGTGCTCCATTGGCAGGGTTAAGGATGTTATGCGACGAAAGCATCAATACTGAAGCTTCCATTACTGCCTCTTGACCTAGTGGTACGTGTACCGCCATCTGGTCACCGTCAAAGTCAGCGTTAAAGGCTGTACAAACCAACGGGTGCAATTGAATAGCCTTACCTTCCACCAATTTTGGTTGGAAAGCCTGAATACCCAAACGGTGAAGCGTAGGAGCACGGTTTAGCATAACTGGGTGTCCTTTCAATACGTTCTCGAGGATATCCCAAATCACTGCATCTTTACGATCTACAATTTTCTTAGCAGATTTTACCGTCTTAACTATTCCTCTTTCTATCAGTTTTCTGATAACAAAAGGCTTAAATAACTCAGCAGCCATGTCTTTTGGAAGACCACATTCGTGCAATTTAAGCTCAGGTCCTACCACGATAACCGAACGCCCAGAGTAGTCAACCCTTTTACCCAATAAGTTTTGACGGAAACGTCCTTGCTTACCTTTCAACATGTCTGAAAGTGATTTCAAGGCACGGTTACCATCTGATCTTACGGCGTTTACTTTACGTGAATTATCAAAAAGTGAATCTACGGCTTCCTGCAACATACGTTTTTCGTTACGCAAGATTACTTCAGGAGCTTTGATTTCCAACAATCTTTTCAGACGGTTGTTTCTGATAATTACTCTTCTGTAAAGATCATTTAAGTCAGAAGTCGCGAAACGACCACCATCTAGCGGCACCAAAGGACGCAATTCTGGTGGAATAACTGGTACCATACGGATTACCATCCACTCAGGTCTGTTGTCAATTCTGGTACGAGAATCTCTGAATGATTCTACAACTTTAAGTCTTTTCAAAGCCTCTGCTTTACGCTGCTGAGATGTATCAGTAGCTGCTTGGTGACGCAATTCGTACGAAAGTTCGTCCAATTGGATTCTCGAAAGCAACATATACAATGCCTCAGCACCCATCTTGGCGATGAATTTGTTTGGATCTTCGTCAGGAAGCATTTGATTTTCTCTTGGCAACTTGTCCAAAATATCCAAATATTCTTCTTCAGTCAAGAAGTCCATTTTGGCAACACCGTCTTCTTCTTTGATACCTGATTGCACCACTACGTATCTCTCATAGTAGATAACCTGATCCAATTTTTTAGAAGAAAGACCTAGGATGTATCCGATTTTGTTAGGTAAGCTTCTGAAATACCAAATGTGAGCTACCGGAACGACCAATTCGATATGGCCCATTCTTTCTCTACGCACTTTCTTCTCAGTAACTTCTACACCACAACGGTCGCAGATAATACCTTTGTAACGAATTCTTTTATATTTGCCACAGTGACATTCCCAGTCTTTAACTGGTCCGAAAATACGCTCACAAAACAAACCGCCCATCTCTGGCTTGTAGGTTCTGTAGTTGATGGTCTCGGGTTGCGTAACCTCACCGTATGACCCTTCCAAAATAGATTCCGGAGAGGCCAAACTGATGGTTATGCTATTAAAATCGCTGTTTAGCTTTTTATTTTTCTTTAATGACATTTTCTAATGCTTTTAATGAAAATGATATATTTTAATTAAACAAGAGTGATTTCTAATGCAAGACCTCTTAGCTCATGCACCAATACGTTGAACGACTCTGGAATACTTGCTTTCGGAAGGTTTTCACCTTTTACGATCGCTTCGTAAGCCTTAGCTCTACCCAACACGTCATCTGACTTCAACGTCAAGATTTCACGAAGTACATGAGAAGCACCAAATGCCTCAAGAGCCCAAACCTCCATCTCTCCAAAACGCTGACCACCAAACTGAGCTTTACCACCCAATGGTTGTTGTGTAATCAACGAGTATGGTCCGATAGAACGAGCGTGCATTTTATCATCTACCAAGTGACCCAGTTTAAGCATGTACATGATACCAACGGTAACTTTTTGGTCAAAAGGCTCACCCGTAAGACCATTGTAAAGCTGCGTACGTCCATATTCGCCCAAACCTGCCTCTTTTACTTCGGCAGATACCTCTTCAGCAGAAGCTCCGTCAAAAATAGGAGTAGCATATTTGCGACCAAGTTTTCTACCTGCCCAGCCTAAAACAACCTCATACAGCTGACCGATGTTCATCCTCGAAGGTACACCCAGTGGGTTAAGAACGATGTCCATAGTGCTACCGTCTTCAAGGAATGGCATGTCTTCGTCACGAACGATTCTTGCAACCACACCTTTGTTACCGTGACGACCCGCCATCTTGTCACCCACTTTCAACTTACGTTTCTTAGCTATGTACACTTTGGCCAATTTCACGATACCTGCCGGAAGCTCATCACCCACTTCAAGTACAAATTTCTCTCTCTTATAAATACCGATAAGCTCGCTTCTTTTGGTCAAGTAGTTTTTAACCAATGAAACCAACAAAGCATTTGTCTCTTCGTTATTTACCCATCCTTCCAAAATAATGTCACCCAATAGGTTAGCTTCTTCTGGAACGTTGTATGAACTTTCGTCAACAAATGGGTTTTTGTCTGGGAATAAATTGTTTGAGATGTTAGACTTATTAAATTTAACACCTTTAGAAATTAATTCCTCTCCAAATTTATGTTTAACTCCATTACAAGTTTCATTGTCTAAAAGAGCAACCATTTTGTCAATCATTACGGCTTTCAATTCCATTAATGACTTACTGTGGCCTTTAGCCAATATTTTCAACTCTTCTTTGTGTTTTACTCTTTCCTCCTTGGTTGGACGAGAGAACAATTTGGTGTCGATGATTACTCCTCTCAACGAAGGTGAAGCTTTTTTAGAAGCATCTTTCACATCACCTGCTTTGTCACCAAAGATGGCTCTTAAAAGTTTTTCTTCTGGAGTTGGATCTGACTCTCCTTTTGGAGTGATTTTACCAATCAAAATATCACCTTCTTTGATGTGTGTACCTGTTCTTACGATACCGTTTTCGTCAAGATTCTTAACCGCCTCTTCAGATACGTTAGGTATCTCAGCAGTTAGTTCTTCTTCTCCGCGTTTTGTATCTCTTACTTCAAGGTCAAACTCTTCGATGTGAATCGAAGTAAAGATATCGTCACGTACCACTTTCTCAGAAATTACGATAGCATCCTCAAAGTTGTACCCTTGCCAAGGCATGAAGGCAACCTGTAGGTTACGTCCAAGAGCAAGTTCACCACCTTGTGTAGCGTATCCTTCTACCAAGATTTGTCCTGCTTTTACTTTTTGTCCTTTCAACACAATCGGACGTAAGTTGATACAAGTGTCTTGGTTAGTTCTTCTGAATTTGATCAGGTTGTAAGTCTTCAAATTTGTATCGAAGTTTACAAGCCTTTGGTTGTCAGACCATTCGTAATTAACTACGATTTTCTGAGCATCGACGTATTCTATAACACCTTCACCATCAGCAACAATCAAAGTACGAGAGTCACGAGCCAATTTACCTTCAAGACCAGTACCCACAATTGGAGCTTCTGGACGCAACAAAGGCACAGCTTGACGTTGCATGTTCGAGCCCATCAAGGCACGGTTGGCATCATCATGCTCAAGGAAAGGAATCATCGAAGCAGCGATAGATACAATCTGGTTTGGAGCAATATCCATGTATTCGATCTCGTCAGGACGCTTCAATGGGAAGTCACCTTCAAATCTACATTTCAACAAGTCCACACTGAAGTTTCCGTCGTTTTTGGTATCGGCCGTTGCCATCGCAATGTGCTTACCATCTTCTTCTTCAGCTGTTAGATATTCAATGGTTCCAGTCATTTTTCCACCGTCTATTTTCATATAAGGTGTTTCGATGAAGCCCATTGAATTGATTTTCGCATAAGTACAAAGCGAAGAAATCAAACCGATATTTGGACCCTCTGGAGTTTCGATTGTACATAGACGACCATAGTGCGTGTAGTGAACGTCACGAACCTCAAAACCTGCTCTTTCACGAGAAAGACCACCTGGTCCTAAAGCCGAAAGACGACGTTTATGGGTTATCTCGGCCAATGGATTGGTTTGATCCATAAACTGAGAAAGCTGGTTGGTACCAAAGAATGAGTTGATTACAGACGATAAAGTACGAGCGTTGATCAAATCAACTGGCTTGAAGTCTTCGTTGTCACGAACGTTCATTCTTTCTTTAATGGTACGGGCCATACGAGCAAGACCTACGCCAAATTGACCAGAAAGCTGCTCACCAACCGTGCGAACACGTCTGTTTGAAAGGTGGTCAATATCATCGACAACTGCCTTTGAATTGATAAGACCGATCAAATATTTAACGATAGAGATGATATCTTCTTTGGTCAAAACCGAAGTTTCCAAAGGAGTATCAAGGCTCAACTTGGTGTTTACTCTGTAACGACCAACTTCACCTAAATCGTAACGTTTGTCAGAGAAGAACAAACCTTGGATAATCTCACGAGCTGTAGCTTCGTCAGGTGCCTCGGTGTTTCTCAATTGACGGTAGATTTGCTCAACGGCCTCTTTTTCAGAGTTTGAGCTATCTTTTTGTAATGTATTATAAATGATGTTAAACTCCGATACGTTAGCGTCTTCTTTGTGAATAATCACCGATTTTGCTTGTGTATCAAGAATAAGTTCAACGTCAGTTTCAGAAATAACTGAGTCTCTTTCAAGAATCACCTCGTTTCTGTCGATAGAAACCACCTCACCGGTGTCTTCATCCACGAAGTCTTCAGTCCAAGTTTTCAAAACCCTTGCAGCCAATCTACGACCAACTACAGCTTTCAGGTTTTCTTTAGTAGAAGTGATTTCCTCTGACAATCCGAATAAATCCAAGATGTCTTTGTCAGTACCGTAGCCAATCGAACGAAGTAGCGTAGTTACTGGGAATTTCTTTTTACGGTCGATGTAAGCATACATGACGTTGTTAACGTCAGTCGAGAACTCAATCCATGAACCCTTCATAGGTATTACCCTTGCAGAGTAAAGTTTGGTACCGTTGGTGTGCTTACTCATAGAGAAAAACACCCCTGGCGAACGGTGCAATTGCGATACAATCACCCTTTCAGCTCCATTGATTACGAATGAACCACGGCCTGTCATGTAAGGGATATTTCCCAAGAACACTTCTTGCTCGATAGTTTCAAACTCCTCATTATCAGAGTCATTACAAAGCAATCTTAATTTTGCTTTCAATGGCACTGAGTAAGTTAGACCTCTGTCGATACACTCATCTACAGAGTATTTTGGTTGGTCGATTGTGTAATCAACGAACTCTAGAACATAGTTCTCACGCGAGTCTGCAATCGGGAAGTTATCCATAAATGTTTGATACAAACCCTCAGCTCTACGGCTTTCGGCTGGTGTATCAATCTGGAAAAATTCAGTAAACGATTGCAATTGGATATCCAAGAAGTCAGGATACTCAAGTACGGATTGAACGCTTGCAAAGGACTTCCTTCCGGTTTCTGTCAATTTCAAGGTTTTAAATTGTTTTAATGAAAAATATTTTAAAAAACTTGTTTTGAATCTAACCTCACCCCCCGCCCTCTCCACAAGAGAGGGAGCCAAATGGTACGGTTCCCAAATTCAAAAATAAAATCGCAGTGAAGAAAAACGATTTTACCCCTTTGCATCTGCCCTACGAAAAACAGAAGTGTATCGGGTAAAAAGTCTTGTCGGAGTGTGAGCTCCAAATGTTTTTAAATGTTGTGGTTTTTGGTAGTTTTTAGCTATGACATTCGTTCTAAATTTTTGTAAAAAATCACCTAAAACTATGTCCTTTTTTAAACGACAAAAAGACTCGGCCAGAACTATAACGTTCTGACCTGAGTCTGATTGTAAATGCTTTACGAGAAATTATTTAATTTCTACTTCAGCACCAGCTTCTTCTAACTGAGTTTTAAGAGCGGTAGCTTCGTCTTTAGCGATACCTTCTTTCAAAGCTTTAGGAGCTGAATCAACTAATTCTTTAGCTTCTTTCAAACCTAAACCTGTAAGGTCTTTAACCAACTTCACAACTTGAAGTTTGTTAGCACCACCTGATTTCAAGATTACGTCAAAAGCTGTTTGCTCAGCAGCAGCCTCAGCTTCGCCACCACCAGCAGCTGGACCAGCTACCATTACAGCACCAGCAGCAGCTGGCTCAATACCATATTCGTCTTTGAGGATAGCTGCAAGCTCATTAACCTCTTTTACTGTCAAATTAACTAATTGTTCAGCGAATGCTTTCAAATCTGCCATTTCTATAGAATTTTTATTTTATAAACAATATTTAAAAAAATGAATGCTGCACCTTGCGGCATCCGGTTAAAAAATTAGGCTGCTTCTTTCTCCGAAAGAGTTTTAAGTATACCAGCCAGTTTGTTGCCACCACTCTGCAATGCACCAAGTACATTTTTGGCAGGTGATTGTAGCAATCCGATTACTTCGCCAATCATCTCAGCTTTAGATTTCAAGTTCGTCAGAGCGTCTAATTGGTCGTGACCAACATACAATCCACCGTCTATTGAAGCTCCTTTAAGCTTGATTGAGTCTTTGTTTTCTTTCAAGAAATCCTTGATCAATTTGGCAGCAGCTTTACCCGATTCAGGGTGAAACATGATACCTGAGAATCCTTTAAGAACCGACTCGTTGAAAGCCGTGTAATCTGTGTCGAGCGTCTCAAGAGCTTTCTCGATAAGTGTGTTTTTCACTACTACATACTCAATACCTCTGTCGAAGCAAAGACGTCTAAGTTTGTTGGTTTTAGCAACAGACATACCGCTTGCGTCAGTGATATAGAAATAAGGAATGTTGGCAAACTTCTCGCTAAGATCCTGAATAATGAGTGCTTTTTCTTCTCTTCTCATGATTACAGTCCTATTATAGTTGATTTGTCAATCTGAATACCTGGACTCATTGTGCTAGACAAAGCTATGCCTTTCACATAAGTACCTTTTGCTGAAGAAGGCTTAAGTTTAACCAATGTTTGGATAATCTCGTTTGCGTTTTCAGCAATTTTCTTTGCGTCGAAAGAAACCTTAGCAATACCTGCGTGGATGATACCAGTTTTGTCAACTTTGAAGTCGATTTTACCAGCTTTCACCTCTTGCACCGCTTTACCTACCTCAAGAGTTACTGTGCCTGATTTAGGATTTGGCATCAAGCCTCTTGGACCCAATACTTTACCTAAACGACCTAGTTTAGCCATTACAGTTGGCATAGTAATGATTACGTCGATATCTGTCCAGCCTTTTTCGATTTTTGAAATGTACTCATCAAGACCTACGTAGTCAGCACCTGCTGCTTTAGCCTCTTCTTCCTTATCAGGAGAACAAAGAACCAAAACGCGAACAGTTTTACCAGTACCGTGAGGAAGTGCAACAACTCCACGAACCATTTGGTCTGCTTTACGAGGGTCAACACCTAATCTAACGTCAATATCAATTGATGAGTCAAACTTAGTGTAAGAGATTTGTTTCAAAATTTCAGCTGCTTCTACTAAGCTGTACGATTTTGTCGCATCAAACTTCGATAGAGCCTCTTTTCTTTTTTTGCTTATTCTAGCCATAATTTTGGTAATTAACGTCTCACTGTTCGGTGACTACTTTTGCCCATACCTTTCGGTGGCTGAGCGTAGTCGAAGTCACGTCCGAGAGACTCCCATTTTGTTTAATTAATTAAAACGGACTTGCACCTGTGATGGTGATGCCCATGTTTGCTGCAGTACCTGCTACCATTTTCATGGCCGACTCTATCGTGAAGCAGTTAAGGTCTGGCATTTTAGTTTCGGCAATAGCTTTCACTTGATCCCAAGTAACCGACCCAACTTTGTTACGGTTTGGTTGGTCTGAACCTTTCTTTACTTTAGACGACTCGATTAGCAAGACAGCTGTTGGAGGAGTTTTGATAACAAACTCAAAGGACTTATCCGTATAGTAGGTAATCAATACCGGAACCACCTGACCCATTTTGTCTTGTGTTCTAGCATTGAACTGCTTACAGAATTCCATGATGTTGATACCCTTCGAACCCAAAGCTGGACCAATAGGAGGTGCTGGGTTGGCTTGACCACCCTTAGCTTGTAATTTTAAGTATCCTGCGATGTCTTTCGCCATTGTCTTTTTACATTTAAAAATTTGAGAAATACGAACTAACGAACTCAATCTACCGCCATAGCTTTGTAGTCACAATCCAAAGCCTGAAAAACAGATGGTCATCCGATTCTCCAAAGTTTTTTCTCATACTCCTCAGGGGAAGCCTAACATATTGATAATATGACAAGAGACAGAGAAAAACTTCGCCAAAATGGACAAGCTGCCCAAAATGGACTGCAAAGGTAGAAAATTAATTTTTTAATGCAAAAGTTTTTTGGGAAATATGTTGATGGATTATCGGGAGAGGTTTGAGGACACTAAAATACTACACTGATTAGGTCAAAACAAAGATAAAGAGGTCGTAAGGGAACCTAGTAATTTAGACAGTAACTAAATCCAAAATTTAAATTTGACTGATAGAACCCTGCACCGAAACCAAGAAACTTATAGTTTAGCGAACTTGAGGTTACTGGGAAGTGGTAATTTGTTGTAAGAGACAATTTGGGATTTATTGGAAAATCCAAGGACGTATTTAGATTAAGAGAGTATCTTGACATCTGAGGCAAAGGATTAGAAATATCATAATTACTTGGATCTCTATCAATCAAAATCCCTTGCACTTTCTCTGAAAAACCCAAATCTCCATTGGGGTAATTATAGAAATATTTTGAATAACTCAGGAGATTAATATTTGCAGATAATCCATAAAAAAACTTTAATTGCTTGTAAACAATTTTTGTTTTTTGAACACCAACTTGTAAATAATTAAATCTGGTTATTGCCTCATTAGGTTCCAGCCTTTTTGCTTGAAGAGATTGATGAATAAAATTGGCGGAAAAAACATATTTTTCAGTTTTAACAGTACTGCCAAAGTAGTACCCATTTTTATTATAAAAGTTATCTTGTCTTAAAAAATCCAAGGGTTGACCCATAGCTCTTGATAAACCCAAAACATAGCCAGTACCGATTTGGTACTGGTTATGTTGCGAAAACAAAGTATTACTCACAAATAAAATGCAGAATATACAGGTTATTAAACACTTCATCGATTAATAGAAAATGCTTTGATTAGGAACTTGCCCTGTTGTATAATAACCACCGTTGCTGGTTATAGATTGCGTAACTTGAGCTTTTTGTGCTTCTGTTATCGTCAATACACCGCCTTGAGAAGTTTCACTAGACATAAATTCAAAATCATTAACTTCACTGTCATAGCCCGAATATGCATACCCCATTTAACTGTATATAATGGCTGCCCGCTAGTTGTCGAGAATAAAATGAAGTCTCGATTAAAGTCAACTCCGGCCGTTCCTCTTTTTCCAGCATCTGATGAGTTATACTTTCTTCCAGATATTTCAAAATTAGAAAGAGGGATAGTTGTGAATGGGCGAGCATTTTTAATATTTACTTTTCCTTTTTTATCCACAAGAACATTTTTTAAATTAAGTTCTTTTCTTTTACATTTACCAATGCTCTCCTTATTCTTTCTTTCATATTACCTCTAATTGGTGTTATTAGTCTGATTTTGTCTTGTTCAAAAAGAGATGTTTGATAGCCCAATGAGAGATAACCTTTGTCTGCAATTAACTCATAACCTGCAAGTTGTTCTTTTTTGTCTATCATTCCAAGATAGTTTACGTCATGAACATTGGCTGAGGTTAATCCAACAGACAGTGGTACACCTTATAACCCATCTTTAAAGATGCATTATTATGGTTTTAAAATGCAGTTGATGATTACACAAAAAGGTGTACCACTGTCTGTTGGATTAACCTCAGCCAATGTTCATGACGTAAACTATCTTGGAATGATAGACAAAAAAGAACAACTTGCAGGTTGTTCTTTTTTGTCTATCATTCCAAGATAGTTTACGTCATGAACATTGGCTGAGGTTAATCCAACAGACAGTGGTACACCTTTTTGTGTAATCATCAACTGCATTTTAAAACCATAATAATGCATCTTTAAAGATGGGTTATAACTCTGGTTTTAAAATGCAGTTGATGATTACACAAAAAGGTGTACCACTGTCTGTTGGATTAACCTCAGCCAATGTTCATGACGTAAACTATCTTGGAATGATAGACAAAAAAGAACAACTTGCAGGTTATGAGTTAATTGCAGACAAAGGTTATCTCTCATTGGGCTATCAAACATCTCTTTTTGAACAAGACAAAATCAGACTAATAACACCAATTAGAGGTAATATGAAAGAAAGAGCAGATGTGTGGAATAAGTCTTATCGATATATTAGAAAAAGAATTGAAACACTTTTTTCACAACTCTGTGATCAAATGATGTTTAAAAGAAACTACTCAAAATCATTAGATGGCCTGCTTACAAGAGTCGTTGCAAAGGTAAACGCTGTAGCTGTTTTACAATTCATAAATATGTCAAACAATAGACCAATAAATCAGTTGAAGCATGCCATGTTTATTTAAACCGCACAAGGGGTATAGAACTAATGTTTTGCGGTCTTTTTGCGAGGAATAAAAAAGATTATACAAACAATACAAAATGGCTGTAATCAAGGCCATTGTGACTAAACCGTCATAAAACAAATAAGAGTGATAATGTTGATAAAACTGTTGTTGATTAAATAGATTTAAAGGCAAACGAACCACCTGATACTGATTTCGAACCCTATAATATACCGTATCGCTAGCATTCGGCATCAACGATATCTTAAATGCATGCAGATAACTTGGAAGTTCCCTATATTGGACTGCAATACCCCAACCAGCTTCTTCTTTATGCCATTTCCCTTCTTTCTTTTTATAAAAATCTACTTTTTCAAGAATGATTTGATCTGTACTCAAAATTGCATCCTGAGTCTGATTCGTTTTGTTTTGTAAAACCAGCCTAACCCATAAGTTCTTTCTCAAATGCCCATATCCTATCTCTGGGCCGTTAAACTTTTTGAATGATGGATTGATTAAAACATCCTCAAAGCCTAGAGAATCAGTCTCGTCCACAAAACAATCAACCGACTGAACATTCACCTGTTCTGGTATTTTATTCAGCACCTGTTGCTCCTCGAATGTGCAAGCATTTAGGAGAGGCAATAGAATTAGAGCTTGCCAGAATTGGAATTTCAGTAACAGTCGGAAAAGTGATGTTTTTATATCTTCAGGTTCTTTTTATGGTTAAATTTAGTTATTAAAGGTGGCATATTAGGCAATCGATTGAAAATATTTTGGCTGAATTTAACAGAATCGAGAATGGGTTAATTGGGCTAAATAAAGCCAAAAAAGAACACTGGCCTTGTTTGCTTTTTTATAACCTTTAACTAGATTTCTTAGACTTAGGCTTAAGGTGTTTTAATGAAAAGTCACCAAGAAAGTGTTAAGATTGAAAATTGGTACTACTTCTATTAAATTTTCAAAAACTCACCCAGTTTTTCCAAATTAAAGGTTTTTGCTACAAAAATGTTAAAAGTAGAAGGTGGATATCTAAGGTTTCCTCTGATTTCGCATCCTAAGTTAATACCTGTTGTTTTTATTTCTGTCAAATTAGCGTATATAGAATAACTTGGATTCCAATTAAAAGATTTATTGACATATGGATTTACCCTCGCCGAAAATATTGAGACTGCTGGTAGAATTCTGAGTTCAAAGGAGGAAAAACTCCAAGAAATAGGTAAAGAAAAACCAATAACGCTTGTGAAAGAAGTGCTCCTTCTTGCTTTTGGCAGGTCAGGTGAATATTTGCCAATAAGATCTTTTTTTAAACTGGTTAATGTATCTGTATATATTTGTGTGTAAGATATTTCATTATTGTAATATGTAAATAATCCTTCGTAGTGGATACCAAGAGAAAGATAAAATGAGTTTTTATTGTCGTCTACAATTGGTGTACTTAACCCAAAGGACGCCCCATAATTTCTTATTTCTAAAATTTCACTTGTTTTTCTATAAAAAACCGATTGCAAATATGTTACACTATCATTTTTTAAGGTTCTTATAATTGTTGGATTCCCATAAATGCCGATACTATCTTTTAAATTTTGAGGTCTATTATTAATTTGCCCCATTCCTTGAAATTGAAAGATTCGGCCATATACACCACATTTTCTAACATGATCACCCTTGCGAGATTTATGGCTTAAGGCACTAGGAGACATTATATTTGCATCTAAATAAAGTAGTCTGAATGGATTAGTTTGTAAATAGTCGAAGTTTGACCCAAGATTTAACCTAAAAATACTATTTTTTGGTGCTACTTCTTTAGCTGTAGTATCAAAACTAATTTGAACTTTTGCCTCTGAGATTGTAATAGGTAAAGTTTGGGTTTTTGACGTCATTTTCAAAAAACATGATTTTTGAAGAAACTCGTTATATTCGAATGGAGTATCAACCGTGATTGAGGCCACAATTCGCTGAGAATTGTTTACTTTCCACTTTGGCGATTCAAATTTTATTTTTTTTGAATCAATAATACCCAAATCCAATGTTCCTTCAATTTCAGTTTCAATTCCTTTTATCCCTTCGTAAAGAAAAACTATTTGTAGATTATTACTTTTTTTACGGTCTACTGTAAAAGTCACATTATCTTTCTCTGGCTTAATTGAATATTGACCTTTAACGGTTAAAGACAAACCCAAAAACGTTAAAGCTAATAATATTGAAAAATTTAAATTAGTCATATTTTTTCTTATTTAAATGAAATTTTTATTCAATTACACCCACCAAACTCAGTCTTAAATACAACCCCATTGTCCGCTTTAAAACCTGGGTCAAGTTGAATGCTTTTTCCGGCTCTATAAGTTACGTTTGATGTGCCAGTGATTTTATTGGTGGCCGAAATTGTTCCAGAATTTACATTGGCTTCTTTGACTACTGTGCCGCTTGTAATGTCGTCTGAAGGCGAATTAGAGCTTGAAAGTGCAAGAATTGCAACACAAGGATTTGTAAAGCCTTTCATGAAGAAACCGCTAAACCCAGTAACATCAAAACTAATTTCCCATCTATTGAGTAGTGCGTTCCATACAATATCATTGTCATCTGGGTCAATAATAGTAGGAGTAGTTCCATAGCTTGCTGGTGTACCCGAATTATCAGAACTTGTACCTGAATACTTATCAATTTTTATATTTGATATCCCCAATGCGTCTGTTGGACTAGAAGGTAAGTTAATTGGATTTGTAGAATTGTAATTGTCAAATTCTGATTGTGTAAAATATAAAGTAACTCTTCCAGTTGCAGTATTAGGATTTATTTCTGGGGTTATTTCAAGATTTTTGTTTAAATAACTACCTATACCACTTGTATTTATCCAGACTTTAGCTGTTAATTGTCCAACAACAGGATTGCCACCGGAAGGAGTAACTGCTGAAATAACTCCAGATTGATTTTGGAAAACAACCGGGATATTATTGCCATTGTCCGTGAGGGTTGAGGCTGTTACTTCTGTATTACTTGTTACTACATTGTTATTGTTGAAAGTAGAGAGCTTAATAGCAAAGAATCCTGCCCCTGTTTGGTTATTAGTCCCACTTGTTGGATCAATATCGCCCGAGTTTTGCATCGTTCCTACGATAAAGCAATTACCATCTCCATCTATAGCAATATCTCTTGCCCAATCAGCAAGGGAGCTTCCCGAACCTATAGCCCATTCATATTCTCCATTATTGGTCAATTTTTGTACAAAAAAGTCAATATCTCCAACGGCTGTTAAGTTGGAATTACCTGAGCCTGGGTCAAAATCTACGTTTGTTCCAGAAAAACCACCAACAGTATAAACATTACCAAATATATCCAATGCAAGTGATATACCTGCATTATACGATGTGTTACCAATTTGTTTTACCCAATTAAGTCCACCACCCGAATTAAATTTTATTGTAAATGCTTCATTTGTACTATTTGGGGTTAAATTAAAAAATGTTGCTGACGGATCGAAGTCTGTTGTAGCTGTAAAATCACCAACACAGTAAATATTCCTTTGAGTGTCAGTTACGATTTTTCTAAAAAATGAATTTGGAAATTGATACCCCCAAACAAAGTTACCATTTGAATTGAATTTGACTAAATAAGAATCAGATGAAGATATAACATTAAGAACACCTGCACTACTATTTAAATCAAAGTCTATTGAAGGACTAGAAAAAGTACCACATAAAAGTATGTCATTATTTGAATCACAATGCACTTTGAATCCATTATCAAACGAAGTCCCACCGTATGTATTAACCCACTGTAAACTCCCGCTTGAGTTAAATTTAGCTATAAAAATATCTTGTACCCCTGCTGAGGTTTTATTTATTACACCATTGGAAGGATCAAAATCAATCATTCCCTGAAAATAACCAGATATAATAACATTGTTAAAATTATCAATATCCACACCATAACCAAAAGCTATATTCGTACCTGATCCTGTACCTTGAAACGCTTCTGCCCAAATTACACTACCATCAACTGATGACATTTTAATTAAAAACGTGTTTTGTGTGTTATTTGAAGTCGTTAGAATCCCTCCTAAACCAGTGTCAAAGCTATTGCTATTGAACCAACCTACAATATATATGTTACCCAGACCATCTACTTCCATTTCCATAATATTTTCTGAATTTACTCCTCCCATTTTATTTGTCCATACAACACTTCCCAAGGCATCATATTTGACAATAATAATATCTTGATTGCCAGCACTTGTATAGTTATGAATATTGTTGACTTGATTTAAATCTATTGAGCCTGAAAAATTACTTGCAATATAAAAATTGGATTGTGCATCAATAGCAGTAAAACACCTTACAGGATTTGAGGTCGTACTATACTTACCAAGGTCATAAGTCGGCTGTCCGAAAGACTGTTTGGTAATAAATAACCACAACCAGAAAAAATATTGTAGTGATTTTTTCATTGGTTTTATATTGTTTAAATATATTAGTTTAGATTTTACTTAAAAGGGTTCCTTTTACCCAACCATAAGTTGGTTCAAGACCATTACTTGGTTGTTCGAGTACATAGACAAACGACCATCCATTTTCGCTTTTAATAAATTCCACTTTCATGCCTTTGTTGAGCTGTCCATAAGAATCAAATTCTGTGTTGGGCCCACGTCTTATATTTACATTATCAGTAGTTACTTGATATATGTCTGTGGTGTCGTCCTCTCTACCGAGTAATTTCGACCTGAAGCTTTCCATCGGGAATATTGGGCCTGGATCGTTTTTACGATAAGGGGCTATATCATCATGACCCAAAATGTCTTGGATGTTATATTTTTGAAGTAGTAGTTTACAAACCTCAAAACAGCTTTCTATTTGGGCTTCTGTGTACTCATACCAGTAAGTTGGCGTTTTCTCATGCTTATGAGTGGCCTCTATCACATTTTCCTTCGGATACTCTTTTTTAAACCATGAAAGATACTTATCTCCAACCTTCGTAAGTCTTCCGGGGTTGTCTAATTCTATTCCAATAGAGTTCCCATTCAACCCCGAAGTATCTGTCCATCTACTTACTCCTGCATGCCATGCTTTAAGGTTGAAGTCAACCAGTTGGTAAATTTTGCCGTCTCTTCCTATAACCAAATGAGCAGAGGCCTTTGCCATAGGGTCTTTAAACCAGGCTACGGAAGATTCGGCACCTCTACCTGCGGTAAAATGAATAATAATAAAATTTGGAGTGATTTCACCTCCTTTGTTAGTAGTTGATTCTTGAATTACTATTTCAGAAGCTCTTTCTGAGACTAAACGGTTGTTTGTTATTTTCATGATTTTTTATTTTATCCACACTTCTAATGTATGGGGTTTTACATCTTTGTTTAATCTTTCAAAATTTTTAGATTTCAAATCGAGGTTGATTTCCGCCTTTAACAAATCAATTATCGCACTTACCGTACTGTAATCTTTTGATGAGTAGTACCTTATGTCATTGTCAACAACCTCGGTTTTCATTTCCATAGGTAAGACATTAAACCCTGCGTTTTGGAGTTTCTCATTTACTGTATTTGCTATAGATTCCGAGCCTTTTTTATATTGTATGTAAATTGAGAATAAGGAATTACTCATACCAAAACTTTTTTCTGATGGTATCTCTATTGGTTTGCCTAATGATATTTGCCTTTGATTAAGTTTAGTTTTCAGAACTTCTGTTTCCCATTTTTGACTTTTCGTAGGATTATTAATGTCCAATAAATACAAAAGACGTGCTTTATCTAAAGAGTCAGTTTTTTGAAATCTTACGTAGTCTTTTTCAACTTCACAGTAGTAATCGTCCCATTTTTTATTTTGACTGTAAGAAGGAGTTACACCTGCAAAATATTGAGCGAGCATTCTTCTTTTAGCTGGGTGGTCATTGAGTACCAAAATTTCCGTCACAAATCTCTGGTATGCATCCATTTCAGTAATACTCTTGTCCCTATCGGTAAACTGGTAGGTAGTAATACTACTAAATGCGGCACTTATCAAAGCGACTATTCCAGTTTTTTGCCAATCCTTTCCCAAAAAATCAAAAATTCGTTTCATGTGTATATTGTTGTCGACAGTACTTTAAATCAATGAATAGTTAACTTTCCGTATATGTAAATTTGACGCACAGGCCAATTTCATTGTATTATTGAGATACTATTTTTTACATAATTGATTCTTCTCCGAGATATTTTCAAAAGGTTTCCATTGGCCATTTTCAGGGATGCATAAACTCCATAATGCTCCATTTCTTTCACATAGTCAGGATTTACCAAATGATTTTTGCTAACTCTAATAAAACTTCTAAGTTTCTCTTGGTGCCTCAAAAGCGTAAAGCTCGATATCACTTTCTTTCCATCTACCAGATGGAATTCCGTGTAGTTTATATCTCCTCTCAGAAAGAGGATTTCATTGCTTTGGGGGTAATTGATTTTTATCATGACTTTTAGGGTGTTTTGTTTCCCAACCACTGACAAACCAATGGTTGTTATCAATAAATACTTTATCCTCTTTCAGTAAATCATAAAGGATTCTGAATTCTTCTTGAGAGAGCTGCCCAAACGCATGTGATACCTGTTCTTCATCCACAGCCGTGAGGTAACCCTCTTTGGCTTTGGTATCCCATCCTATGGTGTAGCTGACCACTTTCTTCATCCTCTATTTTTTCTTATCAAAATTAGGTTGGGATAATGCTTAAGGAAATACTGTGATTTTGGTATTTTTTGGGGGAGTGAGTACTGTTTAGGCAGTAGAAGGGCCTTTTATTTACAAAAAATTTGTTAACTTCACATCAGTAACCCTGAAATACATTGAACTTGAAATTACTCATAAACAACCTAGCACTTGGATGCTTTTTATTGATTTCGTGCAATAAAAACTCAGATATTAAACAGAAGCCAGAGTTAAGAAAGTTTTATGAAATTGTAAATAATTCATCTGAGATAACCTCAAACGATAAAGTTAAAATTCTAACTGAAACACTAAAATATTCAACTGAAAGTCAAGACGATAGTTTGTTTTTAGAGGTTATAGATCAACTTCTGGTTTATTACAAAGATTCGCCCTCTCGTAAGATCGAGTTTTGTCTTAAAGCCATAGCTGTTGCTGAAAATATGCGGTATTATCCAAAGCTTCTAAAATATTTTGATGTAGCTAGAAATGGATATTTGAGAATCAATGAATACCCACTGGCCTTAAAATATGCCAAAAAACACTTAGAATTAACAAACAAAATAGGAAACAAAAAAGAACAGTTGTTAAGTATAAACAATTTAGGTATCCATTATAATGCAAAGCAAGATTATGATTCTGCTATGGTTTATTATAATCTCATGAATTTACAAAATAAAAAGCCTGTAGATAGTACAATTCTAAATGTATACTGGATAAACTCAGGCATAATTCATGGCAAGAACAATGACTTTGAAATGGCCATTGAAAATTTTTCAAAGTCATTAAAATTCAATGATGGCTATCGTGATAAATTAGCTTATGTTCAAAACGAATTGGCTAAACTGTATATTTCTAAAAGAGATTATCAAAAAGCCGTTGATTATGCTAAAAAAGCCGAAGTTAACGCAATAGACTTAAATAGTTCTTTGAAAATATCAATAGACAAAACGCTTTATGATATATACAAAAAGAAAAATGATATAAGAAATGAGAATTTGTATTTTCAAAAATTTACTAGAGCACAGATGCATGAAGATTCTATTCGGATTGAACGTAGTAATGAATTGCTCGACTTAGATTATAAATCTCAAAAACAGGAATTGAGTCTTGTTGAATTAAATCAAAAGGTTGAGAAGGAATCTTACAATAATAAGGTTCTATTAATAAGTATTGCCAGTGCAGGTATTGTATTGGCTCTTCTGGTGCTTTTTATCAACAACCTTCGAAAAACCAGTGATAAAATAAAAATACAAAAAACTGAAATTGAACAATTGAATCAAAATCTTGAGGCTAAAGTAGAATTGAGAACAGCAGAATTGTTTGAAGTTAATAAGGAATTAATTAAGAAAAATTTCGAGATTACCGAAGCCCTTTTTAAAGGACAAACCATTGAACGTAAACGTGTTGCGTCTGAATTGCATGATAATTTGGGAAGTACACTATCTGCACTTAAATGGAGGCTAGGAGCCTTAAATTCGGAAGAATTAAGCCCAACGGAGAAAGCAATTTATAATAGTATAAAAGAGATGATGAGTAATGCTTATAATGACGTACGCACTATATCGCATAATTTACTGCCAGCCGAATTCGAATCTAAAGGGCTAATTGGAGCTTTAACGAAGTATATCGGCGACTTGAATGAAAACCATAAAATTCAATTCATCTTTAAAACAGAAGGTGACTTAAGTCAAATCGGAAAAAAAACTGGATTAGAACTTTATAGTATTAGTATGGAGCTGATAACAAATATCTTAAAACATGCAAATGCAAAAAATGTTCAAATTAATTTAATCGAGGAAAATCAGAAATATCATTTGTCAATTGTGGACGATGGAAAAGGCATGGATACCTCCTTAATTAAAAATGGTATGGGTATTAAACAAATAGAATCTAGATCAAAATCAATAGGATTTAGTTTTCAGATAGAATCAACCATGAATGAAGGCACGAGGTTTTGGTTATACTCTACTTGAAAGGGCAGTTTTTTGAATTTCTTTCTATTTGTCAACCTTAGAAAAGCATAGCCAACAAGTGAATAGCCTTCTTTTAAAGTCAAACATATTTCCTCATTCCCTTGAAAATTTAAAAACGTATTACTTGATGAAAAGTTGTCCATAAATATTTCAACTTCATCATATTCGCCTTGATCTAATACCTCATCAGTAAAAACGAGTTTATCGAATATTTTATTAATTGAACTTATTTCATTATCTCGAGAGAACTTTGTGTCTTTTCTTAGAATAAAATCTTGTTTCTTGATTTTTAGAAACTCTTGATTCGTTCGAAAACTAGGATTTACTTTAAAAAACCATTGTAAATCGTAATTGTCATTAGGTTTCGTTGAAGCTTTAATGGCCCTATACGCCAACGTATAATGAAATTTATCACTAGTGGCTCTAAATAAATTTATCAAAAAATGAGCTACACCTATTTTCCCTTCAAGAAGTGAATTATCTAAAGATTTGAATGTAAACTTTCGAGATTCTTGATTACCATAATAAATGGTTCTTTCCATACCAAAGCAACTAATCCAGTTGCAGTTTAATTCCTCATTTGTGGAGTCTGGATAACAATATGCCTCATTGGTTATATAATTACCAATTTTGATAGCTATTTCAAGATAATCCGATGTTGTTGGGTTAATAATTTTAGAAGGAGAGCTTTTGGAATAATCTAATATTTTTTCAAAAAAAACTATTTCATGTTTATAGTCATAATTGGAATCATGATTGACATAAAATCGTTCAGTCCAAAAACTATTGCCTTTGGTTGCAGAACTATCGCTTTTTAATTTCGAGACTGAGGATTCGGAAATCCAATTATTGAAATCAAAATTAGTAAAAAGTTTAAAGGGTATACCAGTGGTCACAACTGGCCCACTAAGTGTGTTATTCTTTTTAAGACTGAAATAGTCTAATTTATGCCGTAAATAATTAGAATTGAAGTCTTCGAAACTCTTTTTGTTTAGAAAATAATCGAAAGCTATTAAATTAATGGCAATAGCTCTATAACTCCCAAAGCTTGTAAATAATCTATCATCAGGGTTTTCACCAAAGCCGATTCCAGGTGCCAGCTTTCTTGTAAACATAGGAACAGAACTCTTAAATAACTTTGAGTCTCTAAATTTTAGATGCAAATCCGCTATAATTTTAAAAACTGCTAGGGAGTTTTTTCTTGGCACATATAAAACAGAGACGTCAGTCCTACCATAGTAATCAGAAGGGTTTGATAAAAACTTATAAGAAAAAGGAATTTGCCTTGAATCAAATTGGTCTTGAAGAAACTTTAACAACTCCGAAATTAACTCTTTTTTCGGTAAAATATTTAAATAAAACCTCAAAGTGTATTCATCAAATTTTTGATATTTTCCTATAATCCAATTGTACCCTTTTTCACCTTCCTTAAAATCTTCTGTGAACTTGAAGTGAGGAAAAAGTGAAACAGCCTTTTTGAAAAATTCATTTTTCGCACCTCTTATTTTGTTTAAGGAGGCTGACAAGATAAATTCTCCTGTTTTTGCGAAATACGACTCACTTTTTTTTCTTAAAACATTCCTTTTTCTGTTAAACTCCCAATTTACATCGACGTTTTCTATTTCCTTTACAGGTCTGTTTAAATAAATGTAATCATTGAATTCATCTTTTGGGGTTGAGTAAGAAAGGTCAGTTTTTCTATATGTCTCACTATAATAGGCTTGATAAATTATGCTTTGCAAATAATCTAATTGACCAAAATAATTAAAATATTTTTTATTGTTTAAATCTAAAACTACTCTTTCTACCGTAGAGTAATTTACTGAAAAGACAGGTTCTTCAATCGAGTCTAAAGTGATTTTAGCCTTTTTGATTTTTTTTACTATTAAATCAAATTCATCCATGTCTATAAAAAAGAAGAATATGAAAAATCTGAACTATTAAAATTTTCAATTAATCTTTTAAAGTACAATACCCTTTGGTATTCAAGATGTATTTTGGGTTCATCCCATTTATCATTTTCAACTCCAGCGATGTAATTTTCGATAAGCATAATGGTAAAAAAAACTAAAACTTTCTTAAAAAAAACTTCCTCACTAACTTCTAATCTCGTTCTATAAATATTTAAAAATTCATTTGCATAAGCTAACAGGTTAGTAAGAGACAAATATTTATTCAGTTCAGTGTAAAAGCTTCCTGATTTCTCTTTGATGAAAATATAAATAAAACCCGCAATATCCCAATATCTATCACCCAAGGCAGCCAATTCCCAGTCAATAAGTTTAAAATCTTCGTTTTCATTAATAATAAAATTGTCAAACTTTAAATCACGATGAATTATAGTATCACAAATCCACAATTTCGAAATTTCTTCGAATAATTCCTCTTCCTTCTCAATGAAATCGGTAAGACTTCTAATGTTTATGTTCTCTATTTTGTTGAGTTTAAGTATCAGGTTATTTCTAGTGTTGATATCTAATAACAACGGTTTATAATATGATAAATATTTATTTTTTTTTCTAATTTTAGAAAACCGATCATGAAAACTATGAACAATTATTCCAGCATCTCTAGCGAACTTAATACTAGAGCCATAATTCGAAAACAGTTCAACTTTTATGGAATTATATTTATTATAAAATTTATGAATTATTATAAAGTTAACTTTATCAAAAAAAACAAAAGTACTTTCTAAATTATTTTCAATTAATAATTCATGAAAATTAGCCTCATTGATTAAAGATTTCTTTCTTGATTCACTATTTTGGCTCACTTGTTTTAGTAACAATATACTTATGTTCTCAAGCGAAATTATAAAATTAGTATTTCTATTTTCATTGTCTATCTCAATAATTTTTAATGACCCGCTGTTAAAGGCATGTAAGAATTGTTCATTATCCAATATAGGAGTATTTATCAGATATTGAAAAATACTTTTGGCTGTTTGCGGTTTCATTACTTAAATACTATGGTCGTCTGTGTAGGTATATAATCTATTATTATCATACTCTGAAAAAATTTCATCAGGAGCAAAGGACATATATTCTGTCTCGGATATTTTTGAAAGAATGGTTTTGTCATAATTGTCTGGAGACAAGGCATCCAAAAAAACTAATACTTGAGAGTTTTTTTTATCGTATTCCACAAAAATACTTTTATGAAAAGAAAATCCGAAACTCTTTGGGTTTGACTTTTTTTTAAACTTTACTACTTTAATATCATTTTTATATCTATGTTGTGAGATAAAAACACAAGATCTTATACCAAATACTATTCTATCTAAGTCCTTGTCTTCAAAATTATTATTTTGTTTAATGTTATCCTTTAAATCCGAAATTTTCGCGGCTGCGGCAGTGGTGTAAGTTTTGAACAATGCAGGAATGTTTCTTAATGTTGTCATAGTTTTATAAAATTTATTTTGAAAAAAAATTATTTAATGGTAAAAACATTAAAAGTAATCGAACATACAAACCCTATTTTAAGTTTGTCTACATATTCGATGGGAATGTCACGTTTTGAGAATTTAAAATCCTGATTCAGATTGGAAGATGGAATTTTGACGTTTCCACCAATATATCCAAAATTGAATAAAATTTGTTCTCTTTTCCCTAAACCTATACTAGCCCCTGAAGATAAAAACAAGTTTGGGTTTTTCTGCAGAGGTAACCCTAGGCCTAGATAAAAACCAGCTTTAGTGTTTTTATTTATAGTCCTCATGAAATGAGCTTTTGAAGCTATACCTAAGCTGTACTTAGAGTCTCCATTATTTTCTTTTTCCAATTTAAAATAAGACAAAGAATCTCCAATAGAATATGGTTTATAACCATATTTTGAATCGTCTTTAACTCCTGTAATGAAAAATCCTGTACTAAAACTTAGTTTCCACCTATTTGACTTAATCGGGATTGCTACTTTAATGCTATCATTTTCCAAAGGAATTATGAAAGGAGTTTTATTTTCAAAAGTTCTAGGTGTAATTTGTATATCTAGTTCTAAAAAATCACCCTTTGCCTCAATAGGTGGACTAATGAAGTTAAATAGACCCTCATCAATGTTAATAAAAAAGGTTGTATAATTTTGGAATTTTTCTTGAAATTTAGCTTCGTCTAATTTTGCTTTTATTGCTTTTCCACAATCTTTATCAGAGTATTTTTTTATGGAGTCTTCAAGTTTTTTTATTTCGACAAAGTTATTAATTAAAACATTTTCATCAATTCTCTCTATTTTAGTTAAATCATTTTCAGTAATTTTTGACTTAATAGAAATTAATGATTTTTGAAAGTAATCCTGTTCAATTGAACTTAGTTTGTCAAACTGTTTGCTTAGTCTATTACAAAAGTCGTCGTTTAATAAAGTAAATGACCAAATAATTCCACTTGGGAGGTTTTTAGTTATTTCCGTAAGATTAGTTAATATACCCCCTAAAATGAAATTTGGATTACTTTGTAAAATCCTGTTTTTGGTATTAAGCTTTACTTCATACAAGAATCTATTAACATTAGTAACAATAATCTTTACTTTATCCCCCTCTTTCAAATTAGTTGGTACGTTTTCAAATTCATTTGTATTGAAATTATATTTAACGGAATCCAGTTTATAGTTTTTTTTTGTTTTGCTATTTGAAGAATCAATTTTCGTTTGACAAAATGATTGATAGCAAAGTATTAATAAACATAATATTATTCTATATTTCATAATTTCTTTTGAAAATTTAATCTATTCCACCACCCCATTCCTCAACCCCCACCGCATCAATCCAATCGCACTGTTTACCCCCAATTTCTTCATCAGATTGCGTCGGTGTGTTTCTACTGTTGTGCTGCTAATGTGCAGTCGGTCGCCTATTTCTATGTTGCTGAGGTCTTCGGTTATTAGTTTTAGTATTTCTATTTCGCGTTTGGTGAGTGGGTTTATGTCTTCAACTCGGGTTTTTCCATTTGGGCTTTCGAACTCTGGTATTTCGGCTAGTTTTTTTACTATTCGCTCGCTAAAATACTTTTCGCCATTGGCTACAGTTCTTATGGCGTTTATCAGCTCAGGCTTTTCGGCACTTTTCATTACATAGCCGTAAATACCCACTTTCAAGGCTTCCTTTATATGTTGGGCTTCCTCACTCATGGTCAGCATAATGCTCCTAGTTTTTGGTGAGGTATCCTTCATACGCATGGTCATCTCTATGCCATTTAACAAGGGCATGTGATAATCCGCCAAAACGATGTCTACTGTATTTTTTTCAGCAAAAGAAAGTGCCTGCCAACCATTGTTTACTGTGCCAACTATCTCGAAGCCATCAACCGTACCCAAAAGCATACTCAAACTTTCGGCAACAAGGTGATGGTCGTCAGCTATTAGGATTCTAGTGGCTTCCATGGATTATAATGGTTTTTCGGGTTTTTCTTTTCAATTTCAAAATAATAATTCTAAATTCAAAATATTATTCTAAAATCTGAAGCAAAATTGACAAGATATTCTAGGATATAAAATACTGTCTAGACAGTATTTTTAAGATTTTATACTACTGGTTTTCAGGTATTTTTGAGCCTTTTAATATTATACTGCCATGTCCTACTCCCAATCCCTTGCCATCCGAATACGCACCAGCCTACAAAACCTCAATAATGTAGAGGAAAAGCACATGATGGGTGGCTTGTGTTTTATGGTGAATGATAAAATGTGCGTGGGTATCATCAAAGATGACCTCATGTGCAGAGTTGATCCAGATTTGAAACCTGAACTTTTAGAAAAACTAGGTTGCTTCGAAATGATGTTTACTGGCCGACCCATGAAGGCCTTTGTTCAAGTAGATGAAACCGGCCTAAGAAACCAAGCCGATTTCGATTTCTGGATAGAACAATGTCTCGACTACAACCCAAAGGCTCAGGCCAGTAAAAAAAAGAAAAAGAAAGATTGAAGAGGTTTACTTACCAGCATAGGCCAACACCTTCTCCCAAACTCTAAAAATATTGCCAGAGCAAATTTTCTCAATATCAGATTCTGAATATCCGCGTCTAAGAAGTTCGGCCAAGAGGTTTGGATAATCACTTACATCTTTCAGACCGGTTGGAAGGCTATTTCCGACTCCATCAAAGTCAGAACCGAGTCCTACATGGTCTATGCCAGCCAGTTTCACTACGTTGTCTATATGGTCTGCCACTTTTTTAACGTCGGCAAATGCGAGTGGATGTTTTGCAAAAAACTCATCTATGATGGGTTCGGCGGCTTCGTCACGGGCTTTTAGACCCTTTTTATCAAGAATACTTTTGATTTCGGCTTGTAGATTTTTTCTGTATTCTGCCACTTCGCTGGATAAGAATGTTGAACCGAAGTTGATCATAATTACCCCGCCATTTTTGCCCAATTTCGTTATCATGTCGTCTGACATATTCCGCTGAAAATCAGGGGTAAATTTCCTCGACGACGAATGAGAAGCGATTACCGGAACAGGAGACATTTCTACCACCTGATAAAAAGTATCATCGGACACATGTGATATATCCACCAAAACTCCTTCTTTCACCATGGCTTTTACTACATCTTTGCCAAAAGGACTGAGGCCTTTCCAAGTGTGGGTGGTGTCGTAACTGGAGTCACAAATTCGGTTGTCTTTTCCATGGCTTAGGGTAATATAACTGATACCTTTAGCCCTGTATTTGGCCACATCTGCCACTTCGCCTATCGGTGAGCCGTTTTCCATACCCATAGGGAGGGCTATTTTGCCCTTTTTGAATATTTCACGAATTTCTGCGGGAGTTTTGGCTACTTCAAAGTAGTCGCTTTTTTCGGTTGCTATGTAATTTACCATCGTTATGAGAGAATCGGCCAATTTTTGAGCTCCTTGCGTATCATAACTTGCAGGTATGTAAATCGACATAAACGGGGCAGATAGTCCTCCTTTTTTGGCTCTTTTATAATCAAAATCACCTTCTTTGGTTTCTACCGGAATACCGGTGAATTCCTTTTGCATCTGAAAATTCTTAACTTTCAGTCTGTAAGGCAAATCCACATGACCGTCGACCATTATGTATTTATGGGCCAATTCATCGGCCTTTTTTTGGTGGTCTGTTTCTGGAGTTTTGTTTACTTTACAAGCAAAAATGAGGACAGTAAGGCCAATTAAATAGATTTTTTTCATGATGAAGATCGGGTATTTTTTATCAAGATAAAAACCTCTACCCCAATCACCAAATAATCAAGAAATTATATCGTAGAAATTATAATTCTTGGCGGAATTTTGCAAAAAATTAGAGTCTAGAGCTGATTCAATACGATCGGGGTGGTCTCTACCGTATTACTTTGATTACCTGCACGGTCTTTAATATATACCTCAAACTTAACGGTGTCTCTTTTAACAGGCCAAAAAGCCGTTTCTATCTCTATTCTATATCGAAGTTTTCCTTCAATTGGACCTGTTTTATCGTCTGTTTTGAGTCTAGGATAAAATCCCGAAAGTGTTTCAAACGTATTAAACTGTGTAAAAACGCCCTTTATTTTTCTGAAAGATTTCACCACATAATTATAGTCAGTCTGTGGCACTTTGCTGCCAATTTCCTCCGCATTAAATCCCAAATCACCGTCTCCGTCCTGAAACTTTACAGAAACTATAATTGAGTCTTTTTTGGCACCCGTAAACTGATCCAGACGTATATCTTTAGTAATAGAATCAAATTCTATGACAGGCGACAAAGAAAAATCAGGCTCTTTATAGCATGAACTAAAAGAGAAAATACCCACACACAAAAATATTAAACCTTTATAATGCTGCTTACTCATGTGAGAAAACTTATTTTTGTAAAAATAATTAAAACAAAGGACATTTAAACAAAAATGACCATCAGAGACGAACTCAAGGCAGCTTTGGTACAGCTCGATCAGAATCCATATTCATTCGAAAAACTCGCTCTGGAGGTTTTTAGGTTTCAGTTTGCCCAAAATCCAGTCTACAACACATACGTCAAGTTTTTGTATAAAGATATAAAAAAAATTGACCGACTCGAAAAAATTCCATTCTTGCCTATCGAGTTTTTCAAAAATCATCAAGTCATTTCAGGTCAAATAGAACCCCAAATGATTTTTGAAAGTAGCGGAACGACCTCATCTAACACCAGCCGACATTTGGTGAGCGACTTGCCTTTCTACGAGCTAATGAGCCGCAATACCTTCGAGGCATTTTATGGCCCCCTGACCGACTACCACGTGTTCGCCCTTCTTCCCTCCTATCTCGAACGAAATAACTCATCGTTGGTGTATATGGTTCAAAATTTTATTTTTCATAGTTTCAGTCAGTTTGGCGGATTTTATCTGGATAATCTGGACGAAATGATAGAAAACATGACCGAAGCCGCCAAAGACGGCAGAAAAATCCTGCTGGTAGGTGTTACTTTTGGACTTTTAGACTTGGCAGAAAATGCGTTTTTTGCAGAAAAAATAAAGGCTCTTTCAGATAAAATAATCATCATGGAAACGGGTGGAATGAAAGGCCGCAGAAAAGAAATGGTGCGTGAAGAACTCCATTCGGTACTGACTACGGCCTTTGGCGTAAAAGACATTCATTCGGAATATGGCATGACGGAGCTGCTTTCGCAGGGCTATTCCAAAAGCGAAGGCGTTTTCTATTTGCCCAAAACTATGAAGATTTTATTGCGAGAAATCAACGATCCCTTTACTTATTTGCCCAGTTTTGCTTTAGGTGAACCCGACCAAGACGTGAAATACAGAGGCCGCACAGGCGGCATAAATGTGGTGGATTTGGCCAACATAGATTCTTGTTCGTTCATAGAAACCAAAGACCTTGGAAGCTTTACGCCTGACTATGAAGGCTTTAAGGTTATGGGTAGATTCGACAATTCGGACATCAGGGGCTGCAACTTGATGTTGAGCTAAAAAGCCTTTCAAATCTCACAAAGGCCTTTTGTCCAAAAAAAATCACCAAAACAAACCTTTATTCTAAAAATTGAGTTTAACATTTATACAAAAAAATAAAAACTATGACATTGAAAATAGGCGACGTAGCTCCAGATTTTACTCTGATTTCAACAGAAAAAACTCCAGTAAGTCTTTCTGATTACAAAGGCAAAAAAGTAGTGGTTTTATTCTTCCCAATGGCTTTTACTGGTGTTTGTACCACCGAATTGTGCTCATTGCGTGACGACATAGCTACTTACAGTTCATTGAATGCCGAAATCTTAGCTATTTCTGTGGATTCTCCATTTACTTTGGGCAAATTTAAAGAAGACCAAAAACTTCCTTTTCCTTTGCTTTCGGACTTTAACAAAACCGCTAGCACAGCTTATGGTGCTATCTATGAAGAGTTTGTTTTAGGCTTGAAAGGCGTTTCTAAAAGATCAGCTTTTGTAGTAAATGCAGACGGAACATTGGCTTACGCCGAGGTGTTGGAGAGTGCTGGTGATTTACCAAATTTCGACAATGTAAAAGCCGCATTGGCTTAATAAACAATACCTTAAGCTGTCTTGGTCGGTAAGTCATATCCGCTCAAGACAGCTTTTTTTTTCACAAATAATGAATAGAATATTTTTTTTAGGGGTAGTAATTTTGATTTTTCTCGCTATCGATTATTACTTCTTTCAAGCTGTAAAAGTAGGTATCAGAGGTCTGAATGATTCGGTAAGAAGATGGATAAAAATCATTTACTGGAGCATTCCAGTTATTTCGCTTTTGATTTCTTTTTTGGTTATTATTTTGTATCCCGAATACTTGAGTGCCAAGGTCAGAAATTTGATAATGGCTTCGATTTTTATTATTTATATATCCAAAATAATGGGAGCCGCCTTTCTACTGATTGGAGATATTGTAAATATGTTTAACAACATTGGCCTAAAGCTCAAAGGAAAAATAAAGCCCGGAAATTCAATAACCAGGGGCGAGTTTTTGGCGAAAGGTGCCATGGCCGTCGGCGGGGCTCATTTGGGAATTATGGCTTACGGCATCATTTCTGGTGCACATGACTACCGCATTAAAAAAGTGCCTTTGTACCTAAAAAACCTTCCGAAATCCTTCGAAGGAATGACGATTGCACAACTTTCAGATATTCACTCAGGAAGTTTTTATAACAAAACTGCCGTGCAAGGCGGAGTAGATATGCTACTGGCACAAAAACCTGACGTGGTATTTTTCACCGGCGATTTGGTAAACAATGAGGCCAAAGAATTGAACGATTATTTTGATGTATTCAAAAAAGTAAAAGCTCCTTTGGGTGTGTATTCCACACTTGGTAACCACGACTACGGCGATTATATACCTTGGGACAGCGAAGAAAAGAAGGTTAAAAACCTTGAAACTCTGATAGCCGGCCACAAACAAATGGGCTGGGATATTCTTCTTGACGAAAACCGCAGCATCAAACTTGGTGGCGAGCAACTGGGTATAGTAGGAATACAAAACTGGGGAATGGGTGGTTTTAAGAAAAAAGGTGACCTGAAAAAGGCACTGCTTGGTACTGAGGAATACACCAATAAGCTTTTGCTATCACACGACCCAAGTCATTGGAGAGCCCAGGTGTTGGGTAAAACGGACATAGACGCAGCATTTGCGGGCCACACACACGGTATGCAATACGGCATAGAAATAGGTGGTTTTCAGTGGAGTCCGGTACAATTTCGTTACAAAGAATGGGCAGGTTTGTACAAAGAAAACGATCAGCAACTTTATGTAAACCGTGGTTTTGGCTTCTTGGGTTACCCAGGAAGGGTGGGTATTTTACCCGAAATCACGATTTTTGAATTGAAAAGAGCTTAAGAATTTTACAGATATATTTTATGATAAAATGACCGGTATTTTACTGGTCATTTTTGTTTTCAAAGCATATTAATGCCGAAATTTGCCAAATGTTTACAACAGACCTCAAAAAAGAAATCAGACTTACGCTGAAACTGGCCATACCCATTATTGTGGGACAACTGGGCGTAGTGATGATGGCCATAACTGACAACATCATGGTAGGGCGATTTCTTGGAAAAGTTGAATTGGGAGCCGCCGGAATTGCCAATTCCATTGCCTATTTGATAGCTTCTTTGGCCATTGGTGGTATGTCAGTAGTAGCACCGATGGTGTCTAAATGTGCCGCCGAAAAAGACGAAAAAGCCCTAAAAGAGTTGTTTATAAGTACATTATGTGTGGCCGGCATTTTCTGCGTAGTTCTTTCGGGCGTAGGTGTTTGGATATATTCCAATTTTGAGATATTCCAACAATCCAGTATAATCAACCAAACCGCACCCAGCTTTTTGCTGTACATTTTGGCTTCTAACATTCCCTTGTTTTTGTTTTTGGGCTTAAAACAATTCGCCGATGGGCTTTCTAAACCCAAAGTGGCCATGGTTATCACTGCGATGGGCTTGTTTGTGAATGCATTTGGAAACTACGTTTTGATAAATGGGGCCTGGGGATTCCCAAAACTGGGCTTTGACGGAGCAGCCATCTCCACTTTTCTCACACGGTTGGTCATGTTAGTTTTACTGTTTTTGTATTTGCGGTATAGCACCACTTTCCTGGGTGTTTTCAGAAGAATGAACTTGAAGGTAAACTTTAGCCTCACCAAAGAAATTCTGTTCAGAAGTATTCCCGGAGGATTTCAGTTTTTCTTCGAAATAGCCGCATTTTCTACTGCGATTATCATGATGGGCTGGATAAGCGAAACCGCCTTGGCTGCTCACCAAATAGCGATAAACATTGCATCGTCTACTTACATGATGGCCACAGGATTTTCGTTTGCCGGAGGTATCAGAGTGGGCGAAGCTTGGGGAAAAAGGAGCATAAAAGGAATAAAATTGGCTGGTTTTTCAGCCTATTTTTTGGTGTTTTTATTCATGAGTTTGTGCAGTGTGCTGATCTTGGCCTTCGACCAATTCTTGCTTAAACTGTACATCGACGACCTCGAAGTTATCAAAATCGCCCTTCCGCTGTTGAGTATAGCGGCCTTTTTCCAGCTTTCAGACGGCATTCAGGTAGTAGGTTTGGGTGTTCTGCGTGGATTGGCAGACATAAAATTGCCCACCATAATTACATTTGTGGCCTATTGGGTGGTTGCTTTACCGCTGGGATATTTACTGGGTTTTACGTTCGGTTTTGCGTCCATTGGCATTTGGTTAGGCCTTCTGGCCGGACTGACAGTTTCTGCTGTTTTTCTATATTTTCGGTTCAGAAAACTCACAAAAACGCATGCCCTAAGAAAGAAATTCGGAGAAACCAATTGAGTCAAAAAGCACTGGTTTGACACTCATTTTTATTTCCTCACGAAAGTACAGAAAACGAAATTCTGCAAGCTACCAGAAGGTGTTTGATGATCTACCGTGAAACACTTTTGCTTGTCGAAATATAGACTAAATACCTCACTCAAAGAAGTTTCTGAGTATTGCTGGATTTCAATGCCACTGCATTTTAATGGTCCGTTTTCTGAGAAAGTTCCGATAGCCAGCGTACCATTTTTAGCTATCAATTGACTTGCTTTTTTAACATAGCTTTCAACTTCTTTTTTATCTTTTAGAAAATGAAAAGCCGCCCTATCATGCCAAAAATCGTATTTTTCGTCCGATTCAAAGTTGGAGGCATCCGCCACAAGCCATTTTACTTTTGAGGCATTTTCGCCCAAACGTACTTTTGCCTTTTCTATCGCTTTTGACGAAATGTCCAAAACGGTAACATCCAAAAAACCGAGCTGCAAAAGATGATCGACCAAAAAGCTATCTCCACCGCCAATATCAATGATACGGGCGTCTTTGGCCAAATTCGCCCCCAAAATCAGATCCAATGAAGTTTGGGGAATAGGTTGATACCAACTTACAGCACTGAATTCTTTGGTTTGATAAATATTTTCCCAATGATTTTTTCGGTCGAAATTTTGCTCCATGATTTTGTAAAATATTTCCACAAATCACCGACAAACCAAAATCGAATCCTTTAACAAATGATAAATAATCACCTTTGAATAGCACGAATTCTACTCAAACTCACCTGCGTAATACCCAAATAGGAAGCAATGTGTTTCAACGGAATTCTTTGCAGTAAATTGGGTTTCAGAAGCAACGCCTCATAGCGATCCTCAGCTGTATGAAACTGAATACTTTCTATACGTTTGACCGTTTCAACATATCCGGCTTCGAAAATTAGTCGAAAAAGCCGCTCGATTTGTGGATGCGAATCATACAAAGCAAAAAGTTGTACCGCATTTATGGCCACAAAACAGGTATCCTCTAACACCTGAATGGCTTTTTGAGAAGGATTTCCAGTAAAAAGACTCTCTACTCTGGCAATGATATCACCTTCAAACGAAAACGATTCTGTTATATCCACGCCGTCTTTGTAATAATAAATACGAGCAACACCAGAATTTATGAAATAAATGGTTCTACAAGTCTGACCGAAGTATTGAAGATTATCACCCTTTTTTAAGTGAACTACCGAACAAATCTTTTCCAATGCCGCTAAACTTTCTGGGTTTAAAGGCATAAATTTTTGGAAATACCTGAATAATTCCGTCATTTCAGATTTGCTATTATTGATCCAATTTCAAATCAATTTATACTTCGAAAAAACGAATTTCATGGCGATAGTCAATACGATATCTACCAAAATACCCACCACAAATGCCATTGTGACACCATAAATTGGCATAAGCACGGCTTGCAAAAACAAGAAAAATGCAAAACCCAACGAGCCAGTAAAAAGCCCCATGTACACCTTTCGAACCTGATAAATGCCTTGGGTATAATGCGTAAAAATGGCCAAAACGGTGGTCATGACCGGAAATGGCGTAAGAATTCCGCTCCAAGTTGGCCCTAAACGCTCTGCCAAAAAGGTAATGGTGATAACAAAAAGTGTGATGATAATCATACGGAGAGGAATCTCAAATTTGAGCTTTTTCACTGAAAACGAATGCTGAACAGGTACTTTAGGAAAAAAGAAAAGGCCCAGAAAAAGCACCAACAAACTCAATGCAAACCACTGATAAACATTGAGATAGTCAATGGCAGGATTTAGCAAAACGCCCACCAAAGTGTAAGCCACATAACCAGAAAGTACGCTCACGAGAGCATTGTACCGCTTGCCCACCAGCACATATACCACACAAAAGAAAGACCAACCAATGATGCCCACCATCACGCCCGAGATGGAATTTACGGCAAAATCAAGCCCTTGCTCGAGGGAGATAAACAAAATAATAGGACCAGCCACCCAAGGCAACCCCGCCAAAATACCGCCAATACTATTTCCCCATTTTTTGCTAACAACAGTAACCAATGCCACCACAGTGGGCATGATGAGGAGTTTTATGTAGAATGAATTCATGAATAAGTGGAGCGATTTTTCAAATCTCTCGAAAAATATTATTTAATTTTATTGTCAAAAATAATTCATACAAAGTACTTAATACTATACAAACTAAAAATAAGATATTGTAGAATAATAACTAAAAACCCTTAGGATTTGCATTTAACAATCTATTAAACAACTCAATGCCCCTGAAACCATCTTCAGTTAATGCTTCATTAGAAATTAGCCTAGAAACTTCATTTAACATTTTATATTCTAACAGTTGAAGAAAATTTTCAAATGTGTGAAATTCATTTTTTAATATGTGACCTATCTCTTTCTCACTCAAACTAGTTAGTAATATTTGTTTTACCCCTGTATCATATTTCCAGATAACAATTTTCCCCTTTTTGTAACCATCTATTAACAAATATGAGCATCTGCCGATAAAATCAGAATAAACATTGCCAAGCAGCCACAATTTCTCAGAAATAAATGGTCTTAATTTTTCTATTTCTTTTTTTTGACTAATAAGATTTTTTAAATCTTCTAATGCATGAAGTTTAGACAATTTGGTACCAATGGAAGACCTATTTAAAGTCTCCGTATTTAATTCCGAATCAATTAAAATTTGATAACTTAATAAAACAGGATCAGGAATTGATGATTTTATTTCCAAAATACAATCCCAATATTTTTCAATTTTAGGTATTCTAGTTTCCAAAAGCTTATGAAAAACTTGACCGTATTGCTGCGTAAAATTAGATTCTAAAGAGTTAATTCGACTAATCTCTCCTTTAAGCTCCTCAAACTTAGAATCACTATCCCTTTGAATTCTATTTACAATTATCTTATTCAATAAGCTTCCAATATAAGTTAATACAGCGGTAATAATTACATAAATACCCCCGAGGTATTTAACAACAGTCCAATTGTTTAAACCATTAATATATTCTTCCATACCATAAATTTTTAATAAGCCTACCTCCGCTTCGTCCTCTTCCCATCTGCCCTACCACTCTTAGAACGATTGGGTTTTTTAGACTTTGGAAAGGGTAAAGTTTTGCCCGAATCTTTAACTTTGAAACTGCTGCCTTCAACTGAAATCAGCTCCAAATCCATTGAGCGTTTTTCAAGGTCTGTGGCTTTTATTTTTACCCTTACGGTGTTTCCAAAACCTATTATTTTGCCTTTTCGACGACCTACCACTCTGAAATTATCAGCATCGTATTCGTAGAAATCGTCGGTGAGATCGGCCAAACGCACCATGCCTTCGCATCCTGTGTTTTCTATTTCCACAAAAATTCCAAAGTCGGCCACGCCTGTTACCACTCCATTGAAAATATCTGAGCGAGACTGGTAGCTCATGTATTCTACCTGTTTATACTTAATGGATGCCCTTTCGGCCTCTGCCGCCAGTTTCTCTTGGTCTGAGGAGTGCTTGCATTTGTCTTCGTAGTCGTCTGCTGGCAGTGATTTACCACCATCGAGATAATGCTGCAACATGCGGTGAGCCATCACATCGGGGTATCTTCTTATAGGCGAAGTAAAGTGACTGTAATGGTCAAAAGCCAAGCCAAAATGACCCAAGTTTTGGGTAGAATAGCGGGCCTTGCTCATTGTTCTTACGGCCAAAGACTCCAACACATTTTGCACAGGCGAGCCTTCTATTTCGGTCATCAAGCCGTTCAATGACTTTGAAAGTGCCGCTGTAGAACCTGTTTTAACTACAAAACCCAGCTTATTGGCAAACTTAGCAAAAGTCTCCATTTTGGTTGGATTCGGTGGTTCGTGCACACGGTACACCATGGTGTAAGCCTCGGCTTCTTTGTCTTTTTTCTTGGCGATGTTGTACACAAACTGAGCCACGTGTTTGTTGGCCAAAAGCATAAATTCCTCTATGAGTTTGTGGGCATCTTTACGTACTTTTTGGAAAACCCCTATCGGTCGGCCTTTTTCGTCCAGATTGAATTTTGTCTCGTTGGTTTCGAAATTAAAGGCACCTTTGTTGAAGCGTTCTTTCCTCAAAATCAAAGCCATACGGTTCAGATTTTTCAGAATAGGGTCGTAAACTGGTTCTTTATTTTCAGTATCCTCTATAATTTCTTGAGCTTCTTCGTAGGCAAATCTTCTGTCGGAATGAATGACTGCTCTTCCAAACCACTCGCCCACTACTTGAGCCGAATGATTCATCTCAAAAACCGCTGAAAAAACTAATTTGTCTTCGTTTGGACGAAGCGAACAAAGGTTATTTGAGAGTTTTTCAGGCAACATCGGGATGGTTCTATCTACCAAATAAACAGAAGTAGCTCGTCTGTAGGCCTCCGCCTCTAGTTTGGTATTTGGCTGCAAATAGTGCGAAACATCGGCAATGTGAACGCCAATTTCATAATTTCCGTTTTCCAAAACCTTGTAGCTGATGGCATCGTCAAAATCTTTGGCATCGGCTGGGTCAATGGTAAAGGTGAGTGTTTCTCGAAAATCTCTGCGTTTTTTAATTTCAGTCTCTGTAATAACTTCAGAAATCGCCTCCGCTTCGTTGTGTACTTCATCAGGGAATTTTATCGGCAAACCAAACTCCGCCATGATGGCATGCATTTCGGCATCGTTATCGCCTGCTTTTCCAAGAATTTCGACCACAGAACCTGAGGCTTGCACATGATTTTCAGGGAATTTCAAGATTTTCACAATTACCAAATCATTGGTTTCTGCACCGTTTATTTGGTCTTTGGCCACAAAAACACTTTCATGAAAACCCTTATTATCAGGACTTACTAATGCATAATTGGCAAAAACTTTTATTTTGCCCACTACCTCGTCTCTTCCACGCGTGAGCACTTCTACTACTCTACCCTCAGGATTTTTGCCGTTTTTACGTTGACCAATAATTTTTACCGAAACGGTATCACCATCCAAAGCACCATTCAAATCATCAGAACTCACAAAAATATCTGACTCGTTTTCGTCAAATCTTATGAAAGCAAATTTCGGATTTACGAAATCTACTTTACCCGTTATGTGGGCCTTTTTGGGCTCATTGTTTATCACAAATCTACTCCCGCCAACAGACATTATTTTACCCTCGTCTACCAAATCTTCCAAAATCAACTTCACGAAAATCTTCTCCTCGCTATCATAAACGTCTAGGTAATTATACAAGTCGTTCATGGTATAATTTCTATCCGTATTTTCTTTAAAAAATGTGTGAATCTGCTCCTTTTGATCTAAAATCGCAGACTTTTTCTTCCTTTTTGCCATTTATCACTAATCTTTTTCATATAAAAATATAAATCTACCATATTTGTAGAAGATTTCATTAATCAAACCTATAAAATGTGCTTTATGCGTTCATCGCTACTCCTGATATTCTGTACTCTTTTCTTAAATATTTCTATAGGATTTTCTCAAAAAAACAATAAAGAAATTCATATCAAAAAAACCACTGTTCCTATAAAATTGGACGGAAAATTGGATGAAGCGGCATGGCAAGTATCCGAAATCGCCAATGACTTTTTCATGAATAAACCTTTTGACACGGCATATGCAAAAAGTAAAAGTGTTGTAAGGATTACGTTTGATGAGAAATTTATTTATGTTGGTCTGGAAGCCGAGCAGCTTAAAAATACATATACAGTAAATTCCTACAAAAGAGACTTTGAAAGTGGCTCTAGCGATGTTTTTTCAGTATCATTCGACCCATTTAAAGACAAGCTAAATGGTATGCAATTTGGTGTCTCCCCGCTTAATGTTCAGCGTGAAGGCTTGGTTTCGCTTGGAGAAGAAGTAGATTTTTCGTGGGATAACAAATGGTACTCCAAAGTTACAAATTATGAGGATCATTGGGTTTTGGAAATGGCTATCCCATTTACGACACTTCGCTACAAGGTATCAGAAGGAAGTAACACGTGGGCCATTAATTTTGGCAGGTTTTTTATGAAAACCAATGAAGCATCTACATGGTCTCCTGTTCCTCGGAATTTCAAACCGGTAAATTTGGCATTTGCGGGATTGTTGATATGGGATGATGCTCCTCCAAAACCAGGTGCCAATATATCGCTAATACCCTATCTATCAAGCAACTATTCGAAAGATTTTCCAAGAAACGAAAATTTAGAGGCATCAAAACCCACTGCATCAAACAAATTTGGGGCTGGATTAGATGCAAAAATAGCAATAACTCCCTCTTTGAATCTTGACCTAACCGTTAATCCCGATTTCTCACAAGTTGAGGTTGATGCCCAACAAACCAATTTGAGTCGTTTCGAATTGTTTTTCCCGGAGAAAAGGCAGTTTTTTATTGAAAACTCGGACTTATTTGGCACCTTCGGTTTCCCTTCCTCTAGACCGTTTTTCTCTCGAAGAATTGGTTTAACTCGCAATAAATTTACCGGTTTGGTAGAGCAGGTGCCAATTATTGGAGGAGCAAGGTTAAGTGGAAAGCTCAATGACAACTGGAGAATTGGGGTAATGAATATGCAAACTGCCAAGCTTAACCACACAGATAATGAATTTTCACCCGCTACCAATTTCTCGGTTGGGGTGGTTCAAAGAAAGGTGTTTTCGAGGTCGTACATAGGTGGAATTATTGTCAACAAAGAGAATGTTTTCAAAAATCTCCCAGCCTCAAGTACAGAAGGTATCGACAAATACAACCGCATGGCAGGCTTAGAATTTAACTATTATTCGCCAGACAATAGACTCGAAACCGAGACAGCCTACCATCAATCATTTAGCCCAGGAGCAGGGAAAGACGCCAGTATGATTAACCAGTATATTGGTTATCATCATCCTAATCTGGACATAAATTTCGGCGTAGCCAGACTTGGCAAAGATTACAACACAGAGGTGGGTTTTACACCAAGACCGGGCGTATATAATGTTTTTAGACCAATTATGTTGATTTTCAATCCAAAAAACCAAAAGGTTGCCAAAAAAATAAATTCGTTTGGTATTGGGATGGATGGAAGTGACGTTTTTGACTTAAATGGAAAAAGACTAGATACAGAGGCACCAATATTTTTGTTTATTAATACCCCAATTGGTACAGAAGTTTCAGCGGGTTATTATATGGCCTTCACTAGGCTACAATTTCCTTTTGATATCACAAATGCATCCGAAAATCCTAATCCTGACTTTTCGAGGAATGTAGTTGAACTGCCTGTTGATGTCTATAGAACTCGGAATATATTCCTTAATCTTGAAACATCCAAAAGAAACAATCTATATGGGGAATTTTTGATTTATGGTGGTAATAACTTTAGAAGCGTAACCATAAACGAGGGAAAAATATTGGGCATAGAATCCACCTTCAACTACAGAATACAGCCTTATGGCAAACTAGCAATGGACGTTTATTATACAGATATAAAGATGCAGAAACCCTATAATTCAGTAAAATACTGGTTGTTAGGGCCAAAAGCCGAAATGTCGTTTTCGAAATCGGTGTTTTTGAGTACGTATTTTCAATACAATTCTCAGACCAACAATACCAATATCAATAGCCGTTTGCAATGGAGATTTAAGCCAGTTAGTGATGTATTTTTGGTGTTTACCGACAATTATTTTGCAGAGCAAATACCGAGATTCGGCATACAACCATGGACGCCTAAAAACCGAGCTTTGATATTGAAAATGACTTATTGGTTAAATGTGTAAACTTCAAAACAAAATGAAAATCAACAAATTAAGTTTCTTACTGTTTTTAATCTCTATTGGCTCTTTCGCTCAAGAAGTGCCTTCAGATGTTTTAAATCTCACCGAAACTATTGACACCAACAAAATAAAAGCCCACGTGGCTTATTTGGCGAGCGATGCCCTTTTGGGTAGAAAACCAGGCAAACCAGGCTATCAAATGGCGGTAGATTATGTTATAAAAGAATACAAAAGCACGGGTCTGACACCGGCAGGAGAAAACGGTGGCTACACCCAAAAAGTTATCTTAAGAAATTCTAAATTGGTAAAGGAAAAGACCAGTTTGAGTTTCACGCAAGCGGATGGTACAAGCAAAAAACTAGTTTTAGGTGAAGACTATTTGTTTTATGCTAATCCCGAAAAAGCCAAGGTTGATTTCATTGCACCATTAGTTTTTGTTGGCTCAGGAATTGACGCTCCTGAACTGGGTTTTAATGATTATAAGAACATTGACGTCAAAGGCAAAATCTGTGTAGTTTTACAAAAATCACCTGATAACGTACCCGCCAATGTGAAACTACACCTCAAATATCCAAGCACTTACCAAGACTATGCCCTTAAACATGGAGCCATAGGCGTATTGCTTTGCAATTATGAAAACAATACGGCTCGTTTTAAAGTTGGAGCCAATTTGTCTATCCAAGGCGGAAGCAATATTTCCATAAAACCCGATGGAAAACTGACTCCTTCTGCAAACTATATGGGCGGAGATATCCAAGTGGCAGGTAGCATTACTGTGGATGTTTTGAAAGAACTAATGAAAGCGAACGGTCTGAATCTTGAAGAAATTTGGAAAGGCCTAGAAAAAGGAAATTATGTAAGCCAAAACCTAAAAACAACAGCATCAGGTAATTACGAGTCTGTTTATAGCGATATTGAAAGTTACAATGTCATCGGTAAAATTGAAGGAACTGACAAAAAACTAAAGAAAGAATACGTTATTCATTCGGCTCATTTGGATCATTTGGGTGTCGGAAAAGCAATAGAAGGCGACTCGATTTATAACGGAGCTCATGACAATGCTTCTGGCGTTGCGGCTGCTTTAGAAATAGCTAGAACTTACAGCCAATTACCCACAAAACCAAAACGCACCATGTTGTTTTTAATGTGTACGGCAGAAGAAATGGGTCTACTAGGTTCGGCATATTTTGCCAACAACCCTACTGTCCCAAAAAAAGACATCGTAGTGGATGTGAATACCGACATGCCGACATTTTTGGCACAATTGGAATCCATAGCACCGCTTGGAGCTGAACATAGCACTTTGGAAGATATCACTAAAAAAGCGGCTAAACTATTAAACCTGAGCATAGAAACCGACCCAGAGCCAACAGAAGGGCGATTTGTGAGAAGTGATCAATATAGTTTCGTGAAGGCGGGCATCCCTGCCTTGCACGTGAAATTTGGACACATAAATTCTAACAAAAACTTGGCTGAAGACGTAAAAAAATGGCGAGCTGCTCACTACCACAAACCTTCTGACCAAATAGAAAATGGATTTGTATGGTCGGCAAGCCGTAAATACGCACAGGTGAATTTCTTAATCAGTTACATGGCAGCACAAGACAAAAAACGAGTGGCATGGAAAAAAGATGATTTCTTTTATTTGAGGTTGAAGAGGTGATTTTTTAGCTCGTGTTGAGATAGAACACAGATGACACGGACAAAACTGATGTTCACCGATTAATATTTTAGTTGAAGTAATGAGTTTTGAATTAGAACACAGATGACAGCATCGGCTGCGGCACAGATTAGACTGATGTTCACGGATAAGTAAATTAAGATAACCACTCTGAGGTCTTTAAAAATTAAATACTCCTTCTGTAATTCTAATTTCTTTATTTGATTTGCTTTTCAAGACAAATTCAAAATCCCCTTTGAATCCTCTATTCAAAGTGTCTTTAAGTTTAAAAAAACCGTCAATTGCATTATAAACATCAGATCCTTTGGAAAATGTGACATTTTTAAGAACATTCAAAGTGGTATCTTTAATAAAGTATTTATTATTTAATTGAACTTCATTTCTGTTTGTTCTAAAATTAATCGAAAAATATTCTGATGGGCTATTTATATAATTTCCGCCTCCTATATATCCCCAATTCCGGTTAAGTGGAAAATCAACTATCGCCGTATTAACAGGAAGACCGTAAAGAATATAGTTCTTATCTCGGGGTCGCCAAATTTCTCCGTCTAACTTAAATGCTAATTTGTCATTTGTTTGAATAGGATAAACAGAATCATTAGAAGAAAAACATGAATAATTTACAAAGGCAAATATGAAAACAATTTTTAATTTCATTTTGATGCAGAGATGCTATTTAGAGCAAACGTTCAATTTAGTGTAAAATTTTAATCTAGAATTTCAAACACCAACATTGAATATGGACTAATTGAGACTTTTTCATCATTTATTCTAGAATCTAATTTTGAATAAATAAAATCTCCAATCTTTTCACTCACTAAAACCTCCACGTTTTCACTCGTAATATTCTGAATAACAAGCACATCTCCCTCTTCATGTGGTCTGATGAAAGATACAACTTTTTTATTAGAAATACTCGACTTTTGAAGATTCGTTGGGCTAATTTGAGCCAAAGCGGGAATGGATTTTCTCAATGAAATCAATTTTCTGTAATGATTGAATAGCGAATTTTCATCTTCTATTTGAAGCTTTAGCGGAGAGGTTTTGGAGTCGGTGTTATAAACTGGTTTTCGCCAATTCGTACGGTCATTATCTTCCGAACGTTTATTCCAAATAAATGCCTCCCTAATATTCTCATCAGGCTTTTTGCCTTTCATTCCTAACTCTTCACCATAGTAGAGATAAGGATTTCCTGGAAGTGTAAACAATAAATTGGCCGCCATTTTGAGTTTGTCACTGTTTCCATCAGCCACACTTCCTATACGATTTTGGTCATGGTTAGTGAGCATAGTGGCATCTATAAAGTCTGGATTCTCTGCCGAAAATAGTTCGTAATTCGAAATCAGCATCGAAACAATGTCTTTAGAATCTTTGCCCAACTTTACAATGTCTTGTATCGCAAAACACAAATCGAAATTAAAATTCGCCTTCAAACCTCTAAAAAACGGAGCAATTTTTTCTGCTGAAGTCCACACCTCACCTACTATGTAAACATCCGATTTTATGGCTTCCATTCTTTGTCTGAACTCTTGCCAAAAAGCATGACATTTATGAGCTTCCCAATCGGGATAAATATGTTTTGCGGCATCCATCCTGAATCCATCAACACCTTTTTCCAACCAAAATCGCCCAATTTCATAGATTTCTTCCCTGACCTTTGGGTTGTCCATGTTGAGGTCGGGCATTTCGCTCCAAAACATGCCGTAATATTTCTCGTCATCGCCTTTTTTAGCCCAATGCCAGGGTTGTTTCTCAGCACTGTCTGCAGTTGCCTCTCTTTCTGCTATTCCTTTGGCTTTTATTTGGGCGGGGGAAAGCCAATTGTAATAGTTTCTGTATGGATTTTCTTTCCCCTTTTTAGCCTCTTGAAACCACCAATGTTGACTGCTGGTATGATTGATTACAAAATCTATCAATACTTTTATATTCCGCTTGTGTGCTTCTCTAACAAAGTTTTCAAAGTCACCCATAGTGCCACACTCAGGATCAACCGACTTATAATCAATCACATCGTATTTGTGATAAGAGTTTGATCTAAAAAAAGGAGTAATCCAAATACCTTCCACGCCAAGGTATTGCAAATAGTCAAGTTTGGAGGTGATTCCGTTTAAGTCACCTTTGCCGTCGTTGTTAGAATCACAAAAAGAACGGATAAAAATTTCGTAAAAAACCCTCGGTGTTTGCGTCTGTTGGTTATTATTCAAATGTTTGTCTTTAAAATATTATCATAGGTAACGCAAAGATAAAACTTATGATAGCATTAATTAAATTCATAGCTCAAACGGGTGATTAATCTTCTAAAAAGGCAAGATTTTTAGCTAAAAACAAAAAAAGAAGACCAAACTCGGTCTTCCTTTTCCTATCTTTTATTCAACCTTTAAATATTACTTTTTCTTGATAATAAAGACATGAACTGCCGTAAAAATCAACCAAATCCAAGGGGCTCCATGCATCAGTAAATCGCCCCAATCCATTATTTGCATGCCTTTAGCTCCACCCAAAACCCAACGGATTTTACCTAATACATGCGGCTCCGGTACAAATGGAGCCAAACCAAGGGTCATAGAAGCCAACAAGGGCATTAGTAATGATTTATACTTCTCTTGCATTATTTTACTCCTTTTGCCGCTAAACCAGAATACCCAGCTCCAGAAAGGTTATAAACTTGCTTAAAACCAGCCTGTTGAAGCATATTTGAGGCTTTCGAACTTCTTCCTCCCACTGCACAGTAAACAAATACTGGTTTGTTTTTGTCTAATTTGGAGGCCTGCTCTAAAAACTTGGGATCAGCTATACTGATTAGTTTTGAAGAGCCAATTTTGCCTTGGGTCCACTCCTCTGGTGTCCTAACATCTATCAATTGGGCGTTGGGAGTTGCTTTTATTTTAGCTACGAACCCGTCCAAATCCATGGTTTTGACTTGTGAATTCGCCTCAGAACAATTGAGCAATCCAAACCCAATCATAAATACGAACAATAAATTTTTAACTTTTTTCATCTTTTCTTTATTAAATCTTGAATTAATCCAAAAACTAAATATCCCATAACTGCCCCATAAATCGTTGAATTAAGAGGCTTGGAAGTAATGATGCAAGTACCCGATGAACATCCAATCTGTTGCCAATACAAGTTACCACTAATTGCACCTATGGCAAAACCGAAAAAGGGTATGAAAAACTTCTTCATCCTTTCTCGGCCTTTATTTCTTCAAATTCTATGCTTTCTGTGTCATTTTGGTCAACTTTTGAAGCTGGAACCGTGGCACATGCCGCACAACCGGTATTGGTTAGTGCTTGAAAAACAAACAAACCACCAATTATAGCAAAAACGTAGTTTTTACCTGTAATGCTCGTGACGATGATGTAGACGCCCATAAACAACCTTAACCACCGCATAAAATTCCATCCCGACAATATCGTTTCTTTCATTTTCCTTCTTCAATATTCAAATATATGAACATTTAATCATATAATCAATTATGAAAAACAAAAAGTTCATTCTAAGAAAAAATATTTTGTCCATTGCAACCAAAATAACACCTCTTGACTCTCTATAAACGTAAGGGGTTTAAGGGTAATAATTTGATGGCGAGCGTCCTTTGGGCCTCGCCACTCAAATCTAAAATTTCAAATATGAGATATTTTGTTTTGATACTTTTTTTGATGCTCAATGGTTGCAAAAGCGACGATGCCATCAGTCCAGATGATAATTATATCGCTGGATTAGCCAGCAAAAGCAGCATTTATGCGAAATGGAAACTTGTTTCTTTTGAAAACAATCAGAAGATTAACTATGAAGTAGTTTTAGAATTTAAACCCGAAAAAAACGAAAAAGGTAGCCAAATTTTAAGTGGCAAAAGCTCCATTAACTTCTACCAAGCCGATTTTATTATTGATGGTTCCAAATTAGCAATTAATAACCTTAGTGTGACAGAAATTGCTGGTAATCCTTCGGCAACGGCGTTTGAAACGGAATATCTCAAAAGATTATCAGAGACAACCAACTTCAAAACTTCGAACGAAACACTTACATTAAGTTCTGCCAAACAGCAAATGACATTTAAACTTTATAATTGATATGAAAAGGATAATTCTAAGCATCTCACTTACAGCCATTTTATTTACGATGAGCAATTGCGAACAATCCACCCCAGAGGTAAAGTCAGTCAATATTTCATCTGATTTTGCTGCGAAAACTTCAAATTTTGCTTTTGATTTTTGGAGAAACCTTCAAGCGGACGAATCTGTTGACAAAAACTATTTCATCTCGCCACTTAGCTTGCATATTGCCTTAGGTATGCTCCTAAATGGTGCCGATACCGATACGAAAACCGAAATTCAGAAGGTTTTGGGATTAGAGAATCAAAGCATGGAAGAAATCAATAAAACCTATTTGGAATTGATAGAAAACCTACCGAAAGTAGACCCAAAAGTGGTTAACACCATTGCCAACTCTATATGGCAAGACAAAAATTTCACATCGGAGCAAAGCTTCATCGACAATCTTACAAGCAATTTCAAGGCAAGGCTCTACAACGAAGATTTTGGCAATCCAGCCACAGTGGATAAAATCAACAAATGGGCAAGCGACAATACAAATGCCAAAATCAAGAAGATTCTTGAGCAAATAGAACCTAGTCAAGTGATGTTTTTAATAAATGCTCTGTACTTTAAAGGAGATTGGACCAAAGAATTTAAAACTGAGAACACACAAAAAGTAGAATTCATTGGAACCAAAGCTACCAAAACAGTGGACATGATGAACCAAACGGCAGAATTCAAATATGCAGACACTGAGAACTATCAACTGGTAGAGCTTCCATATGGCAATGAAAAATATAATATGACGGTTCTTTTGCCAAAATCTGGAACTGTAGAAAATATTGTCTCAAAGCTTGATGCTACCAATTGGCAGGCTGCTCAAAATTCTATGGCTAAAAGAAAAGTAGTAATAGGTTTACCAAAATTCACGATAGAGTATTCTAAAAAATTGAATTCTATTTTGCAAAAAATGGGCATGGTGAAGGCATTTGGAAGCCAAGCTGATTTATCAAAAATTGCCAAGCCAGCCGGAAAACTTAAAGTTGGATTTGTAAAGCAAGATACCTACGTAGCTGTAGACGAAAAAGGAACAGAAGCCGCAGCGGTGACAACCATAGGAATAGAGCTAACTTCTTTGCCGGTTTATCCAGAAATTATCTGCAACAAACCTTTTGCCTTCTTGATCACAGAAAAGACCTCAAACACCATTATGTTCATTGGTAAAGTTTCAAATCTATGAAAAAACTATTGATTATACTTTTCGCAGCATTTACAAGCTGGAGTTGCGTAGACGATTGCACCCAAACACGTACCTACAGAGCTACTGTTCCTTTTCAAGTGGGCATAGAACAAGTTAGAGCCGGCATTTCAACAGAGGGACCTCAAGATTTGGTGAAACCAGGCAAAATCTATGCTTATGACAACTATTTGATCATAAACGAAGTAAAGAAAGGACTACACATCATTGACAATACCAATCCTTCGAGCCCAGTAAAGCTTTCTTTTCTGAAAATACCTGGAGTAATAGACATGGCGGTCAGAAACAATATTCTGTACGCCGATAGCTACACCGATCTTGTGGCTTTAGACATTACCAACCCAAAGAGCATCAAAGAAGTGGGCAGAGTGCGGAACATGTTTAATTATGGCCTGGTAGATGGAATAAGTTGGTATTATGACCCTTATTCTAAAATCGTTACAGATTACGAATTCAAGACAGTCACACAAACTGTTTCCACAAACTGCGGCCAGAATGGAACTGTTTGGCCAGTATTTAGAGGTGGGGTGGCATTTGACTCATTCCAAGGAAATACCAACAGCTCAGGCAACACATCAGGTGGCACTGGAACTGGAGGCTCAATGGCAAGATTCACGATACACGACGATTACCTATACGCAGCAACCCAATCTGACCTTTTGGTATTTAGCATAAAAACAGGTCAAAAACCTGACTCGGTTAACAAAATAAACTTAGGCTGGGGAATTGAAACCATTTTCCCCTACAAAGACAAACTATTTATCGGCTCCAACACGGGTATGTATATTTATGATAACATCAACCCAGCTTCTCCACAAAGGCTTTCGATATTTCAACATGCACGAGCCTGCGACCCAGTAGTGGTGGAAAACGACAAGGCATATGTAACCTTGAGACAAGGATGGTGCGGTGCTGCCCCCAACCAGCTCGATGTGGTGGATGTTAGAAACTTGGGCTCACCTTTTTTGATTAAATCGTATCAAATGGAAAATCCACATGGGCTTTCAGTTTTAAATAGTAAACTGACAGTCTGTGAGGGCAAATATGGCCTTAAGTCTTATGATGCAAAAGAATCAACCGACTTAAAATTGCAGCAACATATCAAAAACATACATGCTTTTGATGTGATACAACTAAACGATAAACTATTGTTAATGATTGGCGAAGATGGACTCTATCAATATGACAATAGCGACCCAAAGAACTTGAAATTACTTAGTAAAATAGAAGTTAAGAAATGAAAAAGATATTTATCCTCGCGATAATCGGAAGTTTGGTTCTGAACATTTCTTTTGCACAGAAAGAGAAATTATTCAAATATCCGTTTGTCAATCAGACTGAGTTTGGTGTTTTATTTGGAAGAGTAAAAAACGCCAATTATTCTTATTATTATCCCAGCTACTCCAGCTATTGGCCCAACCCAACACCAAACGGTTATAGCCTTCAAAACGTTGCAAATTTGAGCATTCAAACATTTAATGGTTTTCAGGTAAGAAAAAAAACCACAGTCGGCCTAACCACAGGATTTGACATGTATTCATCATCGGTTTTGGTTCCCGTAGCACTTGGATTGAGGCATGTTATCTACGAGAAAAACGAACAAGGGGCTAAACTTCAAGCTGGAATAGACGCTGGATATGGAGCTACTTTTGGTGCTAGTAAAAACAGTTACGAAGATGTAACTGGGGGAATTCTAATAAATCCTACCATAGGGTTTAAGTTTCCAACCCGTAACGGATCTGCCTGGCTAGTTAACTTTGGCTACAAATATCAATACATGGAAGTCAGCCAAAACTTCGACGAATCTGATTTCTACAATATTGCGAGTGTTGAAACCAAAAATCTAAATCGTTTTCAAGTTCGGTTAGGATTTCAGTTTTAAAAAACTCAATACCCCGAAATCTCAGATTTAGTATTAACGACATCTGTGGCTATTCCAAGCCTTTTCTTAGCATCTTCGATGATAGTAATAGTGGCCGTAGCTCCAAGCCTGGTACAACCCAATTCTCTTACTTTCAGCAGGCCATCAAGCGTTCTTACACCTCCTGCTGCTTTTATTTGAACCTCTGGAGATGCATGTTTACGCATCAAAATAAGGTCATGCTCAGTGGCACCTTTGTAATTATAATCGCCATTGGATTGCTTTACGTAACCATAACCTGTGGAAGTTTTAATAAACGCCACACCAACTGTTGAGCATATCTTACAGAGTTTGATTTTGTACTTGTCTTTTGTAATGAAGTCGTTCTCAAAGATAACCTTCAAAACCGCTCCATGCTTCAGACATTCTTTGTTGATGGCATTTATTTCCTTTTTTACATAACGCCAGTCCTCTCCCAAAACCTTCCCTGCATTTACCACCATATCAATCTCCGTTGCTCCATCTTTGCATGCTAGTCTAGTCTCAAAAACTTTGGCCTGAATGGTGCCGTTTCCATGCGGAAAGCCAATTACGCTGCATACTTTAACATCGGAACCTTTTAATATTTCGGCTGCTTCTTTTACAAAATAGGGTTTAATACAAACAGCAGCAACATCGTACTGCTTTGCTATTTCACAGCCCTCCTGCAAGTCCTTATCCGTCATTGTAGGGTGCAACAACGAATGGTCAATCATTTTGGAGATATCTTTAATGGTATACATTTTCTGATCGGGGAATGGTTGAATTACTAAAGGCTAAATTTAGTAAAATTTACTAAAATCCGAGATCAAAATGAACTTTCAATTATCACATCCCTGAATTTTTACCAAAAAAACGCTCTGAGTAATCGAAAACCCAGGATTTAACGTAACCGAATTCCCTGCACGATACTCCACATTCGACTGATTATTAATGGAGTTGGCAGCAGTGATATATTGCGAGGCCTTTCTGATAATTGTTTGGTTAGAAATGTTTCCAGTTTGAAAAATATTCAAACTCGATGGACAATTATTGATAATAAAAGCTTGACTAACAGACCTATTTCCACTGTCGTCTTTGGCCTGAACAGTAAAATAATTGTTGCCAGCAGGTAGACTTGTCGCGGGAAAATTCGGAGTAAATGAATTCCCCAAAAACTGACCGTTTAAAAATACTTCATACTCAACTTGTGGGTCTAGGTTATCTGTAACAGCCTGCCACGAAAATAAATATCCAGAAGGTTGATTAGTCACTGAAAGATTCTGAGGTGTTCCTGGTGCTAAATAATCATTACTCACACAAGCTACTGAAAATTTGGCATCGGCCCAATCTGCATGGTCTCCACAGTTTCCATCGCCGGCGTTTTCTACCACAAGCCGAACGATACTTTTACCTATTACACTGAGGTTGATAGGAAGTGGAGCCGAATTTTGATTTAAAACCGCACTTTGAAAAGCCAAACTATTGTCGAGATAAACCTTAAAAATCACCGTACCACAGATATTGCCAAATATCTCATCATCTATACCTACAGTAGCACTGAAATTCTCGTAACCTTGACCGGCAATGTTGTAAGTTATCTCTGAATAGGCATGCACCCCAAGCCCTTTGGCAAAGGTTACTCCGTTTAAGGTGAGCGTATTTCCGTCATTCGGATAATACTCCCCATTACTTTTGTCTTTCTCAAACTGCCCGTAGCCGTTAGTCGATGATGCTTCCTGAAGATTAGACAGATAAATAGAGGCACTGCCTCCTGAGCAAGCTAAAAGTGGAGTAAAATCTATCACCGAACTTTCAGTCTTATTCGAGGCAAAATCTCTGGCAATTATGTAGACTTTAAAATTACTCCCCAAAATGTTGCCGGTAGATTGATAAGTATAACTGGTGGCCAAAGAGCTAATAAAGCCTTCACTTTTGCCATTGATTACAACCTCAATATTCTTCACGCCATCATTATCAGAAATGGCATTCCAGGTAAGCTTAAAACCAGAAGAATTTATTTCCTCAACTTTTAAATTTGGAAAAGTAGGTGGACTGTTATCAGAAACATTGCAATTGGGAAATAAATCCTTTTGAAAAACTGTCTCCAAGCCATATGAATCTGTAACGGTAAGAATAAATCTATAGAAATATAAAACATTGTCGCATGGCACCATACCGACTATAAAATTTGTCGACGATGTTTGTACATTCAGTTCTTGGTGCCGGTGATCGTTGTGATACAAAAAGGCTTGCCATTTGTAAGAAAGACTTCCGCTGCTTTGCTCATTATCCAAAACCTGAGCGTTCAAATTCAAGCTTTGGGTTCCAGATGTTGCAAAAACCTGCACATTGTCTAAACTCGTCGATAAGATATTCGGTGGTGTGTTATTTAAGGAAACTATTCTGGAAAATTGAGAAGCAGCTCCCTGATTGTCGGTGACTGTAAGAATGACCGTAAATGCTTGCGGGCTGCCGTTTCCAGCCACAAACTGATGAGTTGGAGTGGGTCCTGTGGCAGAGCCCCCATCACCAAAGTTCCAACTGTAAGTTAATGGTCCGTTTTCTGGGTCAGTAGATGTGGTGGCGTTGAAACTTACATTAAGCGGACTAGTTCCGAATGCAGGATTATTCGTAAACCTGGCAGTAGGTGCTTGATTTCCAAAGGGTGCGTACTTGATTTTTTTTACGACTCCAGTTACTGCCGTAAAATAGATACATTCATCATGTTTATTATACACGAAGCTTATTAAACCCGCGATTTCGGGATGAAAGTCAATCTTTGATGTAGGATTCTGCGAACCATCAAACTGGAAGTTCTGGACCCATCTATTATTAAATTCTGCAAAGAAATAGCTCCCATGGTATTGGCTCGGATAATCATCTCCTTCATAAAAAACACCTCCGATAGAGCCTCCTCCCACAAAATTGGAATATGGAAATGCTCCAGAACCAACATTATGAACCACATCGTTTATTACCACTCTAGCTGTGGAACCTGCCCTACCCCACTCAATGGTGGGCTTCTTGGGATTCGTGGGGTTGTAAGTTGGGTTATTGTCGTACGTCTGGTCAATTCCTTCCCACCTGGGCCACCCAAAGTTCTGACCAGCGGCAGTGACTACATTTATTTCTTCTTTGGTATCCTGCCCCACATCTCCCACATATAAGACCCCCGCATTCCCCTCTCCCAAACTATGACCGCCCGTACCTGGTTTTATAGTAAACCTGAATGGATTCCGAAATCCCAACGCATACACTCTGGACTGTGGCGATCTTGGTAGGGAGGCATTGTAATATGGATTCGATGTAATGCCGTCTCCATTGGCAGGGTTTATTCTAACTATTTTTCCGTTCAACGAATTTGGTATTTGGCATCGCCAAAGCCTCTGAGCATTATACTCTTCTTGCGTAATGATACCATCTACCAATGCTTGATATTCGTAATCGGCTCCGCTAGCACCGTCACCACATGATATCAGCAGCGAACCATCAATGGCAAATTTTATATCACCCCCCGAATGGTAAATTCCTGTCATGGGAAAACCAGACGATTTGGTCTCACCTATCAAAACTAGCCTTGAATTTGGCAAAAGAGAATTAAATCCGTTCGCTGGATTAAGCGTGAATCTTGTCACTCTGCAAATGGTGGCACCTTGTTCGTCAGCCGAAGGGGAATAATTGTTAGTGCCATTATATAGCAAATGGTGGCGATCAACTACATAATAAAGATAAACAAAACCATTTTGGGAGAAATTTGGATCAAGGGCAGCACTTAACAACCCAAAGTCACCATAAGTAGCCACCTCTTCCCTCAGGTCAATTAGCAACGTCTTTTGGTTGTTATGATACAAATAGAATCTACCATCACGCTCAGTGACGTACATCCTATTGGCATGATCGAAAATTACATTCATGGGCAAATTCCATGAACCGAAACTCTCTTCCTGAAAACCAGATGGGTATTGCCCAAATACAAAATGAGCAACAAAAAGTAATGTCAGTGTTATTTTATACATGGTTTATAGCAAAAGTGGACTTTGCAAAAATAAGAAATGTGAATTACCTTAAAAGGAAAATTTATTATGTGGTTAGAGTTTTAAAAATATTTACAAAACTGAATCATTTTTATAGGTTTTAGACCACCGCCTTAAAAATAAGTAACAAAAAAACCAGTGAGTAAAGCCAAATAAATAGCAGTAAGTTGAAATTAAAACTGGCTCTGACCTTGCCAAATAACACAATCCAAGAAGATTTTTTCCAGATCCTCTACCTTGGTGTCGAAAATCCCAAATACTGTAGAACCGCTTCCTGTCATAGAAGCATAAATTGCTCCATTGTGGTATAAACTATTCTTAATCTGTCCTATTTTGGGATGGTTGTCGATAATTTTTGCTTCAAAATCATTCTTCAAAGTATTTTTCCACATTGAAACTGGCCCAGAAACAATATCTTTTATCGGGACCTCTGGTTTTCTTGGTCGAACACCAGAATAGGCCTCAGCCGTAGAAATGTGTATTAGAGGATTTACCAAAACAATATATTTACCTTTCAAAGAAATCTCTATCTCTTCAAATTCAGTTCCTTTACCAAAACAAAACTTCGGCTTATTTTCAATGAAAAAAGGACAGTCGCTTCCTAACTTTTCAGCCAATTTTTCTAACTCTTTCACGCCCAAATCAAGGTCAAACAATTCATTAAGCATTTTTAAAGCAAAAGCTCCATCAGCCGAACCACCACCTATGCCTGCCCCCATGGGCAATACTTTATGCAAATGTATATTCACCGACATTCCACCGAAGTATCCTTTTTCTTCCAAAATTCGATATGCCTTACAAATCAAATTGTTATCTTGATTTCCAGGTATTTCCAAACCAGACGATTGAAAAGAAAAACTATCGGCCTTAACCATTTCGAGAGCATCGCACCAGGCAATAGGATAAAAAACGGATTCTATATTGTGGTATCCGTCAGTTCGTTTTTCTATGATATTCAGCCCGAGATTTATTTTTGCGTTCGGAAAAGTGACCATACTTGTATTTTTGGCAAATTTATGAAAAGGGCTCCGCGAAACAAAGAAATGAATGAAGGCTGGGTGAAGTTTGTGAGAACAGAAACTTGGGCGGTGAATATGGTTTCCGAAATTGATTTTCCCTAAAACTTTTGTGATTAGAGAATTATCCTTAATTTTGCACTCCAATTTTTGGCTTGTCGGAGTAAATGGTTCTTTCGCAAGCTTATTTTTCACCAAATAAAACTGAACCAAATGTCACAAAAGATCAGAATCAAATTGAAGTCTTTCGACCACATGTTGGTTGACAACTCATCTGAGAAAATCGTTAAAGCGGTAAAATCTACAGGAGCTACAGTTAGCGGTCCAATTCCGTTGCCTACTCGCGTTGAGAAATTTACGGTTTTGCGTTCTCCTCACGTTTCAAAAAAATCAAGAGAGCAATTCCAGCTTTGTACTTACAAGAGATTGATAGATATCTACTCTGCAAGTCCAAAAACTGTAGATGCACTTATGAAATTGGAACTACCAGCAGGTGTTGACGTTGAAATCAAAGTGTAGTTTTCGTAAGAATCGACATTTTAAAACCTCTTTTTCTTTCGGAAAAGAGGTTTTGTGTTTTAAGGGCTCCGGTTTTGGATTTGTTTTTTTGCAGAAATAGAATCAGAATAAAGTATTTTCTTATTTTTGTTGAAACAATAACATTCCAATGTGGGTATTAGCCGAGCAAAACTCTATCGCCAATAATTTCCTTAGCGAACTACGAGACAAAGACATCCAAAAAGACACCATGAGATTCAGAAGAAATCTCGAACGCTTAGGTGAAATTTTTGCCTACGAAATCTCGAAATCATTGTCGTTTAGTAACACTACAACCGAGACTTCACTCGGCATCAAGGAATCTTCTACTTTGAGTGAATACCCCATAATCGTTACAGTTTTGCGAGCTGCCATGCCTTTACACCAAGGTTTATTGAATTTTTTCGACAAATCCGACAGTGCATTTATAGGAGCATACAGAGGGGTTCATGACTCGAAGGAACACTTTGAAATAGAAATGGACTACATCAGCAGTCCCAACTTACAAGGTAAAACCCTCATCATCTGCGACCCGATGTTGGCCACAGGTAAATCATTAGAAAAAGCTTATCACGCTCTGCTCAGGTTCGGAATTCCGGCCAAAACACATATTGTTTCAGTAGTAGCCAGCGAAAGAGGCGTCAGATACATCCATGCTCGAATGCCCGAGTGTAAACTTTGGATTGGTGACATAGACCCTGAACTCAACACCAAATCATACATAGTTCCGGGTCTTGGTGACGCAGGAGACTTGGCGTTTGGTGTGAAAATTTAACGATTCAAAAACTACCCTAAAATTATAAACCCGAAAGAATGAAAAACGAAAAATCAGACCTGCAGCACTTGTTTAGTATGCCCGTTATAGTGGCCGCATTAGGCTATTTTGTAGATATTTACGACCTCCAACTTTTCGGAATCGTTCGAATTCCTAGCCTTGAAAGCCTTGGATTAAACAAACAAGAAGTAGATTCTATCGGCACGAGCATCATAAACATTCAGATGATTGGACTTCTTATCGGAGGTATTCTGTGGGGTACTTTGGGCGACAAAAAAGGAAGACTTTCGGTGCTATTTGGCTCTATTATCACCTACTCATTGGCCAATATATTTTGTGGATTCATACCTCAAATGGACTTTGTAGATAAAGTGGAAGCCTACAAATGGTTGAGATTTTTGGCAGGAATTGGATTGGCTGGTGAACTTGGGGCGGGTATTACGCTGGTATCGGAGGCTTTACCAAAACATCTCAGAGCAAAAGGAACCTCTCTTGTTGCGGGAGTCGGACTTTTGGGTGCTGTAGTGGCCACATTTACCGTAAAATTATCAGGCGACTGGACCATTGCTTACTTCATAGGTGGCGGAATGGGCTTCTTGCTATTGTTGCTAAGAGTCGGAGTTCTGGAGTCGGGAATGTACAAAAGCATTACGGACAAAGCCCATGTTTCGAAAGGCAATTTCTTTGCGTTTTTTACAGATTGGAATAGATTCACCAAATACTTAAGGTGTATCGGCATAGGCATGCCTACATGGTTTTGCATAGGTATTTTGGTCTATCTCAGCAATCAATTTGGAGAAACTTTTGGATTTACCGAGAAAGTAGAACCAGGCCTAGCCATCATGTGGGCTTATGTAGGTATATCGGCAGGAGATTTTCTGAGTGGGTTCCTAAGCCATTGGCTGGCTTCTCGCAAAAAAGCCATCGCTTTTATGATGGGGATGTCACTTTTAGGTGTTCTATTTTATCTTTTTGGCGGAATGCAAAATGCCTTTACACTTTATGCTACATGCGTTTGGTTAGGTTTCTGGACAGGCTACTGGGCCATGTTTGTAACCGTTGGTGCCGAGCAGTTTGGAACAAACCTGAGAGCTACAGCAGCTACTACTGTACCCAATATGGTTAGAGGTTCTGTGGCTGGTATGACCACCTTATTTGGTTTTTGGAAGCCAAACTTTGGGGTTATATGGGCAGCAGCAGCGGTAGGCCTAATTATTTACATAATCGGCTTTTATTCAACGCTTAGCATAGCAGAAACCCACGATAAAGATTTAGATTATCTCGAAAATTAAGCTATTTTGGTCTTTAAATCAAAGACTTCTTTGGATCTAAAATAATACACTGAAACCAATGTTGAGACTATGAAATAAGCCAAAAACATTGGTTTCAAAATGGCCAATTGCTCAAACAATGGATTCCATAAATCTCTAAAGGCAATTACACCGATTCCATAAAGATTCTTTACTAATTCAAAGAATAGAAATCCTGGATTTTTGTCCATGAATTCGGTGTACGCATAGATATTGAGGAAAATCATCAAGCCATAGAGCATTAACTGTGACAATGAAAGATTTCCGAAATAATAAAACATTATAGACAAAAAGCCAAGCGTAATAAAAAACTGAACCCAAATCCAGGTTCTGGCTCCCAGTGAGAACTCTGTTGTATATTTCTGGAAATTATAAGGATTTGTAATTTTATCAACTGGATATTTTTCCTCAAAACCCTCAGGACGCCAGCCCGTTGGCATAAACCAAATTCTGACCTTATCTTTCCAAGAATCAGCCCTCCAAGCATCCAAAATCAATAGCCAAAGGTGTTTAAAATTTATTTTTATGGGGTTCCAAGTCGCCATAGGTCTTGTAATGCCATAAACTGGCTTCAGATTGGGTAATTCCTCCTGAAAAGTACCAAAAAGTTTATCCCAAATGATAAAAATCTGCCCGTGATTTTTGTCTAGATATTCTGGATTAAGTGCATGATGCACTCTGTGATGAGAGGGTGTTACAATGATTTTTTCAAGAAAACCCATTCTATCGATATACACTGTATGGTACCAAAATTGAGCGAATAAATGAATAGGGGCTACAACACCTATCACTTCTGGTTTCACACCAAAAATAGCGGCTGGAATAAGAAAAAATGTGAAAATATTCACGAAAGTAGAAATGCTCTGACGCAGGGCACACGCCAAATTAAACTCCTCGCTGCTGTGATGAATGGCGTGTTTATTCCAAAAGAAATTAACCTCATGAGCTAATCGATGTACCCAATAACCCGAAAAATCCAAGGCAATAAAAGCAATAATATAAACCCAAACGGTAGATTTTATATCGAATACTGCCAAATGCTCATAAAACCATTTGTAAGAAATGATGGTAATACTTAGGCCCAAAACATCCTTTAAGGTATTTGTATAACCCGAACTAAGACTCGAAATGGTATCCATAGTTCTGAATTCATGCTTAAACCTCAGATATCCGTAGAGTTTTTCGGCCATAACCAAAAACAAAAATATGGGAGAAGCGATGAGAAGTATTTTGGCGTAAGTTTCCATTAGTATGCAAGCATAATATTATTTAGCAAATATAAGAAATATTGCTTTCTATAAATAATTCAAGAAATATTTATGCTTATTGAAGTAACTTTTCGAAACAAATACTATTCTCAACACCGATGTATTGGCCAAAATTTTCTGTAATCTGATAATCATTTTTATGATAAAACGCCACAGCTTCAGTTTGTCTTTTACCTGTCTCCAAAACTAACTTTTCGGCATTCAGCTCTTTGGCCCACTTTTCCAATTCATTGATTACCAGCGAAGCTACGCCTTTTCCTCTCATATTTTCTTCCACAAACATTCTCTTTACTTCCCAGACATTCGTCGAGCCCATTTGTTTGATGGCACCACAAGCTACGGGGATTCTATTCTCATAATATACCACAACGTGATTTATATTGTCAATTTTGTTGAATTGGTCGTAAAAAGCATGTTCATCACCATCGGTAATAGTTAGATAGGCGTCCAACTTTTTTACCAAAGCCACAAAATGATCATTTGAAGAATTGGTACGGAGAACTTCGAGCATGAGAGACAAGAAATTTAAAGTCTTGAAATTTTCTCAAATATATGAATAATTGAAATTTTAAGACCACAAAATATTAGTAAATCCGGAAGTTTAGAATCCGATGGCATTTCCACCATCTACTCTCAACGATACTCCCGTGATATAAGATGCGGCCTCGGAGGCCAAAAACACTGCAGCGTGACCAATATCCTCGGGTTTTCCGAATTTGGCCATGGGAGTGCGACCAAGGGCTTTATTCATTCGGTCAGGGTCGGAATTCATGGCGGTTTGCATCATGGCAGTTTCTATAAAACCAGGGGCTATCGCGTTTACTCTTACTCCGAACTTGGACCAATCCGATGCCAAGGCTTTCGTGAGCCCTTCTATACCACTTTTGGATGCCGTGTATGCAGGTACTCTGTCTATGCCATAATAACCTGCCATCGAAGAAATCATGATAATCGAGCCAGTTTTTCTGGAAATCATACGTTTTGCTACCTCCCTACTCAACGCAAAAACAGAAGTGAGGTTGGTCTGAATAATATTGTTAAATTCTGCATCGGTAACATCAACCGCAGGTTTTTTCATGTTTATGCCTGCATTGTTAACCAAAATATCTATTTCGCCGTATTTCTGGGTTATACTTTCAACCAGTTCAGTGGTTTTATTCAAATCCGTCACATCGTTTACCTCATAAAACACATTGTCTCCAATGTTATTTACGGCCTCTTGCAACATATTTTCTCTGCGACCCGTGATGATCACTTTGGCACCTGCATCTCTTAAGCAACGCGTGATTTCGTACCCTATACCCGAACCTCCGCCCGTAACCAAGGCTATTTTGTTTTCTAAAGAAAAAGGATTTGTCATTTTTGTTTGTTGGCTAATTCTAAAGCACTTGTGGTGATATAATATTTCAAAAGCATGTTTGGAACTTCCCAGTCTGGCAGGTTATTTACTTTGTAAAATTTCAAATAACGCTCCATTACTTCTCCAAAATGAGCCTCATGACCCGTTCTGTATTTTGTAGGAATATCCACAACATAATCACTTCCTGATTTCAACAAAGTGATTCCTGGGTATTTTGCCTTCAATTTTTCGAATTCGGCATTCAAATTTGCCTCTGAAATTTTTGAGTTTTTGATATACAATGTTGGCGTATATTTCTCTTCCTCACCTTGTTTTATCTCGATATTTCCAAGAGAACCTTTCATGATAGAATAGTGTGTGTCACCACCCTTATCAGTGCTGTAGTTCCAAAGTACTTTTACTTTAGAATGTACATTTTTAACTTTGAAATCAATCTCTCCGTTGGCAAAAACATTAAGCGTATTGGCATCCTTCAAATCCTTTTTCAAGAAATCTGGGAAAGATTTTGCTCCTGTAATTTTACCGAATTCATCCAATGTCATTTCGGTAGGCCAACGTTTAGCTGCCAAAACTTTGGCATCTTTTACATCCAAGGGTACTTCTGGAAATGCCGCCCAAAGGGCCAAATCGACCAAGTGGGTGGTCACGTCCACAATTCCTTCGCCCTGTTGTTTGGTATCCATAAACCATTGTGGACGGATAAGCGGACTACCAGAAACATATTTGAAAAAATGATGAACACTTTCTTTGATTATAGAAGGATCTTCGGGAGTTCCAGGCAATAAATCTCCAAAAATCCCTTTCATCATTGACAATTCTCTTTGGAGCGTGGTCGTGATTTCTGACCGCTCGGTCATGATATCATACAAAAGAATATTCTTCTCTTTGGCTACCTTAAAGGCAGTTTTGAGCTTTTCATATCCTTCGGCATCAATGCACATGGGTTTGTCAGCCAGCACATTCATACCGGATTCCACAGATTTCAGAATGGCGTCTGTTTTCTTGGCATTGTTACCAGCCATTACAACGATATCACCTTTTTTCTCTGAAATCATTTTTTCGAAATAATCCGAACCTGTGTAAGTATTTGTTTTCCAAGAAGTAGGAGCATCCTTACGGGTATTGTAAGAATTTATTCTTTGCAAATGTTGATTTAAATCTTCTCCTGCCGGAGCATAAATCTGAACCTCTGGATTTAGGCCAGCCAACATGGTTTTTTGAACCAAGGCTGCATGAAAATGTCCAGGATCCAGGGTAATTATGCGAGCCGGGGCTTTCTCGAACTTGGCGTTTTTTGAATAGTCAAGCATTTTATTTTTGCCAATGGCGTAAGTAATTCCTCCAAAAAGATGTTGCATAAAAAGCGGATCGTCGAAATCCTTTTCGCTATGCCCACCGGCTGTGTAAAACGAACGTCCACCTTCAAAATCATGATACCAAGCGTTAGGGTAATTTTGAGTATGAACATTGGACTTGAAAGTAGTTGAATCCAAAACCATCAATACATTCAATTTATTGGTCATTGGCCCAAAGAAATACCATTCGTCGGTTCTTTTCCACTCCGTTGGAAGCATTTTGGTAGAAGGATGTTTTTTGTCAACCACCCTCACCGTACCATCCTGATAAGGAGGATGAAATTTGAAAGTAGCACCGAGCATCTGATTAAACCATTTCCAGTTTCGCTCCACTCCAGACGAGGAGTGAATACCGACAAAACCGCCTCCTGCACGAATGTAACGCTGCAAAGCAGCCTCTTGGTCGGCATCAAAAATGTCCTGATTGGCACTAAGGAAAACCAACGCACTATATTTTTGAAGCGTTTCGTCATTAAAAAGACTTGCATCTTCTGAAACATCGGCTTTTATGCCATTTTTCTCACAATACTCTTTGAGTTTTTTTGCTCCGTATTCTATGGAAGCATGCCTGTAAGCCCAAGCTGCATTTTTTGAAAATATTAGAACTCGTTTTTCAGTACGAGATTTTTGTGCAAAAGAGACCTGAAAGCACAATAAAACCAGAAGAAATACTCTAAACATCATTATTAAGGTTGTTAGCACAAACCTATAAAATTTTCAGATGTGTTTTTAGGTAAATTATTCGAATTGTAATATTATTTTGACGTTTTCTCCAAAAAAGAAGAAATATTTCACACAATTGGTAATTAATCCTCCAAAATATTACCTAAAAAAGTGAATTTCAGGAATAAGGAAATCAAGAAAAAGAGAATGGACCAGTTGAGGTAAATGTAGTAATAATCAGAAACATCCTTGATGTTTTGGTCCTTGAATTTTGTTTTTTCTAGAAGATTTATTTTGCTAAAAATCTTGATAAGGGCGTTGTTATCGGTCGCTCTAAAAAACTGTCCATCGGCTTTTTCAGCCAACATTTTCAGTGTTTTTTCATCAATAACTTCCTCTGCTGAATTTTTACCTATTGCTATCGTGTAAACTCTGATCCCAAAAGTTTTGGCTAACTCGATCGCTGTTTCAGGGGCTATGGCACCCGTAGTGTTGTCTCCATCACTGATAATAATGGCTATTTTCGATTTGCTCGGCACGTCTCTGAGCTTGTTGATACAAGACGAAAGAGCCATTCCAATAGCTGTGCCTGAGGTTTTTATAAGACTAGTATTTAAGCTATTGAGATATTCTTTGAGCAAGTCATAGTCGGTAGTAAGCGGACTTAAGGTAGTTGTTTCACCCGCAAAAGCCACCAAGGCTATCCTGTCGTTTACTCTGCCTTCTACAAATCCTTTACCTATATTTTTTGCTGCTTCAAGGCGGTTAGGCTGTAGATCTTTGGCCAACATAGAGTCTGAAATATCAATGGCCAATGCTATGTCAATTCCTTCGGCATATTTTTCCTTGTCAGAGTTAACCAACTGAGGCCTCGCCAAAGCTAGAATCAAGCAAACAATACCCAAAATATAAAAAAATGGCACAAAATAACGCAACCAAACGAAAAGCGAAGCTTGAATAGACAAATTGCTAACACTCAAAACCAAAGTCTGCTTTCTCTGGGATTTGAATACCCATTTCAAAAAAAACAATATCGGAATAAGGAGGAAAAGCCAGAAAAAATACGGATTCGCCCACTCAAATTTGTTAAGAGCGGAAGTTGAAAACCATTTGAGTGAAAACCATATCATCTATTTATGTTTTGGTAAAAATCCACGGCCTTTCTTACACTTCCTTGCGTAATTAGAAGTTCCTTAGCTACGGAATAATCAACACCTATCTCGCTGACAATCATCTTGATGCCTCTTTCGATGAGTTTTTCGTTGCTGAGCTGCATATCCACCATTTTGTTGCCTCTTACTTTGCCTAAGTTTATCATTATGGAGGTAGAAATCATATTCAAAACCATCTTTTGGGCCGTTCCTGATTTCATTCTAGTTGAGCCTGTTACATATTCTGGCCCAACAACTACTTCGATTGGAAACTGTGCATTTGCCGCTACCTCACTGCCTTTGTTACACACTAGACAGCCCGTTAAAATGCCATTTTGATTGGCTTTCTTTAGACCTCCCACCACATAAGGCGTCCTACCAGAAGCGGCTATTCCCAAAACCGTATCGTTTTGATTAATGTCGTATTTCTTTAAATCTTCCCAAGCTTGGTCTATATCGTCTTCGGCATTTTCTACTGCAAATTTTATAGCGTGATCTCCACCAGCAATCAATCCAACCACCAATCCATGCGGTACTCCGTAGGTCGGCGGACATTCTGATGCATCTAAAATACCTAAGCGACCACTTGTACCAGCACCGATATAAAACAAACGACCTCCATTGAGCATTCTTTCAACAGCATTTTGAATAAAGACTTCAATCTTCGGCAAAGCTTTCTCAACTGCAAAAGGAACGGTCTTGTCTTCATCATTCATTCCCTTAATTAGTTCAAACACCGATTTTTGCTCGAGATTATCGTGATTTGAGGTTGCCTCCGTCGATAGACTTTCTAAGTTTAATTTGTCCCTCATTTGATTACTCTTTTAATTAAAACGTCCATTGAAATTCAAAAATGGCAAGCTGATTAAACTGATACTTCGTAATGCTGATTTACACGGATTTTGATGAAAGAAAAATTCTACACAACTGTGAATATTGATAAAAAATAAGTTCTATTTACTCAATTCCCTGAAATACTTGTAAAACAACGGAATGGTTTCGATTCCTTTCATAAAATTGAAAATGCCATAATGCTCATTCGGCGAATGTAAGGCATCAGAATCTAATCCAAATCCGAAAAGTATAGACTTCAGTCCCAGTTCTTGTTCAAAAAGTGCTACGATTGGAATACTTCCTCCGCCTCTGGTTGGTACAGGTCTCTTGCCGAAGCTCTCCTCCAAAGCCATAAAGGCGGCTTTATAGCCTATTGAATCTGTTGGCGTAACATAAGGTTGACCTCCGTGATGTTTTTTTACAGAAACTTTTACAGTCGGAGGAGCTATGGCCTTGAAGTGTGTCATAAACAAGTCGGAAATTTCTTCCCAGTCTTGGTCAGGCACCAATCGCATCGATATTTTGGCGAATGCTTTTGAAGGCAAAACGGTTTTTGAACCTTCACCTGTGTAGCCACCCCAAATTCCATTGACATCCAACGTAGGTCTTATGGCCGCTCTTTCTCTGGTGGTATAGCCTTTTTCACCTGTTACCTCGGCAATGTTGAGGTCTTTTTTGTATTCTTCCAAATCAAAAGGAGCAGCTTCGAGTTCGTCTCTTTCTACCTGGCTCAGTTCCACCACTTTGTCATAAAATCCTTTTACGGTGATTTTGCCGTCGGCGTCATGTAAGGAGGCTATCATTTGTGACAAAACATTAATCGGGTTCGCCACTGCACCACCATAAACGCCCGAGTGCAAATCACGGTTGGCAGCCTCCACTTCAACCTCCATATATGCCAAGCCTCTCAAGCCAGTTTCTACCGAAGGAATATCGTTGCCGATGATAGAAGTATCGGATATAAGAATGATGTCGGCCTTGAGTTTTTCTTTATTGTTTTTTACAAAAGTTCCAAGATTTTCAGAGCCTACTTCTTCCTCGCCCTCAAACATCACTTTTACGTTGCAAGTGAGTTCATTATGCAAAATCATAGCTTCGATTGCTTTAACGTGCATGTAAATCTGGCCTTTGTCGTCACAAGCACCACGAGCGAAAATAGCTCCTTGCGGGTGACTTGGTGTTATGATAACTGTTGGTTCAAAAGGTGGGCTATTCCAAAGTTCGATAGGGTCGGCGGGCTGTACGTCATAGTGACCATACACCAAAATAGTAGGTAAACTTGGGTCAATAATTTTTTCAGCAAAAACTATCGGATGACCTTCTGTAGGGCAAATTTCAGCTTTGTCAAGTCCTGCTGCTAGCAATTTATCTTTTACCCATTCAGCAGCAGTAATCATGTCAGGAATGTGCTTGGAGTCCGCACTGACCGAAGGAATCCTTAAAAAATCGAAGAGTTCGTCTAAATATCGTTGTTTGTTTGAAGCTATATAATCTTTCATCAAGGCATTTTAAAATAATACCAAATTTAGACTATTTTTTTGGAGGAAAAAAATGTCACGAAGGGTGCATTGACGGTTGAATTGAATCTCAAAAATACAAATGAATTTTGAAATCACTTTTTGGATTACTCCGCATTCCAAATTTTCAAATAATAAGGGTTAAGTTTTTTGGAGCTACATTCTTCAATGGTTATCATTTTATTTTCACCTGTAATAAGTATTCTTCGAATGACGCCATGTTTTGGATCCTCCCCAGATATTATCTTTTCTAATTTGCCTGTAGTTTTATTCATAAAAATAATCCTCTCGCAATTTGAGCCAATGACATGAGTTTTTGAAACCGTTACCTCTGAACCTATGAATTTTTCATAATAAGAATATCCGTATTTAAAATATGGCTTTTCTTGTATTAACGAGGGATCCATCTCAAATTCGTTAATAATACCACCCGTTAGGCTATTTAGCTGCGTATAAAATTCATGGTTCAAAATATGGACAATACCTTCATAATCAATCGTAAAGCTAAATGTATTCAAATTCATTTTTTTTACATTGGGCTTAGGGTCATTTTGATGTGCAAGATTTTTTTGACGAATAGGTTCTATTTTCTTTAAATCTGGCTTCCATTTCCATAGTATTTTGCCTGTTGTGGCTTTAACACCCAATATACCTTGCGAACGGCTTTGGACTAACAAAATACCGTTATCATGCAAATAAATATTTCTATCCAAGAGGTCTGAAATTTGCGTTTTCTTGAATAAAAAAGATTCATGCAAATTCCACTTAATAGAACCGTCTAAATCAGAAATACAAAATAGGCCGACTCGACCGTGAAAGGAGTTTTTATCCTGATCTTGAATTACAATTAAATCATTTTCCTTTGAAGCAATTATTTTGACATAAGGAAGTTCAATCTTCCAGAAAGTTTTTCCATCAAAAGACTTTTTTAATAAACCATTAAAATCCAAATCTGAATAATATATATTTTTAAAAATTAAAGTTGGATAGTCATTTTCATAGGGAATTTTATATCTTTTAATTTCATTTCCAGTTTCATTGCTAAAGACTACAATATCTGAATTCCCATTTTCTGAACATATAATTTCATCTAAATTTGACCAAAGCGAAATGTTACTAGTAATTTCAAAAATTTTATTCAAATTTAAATCGAGGCCAATAATCAAAGGTTGATTTGGGGATGGATAAGAAATCCATTGATAAAAAGAATATCCATTTTCATTAGGTACAATTGTTGGGGCCGTATAATACTTCGCTTGGATAATATTTAAATCAATATTTAAGTCCTTCATTAAATATTTCTGATTTCCATACAATTTACGATAATTCATAGTGTCTTAATTTTATCCCTTAATAATAATGCTCTACTTGCTGGGTTGGTTTTGCCACAATTAATTAAAGCATTTTTAACATTCAACAACTGCCCATTCTCCACCATTACAATAATTTTATCTTGAAGAACTGCATCACTTGAACAGCCCGATGGAGTCCTAAAAACCCTCATTTGCCAATTTCGGCCGGCCACTATGTCTTTGGCTATTTCGTTTTCAAAGTCTTTTTTAGCAAAGCGAAGTCTGGGGTTGACCAATATTTATATTCCATCGCTTTATCAGCATTAGAGCCATTTTTGATAACAAAGTCAGTTATTCTCTTATCTGCATGACCTAATTCCACGCTTCTTACATTGCTTAATCCAAATTCTGATTTTAGGGAAAAATAAATGTGTGTTTGTAAAGCATCAAGAATATCTTTTACTCATGTTTATCACCAATGTATCATTTTAGATGCAACGAACTCAATTATTATGACTTCATCATCTATTTGGTAAAAAACTATTGTATACTTTTTGTTGAAGGGAATGCACTTTAATCCAGAACTTGCTCTTTCGGGATCACGGCATCTAGCATATTCAGTTTTGTCAAAATTCAAGTCTTCAATAAAATCATAAACTTTTTCTTTAAACAAAATTGCAGTTTGTGGTAAACCTTTTGATTCGATAAAAAATGAAACAGACGCTAGGTTTTCGATGAAAGTATCAAGAAAAATTATTTTTGTTTTGCCCATTCCAAAATCAATTCTTCACTTTTTTTTCTAGCTTCATCAATTGAAAATAATCTGCCTTTGAACTTTTCATGAAAGTCTGCTTTTTGTAGAGCCACGAATTCTTCTTTTGGCAAAATCACATATTTTTTTTCGTCAATAATTACTTCTGAAACCATATTCTTGATTTTAATGATTCAAATATAAGTATTTTTTCGGAAACAAAACACACCTCAATACAACTCCGGATACTTAGCAGGATTTACCTCTGACATAATTTGGTAGGCGGCATCGAAGATTGTCTCGACGTTGGGTTTAGAGAAATAGTCGCCGTCTGTGCCGTAAGCTGGTCGGTGGGCTTGTGCACTGATACACACAGGTTTGGAGTCAAGGAAATGGTAGGCACCGTGCTCGTCAAGCACTTGTTGCATCATGTAGGCTGTGCCTCCTCCAGGCATATCTTCGTCAGCAAAAATGACACGATTGGTCTTTTTTACTGACTTCAGAATCATTTTGTTGATATCAAACGGCAAAAGCGATTGAACGTCAATTACTTCGGCACTAATTCCAACTTTGCGAAGATCTTCGGCGGCTTCAACTACTATGCGGCACATGGAGCCATAAGTCACTATAGTTATGTCGTTACCTTCATTTAAAATTTCTGGTACGCCCAATGGCTCACATATTTCGTGCAGATTATCGGGCAGTTTTTCTTTAAGTCTGTAACCATTTAGGCTCTCTATGACCAATGCTGGATCATCGCCTTTGAGCAATGTATTATAAAAACCTGCTGCTTTTACGAAATTTCTTGGCACTAACACGTGCATTCCTCTTAAAGCATGAATCATAACAGCCATAGGAGAACCTGAATGCCAAATACCCTCTAAACGGTGACCGCGAGTACGCACAATCACTGGAGCCAGTTGCCTTCCAAAGGTACGGTAACGTAAGGAAGCTAGGTCGTCGGTAAGTGTTGGAAGGGCGTAATAAATATAATCGAAATACTGAATCTCGACAATAGGCCTCAAACCACGCATGGCAGCACCTATTCCTTGACCAATAATGGTGGTTTCTCTTATTCCCGTATCTGTGATTCTCAGTTCACCATATTTTTCTTGTAAACCGGCGAAGCCTTGGTTTACGTCTCCTATTTTCCCAATGTCCTCACCTAAGGCAAATACCAATGGATTTTTAGAAAAAACATAGTCAAAAAATCTGTTAACAATCTCGCGTCCGTCCACCATCGGGCTTTTGTCAGAGTAAATGGCCTTTACAGGTTTTACTCGCATGGGCGAGGTTTCGAATTCAGAATAAAGATGACTGCTATATCTGTGTGTGTTTTTTGCCTGAAGACTCTCTATCAATTTGCCAATTTCCTTCCTGATTTTTTCACCAGAAACAATCCTTGAAAGTAATTTCAAAGTCTTTAATCCATCCTTTTTCTGCAGATTGGTGTTTGTTTCGAACTGCGAAACAAGTTTGGCTATTTCCAAGTCACCCTTGCTACTTTCAAGAGCCTCTGTTAGTAAGGAGGTAACCAAGACATTGTCGGCATTGATGGCTTCACGACAAGCGTCCCATGCCTTTTTACGAGCATCTTTGGCGTTATCATCAGCCTTTTTCTCAATGGCTTTCAACTCGGCTTCATCAGCAAAATTATTTTTGAGAATCCAATCTCTGAAAACCAAATTACAGTCGTATTCTAGTTCCCAGGCAAGTCTTTCTTTTGATTTATATCTTTCGTGAGAGCCCGATGCCGAGTGACCCTGCGGCTGAGTGACTTCTACCACATGTACCAACACTGGTGTGTGTTCGTCACGTGCGATTCTTGCCGCTTTTTGATAGGCTTGAATAAGTGCTGGATAATCCCACCCTTTTACTTTAATGATTTCTATGCCATTACCATCGGTTTTCTCAAATCCAGCCAAGGCTTCAGAAATACTCCCTTTGGTGGTTTGGTATTCTATAGGTACGGATATGCCGTAGCCATCGTCCCAAACAGAGACCACAAGCGGTATTTGTAAAACTCCAGCTGCGTTAATGGTTTCAAAAAACATACCCTGAGAAGTAGAGGCGTCACCAATCGTAGCAAAACAAACTTCGTTACCGCCATTGGAGAAATTCTTGAACTTCTTTAAATATGGATTTTTGCGAAACAACTTTGAAGCATAAGCAAGACCCAAACTCCGGGGCATTTGACCTGCAGTAGAAGAAACATCTACGGCTCCGTTGAACATTTCGGTTTGGTCTAACCAATGTCCTTTATCGTCCACCCAATGATTGCCAAAATGGGCATTCATTGATCTACCTGCCGTAAAAATATCGTGATTGATGTCGGCGTGTGCATACAATTGTGCAAAAAACTGTTGCCAAGTAAGGCCACCAGTAGCCGCAACCAAGGTTTGGTCGCGATAATACCCCGATCGGAAGTCGCCTTTTCTAAAAACTTTGGATAGTGCAATTTGTGCGAGCTCTTTTCCGTCGCCAAAAATACCAAATTTTGCACGACCCATGAATACGTCTTTGCGTCCCATTAAACTCACTGCCCTACTCTCACAAACCAATTGATAATCAGCCAAAACCTCTGTTTTTGATAGAATTACCTCATTTGATGTATAAAAACCAGTAAGCAGTTCACTCATGATTTAATCAGTATTCAGATTGAAAAAGTGTAATAATTCGTAAATTCAATGATTGAATTCGGAGTGAATATACAAATCTTTATGTAAAGTTAATTCATATTTTAATACAAATCACTATTTGAGAATCGAAAATTGGATTGTTAATACATTGTTAAAAGTTTTTAATATATCTAATGTTGGTATTTACTTTGTAATGGTTTTAAGCACGAATCATTTTTAAACATTTAATATTCAGTAACATGAAAAAATTATTTTTCACTCTAGTAAGTGTTCTTTTGTTTGCAGCGGCTACTAACGCTCAAGGTGTTTTGAAGTTCAACAAAGAAACACACGATTTCGGAAAACTTTCGGAAGGCCCATTGGCTACATACTCATTTGAAGTAACTAACACAGGTACTGCTCCAGTGGTAATCACAAACGCTCAGGCTTCATGTGGTTGCACAACTCCAGAGTGGTCTAAGGAGCCTATTATGCCAGGTGCTAAAAGTGTAATCAAAGTAGGTTACAATACTTCTGGCCGTCCGGGTGCATTTACTAAAACTATCACAGTAGTAAGTAATGCAGAAAACGGAACTGTTATTTTGACTATCAAAGGCAACGTAACGCCGAAAGCGACTGGAGGAAAATAAATTTCTTCAATCAGATATTGAGAGCCATCCAAAATAATTGGGTGGCTTTTTTTGTATTTAAGCTTTAAAGCTTATTTTTAGAAAAAAATATTGAGATGACTATACTTTGTATCTGTACATATTTCAAAGGCGTGGAGTTCCTTAAAGCCGCCAAAGAAGAAGGCAACACGGTTTTTTTGTTAACACACAAAAAGATTGAAAACAAACCATGGCCAAGAGAAAGTATCGACGAGTTTTTTTATTTAGAAAACAACGACAATTCGTTTGACACTTATCAAAAACTCATAGAAGGCTCCGCACATCTCATGCGTACTCGCAAAATAGACCTTGTGGTTGCTCTTGACGATTTTGATGTGGAAAAAGCAGCACTTGTAAGGGAGCATTTCAGAATACCCGGCATGGGCCAAACCACGGCCCGATACTTTAGAGACAAACTGGCTATGCGAGTGCAGGCCGAGGACAATCAAATACCAGTTCCTGGTTTTAGTGCCTTATTTAACGATGTGGAAATCACGCATTTTCTTGAAAACACCACAGGACCTTGGTTGGTTAAACCCCGCTCTGAGGCCTCGGCCACAGGTATTAAAAAGGTATATTCGAAAAACGAAGCTTGGGATTGGATACACAGCTTGGGCGAAGCCCGCCACAATTTTTTGATAGAAACATTCAAGCCCGGAGATGTATATCACATTGATTCATTGATTATTAACAAAGAAGTGGTTTTTGAAAGATGTAGTCAATACCTGAGTACACCATTTGATGTAGCTCATGGCGGAGGTATTTTTCGTTCGGTTACAGTTGAATTTGGGTCTCTTGACGAACAGGCACTTTCACTGATCAATCACCAAGTCATGAAAGCCTTCGGCATGAAGTTCAGTGCATCTCATACAGAGGTAATAAAATGTCATAAAGACGGTAATTACTACTTTTTAGAAACTGCCTCTAGAGTTGGAGGAGCTCATTTGGCCGAAATGGTAGAGGCTTCATCCAGCATAAATATTTGGAAAGAATGGGCCAAAATAGAAACGGCCGTTGCAGAAAAAAAACCTTATGTTTTACCAAAAAGAGAAAAGAAATATTCAGGTATTCTGATTTCACTCTCATCGCACCAATGGCCAAACATGGATGTCTTTGATGACAAAGAAATTTTCTGGAAAATGAACGAAGAATATCATGTGGGGCTTATAGTAAAAGCCGATAGCCGCGAAAGAGTGATAGAATTGCTGGACAAATACGCCAAAATGGTGATTGATTTGGGCCTTCACGCCTCCGCTCCTGCCCCGGACAAACCAACGCATTGAAAGATTTGAAAAAAGAAAACATAATAGCAACAGCACGGAATTTGCTACAATCGAAATTAATAGAACTAGAAAAAGCGATATTCAATGTTCAGAATGCTGCCAACGAAGAGTCTAAGAGCAGTATGGGCGATAAATACGAAACGGGCCGAGCCATGGCCCAAAACGACCGTGCCATGCTCGAAAATCAGAAAAACGAGCTACTAAAAGACATAAGCACATTTGAAAACATCAACTTTGAGCAGGAGACAGAATTTATCAAAAGTGGGAGTTTGGTTCAAACTTCAATTGGCTATATTTTGGTATCGGTTAGTCTCGGGAAAATTGTAGAAGATGGTGTTAATGTTATGCTCATCTCGTCGGCATCGCCATTGGGGACAGAACTTACGGGCAAAAAAATCAAGGATTCCGTCACCATGAATAGCCGTCCAATACAGATTTTAGCTATTTATTGAAATTTAGAAATCAACTCTGGCTTCACCCACAAATATCTTTTCTGAGCTTCAAAATTCTTGATTGGTAAATAACCCGTTTGTGTGTGCAAGCTATCCACAAATGCTCTCGTTGCTGGTACTTCAAGGTCAAGTCGGTAAATGCTTATTAAGTCAATATTTTCAGTTTTTACTTTGTCTAGAATCGCTTCTATTGACGGATTCCATCCTACTCTTTCGAAGTTTTTACCAAAATACAAATAGCCAAAATTATCGTTTGAAAGCATTTTCAGCGGCTTTTCTACCTTCACGTTGTTCAAATAATTATAAAAATCAACATTGTTTGGATGATTGGCTTTCACGGGGTACTTCATAAACAATCCAACAAAGACAGCACTTAGTAAAACAGCCATGCCTATTTTAGAAAACAAATTTTGTCGTAATGAGATAGATTTCAATAAATGCCCTAAACTTATAAAAACAAAAGGCAAAAGCAAAAGCACAAAATGCTCTCTCGGGAAAATCACTAAAACCAGCAGCAAACATGGCAACAGCAACCAAACGATGAATTTTAGTAAGGGTTTTGGTAAAGAAAGGTTCGTTTTTAATGTCTTAATAGAGTTTTTGAAGTCAATTATTAAGCCCAAAATTAGAACCAGAAGTACAATAAAATATTTAGTTCTGCTCGAAAAAATACCCACAAAAACATCATAAAACGTGCTTTTAAATACTTTCAGAATACCCAAAATAAGGTTTTTGAAATTGTATAAACTATGTTTCAGTAGCAATCCTGGGTTTGCTGTAAATATCTGGAAATCAGTCTCAACTTTGCCATAAATGGCATTAAACTGGCTAAATTCATCAGCTAAATCAAAATGCTTTCCGGTCCAGACTTCGTAGTTATCAAAAAAGTGTTGGATAAATATCTCCTTTAGATAACCCGCTGGGTATAAGCCTCCACCGAGCCAATACAGAACTATAATTGAGAACAATAATCCAGAAAGAGAAACCGTCTGAGCGAGTTTAGGCCTAAGCTTAAAATGACTAAATAAAGTTAATAAAACTACAGGAGCCAAAAACCAAACAAACTCAGGCCGAGCGACATAGGCGTTTGCAAGAACACCAACTGAAAGTATGAAATAGTTTTGAAAAGTGTACTTTTTCGAATCTAAAAAAAACAAGCTTAAACAAATAATTATAAAATTGAGATAAGTAAGTTTCGGAACTAGCAAAAGCTGAAAATCAGAAAACAGAAAACATGTTGATATAAAAAATGCTATAAAAAAAGACTGAGTATACTTTTTCAAAACAAAAAATAGCGAGACAAAAGCCAATGCTGATAGTATAAAATAGCCTAAAAATATAGTTCCAAGCGGGTTATGGGCAAATTTTGAAACAATGAACAAAAACAAATAATAACCCAAATTCCCAAAGTTTTTGAGCGGTAGGTTGAGATTTAAAGCACTAAACAAATGCACGTCGTCTTCTGATGAAACGATGTCTGTTTTGCCAAATGAATAAAAATAATAAGCGACAAGAACTGAAGCAACCAGTACGATTTGGGTACTCTTTTTAGCAAAAAAGGCCTTTAAAAATTCTAACATATATTTTTGTTTTCAATAAGCTCATCCATTCTCAGAAGAACCAATTCTTCGTCATAAACCGCATCGAAAATGAATTTCTGCTTTTTTAGGGCGTAGTCATAAATATGCCAATCCGTTATCGGAGTTGGGATGTTCAAGATTTCATCTGCATTTATCCATTTCAAAGTACCTTCATTGCATTCGGGAGCGTCTTGATAATCGATTTCTGCTATGTAAACATAACTCGTCCAATTGTATTTGGTGGGCGAAGTCTCAGTCAGAATTCCACAAAAATCCATATCTTCTACATGTATTCCTGACTCCTCCCAAGTTTCCCTTTTTGCGGCATCCAATGGTGTTTCGAAAGGGTCTAATTTACCTCCCAAAGGCGTAAAAAGATCTTTATTGGGTTCTTTTAACCTTTCCAAAAGCAAAAATTTATCTTGGTGTTTAAGTATACAAATTACCGCTACCTTTTTTAATCCTTCCATTTATCCGGCATTCAAAATTTCCTGAAAAGCCTCTACAAACTGTCCGACATGAAAACCGTCCATCAAAGCATGATGCACATGAACTGATACTGACATTCGTTTATTTTCTGAGAGTTTTCCAAAAGATACCTTCGGGCAACTGTCTTTAAATGAGAAACTTCTGGCGTGAGAAATAGCCGTAAAATTCAACCAAGGTAAAGAAGAATAATGAATAACATTCTGGCCAGAACCAGCCGGAACAAGACCTGTACTATTCTGAACTCTTTCTATTTCTACCTGAGCAGCAGCATTAAACTCTTCAAAATCTTCGAAATAGTCCATGTAAGCAAAACCAAAAGTACTATCGTGCCTATTGATGGTTGGCGAAGCATTTACTTGGTCATAAACCCAAACTTCGTCGTCCGAAATCCTATACTTGAAGGGTTCTATTCTGTTAGCCGCTACCAAAGATGCATGTAAGTATTTCAAGAAAAACGATTGACCGTTTAAATGGGCATTTTCATAAGCTTTTGAACAATCTACCTCCACGCACACTCCGAAAAAGGGTTCTTCGAATTGCGAAAAGAAATTAAAATGGTCCCTTCTTGGCCAGTTTTCTATGTCTAATTTTTGTTTCAATCTCCGAAGTAATTTAGAATTTCGCCCAATCTTGAGATCTGATAAAAATTGGGGTTTTCAATCTTTACATCCACCACCTCATGAGCCCAAGTGGTATGATAGGGCACATGAACACCTACCCCACCAAGCTCCAAAACAGGCAGAACATCAGATTTTAAAGAATTACCAATCATCATAAATTCGTCTGGCTGAATGTCCAAATGTTTGATAAGTTTCTGATAATCTTTCACTTGCTTATCACTCATGATTTCTATGTGATGGAAATATTTTTCTAAGCCAGACTTCATCAGTTTTCTCTCTTGGTCCAGCAAATCACCCTTTGTTGCCACCACCAGTCTATATTTCGGCTGGAGTTTTCCCAAAACCTCTTCCACATCGCCTAACAACTCTATCTCCTTGTTTATAAGCTCTTTACCGTATTGTATTACTTTTTCGATTAACCCAATCGGTGCTGTATTATTACTTACTTTAAGAACGGTCTCCACCATCGACAATACAAATGCCTTTGCTCCGTAACCATACAGTCCGAGGTTATCCATTTCTACTTTGAAAAGCTCCTTGGCTACCGAGTGGTGAGGCAAAAAATCCTCCAACATTTCACAGAATTTTTTCTCAATTTCTTGAAAATAAGGCTCGTTGACCCAGAGCGTATCGTCAGCATCAAAAGCTATGACTTTGATGTTTTGCATAAAATTTCATTAAAATTTAAAATTAGACAAAATCCCATGAAAAATTAATTTATTCTGAATAGAAAATGTCTAATTTTAGTCTTAGAAATTATCAACCATAAATAAAAAACAAATGAATAGAAGAGATTTCGTAAGCAATTCTGCCAAGGCATTTGCTGGTAGTGTGTTATTTTCACAAAGCGTTTTTGCAAAGAAAAAAGCGAAACATACTGTGGGTATTCAATTATATTCTGTTCGCGATGACATGAAAAAAGACCCACTGTCTACCTTAAAAAAAGTAGCTGAAATGGGTTACAAAAACGTTGAGCATGCCAACTATGTCAACGGCAAATTTTATGGCTGGACAGCCTCAGAGTTTAGAAAAGTTTTAGACGATTTGGGCCTAAAAATGCCATCAGGCCATACGGTTTTTGGCAAAGGACACTACGACGAAGACAAAAAACAATTTACCGATACATGGAAAAAACTGGTAGATGATGCGGCCATTTGTGGTCAAAAATATGTGATTAGCCCATGGCTGGATATTGCTTACCGCAAAGATTTTGACCAGCTAAAACGATTCATGGAGGTTTTTAACAAAAATGGAGAACTATGCCAAGCAGCGGGAATGAAGTTTGGATATCACAACCATGACTTTGAGTTTAGTCTGAAACTCAGTAGCGTGAAAGTGTATGACATCATGCTTCAAAACACCGACCCAAAACTGGTAGCCCAACAACTCGATATAGGTAACATGTATGGCGGTGGTGGTAGAGCGGCTGAGCTTTTGGCACAATATCCGGGTAGATTTGAACTCATGCACGTTAAAGACGAGATAAAGTCAACAGGCGAACACGGTGGTTGGGAAAGTGCGATATTGGGTGTTGGAGTAATTGGCGTAAAAGACATCATTGATATGGGTAAAAAATCTGGAGGTACTACACAGTTTATTATAGAACAGGAGTCTTATCAAGGCAAAGCACCCTTAGATTGTATAAAAGAAGATTTGGCGATGATGAAAAAATGGGGCTACTGAAAACCTCAAAATCGATTAAAATTAAAGGTTGGAACATTCCAGCCTTTTTTTATGGATAAAATTAGCTTTTTGTGGTTTTTGCGGAAAATTGCAAAACTCTTGCAATTTAATTTTTTATTATTACTTTTGAATTTCATAAACAATTAAAAGTAAGGATCTTAATTAGACCCAGGTTTGTGAAAAGTCCCATAAAACCAAAAGTAAAATGAAGGCCAAAGCCCCAACTTTAAAAGTTATTGCCCAAGAATTGGGCCTGTCCATATCTACAGTCTCGCGTGCTTTAAGAGGTATGCCCGAAATAAATTACGAAACTCGAGAGGCGGTATTGAACCTTTCAAAAAATCTCGAGTATAAACTTCCCTCTAATCACAACCAAGTCTCTGTTTCAAAAACAAGTCTTCTGGCGGCCATACTACCAGCCGATAATTACTATTTTTCGGAAATAGTAAAAGGAATGAACGATGCGTCTCTAGATGCGGGATACTCATTATTGGTTTGCCAATCAAAGGAATCTTTCGGGCGAGAAGTAAGTATTATTCAACGACTGTTGGCTGTCAATATAGACGGATTCCTTGTTGCGAAGGCCTTTGAGACCTCTAGTTTTGAACATTATCATCAAATTATCAAGGCCAACAAGCCCCTTGTGATGCTCGACAGAGAATGTAAAAACGTGGAAGTACCTCAACTGATTATTGATAACTTCGAAGGTGGCTATACCACCACTAAGTATTTGATAGAGAAGGGATATCGCAAAATATGTTTCTTAGGAGCCAAGTCATATTCCTACTCAAAATACAGCATTGAGAACGGATTTTTGGAGGCCCTTAAAGAAACCAAGTTAGACAATTACGACAAAAAGATGTTTTTCGGAGAGTTTGATATAGAGAGTGCATTTGAAAAAACCAAAGAAATATTACGGATGAGCGACCGTCCAGACGCTTTTTTTGCGGCGAATGATCAAATAGCCATCGGGGTTTATCGTGCCATTGAAGAGGCCGGATACAATATTCCCAAGGACATTGGCATCATTGGATACTACGACGAACCCGTCATGAAATCCTTTTCGCCCTCGCTTTCAAGCGTGTTCGTGCCAGCCTACGACTTAGGAAAAGCAGCCATAAATTGCTTAATTTCACAGATGCATTTGGGACAAATCACAAAAACACCCTTGCAAACCCTGAAGGTCCAGCTCTCGCAACGAGAGTCAACCAATCAAACCAAACGATTTTTCGGAATATAATTTTTTATAATATCGGAATATAATTTTTTATAATAAATGAACTTCAACCTCTTGAAATCAGTAAAATGGCCTCTGCTTTTTTTGGCACTTACCATCGGTTGTAAACCCGAAGAAATAAATGAGCCAACCATTTATGACGTAGATGCCTCTTTAGCAAAATACGTTGACAAATTCTTTCAAGAAGCCAATAGCCGAGGTATAACAATCCCGAAGGAGAATCTGATAGTTAAGCCAGCTACCAACACAGCAAATTTTACGGACATTTGTGGCAAATGCACACAAAACACCAAATTCCCAGAGCTCCAACGGACGGTGGAAATAAATATGGCGAGTTCGCCTTGTTGGAAAAATATCTCTGAAAATGATAAGGAAGCCTTAGTTTTTCACGAATTGGGACATTGCCTTTTAAACAGAATTGCTCATAAAAACGATACCTTTACGGACGGATCGCCCAAAAGCATAATGGTTGCCAACAACACCGATCTTTACGGGCCATGTATCTACACCTTCGACGAAAACCCAACGCTCTGCAACAAAACCAACCGCCGAAAATACTACATCGATGAACTCTTTGACGAGAAAACGGCTGCTCCTAGTTGGGCGAGGTGAGGAAGATTGTTATGCTTTAAAGATCGAATCGAGCCTATTTCCGTAGATATTCCCTTACTTTTTTCTGAATTTCAGATTTCACACTTTCCCAAGTTTGGCCTTTTAGACTTACAGGGTCTTCGCTTTCATCGGCGTCTGAAAAGTAGGTAAGGGCTTGAGGAACAGAAATTAATAAATTTTGATGACTGTATTTGTTTGTATGGAAATCAATAAAATTTTGAACAGAATAATGTTTTAACAACTCCGAAATATCCCAAAAATCTTTCTTTTTTCCACGACCTAAAACGGCCTGAACTTTCATCGCAATTATGTCTTCTTTCGAAAACAATCTAATATTTTGGATGATTAAGGGTGGCTTTAACATTTCAAAAGGATGCCTGACTAAATCAATTTTTACATCTTTTATGAAGCAAAAAATACCAAACTGTGGTGGTTTTTGCTCCAACAAAAAATCACTTTTGAATTTTTTGGCAAGTGCTTTAACTATGACGTTATTTTCAAATTTTGAATTGGAAAACAAATCTAAATCTACTGATATTCTATGCCCATATAATAGAGAAAGTGCTGTGCCGCCAACTAAAGAAAAATCCTTTAATTCAGGCATAGTGAGCAAATCTTCTAGTAAGGAAAAAGTGTCGGATTCGACTGTCTCAAGGTGTAGCATCTAAAATCTGTTAAGGGTCTATCTATAGCAGCTGAGGCCAAATACATTCTAGTTTCTGGCAAAAACTTGGCGTTCAGCAAGGCTTCAGTTACTTTCTCCACACCATAATATTTGAAGCAATTTCTTATATCTGGCACGTCACCACGCTCAAACACACGCTCAATTACAAAATTGGCCTTAGCGTCGTAATCGATATTCTCGAATACCACATCCCAGAAAATGCGTTTATTGAAAATTGGTTTTTCCATTTAACAAATTTAAGTGGTTTATGATTAGTTGTATAAAAATGCTTAATGAAATAATTTAAATCAAGTTACCGTTCTAAAACTGCTACTGAATAATTTGAATATGACTTATATTCTTCTTTACTAATTTCAAAGGATTCATTTATCTCATAACCAACAATTATTCCATTCTCATCTACTAGATTAGTTAATTCCGAATAATCGAACTCCCGAATTAAAAAATTTTCTTGATCCAAAAACTTAAGAGTACAACCCTTTATTCTTCTTGATTCTTTTGAACTATCATTTATACTTAAATTAAGCTGATTATAAATCCTACCTTCAAAATATTTTGTCTTTAAATTACATTTTAAATTATTTGCTGTAGTTATTTCGGGCCAATCGACTACCTTGTTTAATGACTCTTTTTCTTCAAAATTATTTGAATAAAATAAAACAGCAAAAGCCAAAATTATAATTCCAACAAATATTTTTTTATAATTTGAGGTAAAAGCCTGTTTGTAATTCATTTAATAAAACGTAAAATTGAAAATAATACTAGTTTTGAAAAGTCCTATTAATTAACAAAGGATTGATACCTTTTTGATTAATCACAAGAAATCAAAAAATACCAAAAAAAAGTAAACACATCCTAATTTCTGTATAGTTCTAAAAAAAATTAAGTAAAATTAACTTTCAACAAGTGTGATTTTTTAAAAATTATTAATATTATCGAAAGCAAAAAGAGACCAACAGAATACCTTAATAGTGAGTTAATTATTATTTCGACAATTATCACCGGACCAAAAAGAAAAAATATAGAAACTATATCAAATTCGTTTTCATCCTCGAATTTTTGATATTTCGCTCCATACAAATACCCTGTTTGCCAAAATAAAATTCTCTTTAAATGGAATATCTTCCCATCTAATTTGAGCTGCTTCTCAATTTCCACACAATCTTCTTCCTTTAATGAAAAGACTACATTGGCTTCAGGAAAATCATAATCATCGAAATGTACATTATCAAAATATTCATCAAAATTCTCTTCAGTTTGTTTTGGTAGATGTGATTCAAAAACAAAATAGTTTGGTTTTAACTTGAAAGTATAATTAGATGGAAAGATTATTCCCCAAACAAAATATACTATTAACGATGTAATTAAAGTAATACCAATTTTATATTTTCTTTTTCTTAAGTAATAAATAATACTTAATAATAATAATACCAACCAGAAAACGACAGTTTGATTTATCTTTTCTAATTTAAAAAAATGAAGTAAATTAGTACTCTCTTCAATCCATAACAACGCAACAAGATTTCCAATAATCGGTAAACTAATTATATTGATAAAAAATGAAACGTCTATAGAATTTTTTTTGCAGAAAGTAACAAAACTGACTTTATTTAATTTAAAGAATTGAATCATATTTACTTTTGTTGGCGATTAAACTAGTTCAAATAGAACATCAAATTAGAAAAATTTAAAAAAACACAATTTTATTTAACCTTGGGGTTTTTTAACGATTTTTCATTTAGTTTACTCATTGTTATATTTATTTTTTCAAGTTTTTCAGAAATACTTCTATTTAAATTTCGAATTTCTTTTTCGTTGTCTTTTACTGAAAAAATCAAAGTTACAATAGAAACCATGAGAGTTGTTATAATTGTTATCTTTTGAAAACAAAGAAACTTTTTTGTCGCAATGTTCGTATCAATAACCGATTGATTAATACTTTTACTCATTTCTAGATTTCTGTGTTCAGATAAATAATTAAGGCCTTTTGTGGAAATCGTTACTTTTATTTCAACTTCTCCCAGACCATAAAATATTCCAGCAGAGCTATTACCAAGCGAACCAAAACCAGAAGGATGTAAAACCAGAAGCCTTTCATCTTGCATTATGTTTAGTAGTTCTTTTACCTCCCCTATATTTTTCTCATCTTTTTCATTTCCATGCTTAGGATAATAGTTCGCTAGAATTGGTGATATATTAAAATATTTACCAAACCCATTGACTTCTAGTTCTTTAAGAATAAATAAAAATGGATTCTCTTTCATATTTTAATAATTTAACTTCAGAAAATTTAATTATTTTAATACACCTCATAACCCCTTCACCCCCATATTCCAAAAGATAAATCCATAGATATCGGCCATGGTTTCTATGTTCTTTTTGGTATTGGAGGCTCCATGGCCAGAATTGGTGTCTATGCGTATCAACAATGGATTTTTGGTGCTTTCGGCGGCTTTGGCTTGTAGTTCAGCTGCGTATTTAAACGAGTGAGCTGGCACAACTCTATCGTCATGATCGGCGGTGGTTACCAGTGTTGCTGGGTAATTTATTCCTGACTTGATATTGTGCAACGGCGAATAGCTGTAAAGCACTTTAAATTCGTCGGCATTGTCGGCTGAGCCGTAGTCGGCTATCCAGTTCCAACCAATAGTGAATTTGTGGAAACGCAACATGTCCATTACACCCACTTGCGGGATTGCCACTTTGGCTAAATCTGGCCTTTGATTAATGACTGCACCTACCAAAAGTCCGCCATTGGAGCCACCGCGAAGGGCCAAATGTTCTGAATCACAATATTTGTTGGCTATCAGATATTCACCCGCCGCAATAAAGTCGTCATAAACATTCTGTTTTTTAAGTTTCATTCCTTGTTCGTGCCATTTTTCGCCATATTCAGAACCACCACGCAGGTTGGCTTGAGCATACACGCCCCCAAACTCCAAAAATGGAATCAACAATGGACTAAAAGCAGGATTAAGACTCACATTAAATCCACCATAGCCATACAGCAAAGTCGGATTTTGTGAATTGAGCTTTAGGCCTTTTTTGTAAGTGATGAACATGGGCACTTTTGTGCCATCTTTTGAAGTGTAAAAAACCTGCTTCGTTTCAAAGTCATCAGCTTTGAAATCTACTTCAGGATTTCGAAAAACAGTACTTTTCTTTGTAGCAATGTCGTATCGGTAAATAGTTGGAGGAAAAGTAAATGAGGTAAATGAATAGAAAACGAATTTGTCGTCTTTGTCTCCACCAAAACCACCTGCCGTACCTAATCCTGGAAGTTTTACTTCATTCTCAAGCTTTGCGTTCAAATCGTACACATATATTCTTGACGTTACATCTTTCAGATAATTCAAGAAAAGTTTTCCTCCTGCGGTTCCAGCACCTTGTAGTGGTTCAGGTTTTTCAGCAATGAAATCAGAGAATTTACTGGTTTTCGGGTCAAACAAAAGTAGCTTTTCATTAGGTGCCTTGTCGTTGGTCTGGATAATAAATTTGCCTTTGACATTATCAATAAATGAATAAGACGAATTCGTAATTTCTTTCACCACGGGTGTAAATTCTTTTTGGTCTTTTGCCTTGTAAAAAAGAGCATTACCATCTAAACCTTTTCCTCTATCGCTTAGATACAAAAAGGCAAACTGTTCGTCTTCAGAAGTACTCAAAGTGTGAAAACGTTGTCCGTTGGCTGGATCTTGATAAACCAAATTATCTTTTTCTTGCGAAGTACCCACTGCATGAAACCACACTTGATGATTCTCGTTCTTAGCAGCCAAGGCACTACCCTCTGGTTTTGGATAACGGCTATAATAGAAACCGCTTCCCTGCCAGGCGAGACCTGATATTTTCACCCATTCTAATTTATCTTCTAAAGTTTTCAGCGTTTTTAAGTCCATCACAAAAACGTCCATCCAGTCAGAACCACCTTTTGAAAGTGCATAAGCCGCATAGTTTCCGTCTTTTGAAATATTAAATTGCATCAAACGTGTTGTACCATCTGGCGAAAGTTTATTGGGATCCATAACCAATTCGGGAGCTCCTTCTAAGCCCTTTTGTCGGTATAAAACGGACTGGTTTTGTAAGCCATCGTTTTTGTAAAAATAAAACCACTCGTGTTTCTTAGAAGGTGCAGAATATTTGGGATAATTATAAACCTTCTCAAGGCGGTCTTGAAGCTGCTTTTTGTAAGGAATTTTAGACAAATAATCGAATGTAACTTCGTTTTGGGCCTTTACCCAAGCGGCGGTTTCTGCCGATTTATCGTCTTCTAACCAGCGATAAGGGTCTTTCACTTCGGTGCCGTGATAATTGTCTATTTGAGAACCTTTTTTGGTTTCTGGATATTTTAATTGAGCCATTGAAAAATATGGAATTAATGCAAATGCAATGAGTTTGATTGATGATTTCATTTTTGATTGATGGTATTAGATTGTAAATTTAGAAAAGTAAAATTTAAAAACGCCGAAATCAACCCAGATTGATGCCGGAAAAGTTTATTAATAATTTCAAGTTCTTTACTTCACCACTATTTGTGCCGTACTTCGGCTTAATTGCTCCAATATCACTATTTTTCCCTCTAATATTTTTTGCAAAACATTGGAGTCGTAGTGCCGAATGGTGTAGAGCGTTACATTTTCATTGTATCTTACTTTAAACGATGTTTCAAGTAATTTTATCAATTCCTCAAACTTCATATCGTCATAATCTAAACAAACTGTAAAACTCAGGGCCGAGTTTTGACTAACGTTGCATTTGAGATTCAGTTTGGCAAAAATCTCATAGATATGCGAAATATTGAGCTCGGAAATAAAAGAAAAGTCTTTGGTCGAAATCGAAATCAGCAATTGGTTCTTTTTGACAATGATAGCTGAAATATTTTTCTGTAAAAACTCACCTGAGTTTATAACTGTTCCGGCTTCCTCGGGATGCAAGAATGGTTTGACATACAATGGAATATTGGAGTTCTGAAGAGGTTTAATCGTTTTTGGATGAATAACTGTAGCTCCATAATAGGTCATTTCAACAGCCTCTGTGTATGACAATTGGTCAAACTTTTGGTATTCGGAAAATAGCCTAGGGTCGGCACTCAAGACACCGGGCACATCTTTCCAAATCGTAACCGACTCAGCCTTTAGGCAATGAGCAAATATCGAAGCCGTATAATCAGAACCCTCACGTCCAAGCGTAGTTGTTTTGTTGTCAGAGGCACCTCCAATAAAGCCTTGGGTTATAAACAGATTGACATTTTGCTCCAACAAATCTATGCTACTTTGTGTGGCTTCCCAATTGACTTTTGCTTCTCTAAAAGTAGCGTCTGTTTTCAAGTATTTTCGAGTATCTAACCATCTATTGCTAACACCTTCTTGGTTGAGATAAGTGCTGATAATGAGCGTTGAAATCAATTCACCATTAGAAATAACCTGATCATAAATTTCATCATACCTCTGACCATCAACACTTTCTAAATAATCCTGAATTCTTTGAATATGTTTTTTTAGCGAAGCCGTTATTTCTGTTTTGTCTTCAAAAAGTCCGTTTATCAATGTCTGATGGTAGTCTTCTATTTCTTTTAACTTTTGGGCGTACTCCTCCTTTTTGTAAAACAATTTCACAACTTCCTCCAAGGCATTGGTCATCTTTCCCATGGCAGACACCACCACGAGAATGGTTTGGTTTTCATATAATTGGACAATACTTTTGAGGTTTATAACCCCTTCAACATCCTTAACAGACGCACCACCAAATTTGAATACAAGCATAGTTTGAATATTTTTTGATTGCAATTTAGAGATAGGATTCTAAAAGAAACATCTATTTTCAGAAGTTTTACATCCCAAGTCTTTTGTATTTATCTAACAACAGAACTTCAAAATCATTTTTTAAATCATCAGCCAAAAAACTTTTATGAACCACCTCCAGCATTTCATACCGACAGTAGTAAAAGTTCTCGAGAGTTTTATCCAAAAGCTTTTGTGAAAGATTTGATAGTTTGTAAGCCGCTAAAAAATCCTCATATTTTAGTTTGCTTTTCTTTCCATTTAAAGTCAGTGCTAGTTCTTCAGTATCGGCTTTGTTTACAAGAGCAGTGCTGAGCATGTCGTATGCTGGGCTGAGCATATATTTCCCTCTTTCGTCTGTTTCGAGCAACGAAAAGTTCTTCAAATGCATGTCGGCATTCCCTGTCAAATAACTAAAAACCACATACTCGTAAAAGTTTGTGACATCCAGCAGAGGAGCATCCGAATATTTTACCAGAACCTTGGCTATTTGCTCATGGCTGCCTTTGTATTTGTCTTCCGTAAGGCGTTCTGTAAGTTGGCACATATCTTCCATATGCCGCATACTTGAGCGTGTGCGGTCAACCCGTTTGGTCAAATAACACAAGGTGCCATCTTGCAAAGGAAACAAAGTGTGCGGTACAGTCTTGAGCCCACACACTTCAGCCATTTTCATGGTGCAATCTTCCAACTCCGGCAAAGAGCGATAATAATCTGATGGAGGTTTGAGTATATAATCGCCATAAAGACCTACTATCGTCAACTTTTTTAGGGCATTTCTTTCTTGTTTGCGATGCCAGCTCAGGCTTACCTTGGCCTGTACGCCTGTAACGGCCATGTTGGCGTTTACAAATTGCTGGGCCAAAGCTGCCAAAGCTTCTTTGTCGTATTCAAACTTGGGCACGTAAGCCTGACCAAAAAAACGCTTGCTACAAGCTTGATGATAATTCACTTCATCTTCTTTCAAAAAATCATAGCAATACAAGCACCTATCTTTGGAGTTTCCATAGGGCACCACTGGCTCAAAAACATGATTCTGAGTCTGCAGCTTGTAAAGCGGATTCTTGTTTTTATAATTCTTCATCGTCTTGTGGTATTACACTGACGGCCCCTATGGTGTTCTTGCAGCATGCTAACAGTAGGCCAAATCTATCTCTTGCGTTTATTTTCCAATTGTCTATGGCTATGTCCAGCAGCCAACCTTCAGGTATCAGCCCATCAAAAAAAGGAAAAAGTACCTTACTTTGATAGGCTTTTGATGTTACGGGCAATGTTTTGCTTATGGACATGGCCTCTGAGGACAAGACATAGCTTTCATCATAACTAAACGCATAGCCTGAATCGGTTTCGGCAAGTATGCCGGCTAACCGATTATGCAACAATACATTGGCTTTCCTATTCATTTTCTTGATCTTGAGCTACTGGTGCCAACTCCGCCCCAAACAGAGCCAACACCTTATTTACGGTATCCATCCTAAGTGTTTTTTTGCCTTGCTCTAGGTCTCTCACAAACCTCAACCCGACGTCGGCTTTTTCGGCCAACTCCACTTGTGTAATGCCTGCAAGTTTGCGTTTTTGCTTTACAAATCTTATTAGCCTGCTATTTTCTTTCATTTCTATACCCTATAAAATACAACAATACAAATATATTAATTTTTTATATTACATCAGGTATATTAATAATATTTTCTTTTAAAATTATACCCTATAATAGACTACAAATAAGAAATAACTTATTTTTATACCCTACATGATATACATAAAATACAAATGATGACACAAAAATGAACTACCCAAAGAAAAACACTTTACATATTCAAACAAACTTATTACTAAATTGCGTAATAAAAATACATTAACACCCTTGAAAATGCTGATTCTCCTCGCTCTTGCCTTGCTGATTTCCTTTTTGGTGATTTTTTATTTTATCAAAAAAAATAAAGCTCATAAACCTTACGAAATTGACAAGCCAAACTTCCAACAAAACTTATCTAAAAACCTAAAAGAGATTTCGGGTATTTCATATTTTGCTGAAAATCAAATTATTTGCATTAATGACGAAGTGGGTCATTTGTTTGTTTATGATTATGAAAAAGAAGAAATCATTGATACCTTAGAATTTGAGGCCGATGGAGATTATGAAGACGTAGTTTTCCTGGACGGCATCTCTTATGTTTTGAGAAGCGATGGGCAGATAAGTGCATTTGAAACAAACAGTAAAAACACCACAAAATATGATTGTAGCAACGACGAAGTAGAAGAATTCGAAGGACTGGGCTATGATCCAAAATCAAATTCGTTGCTTTTGGCTGCCAAAGAAATGAAAGGCGAGAAAGCCATATTTCAGTTTGATTTGAAAAATCAAATCCTCACCAAGAAATTCTCAATTTCGAAAGATGACATTAAGAAAAATGGAAAACATGGAAAAGAATTTAAGCCTTCGGGAATAGCCGTTCACCCAATTTCGGGCGAAATTTATGTTCTAGCATCGGCTGGCAAAAAACTTGTAGTTTTTGATTCAAGCGGTAAAAAATTAGACCAGTATAATTTAGATGAAGACCAATTTCCTCAACCCGAAGGAATTTGTTTTACGCCAAATGGGGATTTGATAATTTCATCAGAAGGGAAAAGTAATCAGGCTTCAATTTCATATTTTAGTTTCAAATAAATCTTTTGTTTAACAAAAAGTTGTTTTCAAGAAATAACAAGCATCAATAGAGAAATAATCTATTGACGCTTGCCAGACATTCATTCTTGAACTAAAGGCTTTGAGGCGTCGATTCTAAACCATAAAAGACCACCAAGAATAACAATTAATCCGATTATTCTAACAGGTAATTCATAACTTCCTGTTTGTGTTAAGATATAGCCAAATGCCGATGCCATAATAGCCGATCCCATTTGACCTGCCAAGCCCATAGTTCCTGAAACCGATCCAGCGTTTGTGCCTCCAATGTCTGTTGCTGCAGCCCAAGATACAGGCAAGGTAAAGTCTTTAAATGCCAATCCTAAGGCCAAAAATATAATTGCTGTACTGGTATCTTGAGAAAAAGAGCCAATAATCATACAGATTCCAGCCATAACTAATCCAAACATACCTACATATCTTCTTCCAAATTTCAATCCTTTTTTCTTTGCTAAATAATCTGAAGCAAAGCCTCCAGCCAAACATCCAACCATGCCCATCACAAAAGGTAACGAAACCATCCAACCAAGCTCTGATTTAGGAATTCCACGGCCATTTTGGAGGTATTTTGGCATCCACGACATATAAAAATAAGCTCCGTACAAAAGACAATGATACATGCCCATCAATGCCCATAAATTTGGGTTCTTCAATACAACTTTCCATGGCAAAACACTATGGGTAACTTTTTTTATACTACGACCTGATTCAATAAAATTTATTTCTTCTTGTGTAATTCCTTTTACCTCGCTTGGCTCATCTCTAAACCAAAAATACCAACCTACAGCCCAAATTAAGCCCATAGCACCAAAAATATAAAATACTCCTCTCCAGCCAAATGACTCAGCCAACCAAATCGAACTTATTGGTGCTAATGCTCCACCCATTCTACTTCCCATCCAAACTATTGATTGAATACGGCCTCGTTCCACCGTCGGAAACCATCTTGCAATGGCTACAGAAATTGTCGGAAATGCACCAGCCTCTCCGGCTCCAAAAAGGAACCTTACTATCAATAGGAAATAAAACCCTGAGGCAAAACCAGTAAGAATTGTAAATATTGACCACCAAATCACTATTCTAAACAATGTTTTTCGAGGCCCGATTTTATCTACCATGATGCCAGTCGGAATTTCGAAAGCACCGTAGGCAAATGAAAATGCAGAAAGAATAAAACCCCATTGTTGGTCAGAAAGACCCAATTCGGTTGTTATATCATCTCCGATACTTGATATTGAATTTCTATCCAAATAGGTAATAATCGCAAATATTACGAATATTATTACGAGTTGATAACGTTTTTTCATTGATAGTTAAATTAGGGTTTTTAGTTAATTTATATTTTCTATTGCTGCTTTTTTCAAATTTGATTTATATATCATACTAAGAATTACTCCCAAAAAAATCATGAACATACCGAGCATACTTAAATATGAATAAGATTCATTAAACCATATATAGCCAATAACAAGAGCATATATAGCCTCGGTATATCTAAGTATTGATAAAAAGCTTACTTGGTCTTGTTGTTGAATAGCTATGGTAAAAAAGTTTTGAGCCGTAAACCCAATGAGTCCAATGACTAAAATTATGGAGGCTTGAAATAAATTGGGCCAAACAAAATTGTCGAAACATAGTACGCCACTGATAATAGTTGATATCAGCATGAAATAATGGAGTATGACAAGATGGTGGTCGTCTTCTCCTATTTTTCGGATAATAATAAACAACAATCCTCCAGAAAAAGCTGCCAGCAAGCCAATAGTCAAGTCTGTAAAACTAATTCTTGGATCAAAGCCTTTTACCAAGAGTATTCCTGAAAATGAAAGAAATAAGAAAAACCATTGAGGGAGTTTTAGTTTTTCTTTTAGAATCAAAACTGCCAAAACTGTTGTAAATACTGGTGATAAATATTTAAATGCTACAGCAGTTCCAAACGGTATTCTACTCAATAAGTAAAAAAAAGAAAACATGGATCCCGAGCCAACTAATCCTCTAAACAGTAGCATTTTATTGTTTTTTCCAATTAGTGAAATTCTTTCTCTTTTTAAAAAAAATACACACAAAAGCCATCCAATTATTGACCTAAAAAAGATGTGTTCGAAGATTGGGATTTCGGTACTGTATTTTACCAAAGATTGCATTGCCGAAAAGCAGAAAGTGCTTATCAACATATATTTTATGCCTTTGGTAAATTGAAAATTAGTAATAGACATAGCCTTCCATAATTTTTCTGACCGTTCTAATCGTTCCAGCCTTTTCAAGTAGAAGCTTTCCTTCCTTTTCTATCATTTCGATATTTACTTCAATAATTCCAGAAGGATGTTCGATTATGACCATTTCTCTATTTTGTCCATTATTTTTTCCAATTTCCGAAGCCACCGTACCGGGTATTTTTAAGGCAGCACCAATACAAATCGCACCAGTAACAGCATGGCTAGGATGCAAGGTTTTTGGGGTCAAATACCTCGACTGTATATTATGAGAAGGATTTTTAGGAGCAGAAAGGATTCCGATTTTCGGAAGTACATTATCGCTTACATCGCCCATACCAGCACGTTTTCCTGCTTCAATTCTTATGGCTTCTAGTTTTTGCATGATCGCTTTATTTTCAGCAAAAAATGCTTCGTTTTCATCTCCTTTGAGTCCAACATCTGTAGCTTTCAAAAGAACCATAGTACTACCAGCATCAATAATAGTTACTGGTACACCGTTGATAGCTTCCTTGGTTTGTCTGGTAGGAAACTGCTTGCCTGTTTTACCGCCTACCAAATCAAAAAGATTCATAATTATTGGTGCCGCGGTGCCAGGAACTCCGTCAATTTGAGCATTCCCTTCATAGGTAACCTTACCATTTGGGGTTTGTACAATTTCCTCAATAGTTGAATTTGTATTGATATTATAAATCATAACCCTTGTTTCAGGATGAGTTGCTTTTACCCAGCCTTTTTCAATTGCAAACGGACCAACACCCGCCATCATGTTGCCACACGGCGGTAGGGTGTCTACTATTGGATTTTCAATATCAACTTGGGCAAATAAGTAATCAACATCAATTCCTTTTCGTTTTGAAGGCTCAGCCATGACTACTTTGCTAGTAACTGTTACAGTAGCTCCAAGGCCATCAATTTGATTTGGGTCAGGAGAGCCCATCACTTTTAAAATGATAGCGTCTCTTGTAGCTTTATCTTTTGGAAGTTCTCGTTTATCAAAAAAAGGGCCCTTGGAAGTTCCTCCTCTCATATATGTTGCAGGTACTCTTTTTAAGGCCAGATTGTTTTCAAATTCTGTTTTTGAATCAACCTTTGAGACCTTGCAACTGGAAGTACCTAAAATTACAAACAGTAGTAAATAAAGCTGATACCTAAATAAAATTTTCATTTTAATGCTTGAATATATTTTGATGCCGAATAGCCAGCATTTCTTCCGAATACTGCACCAGAGGTTAAGCCCGATCCGCCAGGGTATCCATAAAAGAATATACCTCCGGCCATTTCTCCACATGCAAAAAGCCCATTTATGGGTTCTCCTTCTTCATTTAATACTTCTGAATCGGTATTTATTTTAACACCACCATAAGTAAATGTGATACCTCCAGTAACAGGAAAAGCTCTAAATGGTGGCGTGTCGATTTTATTTGCCCAATTAGTTTTGTTTAAGGTTAGGCTTTTGGTTGACCTTCCGTCTTTAATAGTTGGGTCAAATTCATTTGATTCATCTACAGATTCATTAAACTCTTGTATGGTTTTCAAGGCTTGAATTTTGTCAACACCTTCTAGTTTTTCAACAAGTTCTTCTAATGTATTGGCAATTTCAAAGCTTGCATCGTGTGTTTTATATTCTCCATACAATATATCCCAAACCTTTGCATCAAATATTTGCCATGCAAATTGGTTGGGCTGTTCCAAAACGGCTTTACCAAACTGGGCGTATGTGTAGTTTCTTAAATCTAGGCCCTCATCCACAAAACGTAGGCCGTTTGCATTGAGCATAATTCCATATAGGTAGGAAATTTTCCTATAATGTTTTCTTTCAATATGAGGGATTTCTAAGTTGCCATATTCTGGCATATTCAAATCCATTGGGGTTGCGTGGCATCCGCCAAAAAAACCATTTAGGGCTGCACCACAGTCAGTGGCCATTTTAAGTCCATGACCCATATTGTGTCGAGTTCCTCTAACTTTGGCTTTGCCCCAATTAGCACCAATGTATTTTTCTCGGAGTTCTTTGTTTGATTCAAATCCGCCGCAGGCTAAAACAACTGCACTTGTTTTAATCGATAATTGTTGATCACTTTTGGTATAAAGTATCTCAGACACTTTATCAGACTCCATAATAATTTTGGTAACGCCAGCACCAAAAACAATTTCGCCTCCTAATCTTTTAAATTCTTTAAGTTCTTCATGTACGAGTCCATCACCTTCGCCTTCGGCTTCTAAACTTAAGCCACCCCAAAAGACATATCGTCCATCTTTTAAAAATGATTGTCTTGAGTAAATTGGAGCGAATTTTATGTTATGTGAGCCTAGCCATTGAAGGGTTGTAAGACTATTATCGACAAGGTATTTTTGTAGATCTGTAAGCGTAACACCTTCATTAAAATGTTGTAAATCAGCTAAAAATTTATCTTTTGTATAGGATCCAAAATCGGTGATTTTGAGTTTTTCATCATCAGGATGCAAAAGTAAAGGTTTGATGTCGTCAATAGAATTATAGGCAAAACGCATTGCTCCTGCAGTGTATCTAGAGTTTCCTCCCCATTCTTTTTCATCTGCGATTTCTAAAATAGTAACCTTACTTCCACTTTCAAGTGCAGCTATGCCAGCACATAAGGCTGCATTTCCACTTCCAACAATTACCACATCAGACATAAGATAAATTATTTTTAATTGAGGAGGCAAGCACAAGATTTTGCCTCCTCAAGATTTAATTAAAAATTGTAATTCAAGGTAAGATTTAAGAAACGGCCCTGAGTACCAAACTGGTTGGTTCTTCTCGAAAATACCACTTCATTTGATGTTTGTGGTACTTGCAATAAATCAGGATAAACATCGAACAAATTATTTACTCCAAAAGAGGCAGAAGTTTTGCTAGTAGGTCTAAATGTTAACGCAAAATCGACTAAAGTTTTAGCCGGAAATACTTGGTAGGTTAAGGCATTAGGATCTGTTGGTTTTACTGCTAAAGTAGCCAAAGGATCACTTACTTCTCCAAATCTTGAGGCTCTTACCATTATTCCAAATTTGCTATAGTCAAAATTAACAGAACTTATTAGTTTGTTTTTAGGCAATCCATCTGTTATATATAAAGTGGCAACTTTGTCTGCAACTTCCACTCCAGTATCTGTTTTGCGATTAGCTCTTAAAGTTGTTACCATTGATGAATAGGCTGCATTTAAACTAATTTTGCCTTTTGATCCTATATTGTTATCATATCCAGCTACAAATTCAAAACCTTTGGTTCTGGTGTCAATAGCATTTACAAAAACATTGGCAGTTTGAGGGAATCCAGCTGCAACAAATTGAGGTATTTTTGAAACATCAACGTTTCCTGATAACATAATTCTATTGTCAACATCAACTCTATACATGTCAGCAGTAAGGGTAAAGTGATCACCAATTTTTGAAGTTACACCTCCTGAAATATCAAATGAAGTTTCTTGTTTTAGACCATTTACACCTATCAATTTTGCAAGGTCTGAAGTTGCTGGGATGATTGGGTTAATTATTGAATTTCCGGCATTATCAAAAGATATGTTTACGTAATTACTATAATATGCTTGTACCATAGATGGTGCTCTAAATCCACGGCTAACCGAACCTCTGATTGAAAATGGATCTGCTATTTTTAATCTAGAATTTAATTTATAAGAAAGATTTGAACCAAAATCGCTGTAATTCTCAACTCTTATTGCTCCGCCAACTAAGAATTTTTTGGTAATGTCAGATTCGATCTCCGAGTATAAACCCACGTTGGTTCTACCCCAATCACCAGCAGCTTTGTTACTAAAACCTTCTCTTCCGCTTGATCCTACATCTTTAGTTTTCTTTAAAGGGCCAGCTTCATACGATGCGGGATCGCCTGCTTTTAAACCAAAAGATTCGTATCTAAACTCAGTACCAAAACCAACACTTAAGTTAGGGTAGCTGCCTTCTTTAAATGTTTTTGCTATATCTGCATTTAGTAATGTCTGTCCAATTTTAGTTTGTCCAACATAGAATTCGGTTGGTGATGCAGATCCTAAACTAGGGTTTACGGTGTTTTCAGCATAAAAATCAACCTTATTTCCGCTTTGACCAAAGCTTAAGTCAGTGTTCCATCCATTACCAATTTTACCTTTTACGCCAGTAGTGATTGAGTAATCTTGTAAATCTGCCGGAGCAATTGGATTGTAACCATTAGGGAAAATTTCAAGGGCTGATCTCCTTGCATTAGAAGGAGGGCGAGTAAATACTCCCGTTACCACATGTTTATTTGTGTATCCACCAAATGCATAGAATTTCCATTTATCATTAATTTGAGTACCCGAATTAATGAAAATTCCCATGGTAGTATTTTCTGCTGACCCTAAAATAGCTCTATCAAGATCAATATTGTTTTGTTTCACCAAAGCAGCATCTTGCACAGCATCTTTTACATAAAATCCTGCCGCCGCCTTGTAAGGTCCAGATCTGTCGTATCCGTCGGTATGGTTATACTGGACTGTAGTGTTAACGAATCATTTTTTACCCATTTTCAAACCAAAATTGGCTGCAAGGTTATAGGTAAGGCCATCATTAATTGTTTCGGGAGCTATAAGGTTTTTAACATCCATGTTGGGTTTTGAACTTCCAATCCCCGTAAATACACTAACCGCACCGCCAGAAGAAGCATCGTTTAGTTCCATATTAATTACACCACCAATAGCATCAGAACCATATTGAGCTGCTGCTCCATCTCTTAAAACCTCAACTCTTTTTAAAGACAAGGCAGGCACCACGTTTACATCTGTTCCTACTTGCCCTTTACCCACACCATCGTTGATACTTAAAAAAGAAACTTTATGTCTTCTTTTGTTATTTACCAAAACCAAAACTTGATCTGGTCCTAATCCTCTCAATGAGGCTGGATCAACAAATGGAGCTGCATCATTTATTCCAAATTTTACTGCATTAAAAGATGGTGCCAAAAAATGAATCGATTGACCCAAATCCACTTGGCCGGAAGTTTGTAGTTCTTTGGCATTTATTACGTCAATTGCAACAGGTCTATCAACGTCTGTTCTAGGCTTTGAAAATCTGGAGCCAACCACAACCAAATCATTCAGTTTTGATTCAGATTCACTAAGAGTAACATTAATAACATGCGAATCACCTACTGCTAATTCTTGGGTTTTATAACCTATGAAACTGAAAACCAGAACGTCACCTTTATTAGCAGTAATTTCGTAATTACCTGACTGATCACTCGAAACTCCTTTTGAGGTTCCTTTTACGAGCACTGTTACACCTGGCATCAATTCTCCTTTGGAATCTTTAATAGTACCCTTTATTGGATTTTCAATAATTTCCTTTGGTAGAATTTGACTAGAATTTGGACTTGTTATACTACTTAGCTTTTTTTGTTTTAAAATAATTCTATTGTTTAAAACTTCGTAATCAATCCCATTTTTCAAGAGAACTTCATTTAGTACTTTTTCAAGTCTAACATTGGTTTGATTAACGTTAATTTTTTGCGTAGTTTCAATAGTATTTGAACTGTAAACAAATTTAACATCAGCCAGTTTTTCAATACTAATCAAGATTTTTTTCAATTCTACCCTTTCCTGATTTAAAGTAATCCTTTTTTCAAGGATTTCTTGTCCAAGCGAATTGTGAGCCAATCCGATTGTGCTAAAAAGAACTACAATAAAAATTTGAGAAATGGTAATTCGCATAATTTTATGCAAAAAAGGTTTTGTAAGAAGATTTTTCTTCATAGTTTTAATAAGTTTTTAAGGTTAAAAATTAAAAGCCATTCCCAATCTGACTGCGAATCTTTTTTGGGAATTAAAACCGACAATGGATACGTTCAAAGTCGGTTTTCTTTGTTTAGGTTTATGTCATAGGTTATGTTTAAAGATTAATTAATTATTGCATCCTTTTCCGTAAATAAATATCTCTGCACCTCTTTGCTCATAGTTTACTCCAAGTGCCTTACAAATTATTTCTATTTGAGTTATCAGGCTGATATCAGAAATATCCCCAGTGAATACACATCGGTTAATTTCTTCGTTTACAATTATTATTTCTATACCGAAGGATTCACTTAATTTTTTAACTATTTTTTCAATAGTTTCATTTTCAAAAACAAACTCAGTTTTTGAATTTTGCCCTTTCAAAATTTGAGGTTGATCAACAATACTTGGAGTAATTTCCTTGGTATTTGTATTGAAAATTATTTTTTGATTTGGAGTAAGTACAATGCCATTTTTCTTATTTTTTTCAAATTCTTTATTCTCGTATATCGAAACCCTTCCTGTATTAACTGAGACCTCAATATTCCCATTAATGCTATTTGGTTTAATTCTGAAACTTGTACCCAAAACCTGAGTTACTAGCTCCCCTGAATGTACAATAAAGGGCTTTTCTGGATTTTTCTTTACATTAAAAAATGCCTCTCCTTTTAAGAAGACCTCTCTGGAAACCTTACCAAATGATTCTTTATAGCTAATTGAGCTTTTACTGGCCAAATCTATCACGCTTCCGTCCTCTAAAATTATTTGCTTAGTTTCAGAAGAATTGTTTGTCATTTCAACACCGTCAGAATTATTAGTATAAGACAACTCAGCCTTTCTGGTAGTATAGACATATGAAAAACAAAGAACTAAAATTGCAATTGAGGCAGCAATTCCTCTTTTTGCCCAAAAATATAGCGACCTATCTTTTACTTTGTTGATTGTTAATTTTGACCAAATATCCTTTCTTATCTGGCTTAATTCGCTTTCTGGAATCCCGTTTAGCTCATATCCTTGATTCTGATACCATGACATTATTAGTATCTTTTCCTCTTCATTACAAGTCCCTGAAAGGTATTTTTGTAATAATTGGTCGAATTCGAATTGATTCATCGTTTAAATTCTTAATTAGTTTGGAGAATTATAATACTTTAATTCCTCTTTTAAGGCCTTCAAGGATTTGGTTATGTGGTATTCCACGGCCTTTTCAGAAAGATTATACTCTGAAGCAATCTTCTTTACTGGCATATTTTCGAACCTACTTTTCCTAAAAATCTCACAAGATTTTTCTGGCAAATTCATCAGGGCCTTATCTACTGCATTTGACAAATCCGAAAAGTTTAAAATAGAATCTGGTGAGTGATTTTGTTGAATTTCATGATAGATTAAATATTCTTGGAAATTACTGAAGTTTATTTTTGACTTAATCAAATTTAAACTTTTATGTTTTGCACTAACAACCAAATACACTCCTAGGTGCTCAATTTGATTTTCATTTCGCTTTTTCCAAAGGTTTTCGAATATATCCTGAACTAATTCTTCAGATTCTTCTTTGTCTCCTAATATATTATAGGCCACACTGAATAATTTTCTCCAGTATTGATCATATATTTCTTCAAAAGCCTTCTGGTCATTTTTTCGAAGTCTTTCTAACAAAAAGGAATCGTTTGAATGTACTCTTGTCATTTATATATTTTAGGGCTTATCAATATAGACATTTAAGCACGCAAAATCCCTAAATATTTTTAGAAAATATTAATATAGTACTATAAATATGGATGTTTGAAAAATATTCTTTTTCATTCAACCCTCTATTTAATAGGCCTATACGCTTTATTCTTTGACTTGAAGATTAGGAAATAAATTTTAAATTATGGTAGCATCAAAATCTAATTAACAATCGAATATGAAAGAAGATAAGTTGGATCTAACTAAGTAATTTTCTGTAAAAATTAAGGGGTTGATAAATTTTAACTCAAAGGCTTGTGCAAAAATCACCTAAATCAAAAACTCCAAGTATTGCGGTTTTGGTTATATGGCTCAATTGAAAATTTAATACCATTTCGAATCCCGAAATCGTTAGATTGACCAATAACGTAGTATGAGCCCAAACGGATGCGTTCACGGCCGATTTTAAAAATTCTATTAAACCCAAAATAAACTTCGGAATACTGATATTTTCTTTCAGGAACATACAAAAAGCCTGCTCCAGCCATTTCCCTGATACCCGTTTTGTTCAAAAGCGGTACTTTCGAAGTAAAAAAACCATTGAATTGATGCACGTAGTGTGACTCAAAATACCAATCAAAAGTGGGAAATGTCTTTGGAATAAGTTGATAAGTGTACATGGCAGGCGAGAAAAAGTATCTATCGCCACCCCGCTGATAACGGTAGTCCATCACGGCCATACGTGTGGTGTCTAGAAACTTCCCAACATTTATTCTATATTCCGAAGTGCCAATTGTACCAATATTAAATGTCTGATGAACAGCACCTGCAATTTGTGTGTAATTGCTGGTAATTTTACCAGACATGGGCCAGGCCTTTTCAAAATTAAAACTAAAAGTAGGAAATTTGGAGCCCAAAATTTGCTTTTGGTTGGGTTCACGAAGAAATAACTGCCTTGGCGTGTATTCTATCCCAAAATTAGTTTTGTAAACGTGCGTGGTTGGGAAAGTCTGAAGCGTGTTATTGGTAAAAATTTTATCGCCAAATGCCGCAAATTTATAATTCGAGAGATCGCTACGACTTTCATACAAAAGATTGGAGTTCAGATAAAATCCATTAAAGACTTCCGTTCTGTGCCTTATGTCTATGAACCGATTCTGATAAAAATTGCTTCTACGGGCAATATCACTGATGGTTGCAGAACCATTTATCACATTAAAACCCGAACCTACACGAAGATTTACACTTGAATTTCGAATAGGATTATAGAAATAGTTGAAGTTTATCTGGCCCTTCAAATCTTGATTCCTGAAACCGTAGGTGAGGTTAGTATTCGTAGAGAATTGTTTCCGATTTTCGTAACGTTTATAATACGCCACGCCGTATCTAACACGCCAACCCCCGATGGCCAAGGGATCAAGAAAACCAAGTGCCGGATCAAAAAACCATGTCTGCTTTTTGGCTCTATTGATATGTCCTATACCTGAATAAATGATTTTCGGAACAGTAATTTTGTTGTAAATCTTATCAATTGAATCTAGATAGACTTTTGAGTTCATCAAAATTTCCAGTCGTTCTTTTTCTTTGACCACTTTTTGCTCGTCTTTGCTCAATGGTTGGGGACGAATACTCTCCCAATAAGTAGAATCTCGTTTGTAGGCATTTTCGGTAGTTACACCCACTTCAGCACCGAAGAATCGCTTTGGCAACACTAAGTCAAATTTGAAGTCTGATTGTAAAACTTCGGTCTTACCGCTTTTCTTGGATGAACCTTCTTTTAATGTCCATTCGTAAGTCGTTTTTACTGGCATCCAACGGCTTTCTATTTTCTCAAATTCTTGCTTAAAACTAAATTCATCATATCGAAGCAAGGCCCTTTTGGTCAATTGCAAATCCACATTTCTGAGCACCCATTCGTCTTCAATCACCTCAATTGTGCCTTCATAGAGTGCATTTCCCAAAGATCTTGGAGTAACTTTTATTTGATAAACCTTTTGATTTTCTTCGAAATAATACTTCAAAAGTTGGAATTTATAATTGAGAAAAGTCAAATCGCTCAGAAACGAAACGATATCATTGTCTCCAATTTTAGCTATTTTTTGATGATTTTTATACAAATCAAATTCTCCATCCGTCACGGACTTATAAAAAAGTGTACTCTGATCTCCAATCCTTTTTACCGCTTCTTTTTCTTCCTTTTGCTGTCCGATGACATTTTGATGCCGCAGAAGTGAGCACTCGAAAATGTTCAAATTTGGAATCGAATCCTTAATTATTGGTTTTTTATCTAAAACGTCAGAAAGTTGATCATTCTCATCATTTTCCTTCTTTTTTACGGGCTTTCTGTCTACTTTCTCAACAGCTTTTATGTAAACTTTGCTCTGAAAATTCTGATATTGGTTCAACACATTTGTCTTGTTATCTATCAAGTGCTTTATCACTTCATAAGAATAATCCTTCTTTTTGACTTTCACCACTAACTCATCCAGTTGCTTTTGGTCAATTTTTAGAAAAATATTCTTTACCAAGTCTTTCTCCAAAACCACTTCAAAAATCTCGGTTTGATATCCCGTTGATGAAACCGAAATTCGATTTAAACCTTCCAAAAGCTTGATTTCATATTTTCCGAATTCGTCGGAATTGGTACCAACATTTGAGTTTATAGACCTGATTGTTGCTCCTAAAATAGGTTCATTGGTTTCGGTCATCACATAACCACGCAGGAAGTAGAAATCTTGACTCAGGCAGACAAACGGAAAAAATAAAAATGCTAAAAGGGATAGTTTCTTCAAAAAATGGTCATGAGTAATGGTTTTTAAACGACAAAAATGGCCATTTAGTGTTTTGTAAAAAACTCACTACCTCAAATTTACCACTTTCCCCGTTTTTGAAGACTTCACGGCAGCATCCAGAATTTCCATAGCCATCATGTTGATTTTCAAAGAGCCTAAATCGTTCTCAGGATTTATTTCTCCTCGCACCACTGCCGCAAAATAACTAAAAGCGTCATTCATAGGATTAGACAAAGGTTTTGCATCAATTGTCCATTCTTTCGGAGCATTTCTTTCACCCATTCTCACCCGCATTTGAGGTTCTCGATTGGCAAAAATATAACCCTTTTGACCATATATCTCTGTATCTTTTCTGTCAAAAGGCCAGTTCCAAGATGCCTGAAAAATCCCTTGAGCTCGGGGATATTGCACCACTATGGTGGCTTCGTCATCTACTTTAGGATATACCGAGGGTTTATTAGTTTGGGCAGTGGCCGAAACCGAAATAGGCCTTTCTCCCTTCATCAACCAAGTCATAATGTCAGCACCATAACATCCAAAATCCATGATGGCTCCACCGCCGTTTTTTACAGGGTCGGTAAGCCAGCTCAAAAAAGCATTCGAGCAACCTATCTCCTTTGGTCCGCTATGCCCATCCATGATGACCACTTTCCGAATCTCGCCAATTTTACCCTCTGTATTTATCATTTCAAAAGCTTGGTGGTGGCTAGCGTACCAAGTTGTTTCGTAATTGGTAATGATATTTATTCCATACTTTTTGGCTAACGATTCCATTTCCTTTGCTGCTTTCAGATTCACCGCCAGCGGTTTTTCGACCATCACGTGAATTTTCAAAGGTGCACATTTTTGCACTGTTTCTAGATGTTCAATAGTACTTCTAAAATCACAAACGGCCTCAGGTTTGGCTTTTTCAACCATTTCCTCCAAAGAAGAAAACCAAAGACTTTCGGGCAAATTGGCTCTTTTGAGGTACTTCAGAGCCAATTCTTTGTTGGGTTCTGCAAAACCTACCAACTCCATTCCTTCATGTTTTGGAGTGTTCAAAATTTGCCAGACATGGTCGTGTGTCATGCCAACAATTCCCATTCTTACTGGTTTTTGGGCGAAAACAATAGAAAAAGCAAAAGATAATAGAAGGGTAAATCTTATTTTTTTCATTTTTATAAAGGTTGAATATTTAAACTTACAAATACATTTTGACAAAACGAATCATATTGAAAACTAATCAGTTTAAATAATTCTTCGCTACTAAACTTGCCTTGTAAATACGTAATTCCTCCCAAGTGATGCTGTCGTCCAAAACAGCCTTGATTTCCCCCAACGGAGTATTGGAATCAAAACTTTCGAAGGCTGTTCCTATCTCCAAAATTCTATCGGGACTCATCAAATCTATGATATCAATTCGTTTTTGCTCAACTAATTTTGCAAAATGGGTATAAATAGTACCTAACGAAAGTACTCTTTTTTTGGCAATTTCTTCAATCGTCATTTTCTTTTGCCAAAGCTCAAAAGTCTCCTCTGTGGTTGGCCTTTGATTGAGTTTCTTCTTGGGTTTTGGAACTTCATAATAAGAAACATCATCCAATTCTTTTAATAGACTTTCACTTTCTTCCAAAAATTTAGCCAAAGAATTATCCAGCATTTCCCGTTTGTAGCTTTTTTGACTCTCCGTTATGAGATTTTCTTTCGTAACTTCTATTTGCCTAAAAATACATTCAACAAACCGCTCAACTTTGAAAATTTGCAAAATCAGAGAAGTCAGATAGCTGTCCATTTCCATCAATTCCTCAAAATAGGATTTCGAACGCTTCAATCTTTTTACCAATTGAATCCTCAAAAGCAAAGTCATGTGATGCTCTTTCAAAAGCGGCAAAAAGTACATTACGGCAGCATCAACTCGCTGTTTAATGTAAGCAAAATCAAAAGTTTGATTTTGAAAAGCAAAATTGAGTTGTTGGGTAAATTTTGATGCCAACGCCGAAAGTTCCATTTGTTTAGCCAAATAGGCCTTTGCCCATTCTATTTCTTTTGCCTTAGATGTTTTGTCTAACTCATCCTGATAACCCACCACATGGTTTCTAACAACCTGCTCAAAATTGGTCCAATTGAAACTTTGCACAACATAATCTTTTACATAAACCAACTTCTCTTGTGCCAAAGATTCTGCTATTTGCTCTGCATCTGCTTTATTATTGGCATACTGAATTACATCATAACTTGACTGTATGCCATTCAAACGAATCGGTTCTGTCAAAACCATCCCTTCCAAAGTTCTCAATCGTGAAAGAGCCACATACAATTGCCCAGGCACAAACACTTGTGACACATCCAAAATGGCCTTATCAAATGTTAATCCCTGACTCTTGTGAACCGTAATGGCCCAAGCTAACTTTATAGGATAGTGCACAAAAGTGCCTAGCGTTTCTTCTTCTATTTCCTTTGTATTCTCATTTACAGAATATCTAATATTTTTCCATTCATACTTTTCAACTTCTATCGTTTTGTTTTCTTGAGGAAATCTGACGTGAATTTCATTTTCAGAAATTGAAGAAATATAGCCCATTTTACCGTTGAAATAATTCTTCTCCATGCTCAAGTCATTCTTCACAAACATCACTTGAGCACCTTTTTTGAGCTCGAGTTTTTCTTCAAGAGGATAAATTCTATCAGGAAATTCTCCAGTGATTTCGGCAAAATACTTCAAAGCTTTGCCATCTAATTCCTCTAAAGCCTTTTTGTTGATTTCGTCGGCTTTGTGGTTATGTGTAGTAAGCGTAATAAAACCTCCATCAGGTGGAGCTACAAACTCAGGATTGAGGTTTTCGTTAAGTTTTATCTGGTCTTCTTGGGTGATCTGGTTATTTCGAAGGTTGTTCAAAATATCTATAAAAACGGGATCCTGCTGTCTAAAAATCTTGTCCAACTCCACATAAATAGGTGGATCTTTTAAAATAGCATGGGCGTGAAAGAAAAACTTGCCCGAATAATACTTCTTTAAAACCGCCCATTCTTCATTTTTGATAACAGGTGGAAGCTGCATCAAATCTCCGATAAAAAGTACCTGGACTCCACCAAAGCTCTGTCTGTTTCTACGAACTCTTTGCAGCATATAATCCATGGCATCCAACACATCAGGCCGCAGCATACTTACTTCGTCGATGATTAACAGCTGTAACTCCTGAATTACATTCCGCTTAACGGTACTCATCCTAAAATGCCGAGTAAGCGATAGTTTTGTCTCGAATCTAACCGATTCAGAAAAATGCTCAGGGTCAATCTCCTCAGGTATAAATCCCGCAAAAGGCAATTGGAAAAGACTATGAATGGTTACCCCTTTGGCGTTAAGTGCAGCTATACCCGTAGGAGCTACCACTACAGTATTTTTATAAGTAGAACCAACAATATAATTAAGCAAAGTAGTCTTACCAGTACCCGCCTTTCCAGTCAAAAAAATAGATTTTTGCGTTTGATTAACAAAATTGATGACATTTTGGGCGATGGGTGAGATTTCGGTCATTAAAATCCAAGGAAAATTAGAGCATAATTAAAACACAAAAATAACCTTAAAATACGGAAGTAAATAACAGGGAGTATCTAAATTAAAAAACAACCTGATGTAACATTTCACTATAACAATTGCATTATATATGGATTTACGGAAGTCTTTTAAAAAAAAACAAACTTTCGCAATGCGATTTTTTAAACAAAAAACTGGTGAGAACACCTAGTGATCAATCGAAACGTCGAACCGCTACTTACACAGAACTAGCCGCTACCATTTGATCCAATTACCAAGTTGGTGCGGCATTCCGACTTAATGACTCTGTTCAATTACGCATAAAACAAAAAAACCCCAACACTTACGCGTTGAGGTTTAATTATAATAAAAAACTGGCATCTACCTACTCTCCCGGGTTTGATCCAAGTACCATCGGCGGTGCGGGGCTTAACTGCTCTGTTCGAAATGGGAAGAGGTGTTCACCCGCCCTATTGACACCATGAATATCTTCTGGTTGTCTTTTGGACATCTAAATTCTTTTGACATTAATGCTTATCTATTCACTCCCACCTTGCGGTATCTGAGCTGCTCCCTGAGCTTAGCCGAAGGGAGTCGATGAAACATTGTGATTGAGAAAGACTGAAAATAAAAATTTAAGAGCTCTCGGTTCATTAGTACTACTCGGCTGCATACATTACTGCACTTCCACCTGTAGCCTATCTACGTCATAATCTCTAACGTTCCTCAAGGGAAGTCTCATCTTGAGGTGGGTTTCACACTTAGATGCTTTCAGCGTTTATCCCGTCCCGACTTAGCTACTCTGCCGTGCCCTTGGCAAGACAACAGATACACCAGCGGTCAGTCCAATTCGGTCCTCTCGTACTAAAATCAGAGCCTCTCAAACTTCCTACGCCCACCACAGATAGGGACCGAACTGTCTCACGACGTTCTGAACCCAGCTCGCGTGCCACTTTAATCGGCGAACAGCCGAACCCTTGGGACCTTCTCCAGCCCCAGGATGTGACGAGCCGACATCGAGGTGCCAAACCTCCCCGTCGATATGAGCTCTTGGGGGAGATCAGCCTGTTATCCCCGGAGTACCTTTTATCCTTTGAGCGATGGCCCTTCCATGCAGAACCACCGGATCACTATATCCTACTTTCGTACCTGTTCGACTTGTTTGTCTCGCAGTCAAG
>NZ_RJUF01000008.1 GCF_024343775.1 Lacihabitans soyangensis | reverse complement strand
TGTCAATGCCAACAAAAAAATCAATCTCTAAATTTTCATTTTGTTTCATAAAAACTTAATTTTTCTGTGACCAGACTTATTGATAACTCCAACATCAAATTTGTCTTTAGACATGTCAATGCCAACAAAAAAATCAATCTCTAAATTTTCATTTTGTTTCATAAAAACTTAATTTTAAAGTGAAAAGAAAAATTGACCTAAGTAAACTCAAATCGACAAAAGCCTTTATAAGATTATCAGCACGAACTGGTTCTAAATAGCTAAATTGGTTTAGATTGAGTGAGGGAGGCAGGGCCTTTATCGAAGGATAGTTTCGGCTTGCAGAGCGGGTAGGTTCACCTGCTTCCCACTTAGGAAAATTTACCGAGATAAATTTATCCTAATTACTCGTATTTTTCAATTCTTTTTTCATCTGCTAAAGTAAAGGTATAGCGGTTTTATGGTTATCTAGTCTAGTCTTTTAGGCTATATAGAATTTTTTGGAAGTCAGCTTTGTACTTAGTTTTAGCTTCAATAGAACCATAACAGAGAACCTTGTAAAATGCATCTTTTGTCTCTGCAATACCAATAAAATAATAAATTTCTATTTTTGAATCCTTATCATAATATGAAGCGTCACACTCCATAAACTTAACATTTCCTATTGTTTGAGATTTAGCTTCTGAAATTGTACGTTTTTTTTCTCCTACTAAGAAGCCACCTATAAAATTGTCATAAAAATCCTTTATTGATGAAAATATCATTTCTGCAAGTGCTAATTCTTCTTTATTATCCTCAATTACAAAACCAGCAATGTCCTTAACTGAATTTTTAAATTGAATAACAGCGGCATCGTTTAGTCCTGTCGTTTTACTCATATAGTCAGGCAAACTCACATAAAAAACATGTCCTGCTTTATGCTCTTTAAAAGCAGTTTGAGCAAATGTCATTGTGGTCATTAAAACCAAGGTCATTGCGTAAATTAGATTTCTTTTTTTCATTGCTACATTTATTTAATTGTTAAAAATTATATTTATAAACAGTGTTTTGTTGTCATTTTTCAAACTTGCTGCTAATGTCAAGTACTGACGATGTGCTGACGATAGGAAGCATATCCGTTCAGTACATTGTTGTCCGAAGTATTTTAATTTCTTAACATTTCAATTATTTTATTATACGGATTTTCCCATTTTATATCATAACTTACGTATTCTTCTTTTATTAAACTCATTAAGTTTATTGCATCTTCCTTCTTACCGATTTTCTTTAATATAAAAGACTTAATGTAATTTTGATTACTATGTCCCCATTTATATCTTCTCCCAAAATCTTGTTGAAAGTGTATTTTATCAAGTAAATCTTGGAATTCTATATCTTTTAAAAACCAATTATTAATAGAATGTGTACAATCATTCCATAGATCATTGAATGTTTGATTGAACTCTGTTAAACCCCATTGCGAAACCATACCTTTATCCCTAAATTTAGTGTATGGTGTTCCAGAATATGTAATAAGATTTAGAGGTTCATCAAATAAGTGTAAATAGATACTTTTAACTGTTCTATGATGTTTTATAGTTTTTGCATTTGAAATAGTTGGAATAAAATGAAAGCAATATCCCCAATTAAATGTTCCTGACTCTCCTTTTAATCTATCATATTTGAAAACCTTTCTTATGCCGTTTTTATCAAAATCACTAAACCAAAGATAATTGCCATCATAATTGATTAAACCAAAATCCTTAAGGTTTTTCCCTAAGTTCTTATTTAATTCCAATTTTAGAATTTCGGTTGTTAAAGGATTCTCTCTCATATGTTCAATTTTATTTCAGACAACGAGTATGTTTACGAAACCCATTTTCGGAGTTTCGTAAATATCTTTATTGAATTTTCGTTATTATTTTTGTTAATTTGCTAATAGTGAGGTTGTTGTGAAAGTTAGGGAGTTTCGGTAATATTTTCATCTGAATGTATGTATTTTGATTTTATGTTTTCATATCAAATATATTGTTCGAAGTTCTGCTTTCCAAGTATTTATTTGAGTTTTGAGATATATTTTCCAAGACACACAATTTGGTTATTTATGGTATTTAAAAAGATTTAGGTTATGGTAATCTTATGAGCCGGAACCCAATTTTTCCAACTATGCGTTCCGATTTGCGGCAGGGATAGTAGCGGAGCTCTCCCGACCTTAGGAGGGAAGCGGGAGCGGATAGCCCGGTTTCGGTTTTACCGAAAGCCGCCCTGATTTTATTTCTGCTATTGGTGTTGGTTTAAGTATTGGTTTTGAGTCGTTTATGGGTAATTTCCTGCTGTGGAATGTGGTAATTTAAAGACAAATGACAAAGAAGTTTGTGACGAAATCTTCATGTTTCGATTAATAAATGGTTAGTAAATGAGGCTCCAGGTTACGATTGTGTAAACAAAATCATCCGCAACATTGAGTTAATATTAGATGCAGACTTTTGCGGCGTGAATTTTTTACTTAACCCCAAAATGTCTTCATTTATGAAAAAAAGACTTTTACACTTTTTCAATTTCCAAACTTTAAAATTGTCACTGGCCTTGATGCTTTGTTCGTTGGCATCTTTCGCTCAAATTGCCGTTTCGGGTAGCGTGAAAGACCAAAAAAACGAGGCCATACCAGGAGTGAGTCTTCTTATCAAAGGTTCTGGAAACGGTACTACTACAGATGCAAGCGGTGCATTCAAAATCACGGTTCCAAACAAAAGCAGTGTGTTGGTATTGTCTTCGATTGGCTTTGAAAGCCAAGAGATTGTGGTGGATAACAAAACGCTATTCGATATTCAGTTGGTTGAAGACACGAAGTCTTTGAGCGAAGTGGTGGTGACGGCCCTTGGTATCAAAAAAGATGTTCGTAGAATTGGTGTGGCTATTCAGTCGGTTGACGGTGCTTCGGTTATAAAGGCACGTGAGCCAAACGCCATTAATGCTTTGGCTGGTAAGGTGGCAGGTCTGACGGTGGGTATCCAACAGGAAATGCTTCGCAAACCTAATATTTCGTTAAGAGGAAACACGGAGATTCTTTATGTGGTAGATGGTGTGCCTATCAACTCAGACACTTGGAATATCAGCCCAGATGACATAGAGTCGTATTCGGTTTTGAAAGGTGCTTCGGCATCGGCACTTTATGGATTTCGTGGCAAAAACGGTGCAATCTTGATAACCACCAAGCGTGGAACCAAAGATAAGAGGGGTTTTTCGGTGGATGTGAACTCATCTACTATGTTTGATAATGGTTTTTATGCTATTCCAAAAGTACAGGACGAGTACGGTCCTGGTGACCACGGTCGTTATGCCTTTGGTGATGGAAAAGGTGGCGGTCTAAACGACGGAGATTATGATGGTGGCTGGGGACCGAGATTTGAAGGACAGCTTATTCCTCAATATGACAGCCCGATAGATCCTCTTACGGGCAAAAGAACTTCTACGCCATGGGTGGCAAGAGGTAAAGATAACTTAGAGCGTTTCTTACAAACAGGTGTATTGTCAACCAACAATGTGGCTGTTTCGGCATCTGGCGAAAAGTATAATTTGCGTTTTTCTACTTCTCAAACTTCTCAGAAGGGAATTGTGCCAAATACGAAGCTAAACATTACGAACTTCAATTTGGCCTCTGATTATAAGTTTTCTAATAAGCTTTCTTTTAATTCGAACTTACAGTATAACCGTCAGTACACGCCTAATATTCCGGATATCAACTACGGTCCAAACTCTATCATCTATAACATGACCCTGTGGGCAGGAGCAGACTGGGACGTGGACGATATGAAAAACTACTGGCAGCCAGGCAAGGAGGGTATTCAACAAATATATGCTGAGTACCAACGTTACAACAACCCTTATTTTATGTCTTATGAGTGGTTGAGAGGTCACCAAAAATCTGATATCATTGGTCAAGTGGGTATGACATACAAAATCAATGATTTCTTAGAGGCCATGGTGCGTTCGCAAGTGACCACTTGGAGTTTATTCAGAAGCGAAAAAATGCCGTATTCTGCGGGTTCTTATGGCCGTGACGAGCGTCGTGGAGATTACAGAGAAGACCGTCGTAATTTGTTCGAAAACAACACCGATATTTTGGTGAAATTCGACAAAGATTTGTTTTCAGGTTTTAATGCCAAAATTTGGGCCGGTGGTAATATCCGAACCTTTGAATACAATTCTCAGTATGGTTCTACAGACTATTTGAACGTACCAGGACTTTACAATTTCAATAATTCATCTAATCCAGTTCGTACAGCCAATTTTGTGTCTGATATGCGTGTGAATTCTGCCTATTATTCAGCTGATTTTACTTACAAAAACTTATTGACACTCTCTACTACTGGTCGTGTAGACAAGCTTTCTACATTACCAGCGGGCAACAATACCTTCTTTTACCCATCTGTGTCACTTTCAACAGTAGTTTCTGACTACGTTAGCATGCCTGAGGTGATTTCATTCTTAAAGTTAAGAGCATCCTACGCCAATGTGAAAGATGGTTTAACGCGTTCTACCATAGGTACTACACCAGGTTTGACGGGCAACGGTAACCCAATAGGTTATGGAGACCAATATTTTTCTCCTTACGATGGTCCAAGTTATTTGAATTCAGCAGTGTATTCTACGCCTTTTGCTTACAACAACCAACCTGCGGCCTACTTTAGTACAGCCTTGAACAATCCTGACTTACAGCCAAGTTCTACTTCGCAGTCAGAGATAGGTCTTGACTTGAGAGTATTAAAAAATCGTTTAGGATTTGACCTTACCTATTTTATCTCTGATGAAGGCCCAAGGATTTTCTCTTTACCAATATCTACCGCCACAGGATACGCCACGGCATTGGTAAATGGTATCAAAACACAAAAAACAGGATGGGAGTTGGCGGTTACTGGTTCGCCAGTAAAAACCAATAACTTCGGCTGGGATATTGTGGCTAATTATTCTACTTTCAAAGAGGTTCTTACAGAGATATACCCTGGTGTTGATAATTTGAACGTATTCTTTAAAGTAGGCGATAGATTGGATAAATTCTATGGACGTGCTTTTGCTAAAACTCCAGACGGACAGATAATCAACGATGCCTCGGGTCGTCCTATCTATAATCCTATCAATCAGTATTTAGGAAATATCAATCCTGACTTCGTTTTTGGTATAAACAACAAGTTTAACTACAAAAACATCAATTTCAGTTTCCAGTTTGATGGAAGAATCGGCGGTGTTATTTCAAACTACATTCAGCGTCAGACTTACCGTGGTGGTCGTCACATAGGTACTACAACGGGTGAGTTTGCTGAGGCTCGTTTGCAAGACTACAAAGGTGTAAAAGCATATGTGGGCCCAGGTGTGGTGGTTTCTAACAACGTGGCTTTGAAGTTTGATATTGATGGTAACATTACCAACTACAGCGAGCTACAATATACGCCAAATACCACTAAGCAGTTTGTTCAGGACTACGTAAGTCGTTATTACAACTCTGACGAAGGTAACCTTATGAGCCGTTCGTTCGGAATGTTACGTGAGGCGGTTGTAGGATATACGCTTCCTGATAGATGGTTTGGAAAGAAAATAAGCAATGCTTCGGTTTCATTTGTTGGAAGAAACTTGTTCTATTTTGCTGAGAAAAAAGACATAGATCTAAACCAATACATTGGTGATGGTGGATCGGGTTTACAGTCGCCTTCAACTAGACGATATGGTATCAACCTAAACTTTACATTCTAAGTTAAACTAATTAATTCCAGAAAATCTTCAGAACTGCATTGTGCTTTGTGTTTATGTCTCTACAAGGCCAATGTAAATGAAGTTTAAAACTCGATAAAAAATGAAAATAAATAAAATATTCACTTTGATTTTCGCCATTGCTGCTTTTACAATGGGTAGTTGCGAAAGAACTTTCGAAGATCTCGAAAAAAACCCTAACAGTGCCGTTAATGCTCCTGCGTCTTTAGTAATACAGGGTGTTGAGTCTGATTTGTTCAACAACAACGGCCGCCCGTTTGGTGCCGAAATGCGTTGGAATCAGTTCTATTGTTCTAACTATAATTATTATGCTACCAACGAATACACGTGGACTTCGGGTGTAAACCATTACAATACCCTTAAAAACGTTATTAAAATGGAGGAGGAAGCTAAGAGAGCTGGTCTGGCGGACGTAAACGGATACAGTGCCTTGGGTAAGTTTTTTCGTGCATTTTTGTATTATGAAATGACCACCCGCATGGGAGATTTGCCATTGAGCGAGGCTCTTAAGGGATTAGAGAATAGCAAGCCGAAGTATGATTCTCAAAAAGCTGTATTTGTTCAGATTTTAAAATGGTTAGAGGAGTCGAACACGGATATGGCTGCTTTGATTACAAAAGGCGAGACCTCTGTGGCAGGTGATTTCTACTTTGGTGGTGATATACGTAAATGGCAAAAAGTGGTCAATGCCTATAAATTAAGAATGTTGGTGTCATTGTCTAAAAAGGATACAGATGCAGACTTAGGAGTGAAGGCCAAATTTGCTGAAATGATGGCTAACCCTGCAAAATTCCCTTTGATGACTTCGGTTTCAGAAAGTATGCAATACACTTACAATAACTTCAATAAATATCCTTCAAATCCTGATAATTTTGGTTTTGATGCTACTCGCCAGAATATGTCAAAGGCCTATGTTGAGCCTTTGTCGTTGATGAATGACCCACGAGTGATGGTTACAAGCGAGCCAGCGGGTTCGGAACTTAAAGCGGGTAAAAAACCATCTGATTTCAGTGCTTATGTAGGTGCTTCGTCTGCTGAAGACCTTACAGATATGTCTGAAAAGGCCGGCCGTAGCAATGGCTCTGGTTTTGCTCCTGGTGTGTATTCGTTCCAAAATCGTTTTAGATATTACCGCAACTACACTGCTGAAACTACCTTTATTGTGGGTTATCCAGAGATGTGTTTTAACATTGCCGAGGCTTATCACTTAGGTTGGGGTACTGGCGATGCCGAGGCCTGGTACAAAAAAGGTATTCAGGGGTCAATGGATTTCTATGGCGTGAAAAATGGTACAAATACCATGACATATTCAAAAACAGGTGGTCGTGATGCAGCCGATTTGGCGACCTTCAACATCGACTTTGATTTCGAAAAGTATTATGCCCAAGATATGGTAAAATATGCCGGAAAAACAAGTAAAGGTCAGGAGCAAATAGTTACCCATAAATACCTGGCTTTCTTTATGAACTCAGGTATGGAAGCGTATTTCAATTGGAGACGCACTGGCTTCCCGAAATTTTATGCTGGTGTAGGAAATGGCAACTCTAACCGCATAGCTGTTAGATGGCAGTACCCACTTTCGGAGCGTGCTACCAATGAAGCCAATTATAAGGCCGCCATTGCGAGTCAGTTTGGTGGAAAGGATGATATCAACGACATGCTCTGGATTGTAAAATAATTTCGTCGTCATAGATTTAGGTTTAAAAAGTTAAAAATGAATGATTCTGAGAAAACGGGGCAATTGCTCCGTTTTTCTTATGAATGGACTGTTTTCATACTAATTAAACGCAAAGGTCACAAAAAGAAATGCACGCAAATAGAATAACTAATAGCTTAGAAAATCTTAGCGAACTTTGCGAAATTCTTTGCGGCTTTGCGTTAAAAAAACATAGCAAAATGTCTTTCCTTGATTTATAAGTCCTTTGCGAACTTTGCGAAAACCTTCGCGTCTTTGCGTTAAAAAAAACTACTTAGAACAAATGAAAAAATCAAATAAAGCAATCATTTCAGAAATAAAGTACCTATTCTTCAAAAGCGGAAATGACGAATATTTTGGAGAAAAAGTGAGCCAGTTTGAGCATGCCGCCCAAGCCATGATGTTGGCCATCAGCGAGGAAGAGTCTCTTGAAATGCAAGTGGCAGCCTTTCTTCACGACATCGGCCACCTAATAGATACTGACGATGACAATACCATGGAAGTTTATGGTAGAAAAGACCATGAGGAGGCTGCAAAAGTTTGGTTGGCGGAAAGAGGTTTTTCTCTGAAAATACAAGCTGTAGTGCAAAATCATGTACCAGCCAAAAGGTATCTATGCTTGAAAAGGCCTGAGTATTATGCGGCTTTGTCTGCTGCCAGTAAGAAAACCATGAAGTTTCAAGGCGGTGTAATGGCTGCAGAAGAAGCTCAAGAATTTGAAAACCAAACCTATTTTGAAGAAAGTCTCAAACTGCGAGAATGGGACGATAAAGCAAAAGTGACCAACATAGAGCTTCCAAGTTTAGAAGATTGCCTGGAGATTGTAACCAAATATTTGGAAAGGAGGAGAGTGGAGATTTGAAAAGGTGCTGAATTTGGACCTCAAATTAAACGCAAAGAACGCAAAGTAAATGCACGCAAAGCTCTCAAAGTGAATAAGTTTCTCAGCGTTCTTTGCGTAAACCTTTGCGTTCTTTGCGGTTAAAAAAAATCTTTGCGGTTAAATCTAAACTACAATATCTTCTTCAACCTCCAACTCCAACTCCCGCATAAAAATGCTTTCTGATTGATTGATCCAGGCTTGGTGATTGTGATTATTGTGTTGTTTTAGATAATTCAAAAATAAACTCACATCGATTATAGGAGAATACACGCCACCGCCCGCACGTTCTGCATCGTGGGCATTGCAGAGTTGCTCATAGTGCTTTTTGATAGGCACCATAAGTGCAGGTTTGCCCAAATACATGGCTTCACAGACAGACTCAAACCCAGCAGTACTGATAATTCCGCTACATTTGGCCATTTTTTGAATAAATACCGAAGACGAGATAGGATTGATATTTATGTTATTCGGAACTTCTTTTACAGTCTTATCAATAAATACTTCAAACTTCACCTGAGGATTTTCTTTGGCGTAATCAAATATTTCACTCACCAATTCAGCCTGGGTAAGGTACACCAAAATGTACCCATGGTTTTCTGTCGAATAAAAAACCAATTCATTTCTGAGAAGTGGCGGAACGGTTACAATGCCCTTGTCGTCAGGAAATTCACTATATGACAAGGCTAGAAGTTTATCAGCCCCCAATGCAGTTATTCTGGTGTTGAAATTTACAATCTGTCTGTCAAACCAGTGGTTTTTAGGATGATTAAAGTTTCTATTCAGTAACAAATATTGATGGCCTACGCATATCACTCGGGCTTTGGGATTACAAAAGGCGGAATACAAGCCACCCAAGAAATCATAAAAATTTACAATGATATCTGGCTGGTGTAGATCTATGGTATTTCTGATTTTCTTTATACTCAAAATGTATTTTCTCAGATTTGGTAATGCATTTTTTACAGTTTTTGGCAAACTGAGGGCTTTTGTTTTTGGGTCATATACCAAGCTCGGACTTTGAAAAGTTTCCATTTTAAAATTACCTTTTTCTGCTAATAGTACTGGTAATTTCTTCGGATTGATGGTGCCAACTAGGGCCACTGCCACCTCGTGACCGTTGCTCATGAGCATCTCTGCCAATGAAATGGCCTGGGTTTGGTGCCCTCTGCCTTCGCCCTGAATAATAAATGCAAATTTCATAAATGCTTTGGTTTAACCGCTAAGGCACTAAGATGCACTGTTTATTCTTTACAATGCTTTTTAATTATTAGGGGTGTTGGTTTATAAAATAGGAGTTTTAAACTGCCTTTGGCCATTCTTCTATTGTGATTTTTTCGTTCTTGAGCGGAATCTCTATTTTAGGAACGGTGTAAAAATAGACCAAGCTCCACTCGTGGTTGTGGTTTTCTACCAATGCCGAAAGAGACTCCACCCAATCGCCGGAATTCATATAGGTAATGCCATCAAAAGTCTTAATGTCAGGTTTGTGAATATGTCCACAGATAATTCCGTCGCAGTTTCTGGCTTTTGCCAATTCTGCTAGTTTTTCCTCAAAATCAGATATGAAATTGACCGCCATCTTTACTTTTTGCTTAATAGACTGCGACAGTGAGAAATATGGCAAGCCTCTGAAACTGCGGTATTGGTTATAGAACTTGTTGATCCAAAGTAGGAACGTGTAACCAATATCTCCCAAATAGGCCAGCCACTTCATGTGTGAGGTGATGGAATCGAAGACGTCTCCATGTGTGACGAAAAATTTCTTTTTTCCTGATTTTAAGACATAATCGCGTCGGATCTGGAAGTTTTTACCAACTACCAAAGGCATCACCTGGTCCAAAAAATCATCGTGGTTACCTCTAATATAGATCACCCTGGTATTGTCTTTTTCCATCATGCGGAGGACAACCCTCAGAAAACCTGTATGTTTTTTTCGCCAGGTTCCATATTTTTTCAGCTGCCAACCGTCAATAATGTCTCCGTTCAAAATCAGTTTTTCGCAAGAGAGTTGTTTCAAAAAAGTGGTAGCATCTTCAGCTTTTGAGCCGTTGGAACCAAGATGTACGTCAGAAATTACGACGGTTTTATATTTTTTTAATTCCTCCAAAACACGTAATATTTAAATACTCAAAACTACTCTGGAATTGTTATCAGAAAGTATTTAAAATGTTAGGAAATGGTTATGAATCAGTATGTTGTGTTGTTTGTTAATGAAAATAAAACAATTTCTTTACATTGAATACTCCAAATAAACCTCTGCTACATTTTAATTTTGTGTCGCTAAAATGTGCATCGAAAAAATATGGCCTTGTTGGGAAGTATCATTAAAAAAAGTATTGCCTTAACCGCGAATATAAAAAAACTCAGGATTGTAAAACCAGCTAAGCATCAGCGAAGAGTACTTTTTAAATTGCTCAAAAAAGCAAGAAAGACGGAGTTTGGACGCTCGTATAATTTTGAGAAAATTGCAGGTATTCGAACTTTGAAAAAAGAGCAGGCCATCTACAAAGATTTTAAAGAGACCGTACCCATTCATGACTACAATAAAATGTATAACTTGTGGTGGGTAAAAGCCCGCAACGGAGAAAAAAATATCACTTGGCCGGGTAAGGTCAAATATTTTGCCTTGAGTTCGGGTACCTCAGAAGCCGCTTCTAAGGCCATTCCGGTAACCAAAGCCATGATTAAGGCCATCCATAAGGCAAGTATTGCCCAGATAGTTACCCTCGGTCACTTTCGAGATTTGCCAAAAGAAACTTTCGAGAAAGGCTATTTGCTCTTGGGTGGCGGCACGAGGCTCAATCAAATCGACGACCATTTTGAAGGCGATTTGAGCGGAATTACAGTCGGCAAAATGCCATTTTGGTTTGAGAAGTTTTTCAAGCCAGGCAAAGCCATTAGCCAAGAAAAAAGTTGGGAGAAAAAATTACAAGAAATAACCCTCAACGCACCAAACTGGGATGTGGCCTTTGTGGCGGGCGTACCCGCTTGGATTCAGATACTTTTTGAGCGAATTATTGCTTTTCATAAGGTAGAAAACATCCATCAAATATGGCCAAACTTGGTGGCTTTTGGTTGGGGTGGTGTTTCTATAGATCCCTACAGAGAAGGTTTTAGTAAATTGCTAGATGGCTCCAAACCTTTTTATTATTTAGAAACCTACTTGGCTTCAGAGGGTTTTGTGGCTTATCAGGCTAGGCCAAACGGTCACTTACAAATGGTACTAAACAATGGCATTTTTTATGAGTTTATCCCTTTTACAGAAGCCAATTTCGATGAGGAAGGAAACTTGAAAAATAAACCAGAAACCTTGATGATTAACGAGGTGAAGGAACATACGGAATACGCACTTTTGATGAGTACTTGTGCTGGAGCATGGCGATATTTGATAGGCGACACCATAAAGTTTGTAAACAAAAAAACGGCAGAAATTGTCATAACAGGCCGCACCAAGCATTTCTTAAGCCTTTGTGGTGAACATCTTTCGGTAGAAAACATGAACAGGGCAGTTATGGAGGTAGCGGAAGAAATGCAGCTATTTATCAAAGAGTTTACGGTAATTGGCAAAAAGCATCCGCCCTTGTTTGCTCATCAATGGTATATAGGTTGCGACAATTGTCAGGACGAGACTGAACTTGCCCGAAGAATTGATGAAAAAATCAAACTCCTAAACGACGATTACGCAACAGAAAGAACCCATGCATTGAAAAACGTATTTTGTAAAGTGCTTCCTACCAGCGTTTTCATTGATTGGATGAAAAGCCACGGTAAAGAGGGCGGACAGCATAAATTCCCGAGGGTTTTAAAAGGAAAAATGGCTGAGGATTGGGAGGAGTTCATTAAAAAGATCTAGTAATATTTTAGGCAAGACTAGTTTTTTATACCTGGTTCAAAGAAATTGATTTTATGGTTTCAATTTTAGGATAATAAATATCAATTTCTGATGGTCTTCATTTAACGTATATAAAGTCTGTTTCTGATTTCTGCCCGAATAGGTAGTTGAAAATTCGATTTATGAATTTCTTTAATTCTGATTCAAAGAGTTAAAGATTTTGGTACTTAATCTGCTTCGTTGTTTATACGTAAAATTTACATAGTACTTTCTCAATGTTTTTTGAAATGACACTTCAGGCAACAATCATAATTGAAGTTTTTTAATATTAACCTTTTTTTATTAAGTAGTTGTTTGTCAGTGTTTAAATTATTTTTTCTTAGTATTGCAATTGCAAAAATGTTATTTTGAAATGGGGGATATAGAAGAACAAACGTATTAATCTGTATATTTATGGTTTAGAAAAGGTGTCAAGACCAGTATTTTTCGATCATATAGATAAAAATTCAATTTTCTAGAAATTACCAGAATCAGATTATTATTTAGATTATGAAAAGGAAAGAGTTTTTGAAAAAATTGAGTTTTAGTACAGCTACTATTTTGAGTACAGAGAGCATTTTGTCCTCGTGCATGAGTGGCATGCACCATGGAGATACTGTTGTTCCTCAGGTGAATAGTGGATTGTTTATAAATCCTCTAAAAATTCCGAAAACTGTTTCTGGAAATACATCTTTAGTAGCTCAAAATACAACTGAAGCCCTAATGTCTTCGTCAAAAGTAAGCGTATTGGGTTATGGAGAAGGTATTTTGGGACCAACCATCCGAGTGAAAAACGGTGAAAATGTCAATATAAATTTGGTAAATAAACTTTCTGATCATACCAATATTCACTGGCATGGTCTAAAAATTCCTGCTGATATGGACGGCCACCCAGACCAAATGGTGATGCCCAACGAGACCTTTAATTATAAATTTAAGGTTAACCAACAGGCCGGCACAAATTGGTATCATCCACATTTGCACGAATCTACTGCTGAGCAAGTTACACTTGGGCTTGCAGGTTTATTTATAGTTGAATCAGATGAAGAAAAGGCTTTGGGATTGCCAAAGGATTCCCAAGAAATTCCCCTTATAATTCAAGATAAAAGAATAAAAGCCGATGGTTCAATCAACTATCAGCCGACGATGAAGGAAATTATGACCGGTTATTTGGGTGAAAACATCTTGGTAAATGGTACTAGTAAACCATTTTTAGACGTTTCCACCCGTTTTTATAGACTTAGGATACTCAATGCTTCCTCTGCAAGGATTTATAATTTGGCATTAAGCAACAAGGCCGAGTTTTATTTAATAGGCTCAGATGGGGGCTTATTGTTTCAGCCAGAGCCAGTAAGAAATGTTTTGATTAGTACGGGTGAAAGAGTTGATATTTTAGTAGATTTTTCTTTAGCAAAAGTAGGGGAAGTTGTTTTTCTCAAAAGTGAGCCATTTTTTACAATGGGAAATGCCCAAGGTAATCAACCATTTGATATTATGGCTTTCCATGTCAAAAGCCAAGCTACCGATACATTTAAATTACCCAATTCTTTATTGAATTTTTCCAAGTTGTCTGCTTCAACCAATATCCGATCTTTTACTTTAACCATGGACCATATGGCAAAAGAAGGTATGCATAAAATTAATAACAAGATCTATAAATCAAACCGAATTGATGAAACGGTAGTTTTGGGTTCTGTAGAGACTTGGGATTTTGATAATTCTATTGGAGATGAAGCCCACCCTATGCATATTCACGGTGCAAATTTTCAGTTGGTGTCTAGGATGGGTGGTCGCAATGCTATTTTTCCTCATGAAAAAGCTTGGAAGGATACAGTTTTGGTTGGTCCAGGAGAAAAAGTACGGGTAATGATCAAATTTGAAATAAAGGGTAAGTTTGTGCTTCACTGCCATAACCTCGAACATGAGGACGATGGGATGATGTTAAATTTTGAGGTTAAGTAATTTGTAATTAAGAAAGAACCTATTGGTATTTGGGTATCAAACTTTTTTGTAAAAGCTTAAAAAAGAGCTAAAGTATTTCTAGTTCAATAGAGCTCCAAATGTTTAATGTTTTCTTAAGATTAGTGTGCTAATCTAATAATATGAGAAAAGGAGAGTTTCAAAGAAAAATCAGGAAAGCACACCGCTTTTTGGGTGTTGCTTTAGGTATTCAGTTTCTGTTCTGGACGATAGGCGGTTTGTATTTCAGTTGGTCTGACATGGACGAAATCCATGGAGATCATCAAAAGGCCCATATTCATCCCTTGGGAGTGGATTTAAATTTGGTAAATCCGCAGATTATTATTGAGAAAATTAAAGAAAAGGATAGTGTTAATTTTGTTTTTGATTTAAAGTTAATTCAGATTTTTGATGAGCCTGTTTATCAAATTACCTATTCTAAGGTACATGACCGAGACAAAAAAATACAATTGGCCAATGCCCAAACAGGTGTTTTGCGTGCTCCATTAACGAAAGAAGAGGCAGTAAATATGGCCAAAACCAACTTTGCAGATGATGCCAAAGTAAAACAAGTGGAATATTTAACGACGACAAATGGCCACCATGAATACCGCGAACAGCCTTTGCCAGCTTATGCAGTAACTTTTAATCATCCATCAAATACCACAGTTTTTGTGGCGGCTGAGTTAGGAACTGTCCAAAAATTCAGAAATAATAAATGGAGGGTTTTTGATTTTTTATGGATGATGCACACCATGGACTATCAAAGCAGAGACAATATTTCTAATTGGTTGCTACGAGCGTTTTCTTTGTTTGGTCTATTTTCTATCCTTTCTGGATTCATTCTGTTTTTTGTAAGTCGTAAAAGAAAATAATATTTAAATATCAAAGAAATGAAAAAAAACATCCTAATCATATTGAGCGTAATAATATCTAACTGCGTGTTTGCTCAGCACGAAAACCATCAACCTAAAGCCGATACTGCCAAAACAGCCTCAAAGCCCAAAAGCCCCAAAATGACAGCCATGGCAATGGTAGGCAACAATCATGTACACATTGAATATGGCTCTCCAAGTGTAAGAGGGAGGTCAATTTGGAACGGTTTGGTGGCCTACAACCAAGTTTGGGCAACGGGAGCACACCACGCTACTTGGATAGATTTCTCGCAAGATGTAATGATTCAAGGCAAACATATTCCAAAAGGGAAATATGGTTTTTTTACAATTCCCAACAAAAAAACATGGACGATTATTCTTAGTAAAACTTGGGATATGCACCTTGCAGATGACTATAAGGAGGAGAACGACATTTTAAGGTTAACGGTAAAGCCTATCAAAAACAAAAAAATAACTGAAGCATTAACTTATGATGTCATAAGCACGAATGGTAAAAAAGGAAAAATCAAGATGACTTGGGAATATTTAACCGTTTCATTTGATTTTGAAAATATGTGACCATGGTATTCAATTGCAAATATTTCAAGGTTGTTCATGCCAATTCTAGATGGCGTTTTAAGTCCTTAGATATTTTTATATCAAATCATCGAGAGGGAATATATAGATTGCCTGCATTATGATAATTGGATTTGGTCTTTATTTATCTATTTTCGTAATTATTAAACAATTCAACCTTAACATTATATGAAATATTTCTTCGGAATCATTGCTTTGCTATTTACATTTTGTGCTTGTGAAAAACAATCTGCCCCATCTTTAGAAGGTACCTGGGAGCTAATTTCTGCTACTTCGACCGAAAAGGACTCCACGTTTTCAACTTTCAACTTAAAGGTGAAAATGATAAAAATTATCAATGGTAGTCATTTTGCTTTTTTAAGTCATGATATCACCGGATCTAAAGATTCCACCAGAGCTGCTTACACAGCTGGTGCGGGAACTTACACGTTGAAAGACAGTATTTATACCGAAAACTTAGAATATTTCATTGACCCTCAATGGGAAAACCATAAGTTCGAATTTGTGGTAAAAATTCAAAACGACACTTTGGTTCAAAAAGGTGTAGAGAAACTAGAAAAATTGGGCATTGACCGCATAATTGTGGAGAAATATGTGCGTGTTAAGTGATCAGAATAGATTTGGAAGTTTTAAACCAATTAGAGATGAAAAAAATACTTTTGACTGTAGTTTTTCTTTCTGCATTTACTCAATTTTCTAAAGCTCAATCATTCAGCGTAAGTGCCAACAAACGGTATTTAATGAAAGATGGAAAACCATTTGTCTGGGTAGGAGATACGGCCTGGGAATTGTTCCATCGATTGGATAGGGAAGAAGCCGCTTTTTATCTTGGAAAACGTGCTGTTCAGGGATTTACGATTATTCAAGCCGTGGCTTTGGCCGAAATGGACGGTATCAACAAACCTAATGCCTATGGAGAAAAGCCACTCGTCGATAATGACCCTACCAAGCCCAATGAGGCCTACTTTAAGCATGTAGATTTCATCGTTGATAAAGCCAATGAACTTGGTTTAAATATCGCCTTATTACCTACTTGGGGCGATAAAGTTTTTAAAGACAGATGGGGTGCCGGACCCGAGATTTTCAATGAAAACAATGCCAAAATCTTTGGTAAATGGATAGCCAACCGCTATAAAAATAGAACAAACATCGTATGGGTAATGGGTGGTGATAGAAATCCGAGGCTTGGAACTACGGATGTAGCAATTTGGAATGCCATGGCAGTGGGAGTAGTGGAAGGCTTGGGTGGAAATGACAAAGGGCTGCTCACTTTTCACCCTCAACCCAATAAGGAGGGTGCCAGCGAATGGTTTCATAATGAATCTTGGTTTGATTTTAATATGTTTCAGACGGGGCATTGCAGAGATGCAGCAGTTTTTGATAGGATTCAAGGTTCTTATGACAGAACTCCAATCAAACCTGTCATTGATGGAGAACCCATTTATGAAGATCACCCAGTTTGCTTTAACGCCAACGAAAACGGAACTACAAACGCTTACGATGTTAGAAAAGCCATTTACTTAGATGTCTTTGCTGGAGCGTTTGGTTTTACTTATGGCTGTCATGACATCTGGCAAATGTATTCTCCGAAAACAGAAGGCGTGAATGGACCCAAAACTTACTGGCACTTTGCTTTGGATTTACCGGCGGCCAAACAAGTGAAGTTTTTGAAAAAACTCATAGAAGCAAGACCGATTTTAGATAGAATACCCGACCAAAGTTTGATTTTGGAGAATAATTTGGCGGCATATGAAAGAATCCAAGCCACACGAGGAATTGATTATGTTTTCGTTTATAGTGCTATGGGTAAGTCTTTTACAATGCAATTGGGTAAAATTTCGGGAGAGCAATGTTCGGCTTATTGGTTTAGTCCTCGAAATGGCGAAGTAAAAGATGCTGGGAAATTTGAAAACAAAGGCAGCAAAGTTTTTACTCCACCTAGTTCAGGTTACGGCCAAGATTGGGTGCTCGTAGTTGATGATGTACAAAAGAAATATCCAAGAATTTGATTTAGAGAAACCACTCTAAATCAAATTCATCTTATTGGTTAGCATTTCAAGACTATCTGAATATCTTCCCTTTTTTTATTAACTCATCGTATTTGGCTATGTACATTTTATCCAAGGTCTCGGAGTCTTTGTATTTTACACGAAGTGCGGCTAGTTTTTTATGTAATTCGGCTTTCACTTTGGCATATTTTGGATCATTGTAAACGTTCTTCATCTCGCTTTTGTCGTTTACTCTGTCATACAATTCCCATTCGTCAATGTCATAATAAAAATGCACAAGTTTATATTTTTCAGTTACGATTCCGTAATGCCTTTTTACCATGTGAACACTCGGATATTCATAATAGTGATAGTATGCGGCATCTCGGAAGTTTTTGCCTTGACCTTTAAAAATTGGAATTAAACTCTCTCCTTGCATATCAGAAGGTGATTTTATGCCAGCCGCCTCTAGAAAAGTTTGAGCAAAATCTAGATTTTGAACCATCTGAGTGTTTTTAGAACCAGCTTTTATCACGCCGGGCCATTTAACCAAGAGCGGGGTTTTGAATGACTCATCAAAAATAAATCGCTTGTCGAACCAGCCGTGTTCGCCCAAATAAAAACCTTGGTCGGAGGTGTAAACCACAATGGTGTTTTCTTCCAGATTGTTCTTTTTCAGGAAATCCAAAACCTCTCCCACACCCTCATCCACAGAGGCTATACTTCCTAAATAATCTTGCATGTATCGCTGATAACGCCATTGCATTTTCTCCTTTTCGGTCATGGTCGGGAATTTCTTTATGAACTCCTCATTCATTTTTCCATAGGCATCGTCCCAAGCTTTTCTTTGCAAAGGATTCATTCTTCCTACTGTGGCATTGTAGTTTCTTTTGTCATAAGCGTGCGATTCTTTAATGCCCAATTTATCCATGTTTTCTGGAGTTATTTTTGAATCTCCCGCCCAATTCATGTGGGTTAAAAGATTCATTTCTTGTTCCTTCGAAGCTCTGCCACGACCCTCATAATTATCAAAAAGAGTTGAGGGTTCTGGAAATTTTTTCTTTAAAAACTCCTTAAAATGACGCTCCGCTGGCAACCATTCGCGATGCGGAGCTTTGTGCAAATAGGCCAAGAAGAAAGGTTTTTTTTCGTCTCTTTCGTTTTTGAGCCAATTAAGTGTCAAGTTGGTAATCAAATCCGTTACATAACCCGTCATCTTCTTTTTGCCTTCTTTTTTAGTTATAAAATCGGGGTTATAATAATCCCCTTGGTCAGGCAAAATCTGAAATTCATCAAACCCTTTTGGGTTATTTCCAAAATGTAACTTTCCAAACATAGCAGTCTGATAACCATTCTGTTGTAATATTTGTGGAAAGGTAATATTGGTGGTGTCAAATGGGAAATAATTGTCGATTTTTCCGTTTAAATGACTGTGTTTTCCTGTTAAAATCACAGCTCTCGATGGAGCACAAATAGAGTTGGTTACGCAGGCATTCGAAAACAGCATTCCGTCATTTGCAATCCTATCTATGTTTGGTGTTTGGGTGAGTCTTTTATCATAGGCAGATATTGCCTGATAAGCGTGGTCATCAGACATGATAAATACAATGTTCGGTCGTTTTTGTTTTTTGGGTTTGAAAGCAAAAAAGCCCACAGATACTACTGAGATGAGAAGGAGGGACAATAGAATTTTTTTCATATTTTTTTTGGTTGAATATTGATGATACCAATACATTTTCTCTTCTAGTTTGAAAATTTTGACTCAAACTCGAATGTGTTTTGAAACTTATGAGGTTTAACCATGTAAACTTAAAAAGAAAATAAACGAAAACGCTTACTAGTCATTTGATTATTTTTACTTTCGTGTTCAAAAATTAGTTAAATTATTTCTTTGAATAACACAGTAGTTTCTGAGTATATTGTGAAAGATACTTTTTTCCATCAGGATTCTGAAAGATGAATTAGGTACAGGATGAAAAGATATATTTTTTGAGAAATAGATTTATATTAGGCCCAGATTAACGTTTTTCGTAGATTTAAATATTGCATTGCAAATTTTTATTGGACTATTATATTTTGGGTTATCTAAGGATTAAGAAAACGAAAATTTAAAAATGAACAAAAGGCTTCAATTTATTCTGTATTTTGCATTTTTTCTTTTAATCTCTGCTTTCGGAGAATCGACATTTGGTCAAAAGGAATCCTCCTTAGCGAGCCCAAAACCTCGAACCATCGTAACCACCGACGGTGAACTGGACGATGTAGATTCATTCATCAGAATGTTGCTTTACACAAATGAGTATAAAGTAGAAGGCCTCATTGTGAGTAGCTCGCAATGGCATTATAAAGGTGATGGAAAAGGCACAAAGTTTACCTCCGAAATGGAAATGACCAAAAAGCTCTATGGAGAACGTACCGAACTCCGTTGGCCAGGAGAGCAATGGATTTATGACTTGGTAGATGCATACGGCAAGGTTTATCCCAATTTGGTAAAGCATTCAAAGGATTTTCCCACTCATCAATATCTCAGGGACAGAATACGTATCGGAAATATTGACTTTGAGGGTGAAATGGAAAAAGATACTGAGGGTTCAGATTTTATAAAAGCCAAACTGCTTGACGATGATACCTCTCCGCTTTATTTACAAGTTTGGGGTGGTACCAACACCATTGCTCGTGCTTTGAAATCGATTGAAATTCAGTACAAAAACACCCCAGAATGGGACAAAATATACAAAAAAGTTTGTCAGAAAGCCATTATTTATGCCATTCTTGACCAAGATGCGACCTACAAAAAATATATAGAACCCAACTGGAAGGATATCAAAGTGTACTATAATGCCAACCAGTTTTGGAGTTTTGCTTATTTCTGGAAAAGGGCTGTTCCTGAACAACTTCATCCGTATTTGGAAGGGAAATTTATGGGTGATATCATTAACAATCATGGGCCACTTTTAAAAATGTACTATAGTTATGGCGACGGTAATCCACCGCTTGGTGAAATAGAAGACATTTACAGCAGTATGGAAAAAGCAAAGAAAAACCAGTGGGGTAGTTTTGGCCAATACGATTTTATTTCGGAAGGAGACTCTCCAGCATTTTTGCATTTGGTAGATGTAGGTTTAAATAATTTAGAAAACCCTCAAGATGGTGGTTGGGGTGGCCGTCTGGTGCAATCAACCGTAACACCAAGCCGATGGGAAGATGGCAAAGCAGCAGCGGATTACAACCCCTTTACCCAAAAAATGGACGATGCCTACGCTCAAACCAAATGGATACCGGCCATTCAAGAAGATTTTGCCGCCCGTGCAGATTGGTGCATAAAAGACTTTAAAAATGCCAATCACGCTCCAAAGATTTCGGTTAAGGAAGGAAATAAACTCAAAGTAAAAGCTGGTGAAAAAATTACTTTGAACGCAATAACTACTGACCCAGATGGCAATAAAGTAGCCATAAAAGTTTGGCAATATCAAGAGGTTGACACAGCTCAGGAAGCAATCAAAATAGAAACCAAAGGAAGTAAATCAGTAATAGAAATACCAAATAATCTCAAAAGTGGTGAAAACATACACATCATTGTTGAGGGTAAAGACAACGGAACTCCTAGTTTGACCAGATATCAGCGGGTGGTTTTGACGGTGAGGTAATTTTGAAAGTTATAATTTTAAAAAATAAAGCCCCATAATCTGCTGATTATGAGGCTTTTATTTTGCGGTCTGGACGGGATTGCCCAAAGTATTGATTAATAGATATTTACGTGTTTTTGTTATTGCCAGTAACATAACCAGCAACATATTGTTTCATGAAATCTTTGGCTTTCCATTTTAAATCATGATTTTGTATTGTTTTTCAATTTGACTCATAATATATAACTGCCCACATTTATATGATTTGGTGGTACACTTTCATTCTAATCATTGCTACACTTTGATGCGATTATACAATCAAGCTCACTGGATTGAACTAAAGGGAGAATCAATGAGAAAAAACATCAAAAATCAAAACAAATAAATACCTTTGAACCAAAATCAAATCAACACCAAATAGCTCCACATAAGTGGCCCACTTTGAACCGGAATAGGTGGCCCACTTTCACCGGAATATGTAATTTTGAAGGTGTGGTTATGAAAACTGGCAAAAGCATTGAAAAAGAATTTATTCAAGGCTTTCATTTCTTTGTAGAAAAGAAAGATAATTCAAGCCAAAAGCAAGAAGTTGAAGTTTTAGAAATACAAATAGCTGCCGAACGGTCGGAATATAATAACGAAATCGGGCGAATATCGAGAGAGCTTCAAACGCTTGAAGACGAGCTGTACACTGGCCAGCAAAACTACGCTCGTATGAGCGATTACCAAAAAGGGCGTTGGATTCAAGAAAGTAAGACTTTAGAAAGCCAAATTAAGTCTTTGGAGCGTGAGTTAAACAGAAAGCCCTCTTTAAACTTACAAGACGATTTAAAGCGTCTGGAAGGTTTAAAAAAGGCTTTGAAAGAAGATGAAATTCGAGTCAGTGGGAATTTTATGGTTTGGAAGAATTAACGTTTTGCCGCTACCCGAAGATGACGATTTAGAAGCACAAAGTTTAAATTTAACCACAGAACCGCCGATTCCTTGTATTCACTGTTGTAAGCCGTTTAGTTCTCAATTAATTTTAATGTAATAGAATACAGCTACATTATTTGGTCTTGTTTCTTAACCTACACCAGATTCAGAATAGTCCTTATTTGGCTGCCTAACATAGGCATCTACTCTATCTGTTGGATTACTTGGAATGTAGTCCAGTGAACCATTGGGATTACCATTTCCAGATTTACCAGTCCAACCATGGCTATGTGACCCAACCAAATCATTTTGAAAACTACCAACAACTCTACTATCAGGGTCTACCTTATCTTCACTTATTGGGAGAACAGGTTGATAAGGGTCAAATATATTTAGACCCCTTATAAACATACCTCTAAGGTCAGGTAAAATATTTTGTGAAGTGAGGGTTTGAAATTTTGAATTTGGGACAGGTCTTCCATCGCATGGAGACCATTTACTTTTGCTAGAAGTCCAAATGCCATCAAGACTTTTTTCATTATTTTTCGTAGCTGCATTAAACTGTTCAAAATTTAAATAGGATGTAATTATTGTGCCGATTGGAATATTTGAAGCAGAAGTGAAAGCTCCTTCTGCAACAGATTTACTAACTAATAAGCCTCGGTCGGTATTGAGTGAAAGTACTAAATCTTTTTCTTGGTCTCTTTTACAAGTTACAAGTAACGAAAAGGAATTTAACTCTTGTCCCGTTACTAAATTTCCACTTATTACACTACCTGTTGGTTCTACGTTAAAACTTTTAACAATTGGCATTGGGTCATTTGGTGATTGCGGTCTATAATATATTGCAAATACAACTGTATTTTCTGTTTCAATATTTGTTCCTTGAATAAATCCAGTCTTACTTACGTCATAATCTATTTTTTGACAATCAACATAGGCCTGATAAAGATTAGTATTAGGAATTGTACTAAAACTCGTTTTGTAAAAGTCTGATTTTACGTTAAATTGCGTTGTTTTTAGTAATCTATTTCTAAATTCTGAAAATTGGTCTTCACTAAAATTTGCCCCTAATGATATAGGTAGACCTTCAAATGGTAACGTTAATGAACTGCCCCATTTCCCACTTTTCATATCCGATTTGAATTGTTCTGACAAATAATAAGTTCGCAAATCACTACTAAATTAGTCAGTATTGGTCATATTTGTAAATGAATATAGCCCACCTTGTAAAAGTTTGTCGCAATTTTGTGAAAAAGTCTGCAAGCTGATTATTAATGTTGTACAAATGAGTAAAATGCTTTTAGATTTCATTTTAATAGTTTTTTTTAGATTTCAGTTTTCTTTAATTTGATAAGTTAGTAGTTATGAATAATCATTCTCTCAGATGAGAATCAATGAATTTTAACTTAACCTTACAGTATCTTTTCAAAAGACAGCAATGTACACAATTAATTTTTATTAAATAAAAATATTTATTTAAAGGAATTTCATATCGAATTATTATTTTAAGTCAAACGTATATTTTTCTCAATTATACATTCACTATATTTGACCGTTCTAATGAACACAGCTAAAAGTTTTTTTTTAAAATCCCAATGGATATTCTGTTGGGATTTTTGTATAAAAATAAGCGAAACAATTTAGTAAGATTCTAAGAAAATACTTTCATATTATTTTCTAATTTCCTAAAAAGATTCATTAACACAATACCCCTTATAAAACGAACAATGGAAAAGTGCAATTTATTGCACTTTCTGCCTTTGCATTTTTCAAAGATTTCAAAATTGGTTTTTTTCATTTGCAAAAAACGAAATGGTTAATTCATTTGTGTAATTATTCATTTGTTCAATTTCACAATTATACAATGAAAATCATTACTGTAGCTCACCAAATGGGAGGTGTTGTCAAAACTACATTAACATTAAATCTTGCTGCAAGTCTAAAAAACGGAGGTTTGAAAGTGGCTTTACTTGATATTGACTTGCAAGGTAGTTTGGCTGGTATCAGCGACGAACTGGAAGATATTGCGTTTATTCAACCTGACGAGCTTTCAAATATTGGAACGCTGCCGTATGATGTTTTAATCATTGATACACCTCCGTATCTCATTAACTCGCTCAATGATTTGTTTGCCATTTCAGACTATGTTTTGATTCCATCGAAAGTTGGGTTCTTTGATGTCATGGCAATACGAGCTACACTTGCAATTATCAGAGAAGCACAAAAAAGCAGACCAGATTTAAAATATGGTGTGGTGCTAAATATGCTAAAAAGTTGTACAAGTATTACAGATGATATTCGATATATACTTGAAAGCTATGAAGCTTACGTTTTAAAGACTGTCATTTTAGAAAGGGTTTCTTATACTCGTTCATCTATTACCAATGGTGTATTTTCGACTGAGGATGTAAAAGCTCACCATGAAATAATTGCACGAACAAACGAAATTTTGGACGAACTTAACGCACAAGAAAGACAATTGCAAAAACACAATATTACACCAATAAATTTAAAGGGTTTGCAGATAAGGTTAAAACTGAAAAAGCAGAAATACCTATGCAAAAGGTTGTTCCAGTAACAGCTTCAAAGAAAAGAGAAACACGCGATAGAAAAAAACACAAAACCTTTTAATGTTTGGTTTCCAAACGAAACATTGAAGGCTCTGAAAGTGAAAGCTGCAAATGAAGATTGTAGCGTAAAAGAGATTATAAATATAGCAATTGATGCTTATTTGAAGTAAACAAAAACAGTCAAGCAAAATTACTTGACTGTTAAGGAAAACCATGCTTCTGACAACTATTTCAACTGTTTTTCTTCAGAATTAAGTTCTTTCCAAAATCTATCAGTATATATCTTCTTAATATCTACTTCATTTTGAATTTGTCCTGTTTCTTTTAGTATTTTTTGAATATTTGAATACGTTGCTTCATCCATATAACCAAAACCTTCTGAAAGATTTTTTCCGCTATTAATAAGACCTTCAACTGCAAGAAGCTGGTCCATTTGCTGTATCTTATCTAAATCTTTATTGGCTTTGAGCAAGATTTTGATGGTTTCTTCCTTATGTGCTAAAGCATACTTCCACCCCTTTAATGATGCACTCAAGAATTTTTTAATTAATTCAGGGTTTTTATCAATAAAATCTTGATTAGCGAAAATCATATCACCAATAAAAGCACTATTATAATCTTTTGGTGATAAAATTTGTAATTTATCCTCAGTGTACCCTTTATCTCTAATCTGATTTAATTCATTAAATACAGTTACCTGTGAAACCTCATATTTGTTCTCTAAAAAAGGAACTATTGTAAATTCTTGTGGCACAATCTTTACATCATTTAGAGACATCCCTGCTGACTTAAGCATTGCTATAAACTCAGCTTCATCATTTTTTAACCACAAACCAACAGATTTTCCCTTTAAGTCGGTCAAGTTTTTTATATTATTCTCAGATTTTATTACATACCGATAAGGTGAATCTTGCATAATCTGTCCGATAATAGTGAGTGGCACACCATTACTTCTTGCCGAAATAATTTGATTGGGCATTGCAATACCAATTTGGTCAGACCCATTAGCTACGGTCATAAAACTTTTAATATCTGGTCCGGCAGGAAGAATTGTAACATCAAGACCAGCATCTTTGTAAAAACCTTTACTTTCTGCCACTAAATAACCAGCGAATTGAGCTTGCTTCACCCATTTTAACCTTAGATTAATTTTGTTACTTTCTTTTTCAGAACAAGAGAGTAAATAAAATACAGAGATAATAAGAATTGCTACTTTTTTCATGATTTTGAGAGTTTAAATGAATATTTTTCAATAACTATTATTAATACGTAAGCTAATATTCCGAGAAAACAAGAAAGAAGAACGTACCCCCATAAACGAGGCATATTCAAACTGTAAACACTTTGCAACATACCATAACCTAAGCCAGAATCAGAAGCGATAATTTCCCCGACAATACTACCAATGACAGAAAAGGTAGCACTTAACTTCAAACCTGAAAATATGAACGGACGGGCATTAAAAAGTTTAAATTTTGTCAGAAAGTCCCATTTAGTTCCTCCGTATACGTTGAATAACTCTGCATACGCTTTCGGATACGTGGTTAAGCCTCTGTATGTATTAATTGATAGTGGGAAAAAGCATAAGAAAGCTGAAACCACAATTTTAGATAGAATACCATTTCCAAACCATAAAATTATAATTGGAGCAATAGCTATAACTGGAATTGCATTGGATGCGATTACGTATGGCAAAGCGATTAGTGATATTGTCTTAAACTCTGCCATTACAACACCTACTAAAAATCCAAACAAAGAGCCAAGCATAAAGCCTAAAATTGCTTCCTTACTTGTAATTAATAGATAGTTAAGCCAATCTGTATTTTGTAAGAAAATTGCTGTAAATACCTCCGAAAACCTTGGAAAAACATAGTTTGGGATATCAAATATAGATGGAACGAACTGCCAAAGTAACACCAAGATAAAAGCTGTTAATATGGGATATAATACACGGTTATTAAAGATTTTCATATTTACTATTATTTAAGATAAGATTTCTGCATGTATTTACTGTATTCATAAAGTCCAATGAATTCATGATGGATGCCAATCGAGGTTTTGGGAAATTTACTTTAATTTCAGTATTAATTTTTGCAGGTTTAGATGATAATATTATTATTCTGTCTGCCAAAAAAACAGCTTCTTCGATAGTATGTGTAACAATAATTGTTGGTGTTTGTACTTTATTTAAAATAGCTGATAACTCTTCCATAAGTCTTGTTTTTAAAACCAAGTCAAGTGCACTAAAAGGCTCGTCCAAGAGTAAAACCTCTGGTTTTGTAATTAACGCTCGTGCAAAAGAGACACGCTGTTTCATACCACCCGAAAGTGTATCAATGGTATAGTCTGCATATTCAGCGAGACCAACTAAGGAAAGCAACTTTTCATAATACTCGGTATCTACTATTGATTTTCTCCCTATATTCAAAGGCAATAATATATTATCACGAACTGTACCTTCTTTTAAAGTATGTTCTTGAAATGCCATACCAATCATTTTTTCTTTTTTTGCTTGAGATGGGGATAACCCATTTATCAAAACATTACCTCCCGTTGTATATTCTACTTCTTTTACTGTATGCAAATCTGCAATACTTCTTAATAAAGAAGACTTTCCACATCCTGACTCGCCAAAAATAGCTACGATTTCATTTTTATTTACTTCTAAATTGATGGGCTCCAATATGTAATTTTTCCCAAACCAGAGATTTAGATTTTCTACAACTATTCTATTTTTGTTCATGATTTTTTTCCTTAAATGTTCTATCAAACCAGTGTAAAAGTAATTCTGTTTTTTCTGGAGATATTAGAACTACATCAGTTTCTATACCCTTCGTCTCATGTTTAAAATGAGAGATTCCTTGAATACCTAAAAAATTATTCTGTCCTTTTCCATGTGAGCCGACTAAATGCTCAATTTCCAACTCGGCTGATAAAGAATCACTTATGTTATCATAAATCACGTAATCATGTGGGTTGGGAAAATCATTATTGGCAAAACAGACTTGAATTTTATCCATCTGATTACGTTCACCTATCTTTCCTAAAAAATCCCTCATAGGTTTCGTTTCTTCTCCCATTAACAAATACAAAAAGGTATTATCATTAAAGGTTGCTTCAATTATTTGTTCAATAAAATATTTGGCCCATAATAAATCAGAAGTCACTACTTTAACTTGAATATGGTTCGACTTAAACTCTAAGATTTCACACAATTTCTTTGAAAGAAGATGGCTACCGGTGGAGTGAGTAATATCGTATTCCTTTGTATTTAAGTAATTCAGTGTTTGATCAGAACTTTGAGTAGCTTCATCTAATTGATAATTTATATTGGAGTTCTTTAAAATATAATTGATTATAACTATGGGAAATTCATTTGTACCTTCCCCAAAATTGTTTGTCGGGTCATATTTAAAGTGTCCAAATCGTTCTAACTGCTCGTCTAAAATCTTTTCAAAATTTTGTTCAGTTATTTCAACCCTGTCTTGAGTGATTTTTATTTCACTATATTTTTTCCCAAAGGACTCAAATGTTTGTTTAAAATTAAAAGCTTTTTGACCACTTACTTCTAAAAGCTTATGTTTTACTGGTAAGTGATAATTCTGTATTGAACCATTAAATTTATTCTCAGTTGATTTCAATGACTTACCGTAGGGTGAGTTTTTCTCACTAATACAATGGTCGAAAAAAAGCGTAAATTCAGTTCCGCTCCATTTTTTAAGATAGCCAAATCCATAAGCCCTTAAAGCCATATAGGCAAACATTACGTGTCTTTCTTTATCTGAGTAATAAAAATTCATATCGTATGTGTTTAAGTTTCACAAATGTATTGCAAGTAAAGTTTACCACAATAGACTTAAAGAACTATGAGTGAACTATTTATTTTCATTGAAATAAATGTTGTTTTTCTAATTTAGAATAACAAACAATGAAAAGCGATGAAATTTCATTGTTTGTAAACCCATTCACATCTTCTTCATTTATTTTGCACTTTTTATGTTTTTTTTCTTTTTTTTTATTACTGCGATAATTTTTCGATTAAAATTCATTAAAACACTATCTATAAATTAGTTACACCTATAGTATTGATGAATAAAAATAGTTTTTTCATACTTTTTTAAATGCTTTGTACTTGAGAAAAGGAGTATCAACTTTGCAAAAAACGAAAACCAAATTTCTTATGAAAGCAACGATTACTACCGAAAAAATCAAGCATGAAGATGAAACTCTTCCAGCAAAGATTGCCTACACAAAGTTTGCAATGCTCCAAGGCACAAACAACTTCAAGGTGCTTAGTGAAATACGTAAGGGCTTTTCTCAACTAACAACCATACTTCTTGTCAACAGCACAACATACGAGATAAATTACTGGGTTCTTCCCTTAGATTCTAATCTCGTAGAGTTACGCTTATCCAGTTATAGCCAAATATCGTAAACAATGAATATTAATATACGACCAAGACCACCCTAGAATTATGGCAATAATTCTTAATCAATATTTCAAAAATAAAATCACCTAAAAAAATGGATACTTTTTTCGAATTCCCTCATGAGCAAAACAAACAAAGCTCAAAAATCTTAGAACAGCCAATTGATACTAATTACGAATCGTTCAATGTTCAACAATACCGTAGTTCTGTGCCGTCAGAAAACAAACAGTTTAACGATAGCAAAGAAGAATTTGATGCCGTAGTAAAAGCGTCTAAAGACATGGACGACCGCCTAAAAATCTATCTCGAACAAAACGAGGGGGCCGTTAGAAAAATTTTTCCCTCAAAGATGCAAAAGCTGGTAGCCCAGAAGGAGCGGTTAATGGTGGGGTCGGCTCTTGATTTTCGTTTAGGTCTTTTAAAGCTCGGCAACGAGTTCAGACTCGAAGCAATGCGTGACAGATACGACACTTATTTAAAAGCGTATAAGGGCGAAAATCGCCTTCAGTTAACAAAGTTTATGATTGGCAAGGTAAACGAACTTTACAGGGTTGTTAAAACAGAAGAAATAGCAGGAATTAGAGAGCTGGAGGAGATGTATAAAAACGCCGCTACAATCAACGAGCCAAGTATCAAAAGTAAGTACATTGCTCGAATTGGTAGTCGAGAAGACAAATACCTAAACGTTATCGAAAAATTGATGTCTCACTTCGAGGCTATTTTGGACGAAAATTTAAGCCGCCCATCGTTCAATTAATTTAAACGCTCCAGTGCTTAAAGCACTGGAGCTTAAACAATACAAAATAATGGAAAAACTAATTTTAAGCAAATGGGATAAATTCTTCATTAGAATTGCAGGACACAATCCCGAAACTGTAGAAAAAACTACTCCTGCCGAAAAATCAAGAATTGTCAATCTTGGCTTGGTTCTATTCATACCAGTTATTATGGGTGGAATTTCAGGGGGTTATGCTGCAACTTTTATTAGCCCAGCACCTTATGCTTGGACTTTCGGAATTGTTTGGGCATTGGTTATTTATTTAATAGATAGAGCAATTATTTCAATTACTGACGGTGGTTTCTGGGTTTTTGCAATCAGAATAATCATGGCGATTGTAATTGGTTTAGTTATATCCTTTCCTGTTAAAGTGAAAATTTTTGAAGACGTAATCAATGAACAACAATTTGCAGAAATTAATGCATTAAGGGTTCAGATTGAAAATCGTTACCAGAAAAGAATCCAAGACGCTCAGGCAGAAGCAAATAAACAAGAAGCCAATAAAAACAAGCTATACCAAGAATTTAAAGACGAAATGGATGGGAGTGGTGGAACCGAAGTACGTGGTTATAGTACCATTTCAAAAAGAAAAGAGGAAGCATTTAATGAAGCAAATAAATCGTATTTAACCGAAAAAGAAGCATTCGATAAAAATAAGTCTGACTTAACAAATCAGAAAAATAATGAACTTGAAAATTTAAAGCAATCCCAAGCTAATGGCTTAATTGGTAAGTATAAAGCTCTTGGTCGAGTGGCTGAAAAAGAGCCATTTGTTAATATTGTATCATGGCTTCTATGGTTTTTCTTCACAATTTTGGAATTAGTGCCTTTGCTCGTTAAAATAATGAGCAAAGGTGGACTTTACAACAGTATTGTAAAATCTGATGCTAACGCTCGACTGGTTGCTACTGAGAATATAAATCAATTAAAAATTCAAGCTGAAACTATGGCTGAAACAGTACCAAATGAACAAAAAATAAATGCAGCAAAAGTAAAAATAGTTCAAGACAAAATTTCTGCTGAAACAGAAATGGCTAAAGCATATAGTGCGGAACTTGCCAAACTTTGGAAGCAAGAACGTAAAAACTATGAAGACCTTTCTAAAATGAAAATCACGCCTGAACGATTTGATAAACTTGCTGACCAAATGAGTGAGATTTTTGACAAAGCAAGTGATAATATCTTCGACCATTCTAAAACTGTTTCACCAGAATCAATACTTTAAATCATGAAAAACAACTACCTAATTATGCTAAGTTCAGTGATTATCCTATCATGTAGTGGTGGCGTAAAAACTGACATGTCCGACCTACCTATCGTGAACTCAGTTGAAGAAATCAACAAAGAAAAAGCCACGTCTTTACCACTTACTGATGATAATTCTTTTCTGATTTCAGGCAAAGTAAGTGGCAACCTTTACATTCTTGGAAAAGGTGTCATTGAATTGGTAGATACTAAAAATGATAATGAGAAAATGTATGTAGCAAGCAAAAATAAATATAAGATTGGCGAAAGTATCACTATAAAGGTTTCTAAACAGCCAATTATTACCATAAATGATGATGGTATTGATGTGTTTGTAGAACTTTAAGCAATGGAAAAATGGCATTTACTACCCGTAATTTAACTAATTTCATATCATAAACCTTTACGTTTACTAATTCTAAAAAAGCTATGTGTAAATAACATTACAATTAACATCAGACCTCCAATCATTCGGAGGTCTGGGTCGTGGCTCTCACGACCTATGTAACGCTTGAGCAAAACTCCACCCATCACAAACAATAACATAAAGCTCAAATCAATCTCTTTAATCTACCGACCTATATAATTATCACAAATTTCGTTCACGGTTTCGGCGAATTATTTGAAAATCCAGCTGCTCAACAAATTCCTAAGCATATTCAAATTCTGCCAATCTGCTTTTGATATGCTCATGGGCTGATTGGGGGATTCAAAAGATTCGTAAGGAAAGGATCATAGTTAATTATCAACTATCAAGGAAAGAAAGATACTCAGGCAATGTCATAGCTCTATTTATATATCCAAAATCCTGTAACATCGTAATAATTTCAGTATCTGCCGTTACGAGAATAACCTCACGATGATCAATGTTATGATCAGAAATTAAGAATGATACTTCATAATCCCATTGCCAATTCCAACGCTTCTCCTTTGAACTTTTCGATTGCATATCAATATTGTTGACTACTACTTTGTGGCTAATCCAAGTGTTGAAACCAACAGAAAGCGGGAAGTTTACATTCAATGAAAATGCCATTTTGATTTCATCTAGTTTTGGCAGCGGAATTTCTAATATTTGAGCTACAGCATAAACAATTGCCATTGCTACAAAAGGTTCATAAGGTCCATTATAAATGTAGTCGAGTAGTTTTACTCGTAGTTGCTTTGGGGCAATTTTTGGGTGTTTTTGCAAGATCTCCTGCCTTACACCTTCAATCTAGTCGGTAATACTTCTAGAGAAGTCTATTTTTTCTTTATCAATATAATTTTTTTATCCTGAAAAGTTTTTGAGGACTGATGATATGTTTCTGCTTTTGTATAATTCACTTTGAAGTCCGAAATTACACCACTTAAGTTTTTGGCTTCGTTGTTCAATAACAGGAGGTATAATACCAAAGAAAGGCCGAGTTATGTGCAAATAAGGATGAGGAATTATTCTCGGAGCTACATCAGAATAATCAAAACAATGATGTGCCATTGCAATTACTCCGTTTAAGCAATCTGTATAATTAAATCCTGTCGGACCTTCGGCAAGATTTGCTAACATTTCCATACCCACAACTTGACTACCAAAGGCGATAATATTCTTTTCCCTCTCTTTTTCCCTGAGTGCTTGAATATCTGTCAATACTGTGTTAGTAGACTTCCCTATTACAAAATTGCGATATGAGTTGGTGTCAAATATTACCGCCGTGTTCTTGACGGCTATCATTTGAATATTTCATGTTGGTTGTAAATCATTTATGCTAGGTTGTATTAGAACATTACAATGCTGCCTTAAACACACGAACAACTCTTGTCCAACTGCTTATCCACTGACCAGGTCGATTGTCAATAGTATTAATTTTTGCGAAGTCCTTCTTTTTGGAAAAGAACTTAACAAAAGCATCTAAGCGGCTGGTACGGGTATCATTTATATAAGGACTTACACAGACAAAATAATTATCACCCAGAAAATTTGTTTCAACCAATTGCAATAGTGCAGTTAGTGAAAAATCGTCAATGTCAAGAATGTTTGAGAATAAATGAATGTGCGTATTGGTTTTGTTTATAATAAAATCTTCATTGACAAGGGCATCTAAATCCTTATTGATTGTGTGGATGTCAGTTGCCGGACTAAAATTTCTAATATGCAATGAGGCTCTTTTCAATGCTATCTCCGAAGGTTCTATCAGTGTAAGATTCTTTATTTCCTGCTCAATGCCAATTTGATTCAAGAAATCAAAATATGCCATTGAAGCCATTGCCTGACCACAGCCCCAATCAATAATATTTATTTCCTTTTCAAAGAGTGTCATTGGCAGTGTTTTAAATGCCTCAATCAGTTTTTCATAGTGCATATTGCCAAAGCTATTCATATATGCATACAATTGATTCTCATCAGTCAAAACTGTTACACCTCTGCCTAAAGAATTAAAAATGGAATCAGATTTTACCAATTGGTATTTGTTCACTGAAATCTGTCTGACAGCTTTAAAACTATTTGTCACTCCAGATAATAAATCGCAATACTCAGTTCCCGTTTCAAGTAAAAAGTCTTTTCTGTAAACTGGCTTAACAATATCACGACCAAGAAATGAATCAAGCAGACCATGTATTCTTGAATAAGCATCACTGAAACTTGCAAAATCAACGCTTAGTACATCTTCAATTAGCTTGTTATGCAGAAATGAAAATTCAAAATCAGAAAGGCTCTTTTCGATTTTGGCCTTTAATTCCAATACCTTCCCAATATTGAACTCGCCAAAGTCATGAATTACCTGTCCATAGTAATTCACCATTGTCATTAAAACCCTGTCGGTATTATCTTCCTCCGTTTCTGATGAAAGTTGCAGATGGTTACAAATCGTTTCATACTTATTTATGTAATCATCAGCAGTTTTTACGCCAATGAGATATTGTGAAGCGGCTTTAAGTCTTTCACCTATGTTGAACGCTTTACCATTCAGGTGGTCATATAAAAAACGAAAAGGAGCTAATAAACCAAGTTCTTCACTTATATCTAACAGTAATGAAATAAAAGCAAGATTCGTTTTATTGTTAATGTCAATCTGTAAAATAACATTGCGGTTCAACTGAATGTATCTATTCAGTTTATCTCTTGATGCTATTAAGTCGGCATGTTTTTGATGAGTGAAAAAATCATATACCTGATCAAAATTATCTGAAAGATAATTCTGCAATGAGGCGACATCACCTGATGTGTTTTGTAAATCTTCAACTAACATCATAGAAACTTAGGTGGTTCAGGGGTTTTCATAATCAAAGCGACAAGCTCAGTCTTATTCTCCTTTTTAAACCTCTTGAGAGTAGTTTCAGAAATTCCTCTTTGTTTAGCTATCTTTTTTAAATCTGCAATTAAAAGTGATGAGTAATTAACGGATAATTCGATTGCCGAAGGTTCCTTAACCGCACTAACAGGATCTTTATTTTCCTTAAGAACATTCTTTATGTTATTATCTTCTATTTGTAACTGTTCATTTGGTTGTTCAGTATCTGGAGTTAACTTAAATCCTTTTTTTAGCTTTTCATTTTCTTCTTTTAGGCTTGAAATTTCTGCCCTTAATTTATCAATCTCTTTTTGGTATGATTCAACAGTTTCTTGTTTCTGGGAATTATAAATTGCTTCACATTCGTTTTCTATTCTTTTTTGAAGAGATTCAACGGAAACTGTTAAAGAATTCCGCAACTGCTTATTAAAATACAGGATAGCTTCTTTTTCATCAATCTTTGCAAATGGTGGTATCCATAGATTTATTGCCTTAACGATTGTTGAAGAAATTTCTGCCGAATAATTTTCCAAAAAAAGCTCCAACGGGCTTTGTTTTTTTTTTATAATTATTATTGTGTCTAATATTTTATAGGTTTCATAACCTTTCACATTATCTTTCAACCCAATTGAGGGACACCATTTATCGATATAATCAAATGAGTAGCTTGGCTGCTTTGAGTTATTAAAAACGAACTGATATATGCTTTCAATAATGTAGTAATCTAATTTGCTTTCAAGAGTGAACTTGACATTATTATCTTTTAACTGGCCTTTGTATTTATTCCTCAGTTTTGAATATCCATTATTCAAACCAAAAAGTAATGAAACATCTTCGGCCTTACCTGGGTATATAGTACCATTTGTCAGGTCAGTTACTAAGTTATCAACACTCTTACTTTTTTTATCTCCGTAAGTTGCTAAAATTGCAAGTGCATACAAATGTGAGTTTGGGCTAATAGAATCAATTTTCAGTAGACCAAATTTTTTTTCAACCTTAACACCTTCCTTCTCAGCCAATGCTTCGATTTCATTAGAATCTAAGGTTTGATAAATGTATTGTTGCCACTTGGACCATTCGCTTTCATGTTTTGAAAAAAGACCATAGTATTTATTGCTAAACTTAAAGCCTTTTTCTTTTACTGCATTGAGTGTTTGTTCTTCAATCAACTTATTGAAATGAGATAACGTGGAAAAATAATTTTCCGAAAAATTCATAAATGATTTGCCGCCTAATCTCATAAATGCAAAACCACCAAGAATAATATCAAATCTTTTGATTTTATCTGACAACTCGGAAGTTGTTACATTTTCATCGCTTGCCTGAATTTCACTATCAGAAAGTACTTCAATATCTCTGCCTTTCTCAACCGAAACAATGCTTTCAGGAATGAATGCTGCACCGTTATTAATATTCCAAATTGTTGTTTCCTTTTGTTTTGCATCTAAGAAGCAAACAGATTTCACCCGTGAAATTGGAATAGGTGTATTGTACAGGAAGAAATGTTCAGTTACTTTAGACAGGTCGTTAATCTCTGTATCCGTCAGCACAACTTCAATTGAACAATCTGAATTTTTAACCCACTTGCTTTCTGAAAGCAGAAGTGAATCAGAAAACCTATTTTGAATGTCGTCCGGCTTGTTTGTAAAATATTTTGCAGGCAAAATAATGGCCTTGCTGAAATAGTGAGCAAGACTGCCTGAATTTATTGGTATGAAGAATGAATTTTCCATTATAGAATTTCTTTACTGTAAGTTAATTTTTGTTGTTCTGAACGTTCAAGGAAATTTGGTGTTGAAGTGCTCACCAAGAATAAATTTCGTTTGGCCCTTGTAATCGCAACATAATAGTCATTTTCGTCTATAACGTTTAGTTGAGCTATGTTATTAATCATGTTCTCAAAATCGGGGATGATTACCGTATCAAACTCTGTTCCTTTAGAAGATTTAAAGGTCGTTACATGGACATTATCTATTTCACCAAGACTTCCATCATCTGTTGAAAAGCTGGAGCATTGGATACCTGCATTTCTTATTAGATTGGCGAATATGGTTACATGATTTTGCAGTGGTACTAATACAGCGATATTATGTGTTGTTGACTTAAATTGATTGATAATATCTATGATTGCTTTTGTCTGCTTTGCTGCATTATTGTTTGATATCAACAATATTGGTTTATTTCCCCTTCTACCTTCCTGTAACAAGTTATTTAATGTGGTTTGTGGTACTAATTTTTGTGGAAACAATGCCTTTACAAATAACATTATCTCATAAGAATTCCTAAAGTTTTCATCAAGTACATAGCTACGATTGTTTGGAAAAATAGCACCTAATTGCTGTTGAGTTGTTGCCCTGTTTCTGAAAACGATTTGCTGGTCGTCTGCACCGTAAGAAACAACTCCTGAATAATTTTTAATTGTCGTGTATCTGTCGCCTTCAACATCTTGTGCTTCATCAACGATTATCTCATCATATCTTGTAACATGGCGAGTTGTCCACAAATATGTTCTATCAACAGCATTACCTGCATTACTATTTTCTGACTTTGCAGATGCAGCTAAGTAGGTTTCCAAAGTTTTTGTATAAGTCAGCAATAAACTCCTTTTGCTACCCGTACCATAGTTCCTTATGTGTCGCCATAAAGAAACAACACTCTTACCTGTACCCGGACCACCGGAGATAGCTATGGCATTGGGTTCATTAAGTGCAGCTTGCTGCCCTATTGTCAATTCTGTTATAGTAGGTAGTTTGAAAAAGTAAGCCATAATTATTTACCAGTTATAGTTTCTGAGGTAGGGTTTACTGTGTGTGATTTATAATTTTCAATTGCAATTTCTTTTGAAGTATTTGCATAGCAATACACACACTCATGGGGGCAAGTATTATATTCCCCAATGTCCTTACTCATTATGCAACCGCAGGCTTCTCTCTGGCCTTTATCTTTCATTTTTTTTTTTTTCTCAATGCCTTCAATTGGCTCAAAAAGGGTTGGCTCAATAAACTCAACTCCTAAGAATTTCATCAGCTCCTTATCATAGTAAAAAAGTTTTATCATTAAATCATCATCAACACATTTATTATGCATTATTCCGTACTTGTTTAAATCGAATTTCTCAGCACAGGTTGCCAATTCCAAATTCCATTTTTGATTTAGCTTATTTAACCCTTGTGCAAATTCAATCATTGTGTCCGGGGCAAATTCGATGTACTCAATATTTTCTTTTCTAAGGTTACTTTCTACCTTTTTATAAATTGATATATCAGCAAAGCTGAACACTAATTTGCTTGTATAAGTATGTAGTTGATCTCCGATTCTTTCGAGCCTACTTAGTAATTCTTTTACGTCAATGTCCTTTGTGAGCATCAGTGGATCAAACCTCCAAACCACTCTATCTTTCCCAATTTTGTTGGATAATTCTTTGAACGTATTAATCCGGGTTTCCACTCTTGGCACTTTGCCTTCGTATCCTTCTCTGTCGTAATCATTCAGGCTAAATTGGAAGTAATAATTCTTAAGGTGTTCATCAAGAAAATCAAGATGCTTAAACATGGGTTTCGGATTCTTAGTCCAAAATACCACCACCCGGGTTTCTTTGAACGACACATAAAGTGGTGTACCGTTGAAAGGGTTTTTCCATTTTACATAACCAGCCTTCCACCTCTCAACAAACCAGTCAGCATAAAATGTGGGTATATCCGTTGAACGGCTTGCAGAAACAATCACAGGTGCTTGAGCAAAAACTATTTCGCCTTGTTCACTTACTATTTCTGCTTTATCCCAGCTCATTTTATTACTCTAAAAGTTAGATTAATTCTTTCACGAACTATTTTACTGGTCTTTGGAACCTGATGTTGCCAAAAATGCTGCAACTCACCCTGCATTATTAAAAGGCTTCCGTGTGTCAATTCAATTTCTAATTTTTCCTTCGTTTTAATATGCCTGAGTTGAAACTTACGGGTAGCTCCAAAATTCACAGAAGCAATTACCGGATTAATGCCTAATTCTTTCTCAGCATCCGTATGCCATGAAATGGAATCATTCCCATCTCGGTATAAATTTAAAAGCACACTGTTAAAAGCTGTATTTGCAACAGGTTCAATTTTACTTTTAATAGAAAGAATTTCACTTGACCAAGGAAGAGGCTGCAAAGTGATGCCAGAAAATGAATAAGGTTTATCATTATTGCCATACCAAGCTGTCAATCTTGGGAAGTCAATTTTCTTTCCATACATATTCATTGATTCCTGCTTCCAAATGATGTTACTACGAAGAGTTTTTAGAAACGAATCACTCTCTTCTTTAGAGAAAAAGTTCGGATAGAAAATATACTCTCCGTTTTCAATAACTGTTATTCCCTTCTTGAAAATGCTGCCAGATTTTTGCAGAATGGGGTTGCCAAAAATATCTAGTTGACTCATGAATTAAATTTAGTCTAAATATTACTCTAATACAACACAAATCTAATAAACTTAGCAATTAAAGTAGCTTTTTTTTACCCCAAACTTATTGTTTTAAATGCAGTATTAACCGGATCTCAGTAATCAACTAAACTGAATTTTGAAATTAAGTCAGCTTGAATCTTAGCAATGTGTGCTATATCTATCAATAGTATCATTACTTTTTATACACTAATTTCTGTCGAATCTTAAAGATATTCCCAAAATTATCTGGACCAATAATTGCCCCGCCAATGCTCATTGATCCTAATATTTCCCGTTGTGGAATTATAGTTCTTTCAATAATTGAGAATACTCTGGATAAGAATATGGCAAGTCACAATCATTTAGTATGCTTTGGATTAAATATTAATTGCCTCTTGTATTCCAATACATAGGTTGGTGGATAAGAAATTGAACTATCTTTTTCAGCTATTCTAAAATTGTTGAAATATCGAAATAGAAGTTGTTTGAATGTTCCATTATCATTTTTTTGGCTTTGAAATCGTGTGATTAATTTCAACACATCAATTTTCCAGAAACTGAGTAACTTAATTTTTTACTTCTTCTTTTGTCAGCATAATTGAACTTTATTTTCTGATTTCATCATTATAAACACAAAATCTCCATTTCCCTTGGTTCGTAATTTTGTAGGGGATATAGAATGAGAATTTTATTACTACTTTGCTGTTTATTTAATTGCCTGTTTTACCAAACTCATTATATACTCTAAGTCTTTGTCATCTTCCACTTGTATTTGATAATCACCATTGCCCCAATGACCAATAATGGAAACATCTTGTGCTAATTTCTTAGGATCATCTAACTGTCCGGCTTTTATGTTGATGAAAAGCTTCAGCGATTTCTTTAAAATAGCTATGTCTGTTATGTTTTTGCCTTTCTTGAATGCGATGTAGAACTTCTGCGGCTTTATTTCAATACCATCTGTTAAATAAAGAATGGCAGTCTTGAATTTTTCGTACAACTCTGCTGTCAAGTCAGATCCTTTTTCAATATGGTCTTTCTCTGTATATACTTTTATTTCGGCTGTTACATTTTTAAGTGATTGGGTTTGTTGAGTTAGTGGTTTTATACTTTCGGCTGCAACAGACTTTTTAATTGGGTTTATGGCAATGGTATCATTCTCAAACTGCTTTACTTCCCAAAGTTCTATGCCAATGTCCTTAAAGTTGGTTGCTTGTATCTGATTTTCGGTAAAGCTGGGTGACACAAATGCAACCCTTGTTTGGCTCCAATCCACATCTTCTCTTTTCATATTTTGTTGGAGGCTTTCATTGTACTCGACTATAAAATCAGCTTTGTTTTCTAACATAAGGCTGAGATATGTAAAGCCCTGGTCAACCACGCTGATGTTTTTATCTCTTTTGTATTCTATAATAATAAAGGCACATGCTTGTGGATCATAAGCCAATGTATCTATTCGCTTATTTTTGATGGTAAACTCACTTTTAACCAAGTCCAAACCCATAACGGAATACAAGTTAGCCTCAAATACTTTTTGTATGTCCTTTTCCAGTTTGAAGGGCTTTTCCTTTACCTCTTTTAGCTTGCCTGTTTGGTTTATGTATAGTGCCATATCTATTAAATTTATTTATTCCCCCAGAACAGCTTTCTGCAACAACATCTGACTATTAGCATAAAAAGGAGTATCAGTTTTACCAAGAATACTTAAGGGTAAAGTGGTCATTTCGTTTAGGTTGTCCATAGGTACCAATACTGTTTTAGCACCATTATCTGATAGTAAAGTTACTTTTTCTGCAAAACTAGAAGCTTTTTCTACGGCTCCCCCGATAGAGATATTTCCTAATACTGCTAAGCCTGGCTTGAGGTTTTTCTTATAAATGGCCGAAAGAATGGCCACATAAACAGCACTGCCTATTCCACCAAATATTTGCGACCCCATCAGATTGCTGATTTGTATGTTAAGGTCGTATCCTGACAATGAATGCTGCTCATTTAGAATGCTTTTTTCATTTGCTCGGAGGTAATTATAGGTATTTTTAATATTCTCTTTTACTTCCTGGTTATTGGTTCCTGTTACGTTAAGTTTGCCATTACCTCGAATGGCTACTACTTCAATTTTTACCAAAGAATTATTATCTCCGTCACTTGTGCCTGTGTAACAAACACCTGGTGCCAAAGGATTACTTTCAATCAATGAAGAACCTCTTTCTTCGGGCAAGCCAACGAATATTTCCTCCTGCGTTTCTTTGTCAATGTACGAAAAATTGGTGTCCCAAAACTCCATGCCACCAATTCGTTTCAACTGTTCTTTTACACGGCGTCGCATTTCCATCGCTATCACCATATATTCTTTGATGTCCTCTTTGGTATAAATACCATCAGGATGAAGCAGCTTTATAAATCCCGAAACGATACGTCTTACAGACTTTGAGTCTCTTTGTTTTAGGTGGGCACCAAGCGTGTAATACTTGTCAATTGCGTCGTAAAACGTTGTTTTACGCTGTGATTTGAGTATTTCAGAGAAAAAATCAGTACTAAAGCCAAAATGGTTAGTAAAGTTTTGCGGGCTAAATTTTGTTATTTCCCAACCTGGCAAAAACAAATTTATTCTATCTAAAAATGCTGTATCATAATTGACTTCTTCAGACAAAGGGCTGAATAAATGTGAGGTTTGTAAAACGGTCTCAACAGGTTGGTTAATGTTTCCATTTAATATTATCGAAGCAGACCCTGAAATCTCTCCGCCTTTTGCTCTTGAAAATGAACCAGACTCCATGTAGTCTTTCATCAATGGTATAGCGTCTCTGTCTTTAAAAAGTTTATCGGTACTTTCGTCAAAACAGATGGCATCCCAAAGGCCTACTGCACCTACTCTGCCTGTGGTGTTGTTGACAAATAGTTGTGCTACTGAACCTTGTCCACCAGAAATCAGGATGGCATATGGGGTAATTTCTTTATAAATATATGACTTGCCTGATGCTCTTGGGCCAAGTTCTACCATGTTAAAATTGGCTTCAACGAGAGGAACTAATCGACAAAGGAGCAAGTTGAGTTTCCTGTCGTCTAAACCCTCGCTTAATGGTTCATATCCAGCACTTCTTAGCAATAGGGTTTTCCATTCTTGTTTGCTGAACAGCCCCCTTTTATCTGAAATCTTTGTATTGTCAAAGCTAGATAGTTGGATAGGTTTGATGTCTCTTACCACAAATGGGAAAACTGTATTGCCTATTGTGATCATTGGGTCATACTCCATCTCTATTATAGCCCAAATTCCGCCCAATAACAGCTTCTCATGGTTCTTAACCAGTTCATCGCTAATGTTGGCTTTTCGGATATTGGAGTTACTTATATTAGCCCAATAACGGTCTTTTTGTGGGTCAAGCTCTACCGAGATTTTGTCTATAATTTTATAACGACCTTTTTCTCTTAACTTTGACTGAATAAGAGAACTTTCTTCAGGATTGATATAGTGGTCACGAAGAATCTTTTTTACATTCTCCATGCCCTCTTTCAGTTTTTCTTCGTCTTCCGTGCTACAAGTATTGGCCAATAAATATTCTAACACAAATGCTGGGACATTAGCCCCACCCTTGATAATACCGACAAGGTCTTTTTTTACAACAAAACCTCTGAAATGGTCTAATGCTTTTTTATCTAAGTCGTCTAATATTATCATATTCAAAAAAGTTAAAGTAAACCTCCAAGGTCACGAAGGTTTGATTTTTTTATAATTGCTGTGTCGAGTTGCTCTTGTGTAACGGCATCTAACAGTACGGCCTGCACTTCACTATTGCCGTTAAACGAAAATTCTTTGTCTATCACCGAGTCTGACTCAATATTGAAAATATCACTGCTTTGATATTGTGTTTTACCTGCAAACAGCTTTATCTGAATTTTCCTTGAGGTTCCAAAAAGTTCGGCGGCTCCTTTTGGTGCATCTAATTTAATAATAAATAGTTCACTAGGCACCTCTTTCAAATCAGGCTTATTCGAAATTAACACTTCCAGCACTGAAATTCCATCATTTTTTTTAGAAAACTTAAACTTAGGTATGATAATTTCCTGTGGGGTATAACCGCCATGTGAAAATCCATAAACCCCCTTGGATTTAAATGGGCGATGGTTTTTGGCAGCATAAACATATTTAAATTCTCCGTATGGTCTTTCAAATGAGAGCCATTCAGGATTGGATTGCTTTTCAACAGTTCTAATAAACCGCTCATGGACATCTTTTTTACCCGTAGCACTAGGTTCTATTTTGCCGGCTTCATCTAATAAGCCTGTTAAAACAAAACCATGATCAGTAACAAGATATACTTCTTGATAACCCATGTTGATTAAAAGCGTAATGTTTTCGATAAGTACCTTTTCAAACTCTGAAAATAGCTTAATGGCTGCTTGTTGCAGCTTTTCACCTGCATTGTCTATGTCTTTGTAGGTTAATACCAAAAAGTCAGCTTCAGTGCCATAATTGAGCTGTTCTAGTTGTAAATAGCTAATATTTTTGCTAGAAACTTTTGAAAGGCTTGCTTCTCTGTCTTTTTGAAGTGCTAACACCTGGTTGCCTCCAACATACAATGCACTCATATTGTGCTCTGTTTCAGAAGGCATATCGGCCAACATTACCTGTTTATCCACCTTAAAATACTTCTGTAATTCGGTGGCTACAAAATCAGCAATTTCATATCTAAGTCCATCGCCTACAATTATGGCAGTTTTGGCATTGGCCTTTGACAATAATTCAGGTATATAGCCTTGCTGGTCAGATTTATAGTCATTAAAAAAGCCAAACCAAGCCTGCAACATTAAATGGTTGTGGTCTTCATAATACTCTTGAAGTGGCCTTATGATGTTTTCATCGTTCAAAAATACTTCATAGAGGTTTCGAATGGCTCTATCGATTTTTGAGAATGTTTCTGTATAATAATCAATTACCCCATTTAAACTTCCTAGCTTTGAAATAGCCCTAGTATCTAAATGAGATAAGGCCCAAACGTCATGCCACCAGACTGGGACATTATTTTTATTTTTTGTTGAAAATATCCTTGAATATAGCTTTTCGAGCCTTTCTGCCACAAATGATTTGTCTCTGATATAATCCGCAATTTGCCTTATTGCTTTTTGATCGAGTTTTTCGAAACAATGGTCTGGATGAGCATTCCAAGGATTGACCTCATTAGAAATTTTGTAATTACGAATGTAGGTTTCGAGTGATGGTTTATATGTCGCACTATCCGTCCATTTGTAGTATAATTCCAATAGTGTTTCAGATATTTCGTTATAAGCTAGGCCGTCTAACATCTTTTTCACTACTTCATCTGCTAAGGTCTGAGCTGACTTTTTGAGATAAGGTTGTTCTAATAATTCGTGAAGCTTTTCCTCAAAGAGCCTTTTTATTGTTTCATCTTTGGATTTTAAATATTCATCTGGACGATGTACAAAAGGTAATAATTCCTCATTTAGGTTGATCACCTCTTCTAGGTCTTGGACAATCTTTTTCCACCAAGAGATATCCTTGCCAATGCCCATTTTGGCAGCTGTGAGTAGCATAGGGTTGTCTAGCTGAACTTGCAGACCAGTATTAGTAAATATTTTTTTCTTGAGCCATTCTTGAGGATGGCTTAAATCTAAACAGCCATTGGTAAAGCAATAATCAAACAAAAAACTCAGTTTTTCCTGAGGTCGTGTAATATAAAATACCAAATCCTTCCCTTTGAAAGTAGTTTCGGCTTCATGTCTCAAAAAGAGTTCCTCTTTTTCTTGTTCCCATTTTTTTGAAATGGAGGCATCAGTTCTTAATACTGTTATGTGGTTTTTCTCCAGAATAGGTAACAAAAACTCACACAGTCCATGCGGATCCAACAATACCACTTTTTGGCGATGTTGCATCAACTTTTTAATATCCTCTATAAACCACTTTTCTGTCATTTTATAATCGTTTGAACAATATCTTTGGTATCGTCATCATCGTCGTCATCATCCTTGTCATCATAATCATCTCTATATTTTGCCTCAGAATATTTTGGATAGTCACTTTCATTAAGCTTCTCAATTCTAAGCTTGCATGAATCTTTTTCAAATCCCATCCATTCATTCTGAATACCCTTCTTTAAGCTACTGATTATCCATTTTTTATACCCTTTTTCGGCTGCGAGTTTATCAGCGGCATATTCAGCTTCCATTCCTTTTAGTTCGGGATTTTTTATATGACCAATTTCATGTAGGAGCACAGCCAAAAATTCTTCTGGCATTAATTTTTTGAACATATAATGATCAAAATTTATTAAATTTAACTCTCCATTTATTTCGATATTCTTGATATTTATTGTTGATGCAGGATTGCAAGTTCTAATAAATACTACATTTTTATTCACTAAGAAATCAATTTCTTCTTCGGAAAGATCAATTAATAAATTTCCTAAGATTCCACTAAGGTCATAATAATCAGTAAAGCTCTTTTGTCTAAATAAGCTCTTAAATTTTATTTCTTTAGTTTTCAATTCCATCACCAATCTGCATTTAGGTATTTGTTCAATTGTGATTTTGCTCCTCCTGTGGTTTTTAGGACTTCGGCTTTTAGCATGCCTCGGGCTTGGAGTGGGGCAATGTTTTTGCCTACACCGTCGTCTAGCTTGGGGTTGTAGCCACTGGCTATGAGGTCGTCTATTTTTTGCTCGAAAATCTCTATTTCTCTTAGCTGTTTTTCTATGGTTTCACGCTCTGTTTGGGCTTGGCCGGTGTTTGTATCTGCTATTTCGGCTTTGCGGTTGTTGAGCCGCTCGGTGCGTTGGCTTAGATAGGTGCTTTTGAGTTTGTAGAGGCTGTCAGAAGTCCATTTGTAGATGATAATGAAGGCCTCAAAACCTTGTTGCTCACCGCTGCTGAGGTGCCAGATAAACGGTGTTTTGGGCAAATACATGAACAGGTTGAGGTGGTCAGACAGGTTTTTGAAAAAATGCTGCTCAATATAGTCATTAAGCGGGCGACCCAGCAGACCGTCTAGCTGCATGATTTGGGCATCGGTAAAGCCTTGGTCGTAGCAATATTTTTCAAATCTATCATACAGTCTTGGTTCACCGGGTAGGCTTACCAATGGCACTATACCGTCTACGTCTTCCATCAAAATGGTGCGGAAGGCATCTGCTAGAAACTCGAGGGCTATTTCGGCCACACGGGCTTGGGGCAGCACACGGCTTTCTTTAAACCAATACCACACATTTATGGGGTTAACTTGATGGCGAATGCAAAACTCTTCCAAGTCATTGTTACTTTGATAAAGTGTACCAAAAGCGTCTCTTATTTCACTAATTTGTTGCTCATCAAAAGTAGCAATGGGTAAGTTTTGGATATGCTTTGTTACTTCTGCCATTGGGTTTTGCAATTGTCCTAAAAATGCATCTTTTGCTTCTTTAAACACAGCTAAAGAACCAATAGAAAGACCCATTTTAGCTTCTACCTGCCCACGATCTGCATCGCTGAGTTCATATACTTCAAAAATAATTTCGTTGATAATAGCTTCATTGATAAGCACCTGCGTGTGCAGGGCATTCTCATAAGTGAGATATGCCAATATTCGCTCTTTTAAAGATGCTCCTTGAAAAGCAATAAGAAGTGATTGCTTATAGTTGGTTTCAGTAATTCGATATGAACAAAAAATATGTTTAACGTCTATGTTATAGGTGGCAAATTGTGATATTGTATTTTCTATTTTTTTTGAAGGAATTACAAAAGGTATTCTCTTTAAGTCACCTACTTGGGTATTTACTGTAGGGTTCAAGCAATTAGCTAAATAGAATGTTAATTTAGTGTTTAAAAAAGATAAATAATATTTTACATTCTTAAATTCTCCTGGAAATATACAGGAACCACCAACATCAAATAGTTGGTTAGGAGGCATATATCTAAATGAAACACCTTTACCTAAGGCGGAATAAGTAACTCCTTCTAAAAAGTAATAATTACGGCTTGGAAGATGGTTGCCACTATTTAATAAAAAATTATATCCCGAAGGGCTGTAATCAATTACTGTCCAAAAGTTTCCATACCATTTATTATAAGCCCCACCTTTAGAATAGAACTTCCATTTCTTCATATCATTTAAATCTTTTGATATCTCAGCTTGTTCTATTTCCCACCAATATTTTACACATTTATCATTGTTCCCTGTTGCAATTCCTTGACGAGGTTTTAAAATATCATCAATGGCTTTCTCCTTAAATTTTTCTCTGAATCCATCACTAATCCAATAAATAAAAGGCGAACCTTCAATAGTTTTGAGTTTTTCTTGAAAAAGCTTTATGTTGTGTTTATTTGGTCGGTTAGAAATAATATCATCTAAGGCTTCTAAACAGAAATCTTTTTTTAACTTTTCATTTGGTGTCCTTGTGTATTGGTCTAATGATATGAACCAAGATTTTTCTTGCTTCTCATTTCCTTTTTCAAGTACATAAAATGCAGGTGCTGAAGCAAAAGCACCATCAAATAAATTGGTACTATCTGCACTATAATCTACAAAAACACTGATATGTGTTTTCCCCAAAATAAATTTACGTACATCTTCAAAAGTTTTGATGTACATAAAAGTTAATGGATGGATGAGTGCTATCTTTCCGTTTTCAGTTGTTAATTCGAAACAACGATTTATGAAAACGGCATAAAGGTTAGTATTGAATTTATAGGGTTTTTTGTAATTTGCATCTACAAATTTTTTTAGTTCTGGACCAAAATCTGCACTATCTGTATAAGGTGGGTTGGCTACGGCTACGTCGTATTTTTGGGTCATTAGCTCCAAAAACGTAATGGCATCGTGGGTTTTGGTATTTAGAAAGGTTTCGCCTTGTTTTTCGGCGTTTTGAGCTACCGCTTTTTGTAAGTTGGTAAAGAAGTGTTCTCTGAAAGTATCAAAATCTTCTAATTCTTGTTGGTCAAAGAGGGTAACTATGCCATCATTTTTACCAAAAAACTTCCAATGCAGTTTTTCTTCCAATCGTATAAGCGAGCCAAATTTATGGGCTTGTTGGAGGTCTTCCCATACTTCCTCTATAATTTTCCGTTCTCTTTCCTTTACGATACCTTCGGATTCAAAAATATGATTTACTTCGCTGTATGCCGGTAAGTAAAAATCGGAACTCACAATATTGAAATGCTCAATTTTTACAGTACGCTTCTTTCTTTTTGCCTTAATATACAAACCCAATTGGGCCAACTGTATGGCACGGTCGTCTAAGTCCACTCCGTGCAAGTTGTGTTCAATAATCAGTTTGGGCACATCAGCTTCGTTGTAATCTGCACCATAGTTTTCTATTTGGTCTATGTATAAATCATAATACATATCAAAGCCATACAATAGGTAATTGCCCGATCCCGTGGAAGGGTCAATCATTCGTATTTCGTGCAATGGCTTTCGTTCTCTTATTTTATGATTTGGAGCATTGGCAATTTTATACTTATGGCGTATGTCGCTATTGGGGTACATTTCTAAATAAAGTTTACCCAAACTATTATCAACTAAAAATTGTACTACCCAGCGAGGAGTATAATATTGACTTTGGATACTTACTTTATTGTATTCAGTTTTTAAGCCACTTAAGTCGTGTTGCTTCTTTTTAAATACATTGTAGCTTTCGTACAACCAGCCCAGCACATCGTCGCTTTTCCAGATGTGGTCTTCTACCTGTGCATCGGTCTCTACTTGATTGAAGGCATTGATGATGCCGCTGAGCTCAAAGGTAGTGGGTAGCAAATGGTAGGGGTGTTGCAGACTAAACAGTGGTATTTCTTTGGCTAGTTTGCCCAATTCTACTTCAATAAAACTTCCTAATGCCTCCAGTTCTTCATTGCGGTGGTCGGGGTTGGCTTCGAGCCACATTTTGTGGGCAAAAGAGCGGTTGCCATGCAGGCTGTTTTTGGTGATTATTTCGGGGTGCAAGGCATGGGCCTCCATCACCTTGAGAGCCGCCAGACGGTTAAACAAGGTAAAAGTGAGTTCTTCTACCAGTTTTTCGAATGCATCGGGTTTGTTGCCTGTTTCGAGCTGAAACGTCTCCAGAATATTATTTAAACGCTCTTGTTCTTTATTGAGACCAGCTTCTCTGGTCGCTTGGCTTAGTTCGTGGTTGGCAAAGCCCATACGGCCTAATCGGTTGCGAAAGGCAGTGTCTATCAGTTGTCGTATATGTTCTACGTGGTCGCTTAGTTTCATGCGTGTTTATTCGTTTATTTTCCAATGGCCACCTTTGTTTGGGCCTATTCGTTCTATGGTACCTTGTTTTTTAAGTTTGTTCAGTTGAGCCTCAATTGCTTTTGTAGTCAAACCTAATAATTCAGCTAAGCCGAGGGCAGTTATCTGATTATTTTCTTTGATGGCATTCACTATTGCTACCCTAGTTTTCTCCAGGTTTTCTACCCTAGGTTTTTGATTTTCTACCCTAGTTTTTTTTTCTGTTTCTACCCTAGTTTTTTCTGTAGTTTCAGAAATGTTTTTTTGGATTATTTTTTCATTAATTTGCCAAAAACCATCCCTGTCAGAACCAATGCGTTCTATAGTATTATTCTTTCGTAAAGCACTCAATTGCAATTCAATAGCCCTTGTGGAGAGTTTTAAAGTGCTTGCTAATTCGTCTATCGTGATTTCTTTATGGTTACGTATCAATTCTACAATTTTCTCCCTAGTTTTCTCCGAAGTTTTCTCCGAAGTTTTCTCCGAAGTTTTTTTTCTGCGTTTTACTACTACCACAAACATACCTTCGGTTTTAAACTGCGGCTTGGCATTGTCTATTACTATGGCTCTAAGCTCGTTTTGGTCGTTCACACCAATCAGCAACACTCCTCCAGCAGCATTGGTAATTGCACAAATCTCTTCGGTGAGCTCCTTTACCTTGTTGGGTACGGTCACTTTAAATTCTGAATTATAGCTTTCGCTGCCTGATATTAAGAGTTTTATGTCGTCATGGTTGAGCATAAGCAAACTTAGTTAATTTCGATTTCATCATCAGCACTCGCACCTGATATTTTCTGAAGCTCATTTTGAAGCCAGTTTTTGTAGGCTGCTATTTTGAGTTTTCTACCGGGCAATGTAGATGAAAAAGTTTTGATAGTAGGTGGTGGAGTAGGATCACCACCAGGCTTTGGTGCTGGTGGGGCGGTTTTGATTAACCCCGACCTGATAATCTGTATTTCCGTGCTTTTGGTATTGTATAGTTGTATAAAAGAAAGCATTTCGGAATAAGTAAACCGGGTATGTTTGTCTTTTACGTCATAGTCTATTTCTACCATTGCACTGGTTCTTTGGCTTGCATACTGGGCAATTTGCCTGACGTTGGTTTTGGCATCGTTGTTTAGCCCTACAGGCAAATTATCGATTTCATCAGATAGGATCTGAGCGTCTTTTTGCAACTGCGTGTACTTAGCTGCCATATTGATAGCGGCAGTTTGAATCAACAAGAAATAAGCATCTTTGACTTTCTGGATAGTTTCTTGTAGACTTCTGAAGTTTTTGACCACTTCACCTTTATATAGACTGTTAAAGCTTGCTAACAGGTCACTTAGGTTTGAATCAGATTGAGTAGCCTTGTTGAGTTCGTCAACCACTGCATCTGCAAAGGATTTCCACTGTTTGATTTTATCCAGATTGTTTCTAATAAACTTCTCTGTTTTTTCTATCTCTTTTACTGCAACAGAAAATGTGTCAGTATGGGCCAGATAGTCCTCGGCTTTGTCAATATAATTGGCTTCGCTCACAGCTCCAGTGAACTGAGCTAAGTGGTCTTTTGAAATTTCAAGATTGCCAAACAGAACATCAAAGTCTCTGTTTTGGCGTTTCATGTCATCTACTTTGTCACAAAAGCGTTTGGCCAGTTCCCTAACCGCTGTCACTAAATCAAAATCATTGGTGTTCCAATCCACCTTTTTGTTGATGTGGGTTTCAATATCAAGTTCTTGCAGTGAAGTGACTATGCTGTTTTTTTGAGTAGAGCTTATTGATTTTGAAATGGCTTTAAAGGAAGCTTTTCTGAAATCTCTGGTATTAGAAAAGAATCCAGCTACGCCATCATCTTTCCAGGAGAATTTTTCGGCTCCGTTAAATTTGGCCATAACCTTGCCGCCACGCATGAGGGCAGCAATAGTACTGATTACTGTACCAAAAACGAATCCTGTTGGTGGTTGAGCCAAATCATTTTCAAGTGAAGCACCATCAATAAATGTGTTTCTTATTTTGTAAAGGATATGCTCAGCTGGTTTAAGAGAATCGCCGATGAAATTCCCTTTAGTATCAAAAAACTGAAAATCTGCTCCTTGACTTGTAAAATACGTATGCAACCTTTCGCCATTTGCCTCTTTTACTATTTTCTCTGCGATGGCATCAGACAATTGAGATGATAGCCGTTGGCTGTAAACGTTTTGTATGACCTGCCTCTGAAGGTTCGTAAGGGTAGATTGCCAATTGGTTTTGTTCAATTGTACTGCATTGTATAGGTAAACAGCCGTTCCTTCGGTCAGCGAATGCTCCACCATTTCTTTAAGTCGAATTTCTTTGGCTGATCGCTCTGCCTGAAACGAACGCACAATAGGCCCTTCTTCAGAGTTAGGATTGGTATATTTATCTTTCAGAAACGTGATACGTTCAATTTCATCAAGAAGTTTGTCTATTTCTTTGAATTGGCTATTGTCAGGTGCCAACCAAATGACATCTTTATCGTTTTGATACTGTGTTTTTAGTTGTTCTATTTCACCATTGCGGTCATCACTGTAACTATACAGACTTTTAACCTTGAGTTTGAGCTGTTTTTGCGAGGGTGAGGTAAGCTCATCATCGTTGTCAGAAGTGATATAGAAATCGTAGTTTACGGAATTGTCGGCAGTTTTTGCAATTGTCCGAATCAAACTTGCGTTTTTAAACTCCTTCATTACCTGTTGTTTTTTCTTTGAAACAGCCACTGGAATTTGTTTCATTTCATCAAGTAGTCGCTGCTCTATGTCAGATGTAATTCGATAGGTACCATTGGTCAAAAGCAATATCTTTTGATCTACCAAAAGCTCCAAGGCCTTTGTAATGGTTGGCAAAACGGCATGCTGCTCCTCGGGTGATTTAATAAATGCCTTAACGATATTGTTAAGTGACGTTGTGGCTATTTCGGCTTCTGTCAAATAGTGAATGGTTTCTAACAGGCGACGGCCCGATATTTCGAAATGTTCGTTTTTTAGAATAGACTCTGCATTCGTAAATCTGTTTACTAATCTTACTGGTGGTTGAGTTTGTGCCTCTTTGGCTATTTGCCAGCCTGTAACCACATTGTAAACCTTTTCGTTTTGGATTTCACGTTTAAGAATATCATAAGTGGTAATTATCATGCCTCTGGCTGCCACTTTTGTTGATGCATATCCTTGTCGCCCAAATAGGAAGTTTTGTAATAAACCAAACTGATTTTGGTAGAAAGGATAATAGGTCAAATAAGAATCCAAATTGTCAGTCTTACCAGCACCTGTTAACCCGCTGTGATCGGCTATTTTGCCTGAATTGTTTTTGTAATGCTCTTTTAATGAGGCTAAAGCAGAATCGTTCTTTTTTAATAAGCGGCTTCTGATAATAACATCAACCTCTGTAGCCTCTAGGTGAATTTTGGTTTTGAATCTGTCTGTTACTTTGGTAAGCTGAGCCTTATTGATATTGGAGTTGTTTATAACATCATCCAATTTTTCTTGTGCAATGGCTATAGTCCAGACTTTGCCACCTAAAGACGACAATGATTCACTTAAACCTTCGAGGTCTAACAATGTAAATTTTTTCTGGTTAATGGCCTCACTTGCTTCATCAAATAGAAAAACTACTTTTTCGTCCTTTACGATTTTAAAATAGGATTGAAGTTCCTCTTTCAATTTCGATGAACTGAATTCATCAATTTCTCTTCGAATGGTGGTTAGTCGTTCTATGTAATCCGCCTCTGATTTGGCTAAGCTTAAATATATCTCTTTTATTTTTGCAATGTAAGAAGTTCTATTGCTCTTTAACTCATTCCAATCTTTACCTGTTTTGTCATGAATAAAATCCGCAACATTGGTATATGATGCCTCATAAATAAGTGAAAAGAGCAAAAATCCATGCTCATTTTCAGGAAGCTCAAGTGATTTTAGAAAATTTCGGAATAATGCATAAGCAAAGCCTTTTGAGGTGTCTTGCTTTGCGATATCCATAAAAACCACCCTAGAGTTGATACTATTCAATTTAGAAATTGAATTTTTCACAAGAGCCTCATCATCAATACCAGTAAATCTCTGAAGTATTCTATCTCTAGCAGGAGTACCGTTAATGAGTCTATTACTTATCAAATAACCGATTAGTTTTCCAAAATAAGATTTTCCAGATCCATAAAACCCAGAAAGCCAAACACCTGTTTCAATGATGTTGGATGAATAAATTGAAACAAAATCACCGTATTCTTTGGCCAGTCCATCTGTAATTATGTAGTTTTCAATTTCAGATTGTATGGCATTTTCAGAAATGTCTTCTAAGTCGATTACGTTTTTGATGTCTTCGCTTAGGTCTATCGTCAAAATATCTTTTATAAGCATAATTAGTTTTCTTTTATTGGATTATCATACAACGGTATTTAGATGCAGGGTACTTTCCTAAAAATAGTATCTGCTCATGGTCAACGGTTGCTGGGTATAAAATTAATAATGGCAAGGCTGCGTTCATCACGACCTCATTCTCCATAATGTGAATATTGTGTATGCCAGTGCCAAACAAGGCCCCTGTGTTGATTAGAACTGGCACTTTGTTTTCTTGTAGTGCATTCTGAATGAGCGAGATAATGGTTTTAAACAAATCTGTAGATTCTTCACCAGCTGGAGCTCTGAAAATTTCATGAGTAGCAGACTGTAATAAATCGTACAATTCGACCAACTCTTCTTTATGATTGGAAACGAAATCAATCAGGCAGGCATTGAGGTCGATGATTTCAAAATTCTCTGGATTCAGAAGGTTATTAATGGCAGCTATGTATTCAAACTCACGTATTGGTTCACAAACAATCAAAATAGAATTCCCACCATTAGCATTTAATCGAATTTCAGACCGACTGTCTGATTCTACGAGCCTTTTGGCTTCTATTATTGTATGTGAAGGGTCATTTAAGAGCATCGTAAATGGTTTCGTAAGGTATAGTGGTTTCTATTTTAAGGTTATCACCTGTAAAGTTAATTAAAAAGTAAGTAGCAAACTTTTTTTGCATCAATCTATCAATCAACACCGGTATTTCACAAAAAGCATACTTGAGCCATGCACTTTCCATCAAATTTGATTTTGTTTCAATGGCTTTAAGCCAATAAACAAAAACAACAAACATTTTATCACTTAAATAAGGGTGCAAAATGGATTTATGGAGTGATCCTCCCATTAATCCAAATTTTTTGAGCAATGTCAAATATTTTGAGGCAGTGGTTTCAAGTGTTGAAATAGACCAATTCTGTAATTCGGTTTCCCTTTCTTTCAAGTCTTTCAAGCAAGCCAAAACCTCATCCTGTTTAATAGAAATCCGGCCACTGTAAAATGCAAGAAAGTATATTTGAGAATTGAGATAGTTTAATAAGTCGTTATTTAAAGAAGCATTCCAAAACAATAATTGGAGACTGTCTTTTGAAATACGCTCAACTTTGAGTAGGCTTCTAAGTAGCAGCTCAACATCTTTATTCAAAAAGTGAATCAAAGTTGTAGATATGGTTTTTTCGAATCGTTTAACTGATTTGTCAGTCTTTATTGATGAATAAGTATGAAGTGTACCATCTTCTTTTAATGTCGTAATACTATCTTGTAAGAAAACATTAACCAAGTTCCAGTCAGGTAGTCCTCCAAGTATATTTATGTCGGTGTTAATGGTCATTTTGGGAAATTTCTATATTCATGATATTAGTAGAATTACTTAAAAATTTTGATTTTAATTACTCGATAACTAATAATTGGAAGGTCTGTGTTTCAAATTCTAATACATCATAAAATACAAATATTGCAATTTTATATCTATATTCAATGATAGTTACTGCTCTTTTTGGATAGGTTTTGAAATATTTATTTTTCTTAAATAAAAAAATACCTGCCATGATATTGGTAGGTATTTCGGAAATTATTTGATTTTTGATTTTGAAATTTAGTTAATTGACTTTAGGTCCATATTCTTCCATTTCAACAAAATCATTCTCCTCTATTTTTTGATCCTTTCTCATGATTTTTAAGATAATGACCATAATAGTTTTTCGATAAATAAATATTAAAATCAAAGTCAAAACAGCGAATAAGGCTATAAATAGTCCCTTCAAATTGCTTTTTTCCTTGATTGGATAGTAATAAATGGGGTGGTCAGGTTTATTCTTGTTTGGAAATATAGGTGCAGGATTTGTACTGAATATCCTGAAAGGATCTTGTTGGTATCTAAAAATTGGTGTTTGCATAGTTTTAAGAATTTAAAAATTGTTGATTATATGAATTTGCTAAAAATTGTACTACATCTGGTAAGTCCCTAATAGAAGGTGCTAATGAGACTTGTCCTTGCGTAAAACGGAAAATACTTTTCAAAACTGGAGTTTCGTATGAATTTAGCCTTTGCTCTATAAATCTAATTTTCTCACTTGCTTTAAGCAATTGCTCTTTATTTTGAGAAACAGCTGTTATTGATTTAGGATCTTTTTCAATTTTAAGTAATTCTTGTAGCGTTCCATTATTTATGGCTTTTTCTCTCTCAAATAATCCAATTCGTTTTGGGTGAAGGACAGTTATAGAATTCTCTTCTAAAATTTCAAGTAATCTGTTCGAATAAATACCAAGTCTTTTGATTTCATCTTCTGCTTCTAAGTACATTTCCTTATACTCTTTGTCACAGATTTCTCCTTCTTCATGTTCTCTTGGATTATACTCACCTTGAATATCATTTTGAACTAGGCAAGGTCTTTCCCAATGTTCTTGGATTAAAAATAGAATGTAAGCAGAGATGCTAATTCCTCTTTTGTACGACTCATCCATGATTTTCTTTTTCATTTCATGGGTCATTCTGACATTGATGTTTTGAGTAAGTTCACTCATTTTGATGTTTTTTTAAATGTGTTATTTATTTAAAATACAGCGATAAAACGTCATATTTAGGCAGTTTTACTTTGTTTTACCTTGTATCACATGCAAAATTAGGGTATCATATTCAGAGTTTTTGGACAATATGAATTATATGAATTGTGTTTTACAATGCCTTTATGGCCCTTCATGTTCACTTAGTAGAGCACATATTTCTTCCACTTTAAGTTTATAATGTTCCGCTAAATCTTCAATTTTTATTTTGCTACCAGTTAGTAAACCAGAGTAAGGATAATCCTCTTTAATTTCTTTAATAATTCTATAACTATCGGTTCTACATACATTTAATATTATCTGAACATCAGCGGCCCTAAGTATTAATTTCATAATTTATTTATTTAAAAAATGATAAGCATAGTGTATTTTTCCATTTTTTATTACAACACACAACGCAATTAGTTAACTAGTTGAAAATAAGATAAATAAAAGATGGTCATTGTTGTAATTCCGTTGTAAATGGCTACAACATTTACAACGGAAATATTTCCGATTTTTACAACGGCTACAACGGAATTACAACGGAATTACAACAACAAAAAAACAATAATATAATGATTATAAGTATGTTAACTCGTTGTTGTAACTGTTATAAGATTTTAGGCTAATTTTCGTCTATTTGTAAAATCTAGACTGAATTTCGTAAAGTAAATTTCGTAAGTTATTGAAAGAGAATTTGTTACGGTATTTTTTAAAGAATTGCCGTTTTCCTCTTCTCTAAATCGAATAGTTTTCAAGATTTCCGTTTTATCTCTTTCTTCCAGCTTTAAGATATCTTGTAAAATCGAATCTTTATCAGGTGACTCTTTAAAATAAATTGACCTGTATTTTTGTTTATACAAAGGGAAAATGGACGGCAATCTTAGATAAAGTAATTCATTTTCGAATCGAAAATGAACCCCTTCTTGAATTTGGAAATTCTCGAATAAAACTTGGAGTATCCCGAAAAATTCTGATAACACTGAATTCTCTTGCTGTATTTCTCTCTGGGCTCTTATATACTTCTCTCCAATATTTACAAACTCGGTAAGGATATCATTCTCATCAGTATATTCACATAGCTCAATCTTACCTATTTTTTGAAGGATCAAAGCACAAGTCATGGTTTGAGCCATATTACTGAATAAACGCTCAGGAATATTTTCGTTTTGAAAACGTGATTCTAGCTCCAATGACAGTTTTTTAAACTCTGAATCATATTTTTCTATGATTAGCTGCCTATGCCTCAAAAGTTCAACTGTGATGCAACCCAATCCTTGCTGTTCAAAGCGTTTCATAGTGGCAAATCCCATTTTCTGTTCATGTGTCTTTTCTTTGTTCTCTACATGTACAAGTAAGCATCTTGAAAAGAAAATATCATTTGAAGGGATATAATTGCTTGTAAGAGCCAATGCAGAATGGATCTCGATACTATCTGTATCAGTTTTACTTTTTGATTGATCTGGCGTTTTATGGTATCCAGCATTATCGTAGGCCGCTTGTAAAAGGCCTTCATGCGGAAACTCATTGTGAAATTCATCCATCCAAATCAAAGAGTTGGCGGATTGACTCATTAGTTTCACCAATGCTGCTTCCGTATTTTTTGACTTCAGATTTATATCTTCTTGTTGAAAGCCAAAAAGACATGTTAGGCTTCGAATAATGCTGCTTTTACCAGTACCAGCTGATCCTTTCAGGAACAGAATGGGAGAAGAGCCTTTATGATTAATAACGACGTCTCTGAATAAAGCCATGATATAAAAGCAAACTGGCACAAATGCCTTTTCCTGGGTATGTGTTTTGGAGTATTCAACATACCACTGATTAAAGGTTATTTCGTTTTCTGTTAGTTCGAACCTCCGTTTCATTTTATGATTACTTAAAGGCATGGAGAGGCAGAAATCATCAGGATTAACTATACTAAAGTTGTCAGGTATTAGCAGTTCACCGTTTTTAGATAATGCTTTGTTCGAAAAGAAAAATGTCTCAGACTCTTTATGAAAACCAAATCGAGTGATTTTCTTAGCAGTATTAAAAGGGGTTGAAAACAACAATGAGTGTAATTCTGAGATGTGGTTGTCATTGGCCTTAAAACTTAGTCTTTTGGTCGCCAAGATTGTCTTCATCTTTTTTGCTGAACAAAAGTCTTCGTGAGAAATCTCGATGAATTCTGATGGTCTTCCCTTGATTTTTACCTCAATTATCCAAGAAATTTCTTCATTATCATCTTTCGTTTGATATTTGATGAAAATATGAAAATTATCTGCAATTACTTCCCAATTATTCCTAGTTTTTATCCAGATAGATGTATTTTTTCTGTAATCTACACTGTTGTTTTTCAAATGTTCTTCTTCAACTGTTTCTACAATATGTGAAATTTTGTTTATTTCTTGATGTAATGAAGGCTTATTCCCAACCTCAAGTGAATCAGCTATATCAAAGCCGTCCTCCCTCGAAGGAAATAGGTCTACGATATGAAAATTAAACGTTTCCGAATGTAAATTATTGATACTTGAGTTTTTTCTACCAGCATTATCAGCATCACAAAGCCAATAAACCTCTCTACCTTCCAAAACCTTCACTTTGTCAAGTGTTAAGCCATTGCAAGAGCCACAAGCGACCCAATCATAATCAGGATAGTAGAATGAGCCAATAACTTTTGACTTCTCTGATTCGACAATTATTACTTTGCGTTTTTTTTCAGGATCTAATAATTCTTCACCAAAAAGGCAAACGCTGAATTTTTTCGTTTCACCATTAGGTTGACTGAGATAGTGATTGACTTTTTTGACTTTATCTCTTTTGCCCTCTGGATTATAGCTGATCTTTTTAACATTAGTTATATGTCCATTTATATTACGGTGTATAAATGTAGTATTTCCATTTTCATCGGTGCCAACTCCTTGTTTTTTGAAATGTTCTAATGGAATTCCTATCTTATTCCAATGTTTATGTAAGTTGCTTTCTTGATTTTCATTCCAAAAGGTAATTCTAGCAACTAGTTTTTGATCAGGAAATATGTATTCCACTTTAGCAATTTTCTTTTTGACGGGTGCAATAAATGTAACATCTTTGCTAGGTTTACTGTGATATCCGCATGAATTTGTTCTTTCGCATTTTCCGAATTCAGTGCTTAATCTTTCACCATTTTGATCTTGGTAGTACCTAAACTGATTTTTTTCTCCGCAGGCAGGGCAAGTACCCTTTTTATTAGGGTGTTTTTCGAATTTGTATTTGTAATCAACCATGGATATTTAAAATAGGATATGATTTAAACACTTTTTTAAATAATCCCTTTGGCTTTAAAGAATTTCTTGAGAAACTAGGTTTCTTATTTGGGTTTTTTAGTAAATACCTAGTTTTTGAGCCATAGGATAGACGATCCTCGGCTAACCGAGGTTTGTTTTTTAAGCAGAATTTCATACTTTTGTTTTGTTAAGATAGTGATGATCAATAGAAATGAGCATTATTATAGCCGACATGGTCCAACATGCCGGCTTTTTTATGCACCTCCCTTTTTAGAAAAAGTCTTTTGGGAATAGTTTCCGTAAATCTGCAGTAGAAACATAAATTTTCCCTCCTATTTTTTCAGTGCGGAAAAGTCCTGCTCTTTTGAATTCTTCAAATTTTGACCTTGACCAACCCATTTTTTTGCAAACTTCACTTGGTTGGGCAGTTTCAGGAATCCTGGGTTCGGGTGGTTTTAAAAAGTGGTTTTCAATAATTTTAAATCTATCCTCAAGGATAGATGCCAGATATTCAATTTCTGGACTAATGGCAGTTTTTTCTGATTGATTTTGGTGCATAAAAAATTTGTTATTATTTGATATGCGAAGGTAATACTAAAAAGTTGTAATGGTTACAACATTTTAGTATTGCTAAAAATAATTGCTAAATTAGACTCTGGATCGAATTTAATAAGCTTTATTACTCCTTATAAGAGCATCAAGCTCTAGAAGAAACTCACTATGTTCTTTTGAAGATTGTTTGTCAGAAAATGATTTGGAGAAATCTAAAAATAGTAGGTCTACCTCAGTTGCTCCAAAACTGTCATATAGGGTGCTTTCTGATTTGAAAGTTGCATATTCGATATTAAAAAACCAAATTAGAGAATTATATTCTTTTTCAAATTTTCCCCAGATATTGTTTCCTAATTTTAAGAATGTTAAAAGCTGATATGCATTAAAGTTGGTTGAGAGCAAATCAAAAGTGATTTCGTTTAGGTTATTGTTCTTGGAAAATAATTCCATTTTTGATAGTAATATTCTATTAACAACAGAGGGCAATTCATATTGCCCGAAATTGAAGTCGTGAAAAATTTGATTAATATCAAAATTTTCAATGCCCATTTGAAAAGGCTCTGAGTATCGGTTTGTTTCTGTTAAAACGTTGTTGTAAATTCTGTTAATTAAGTAGGTAAGGAATAGTGCCTCTCTGGTTAATAATTTCCAATTTTGTTCTGTTAACTGCTCGAATTCAATCTTTGAAAGTATTAGATTCGTATTACTTTTTAATTTAACAGATTGTCTGTTAAAAATAATTCTGTAATAAACGGGATATCTTTGATTACCATTTCCGTCATCACCTACTGGAAACAAATAAGTATTCAAGTAATGTTTTATTGAGACTTTCTTTTTGGTTCTATTAATTAGGTCAACTAATTCATTGTCATTTAGTACTTCAATCATCGGTACCTTTTCCGATGGATTTAAATATTTTTTGTAATCCTTCATTTTGAATTTGTTCTACTAAGTGAACATATTTGTCCGTCTGGTCCCTTTTGCTGTGCTGTAATTGCTTTTGCACTAGTTTATCGTCACCGGATAGCATATATAACGTTGTACCAAAGGTATCTCTAGAAGCCTTAAAATACAAACCTCTATGAACATTTGCCATTTCAGCAATTACTTTCAGGCTTCTGTTCACTTTTGGGTTATTCATGCCTTTGAATAGCTTTTGATTGCCAGTTTTTGGTAAATATTTCTTAATAATTTTTTCAGGTTTGCCATCAAATAGTAAATACAGCGGTCTTGACCCAATTTTATTAGTTTTATTCGCTCTGAATTTAAGAATTAAACCATTTTCAGTTTCATTGAAATTGTCTGCAGTAAGTGCAAAACAATCTGAATACCTGAGTCCTGTATAGCATCCAAATAAAAACATGTCTCTTGCCATTTCGAGATCTTTATAATTACGAATAGGTTCCTCAAATATTAGATTTTCGACTCTTTGTCTTTCTTCGGGAAGCAAAAAAATGGTATCAGTTTCTTCTATGGTAAGTTTATAATTTTTGTATGGATTCTTATTTTCAGGAAATAGGTCTTGCTTTATAGCTAGGTTGATATATTTCCGAACTTGCCTATGATATTTTTCTATTGTATTTGTTCTTAGGTTTTTCTTTTGACGAAGGAAAATCTCAAAATCCTGAATTAGTTGGTAGTTCAAATCCTCAAATTGAATTACTTTTTTGAATTCTGTCAGCTTTTTCAACGTATTAATTTGGTTAACCAATGTTACTCTTTTTAGTTGAGACTCTTTGGTTAGTTGCATTTTAAAAAACTCGGAAAAGGAAATTTTAATAATCTCAGGTTCTTTTTTCTTTGGTTTTAAATATATATCAAAATTTGATAAGTGGAAGCTATCATTTTGCAGTCTGTATTGAGTTTCAAAATCTTCTAATTTGTCAATTAGTTTTCGAATAGACCTTGCTTGAACTGGGTCTTTAGGTTGATTTTTTTTAAAGTCCCATTCATTTTCTTTAAGATATAATCTTGTTGTGAAGTATTTCCTGGAGCCATTGTAGTATGCTCTAATTTGAACTAGACCTTTTTCTTTTTTCTTGGTACTAATTTCCTTCTTAATGTCAAAGACGATATCATAATTAACTTTCATATTCCAAATATTATTGTTTTAAATAACAAACCTATGGAAACAAAAGCCAATTAAAGTGAGTAACAAACCAGTAACAAAAATTATGGTAACATATGGTAAAACATACTAAGAGAAGGGTCGGGAAACGTAGCAAAAACGGCTTAAAAACAAAAAAAGCACTCAAAATGAGTGCTTTTTGCGGTCTGGACGGGACTCGAACCCGCGACCCCCTGCGTGACAGGCAGGTATTCTAACCAGCTGAACTACCAAACCGTTTGCGTTTCTCTTAAACGTGGTGCAAAGATAAGGGCTTAATTTTTATTGTCAATACTCTTTGCGAAAAAAAATTATGGATTTTTCTAAAGTATTTTCTAAGCTATTTAAAATTAAGCCCTTAGGTTTTTACTTTTTTACAACTATTTTTACTTTTAGTTTTATTTCGTCCATTTCTACCTCCACAGCATCCGAAACTGCATTAGTAATTTCTAATTCTAAGGCTTGTACTTCAGTAGAAATATAAGATTTGAAATTATTTACCGCTGTCGATACTTCCTTGTTCGTATTTTCTAATTGAATTGCGATTTTATCGGTTACCTCAAAACCACTTTCTTTTCTTAGGTTCTGGATTCTGTTGACAAAATCTCTGGCAATGCCTTCTTGCTTAAGCTCTTCGCTGAGGTTGATGTCTAAAGCTACCGTTATACCGCCTTCTACGGCTACAAGCCAGCCTGGAATGTCTTCAGTGAGTATTTCAACATCACTCAATGCAAGTTCGAATCCGTTGAGGTTGATATTGCCAGTCTTTTCAAGCGATTTAAGCTCATCGGCATTCATGTTTTGAATGGTATCGGCCACTGCCTTCATATCTTTGCCAAACTTTGGTCCTAATGATTTGAAATTGGCCTTTACTTTTTTCTTTAAAATACCACTTTCATCATCCAAAAACTCCACACTTTTTACATTTACCTCCGAAAGTATGATAGAGGTAATGTGTTCAATTTGGGCCTTCACTTTTGCCGAGGTAGCCGGAATGAGTATTTTTTGTAATGGCTGACGAACTTTCAAGCTACTTTTCTTTCTCAAGGCATGCACCATTGAACAGATGTTTTGGGCCAAAGTCATTGCTTCTTCCAGTTCAGAATCTACCCAAAATTCATCGTAGGTATGCCATTCTGAAAAATGCACCGATTCGTGTCTGAATGGCGTATTTTTTTCAATTGATTCTTGTCTGACTTGATCTGTAAGGTTCTTATACAACCAATCGGCATAGAAAGGAGCTATTGGCGACATCAATTGTGCTACGGCAGCCAAGCAGTGCTGCAGAGTTTGGTAAGCCGCACGCTTGTCTTCGGTCATTTCACCCTGCCAAAAACGTCTTCTATTGAGTCTTACATACCAATTTGACAAATCATCACAAACAAAATCTTGTATCAATCTACCGGCTTTAGTTGGGTTGTAGGCGTCAAATTCTTCTCCCACCTCTTTTACAAGTGTGTACACTTTCGATATTATCCATCTGTCTAGTTCCGTAAGTTTTTCTTTCGGTACTCTGTCGAACTGCTCCAGTTGGTAGTTGTCCAGATTGGCATACAGTGCAAAGAAATTGTAGGTATTGGTCAGGGTGCCAAAAAATTTCCTTTGAACTTCCTGAATACCGTCAGAATTGAATTTGAGGTTGTCCCAAGGTTCGGCATTGGTAATCATGTACCAACGCGTTGGGTCGGCTCCGAATTTTTTAAGAGTATCAAAAGGGTCTACTGAGTTACCCAATCTTTTCGACATTTTATTGCCGTTTTTGTCCAAAACCAATCCCGTAGAAACTACGTTTTTGAAGGCTACAGAATCAAAAAGCATTCCTGCTATGGCATGAAGTGTAAAAAACCAACCGCGTGTTTGGTCTACACCTTCAGAGATAAAGTCGGCAGGGAAAGTAGTGCCCAAGCCCCCAGTGGGAGTTTTAGTATTTGAGCCCCCTTCGGGGGTTTGTTGGCTAAATGGATAATGCCATTGAGCGTAAGGCATGGCCCCAGAGTCAAACCAAACATCTATGAGGTCAGCTTCACGAACCATTACTTTGCCCGAGGTTGAAACCAAATATATTTCATCAACGTACGGGCGATGGAGGTCGAATTTATCCGTATCTAGATTTGCCAAAAACGCCTTATTCTTCTCCAACTGCTCCGCCGATAATTTACCTGACGAGTTAGCCATTTCCACGCTGTCCAGCAGTTCTTTTACTGAACCTATGCATACTTCCTCGTCATCTTCGCTTCTCCAAATAGGCAAAGGCGTTCCCCAGTATCTCGATCTTGAAAGATTCCAATCCACCAAGTTTTCTAGCCAATTGCCAAACCTACCCGAGCCAGTACTTTCTGGTTGCCAGTTGATGGTTTTGTTAAGTTCTACTAACTTTTCCTTTGCGGCTGTTGTTCTTATAAACCAAGAATCAAGCGGATAGTATAGAACTGGTTTGTCTGTTCTCCAACAATGTGGATAAGGGTGATCGAACTTTTGAACGTTGAAAGCTTTGTTTTCGGTTTTTAACTTTATCGCTATTCTTTCGTCTACCGAAAGATATTTATCTCTATTCTGTTTTACTTTTTCTGCTTCTAATTCTTGCTCGGTGTAGTATGCTTCTTTTACATATTCCAAAGCAAAGTCGGTTACTTCGGCCACAAATCTTCCCTTTCGGTCCACCAAAGGCATTTCTTTTCCACTTTCATCCAAAACCATTATGGCAGGAATGCCGTGCTGCTGAGCCACCCTAAAGTCGTCGGCACCAAAAGTAGGTGCGGTATGAACCACACCAGTACCGTCTTCGGTAGTCACGAAGTCACCAATGATTACTCTAAAAGCTGAGCTCTTAGGCTGTACATAGGGCATCAGTTGCTCATATTCTACGCCATCAATTTCTGATCCTTTAAAAGTGCTCAATATCTCCCAAGGGAAAGTCTTTTTGTCTGAATTCTCAAATCCAGCAAAATCACCATCTTTGCCTTTATCCGAAAAATATTTCCCTACCAGGTCTTTTGCCAATACTACGTTTACTGGCAAAAATGTGTAGGGGTTAAAAGTCTTAACCAGTGCATATTCAATATTTTTGCCAATCGTCAAAGCGGAATTGGATGGCAATGTCCAAGGGGTAGTGGTCCAAGCCAAAATATAAACTTCTCCGTTGTTTGCAGCCTCAAAAAGAAACTCAGATTTGGCGTTCTTTGTAACTTTAAACTGTGCAGTCAAAGAAGTGTCTTTGACATCTCTGTAACAGCCTGGTTGGTTGAGTTCGTGCGAACTTAAGCCTGTTCCAGCAGCTGGCGAATATGGCTGAATGGTATAGCCTTTGTAAAGTAAACCTTTGTCGTAAAGCTTCTTAAGCAAATGCCAGATGGACTCGATGTAATCATTTTTATAAGTGATGTAAGGGTCTTCCATGTCCACCCAGTAGCCCATTTTGTCGGTCATGTCTTGCCAAATGTCAGTGAATCGCATGACTGCTTCACGGCATTTTTGGTTGTATTCGGCTACGGATATTTTCTTGCCAATATCGTCTTTGGTGATACCTAGTTCTTTCTCAACTTGTAATTCTACAGGTAAACCATGCGTATCCCAGCCTCCTTTACGCTTTACTTGGAAGCCACGGAGGGTTTTATATCTACAAAAAATATCCTTGATGGTACGGGCCATTACGTGGTGAATACCCGGCGTGCCGTTGGCAGATGGTGGTCCTTCGTAAAAATTGAACGCCGGATGCCCTTCTCTCACCTCAATAGATTTTTCGAAAATTTCGTTTTCTTTCCAAAAATCTAATATCTCGTCAGCTATTTCTGCATAATTAACCGCCTTGTACTCTGGATATCTCATCACCTAAAAATTGTACTTTACTGTTTAAAAAATTGGGTGCAAAGATACGAAAATTACTTTTAAGGAGAGAATGCAAATTGCTCAAAAAAGCATATTTATGGCATTCTGCCTTATCTATTCAAAATACTATCCTAATTTTGTGAATTAATTAGGCAGTCATTGGAAATTTTCTCCTTCATAACCATAGGCGGAACCATCGCTTTTGCGGCATCTGGTGCTTTAGCGGGTATTCGGAAAAACCTGGATATTTTTGGTGTGGCGGTGATAGCCTTTGTGACTTCATTGGGAGGAGGTACTCTTCGAGATATTCTTTTGGGACAATTTCCCGTAAAATGGCTTCTGGACACCAAAATCGTCGTTTTGATTGTCAGCGTTTCTGTTTTAACGGTCATTTTTAAAAATAAAATCAATAAACTCGATAAAACCTTGGTTTTCTTTGACACCCTAGGTTTAGGTTTTTTTACTATTAAGGGTATCGAAGTAGGGGTAGGAGCTGGGCTTAGTTGGCCTTCTTGTATAATTTTAGGAACCATTACTGCCTGTTTCGGCGGTGTGATTCGAGATATTATTTTGAACGAAATACCGACACTTTTCAGAAAAGAAATTTATGCAACTGCTTGCATATTAGGTGGTTTCCTTTATTTTTTATTAGAAAATTTCAATTTTTTGAAAGACTATAAAGAGATTTTGGTGTTCTTTGTTATAGTCTTGATAAGATTTTTGGCTATCAGAATGAATATTTCTTTACCGAATATCAAAAGTTAATTTTGACAAAACTTAAACATTATACTTCTTGAAAGTTTTTGATACACTGGTAGGTTTCGGGTATAATTTATTTATCTTTTTGGTGGATAAGCTTATCTATTTTGTACAGTTTTTTGGTCCAAAAGCAAAATTGTTTGTGGAGGGACAAAAACAAATTCCGGCAATTTTAGCAAATATAAAAACTTGGCGAGAGCAAAATCCAGACAGGGAAATTATTTGGTTTCATTGTGCTTCTTTGGGAGAGTTTGAGCAGGGTAGACCTGTTTTGGAGGCATTTAGAAGTCAAAATCCAAATGTTAGTATTCTTCTAACTTTCTTTTCTCCTTCGGGCTACGAGATACGCAAAAACTATCCTTTGGCTGACTTTATTTGTTATTTGCCGATCGATACCAAGTCAAAGGCAGAACATTTTGTGAAAATGGTGAATCCTAAAATCGCCGTCTTTGTCAAATACGAATTCTGGCCCAATACCATAAAAGCACTTCGATCAAACGACACAAAACTTATCGGAATATCGGTCATTTTAAGAGAAGGTCAAGCTTTTTTTAAGCCTTGGGGCGGTTATTTTAAAGAATTGTTGTTTTCGTTCGAACATCTTTTTGTGCAAAATACGGCAACCGCTGGTTTGTTGGAAACTATTGATTATCAAAGTTATACGGTGGCTGGGGATACAAGATTTGATAGGGTTCTGGATAATTTGGCCAAAATTCAGCCCATAGCGGGAATGGCAGATTTTGTCAAACACGACCCCGTCTTTGTGGTAGGCAGTGCATGGCCAGAGGACATGCAAGTGCTGATTCCTTTTGCTTTAAGTCATCCTCAGATAAAATTTATTATTGCCCCTCATGAGTTGCATGAAACACAAATAAAAACTTGGGCTAAAGAGCTTAGTGCCATTAAATACTCAGACTTTAAAGACAAAAAACTTCCTGAGGCTCAGGTTTTAATTATCGATAGCATAGGGCTTCTGTCGTCCTTGTATCAGTATGCACACTTTGCTTTTGTGGGTGGAAGTTTCGGAAAAGGGCTGCATAATATTTTGGAAGCGGCGGTTTTTGGGGTTCCTATATTTTTTGGGGATAGGCGTTATCACAAATTTGAAGAAGCCAAAGGTTTGATAGACAGTAAAGTGGCCTCCCCGATTAAAGATTTAAGTGAGTTCGTAGAAATATTTGAAGGTTTAGATTTAGAAAAACTTAAAAGTGTAAAAAAGGCATCCAAAGATTTTGTAAAATCTCAGTCAGGAGCTACGTATACCATTATAAAATTCTTAGCAAAAATCTGAAAGGTTGGGTATTTCTGAATTTGTGTGTATTTTGGGGGTTTAAACTATGACCCTAATGAATATTTCTATCATAGGTACAGGCAATATTGCTTGGCATCTAGCCAGAGTTTTCGAAAAACAAGAAATCAAAGTAAACGAAATATACGGCCGTGAAATAAGCAAAGCCATTCTATTGGCAGATGATTTATACGACACCCAGGCTACAGACGAGCTCGATTTTTCAGAAAGTGAATCTGAGGTGTTTTTTATTTGTGTTAGTGACGACGCTATCGAAGAAGTCTGTTCTAAAATAATTTTACCCGAAAACGCCATCTTGGTCCATACTTCTGGCTCTAGACCCATGGAGGTTATTGTGAAAACCCTCGAAATATATCATGATTTGAAAGTGAATGCAGGCGTTTTTTATCCCATTATGACTTTCTCAAAAGGCAAAAATGTCAGTTTTGAAGAAATACCGATATGTATCGAAGCCGAAAATGAAGAGACACAAAAAAAGTTGGTGGAACTTGGTAAAATCATATCAAAAGAAATTTACCTTTTAAATTCCTCCGAGCGAGCGGTTTTACATCTAGGGGCTGTGTTTTCTTGCAACTTTACCAATCACCTTTGGGCACTATCAAAGGAAATTCTAGAGGCCGAAGATTTAGATTTTGAACTCCTCAGGCCACTCATAACCGAAACTTTCAAAAAAGCCATGGCGGCCAATCATCCTGCTGATGTACAAACCGGACCGGCCATAAGAAGAGACGACACTGTTCTCAAAAATCAATTGGCATATTTGGCCGACGACGAAGACCTTGCCAAGGTTTACAAAGCCGTTTCTAACAGTATTCAAGATTGGCACGCCTGATTTTTCAAGAATCAAAATTCTAATTATTTTTTTCGGACACCCATTTATAATTTTTCTTAAAAAATTACTGAGTGGGTGTTTTTGATTTTTAACTTATTGTTGATTAGGTAGTTATGTGTTTTTTGGTTTTAAATTTTGAATTTAGTGCCGCTTAATAATTTATTCTTAAAAATAATTGTATCTTCTGTTCTTCATACAATGGCATAGATTTTGGGTAGTCAATTCATGAGATGTAGGATTATTCCCATAAAAACTACCGCTCGCTAATTAAATTATTTTATAACTAGGATTTAGTGAATCAATCGGTTCCAATAATTTGTCAGGAAAAAGCCATTGTGAAACTAACCCAAAAAACTAAACAATTATTATTTATGAAAAAGTCAATTTTGACATCAATCGCTCTTGTTTTGGTAGCTTTTGCAGCTAACGCTCAGTTATCTGCAACACACACTGTGACGGTTACAATACCAACCGTGATGGACGTAAGATTCCAGCCTTCAGGCCCTAACAACACCACATTTACCTTTGCTGATGGTGCTGAGATTGAAACTGGAAAGGAAAACCTTAATGCATCAGGTTTACAAGTACGTTCGAACAAAAACTGGAAACTAAGTGTGAAGGCTGGTCAAGCTAACTTTACTCCTTCTACTACAGTTGCTCTTGCGATGCCAGCTTCTATTCTTTCTGTAAAAAGAGGTACAGGTGCTTATTTAGGTCTTACTACTGTTGACCAAGAGTTAACAACTGGTAACAAAGGTGGATACGGAGCTAACACTTTCAATGTTGATTACAGAGCATTGCCTTCGTTTGATCACGAACCTGCTACTTACACTTTGCCAGTAGTTTACACGGTTTCGGCACAATAATTTGAATTTCAACCAGAAGGCCTTGGATTTCAAGGCCTAGGTTTTTTTCCAAATTTAATTTGAGTGGGTTTCCTAATAATTTAAAAATCAAATTTTTAAGTTAAACCAAAAAATCAAATTAAATGAAAACATTCATTACGCTTATGTTGATGAGTGCTGCCATTTTAGCCAAGTGCCAAACCACAGCATCACATCAAGTAACCGTGAATGTTTCTCAAGTGTTGGATATCAGATTTCACATAGGATTTACGCCAAATCTCAATTTTAATTTTAACACAGCCAATAGGCTCAATAACGGAATTGAAAGAATAGCTGCGGCGGCACTCCAAGTGAGGTCAAATAAAAGCTGGATGATAAGTGTAAAAGCTCAAAATCAGTTTTTTGATAAAATCCCAGCAGGTCCCAATTCTATGCCTTGCAGTATTGTTAAAATACGGAAAACATTGGCTCCGTCAGGATATTTTTCGTTAAGTACAGTTGATCAGCAACTTAGCACGGGAAATAAAGGAAACTGGGATGTTTTGGGAAACTATTTCACAATGGATTACGATATAACTCCTGGATTGAATTATGATGAAGGGACTTATACATTACCGGTAGTTTTTACTATCACCGCAAATTGATTATCTCTGGATAATCAATTTGCTTTTTTTCCTAATAAAATAAAAAAAATTGCGTGTTCTAAAAAAAATAAGGCCCCTGCTAATAGTGTGCTCATTGATAATCTCAATGGGTCTTTCGGCGTTTGGGCAAAATAGAATATCCAATGAAAAATACCAACTGACTTTTCTAAAAGACTCATTAAAAATTAATGCTGGCCAGTTCGGCTTCAACTCTTTCACGGTTTTTAATAGTTCCAACACTAAAATGTCTCTTAGCGTAAAGCTAGGCATGCCACAAGGTTGGAATCTGGTAAATCAAATAGAACCCCTGTTAGAGATTGAAGCCGGCCAATCTATTACTGTTCCGTTACGAATAGCACCATCAACCAATTCCATAGGCAATATCATCTACCCTGTGACACTTTATGTGACCAATAATTTTACAAACAATGAGGAGAGTTATAAATTTTTGACCAAAATCTCTCAACTTATAAAATGGAATGCCACCCTGCCGAATCAAATTTTAAACATTACCAAAGAAGACACGATACCTAAGTTTTCTCTGAAAATATCAAATGGAGGAAATAAAAAAGAGTTGTTTTTGGTAGATTTTAAGTCTGATTTGCGTCTCAGTCACTCTTCTTCGGGTACTCAGGTACTTCTGGCACCAGGTAGGGATACCACGCTTCAGGTATTTATAAGAAGCAAAAGTAAGATTTCAACTTCAAGCTACGTATATATTGATATCACCTCCAGAGGTGGTGTTAAACAACTGCAACAGCAGGTGTTTTTTATTTCTGATACTTATTTTGCCCATCCTTCAAAGTATGCCAATCTGACGTTAAATACGTCTTTTTTTGGTTTGAACCTTTTGCTCAATAACTCGAGATTTGGCTATTTCGAGACGGATGGGGTTTATGATTTGGGCAAAAATAGAAATTTCAACTTCAGGTATAGGTCAGGAGCGGTCAGTCTTGACGATAACTTTTCGCCAACTTTTAGGCAGTTTAACTATTTCTCAACGAAGTTTCAGGCAAGTGTCGGAAGTCAAATAGACTTTATGAATTACCAGATTGACGGTAATGGCATAAATTTAACTTTTCAGAATAGCAATTTTCAGAAGACAGAGTTGTTCGGTGTCAAGAGCCGAATTGGAAACGTAGATATGATTGGCTTTAGGAATGACCTGATGATTGGGAAAACGACCAATATGAAATCAAATGCATTGTTTGTTAGAGATAATAAGTTTGAAACAACAAACTTCTTTGGCATGCACAATTTATTTCTTCGAATTTCAAACAACCAAAGGTTGGTTTTAATTGGCGGATATAGCACCGAAAAAGCTATAAAAATAGGTGAGCTACAGTCGGGCTATTCATACGGCTACAGATATGAGGCCAATACAAAGGCCATAAATATAAAGTCGAACTATGTTTACTATAGTCCGTTTTTCCCTGGTATCACACGTGGTTTGCTGATAACCGAGCATGAAGCCCGAGCCTATGCTGGAAAACTGTATTTTGGTGCATTTGCCGACAAAAATAATAGACAACCCATTATTTACACCCAAGAAAATACTGTGGCAAATGAGGTTTTTCAATTTAGTAATCAGAGCTTCGGAGGAAAAATTGGTTTTGGATTTAGGGCTACCTCAATGGATTTTTCAGTTTCAAAAATTACATTGCTACAGGACAGTTTGAGTAATCCCAAAATGGAAGGATATAAAGGCTCACTCAATTACAATTATTCAAGAAAAAATCTGAATAATTCTGTCAACCTATCATTGACAAGAAGTTCATTGGGTGATTTTGAGAACGGGAAACAATATAATGCCATTAATGTATTTGCTAATAGCCGCTATAAAAAGCTCGGTTTAATGGCAACCTACGAGTATGGTCCAAATTATTATTTCGACTTCATATATCTTAAAAACACAGGTATATATTCGGAGCGAAAAAACTTTTCTCTTTTCTATGAAGCCAAAAATTATAATTCGAATTTTATCAACCGGATGAGTTTAGGTTACATGCAATTTTTTAAAGCTGCTGACCCTATTTTGTTGTTAAGGAATGACATAAATCTGAATATCCCAAAAATACGTGGAGGTTTAAATATCGTTGCGGCATTTGATGTTTTACGTCCAAAATCTTCTCCAAATTTGAGTTTGGTGTTCAAGAGAACCTTCAATGTACCGATGGCTATTGCTCCTAAGTACCACAGTATTAGGTTGTTTTTGTTTAAAGATGAAAATGGCAACGAGATTTTCGACAAAGGGGAGGAACCTATTGAAAACGCCAATCTTGTGATTAACGGCAATAATGTTTTGACCAACAAAAATGGCTTTGCTTCTTACAAAAACTCAGACAAAGGAGAGCATATTGTGGACTATAGAAATGTTCGTAATTTGAAAGGGTGGATTGCCAGTAAAGGTGTGAGAGATACCATAATGCTCTCGGGAAATGTAAATATTGGGGTGCCATTTAAGAAAAGTAAAATGATTAGCGGCAGGGTGGTATTCAATAAAGAATATGCCACTGATGCACCTCCACCATCGCTCAATGGCGTATTGGTGGTGGCCGTAAACCGCAAGGGTGAAATATTCAAGGCTATTACAGACTTCCAAGGTGAGTTTTTCTTCAACCTGAACGACGATATCTACAATATTCAGATTCCTGATAATATTTTTGGAGAAACGCTTTTAATTGAAAAAAGTATCAAAACGGTAGACTTAAGAAATGCCAGCTCTAGTAATTTAGAATTCAAGATTTTACAGAAAAAACGTAAAATCAATATTAAGAAACAGTAGGTATTTATTGCGGAGAAACCGTAAAAATAACCACAAGTGTAAAACTTCCCCCGTCGAAATTTAAACCTGGAGTAGCTTTGAGATCTAGATTAAATTGGTTCTGACCATTTGTACTGCTACCTCTCCCTCCTGTTGCCAACGATACGGGGTTTTGAGCAACAGAAATAAATGAACTGGTGTTGGATTTTCGTAAACCCAAAATGCTCGAAGGTAAAAGTGTTTGAGAGTCAGGGCCTAACGCTAAAAAGTTGGGCGTTAATGATGAAACGCTCAGGTTCCAGTTCTGGTTGGTTTTGATTTCTACATTGAAAGCATTGGGTTTTGTTATACCTTGTTCCATCTGCTCCGTACTATTAAATTTGAAATCAATATTTTGAGATTTATTGATTTTCATCGAAATAAAAGACTTAACAGATAAACGAGCAGAAACCGGCTGACTAATACCTTGTCCATAGGAAAGCCTACCATTTAGAAAAGTCGAAAAGACGGTAATTAAGATGAATATTTTTTTCATTGTTCGGTTATCGTGAAAATGATAGAATAATCATAGTTTTCGGGTGCAATAGTGTAGCCAATTGGATTCAAAATTAGGTCAAAGTCGAAGGCAATTGGTCTTGTTATTCTGCTGTTGTAGGCCAACACCGTTATGTCTGAAAACGTTAGGTTTCTCGGCTGAAAATAAGAACTCGATATAGTAACAGGAGAGTAGTTAACTTTCACACCAAAAGGATTTTGTGGAACCGAACTCATCAGTACATTGGCAGACGGTTGGATGCGTCCATAAATGAAAATACCCCTGTTTCTAGACGAAACGGTAAGTTTAAAAGCTTTTTGAATAGTTCTAGAGGTTTCAAAATCACTTTCTTTTGAATAATCAAAGTTTAGTGACGAACTTTGTACTGAAAGGGTGAGATTTTGGGCATGAACTTTGTTACATACAAAGGAGACATTAATCAGCAAAAAACACGTTAATGTCTTGAATAAAATTGAGACTTTACTAAATAAAACTTTATTAAATGAGACGTATTTCGTACACATTCCTAATTTCTTTAACGAGTTTTTTTTCTTTCGGGCAGCAAATTAACATAAATCCTTCAATTATCAATTTCCACTTAGGTAATCCGGGAGCTTCTGAAAACCAAACTATCACCATAACTAATAATTCAGCGGAGCTTCAAGCATTTGAAATTAACCTCGGAGATTGGACTCGTACCGAAACTGGGAGTCATCAATATTTTGCACCAAATACCCAACCTTACTCTTGTGCAAGTTGGGTAAGATTAAATAAAAACTTTATTGAACTCAAGCCCGGTGAGATGGAGGAAATTGTAGTTACTTTACAAGCACCGGAGAATCCTGAAGCTTTGGAAAAAATGAAATGGGCCATGGTTTTTATTCAGGGTGCTACACTGAAAAAACCAGAAGCTAACGGCCCGCAAGAGATTAAAACATTTATAAATGAGATAGTTAGAGTGGGAGTGCATTTGTACCAAACACCTTTCAATTTATCTAAACAGGCCATTAAAGCAGTGTCGCTGAATCCAAGTAAGGATGAAAAAAATACTTTTGATTTTATGATTGAAAACGACGGCAACGTCATGACCATGGTAAAAGCCCATGTTGAACTCACCAACATTACCACGGGCGAAGAATTGGTAGCACCCAATGCTGATTTTCCTTTGTTTCCTTATGGCAAAAGAATTATTAAACTTGACTTACCCAAAGACATCAAACCAGGTAAATATTCGCTTTTGGCCATTGCAGATTATGGCGATTCTAATCCGCTAGAAGCTATAGAGAAGGTGATAGAAATAAAGTAAGTCGCACTTCAAGAATACTTCCTTTATATAAAATCGAATACTTCACATTGGCGGAGTATTCGATTCTTTTTTTATTTCTGCCCTAAATCGTCACAATACTTCACAATAGGGTGGTTATGAAGTGGAAGATGCGTAATTGGTAAATTAAAAATCAAAAATATTCCTTTGCTGTTTAAATTAGTTTTTAATTTGTAGTCCAATAAAATTATAGATGCTTCCTAAAGTAATTGCAATTTCGAATCAAAAAGGTGGAGTGGGTAAAACCACCTCCGCGGTGAATATATCGGCAGGTCTGGCTGCTCGCGGTTACAAGGTGTTACTAATCGATACCGACCACCAAGCCAGTTGCACGGTGGCGTTTGGTCTTAAGTCTGAGTACGACAACAAAAGCATTTATGCGGCCTTGGTCGGTCTCAGCCCTATTCAAGATTGTATTATACGTACAGGTTATCCCAATCTAGACCTTATACCGTCTACGCCACATTTGGTGGGAGCCGAGATAGAATTGGTCAATTTTACAGAAAGAGAATATATCCTCACTGAAAAACTTGAACCTATTAAACCTCTGTACGATTTTATTTTTATCGATTGCCCTCCGTCATTGGGTATTGTGCCTATTAACAGTCTTATGGCTTCTGATTCCGTGATAATCCCGTTGCAATGTGAGTATTTTGGGATTGAAGGATTAGAACTCATACTCGGAACTCTCAAGATTATCCAGAAAAGACTAAAACCCGAACTTTACGTTGAAGGTATATTGCTCACCATGCACGACGAAGACAATGACCTCTCCAATCAAATTTTGGGCTTGATGAGAGAGAACTTCAAAGATCAGGTTTTTGATACCTATATTCCTCGTGACATGGCCTTTATTGACTCAACCGCCAAACAAGTTCCGGTGATTTTGTCTAAAAAGAAATCTATCGGAGCAAATGCCTACGATAGAATGATTTTAGAGTTTTTGGAAAAGTATAATCTGAGGAAAAATAAAAGATGAGTTTTGGATAATAGACACTGTATTTTTAAAAGAATACAGGCAAAACGAACGGTCGGATACCAAATCTTTTCACCCCGAAATTGACTGAGGAGTAGTCATAGACTAGGTTAGCACCTAAGCCAATTTTAAAACCGAATAGTTTTATTTTGACGATATTTCTGATACTGAGAGATGCTTCAAAAACACCTGATTTAATGTCTTTAAGTGGTTCTTCGTTTATGATAGGAGCTGTTTGAGTGAGTTTTCCAATAGCGATTTTGTTGCCTATCATAAATTCGGGTTGAAACCATGAGCTGTTTGGCTTCCAAATACTTTTCTCGAAGTCATGAAAAGCAGAAAATGACACATAGTTGTTGTATCCCAACTCAGCCGTATTGAGCATTTGGAATCCCTCCTTGCTGTTGCTTCCCCAAATGTTTAATGGTACCGACAGGTTATTAAAAAGGTATTGAAAAGGTAAAACTCCCCATGAATTTCCGGCTGATAAGACGGTCATGGTTTTTCCTATTTTCTTTGTTCTTATCTGGTGAGATATGACCAAATTGGCTTTCCAGAAATTCTCATGATATACCTTCCGACTATCGAATCGGCTAATATTGAGCCTTATAATTGGGAAATAAGGGTTCAGTACTTTTTCGAAATAGCCCGTTCTGGTCATGGTTTCTTTTCTTGCAAACCTAAAACTGAGCCCTGTATGTAGGTAATCTGTTACTGCGTTCTCTGTTAATTTATAACTGACAGGCGTTCTGATTTCTCTTTCATGAAAGACCTTCACCTGTGTCCAATTGAATGGTTTAAAATATGCCGCTAAACCTATTTTTTTATAATTATCCAATAAGTATTCACCCGAACCAAGATTTAATCCCAATCTTTGTGGTAAAACATAATTGGCAAAAAGCAATGGATTTTGCCCCGGTCTTCGGAGGTCGTTTCCGCCGTATATTTCGATTTTGTTGTAGCGGTCTTTGGTAAAGTGATAGCTCAAAATGCCTTCATATTTAAGTTTTTGATCCTCGAGGCCGTAAGCAGAACCTAGGTAAACTCGCCACCTGGGTGTTCTTTGTATATCATTCTGTATTCCTAAGCCTAACCTTAGGCCTTCATGCTGGTTGTAGTCCAGTTGGTTATAGAGTAAAAAAAATGGACCCACCATTAAGCCGTTATTGATGGCCGTATTAAACAGGGCCATTACGGGTACAATTACCTTTTGGGTGAATAATTTTTTGTTGGCCATCTCTGCTTTCTTGTACAGCAGCTCTTCTTTGGGCAGCAACTGCACCGCACGCATTTTGTCAAATTCTGACTTTGAAATCGTATCCGCTTTAGGCATAACCAGGCGATTGGTGCCATCAAAGGTTACTTCGTTTTGGCTGAAATCTGTTGTAAAATCAGAGAAATAGTCCTCTATTTGGTAGGTTAATTTTAGGTCTTTTTTGTCAATTTTTAGTAGATAATCTAAGCCCAGTAACCTGAATTTTGGATGCCATATTCCTTTAGTTTTTTGATAATTTTGTTTGATGACAAACTGCATTGTTTGCAAAGAATCCGCATTGGAGGCATGTACTTCCTCAATGGCATAGCCGTCTGAATTTATTCGCAATAGTCCCTTGAGTCCATTAATTGAAACCGAGTTTTTGGGCTCAAAAAGTATGGAGAAAGTTGAATCAGATCCGTTGTCTAAGGTATCTATCAGGCTGAAGTTATATTGTGAGAAAGTTTTTTCATTTATTGGATTTACATAAAAACGCTGGTTTTGTAAAGCTGAGTTATCAAATACTGTAGTTAGCAGATTCAAGTTTATCTGTATCAAGGGCTCATAAAACCCCAGTGGATTTATTAGGCTATTGGTCATCAAATTGATAGGGTAGTTTTTTGGGAAACTGCTTATAGTGTGTGCAATAATATCTTTCTGACTTTTATTTTTTTGATAGAAATGTCCAAGGTTTTCCACCAGCAGTAGGCTTCTTTCTTTGTCAATGAGGCTGTCTTTAGGATTTTTACTTAGAAAACGCACTATTTCACCATTCAAGCTGATTTTGGAATAATGACTGGCCTTGAATTGTGCTATTTTTTGAGGATTATTTCTGTTGGCGTTAGCCAGAGTTAGTCTTATGATTTTCCAAGCCGGATTTTCCTCTGGTTTTACGGTTATTTCTTCCAGTTGTTTGTCTAATGGATTGAGCTTTATAACCACAAAACTATTTGGATTTACCCTGATTTCAGATCTTTCGTAACCAACACATGTAACCGTGAGCAAAGTGTTTTTGGAGAAAATCGGCAGTTTGAAATTCCCAAGCGAATCTGAGCTAACCCCTTTTAGATTTATCTTATCTTGTATATTGGCGTACTCGATTGGTCTAGAGGTGAGTGAAGATATTACAACTCCTTCTATATAAGTTATTTGTGCAAATGTTGTTTTGCAGTAAATTAAAAACAGGATAAGGATAGATTTGCCGAAAATTTTCAAATCGTACGTTTTTAGTCTTGACCTACAATCATTTCAGAGCAGAATATTCCCTTTAGATATATTCTCTAAATAAGAAAAACTACCCTCAAATTTCTTTCTTTCCACCCAAATCGTCTCACAAAAAGCTTTATTTCTGATTCTGTTCAGTTCTTTTTTCGAAAATGGAGGAGGAGCTATGAATTGAAACGGATCTTTTAGTAGAAGTGCTATCTTTTTTCCTAAAAAATTAAACCACCATTTTTTTCGGAGAGAGTTCATCAAACTACGTTTCCCTTGAGACTCTTCGTACGTTATCTTGTAAGGCAAGGTGAAAACATCTGCTTGTCCAAAGCCCTCGGTCATGCGGGTTAGTCGATCCCAAGAGATCCTATGAGATGCAGTAAAGTGCTTGAAATGGAGTAGGTTAGAGTAGTATATTTTGTAGCCAAGCAAACGCGTAATATAGCACATTTCGCTATCTGCTCCTGCGGATTGTTTGTTTCCAACTCTACCTTCCAGAAACGGTTTCCAGTTGAGTCTAAACAAAGTATCATAAACGTTTTTGCGGACACTCAGGCCTGCACCCGGCACTATGGCATATTCTGTAATGTCTGTGAAATCGCCTTCATATAGCCTACCGATGGCGAACGCATGTTGGTTATCTGAGAACCATGCGGCTGGATTTTCTTCAAATTCACCAGTTCCAGCACAGCCAATTAGTCCAATTTCAGGATTTTGGAAATAGCCGTTAATCTTAAATATCCAGTCTTCGGCTACCCAGTTGTCGTCATCTACAATACTCAGAATGTTATACTTAGCTGCTTGAATACCTCTTTTACGGGCATGAGCTTCACCAACAGTCTCTTCTAACAACACCGTCAAGGGTACAATGGGTTGATGGTTCCATACGTTTCTAGCGGTATCGGAGGTGTTATCGGTGGAGTTATTGTCTACCAATATTACCTCCCACGCTATGCCTTCGGTATTTTTCTGATTTTGAAGATACCTGAGTGTTGTCGAAATTACTTTTTCACTATTGAAACAGGCTATAATTACTGATATACCGTTCATCTTATTTGCCAAAAAGTTTGAAAAAAGCAAAATAAGTTCTCACTTCAAACGGCATTTTCTTGAGGACTTCGGTATGGTTTATGTTTTCAGTTAGAAAAAGCTTTTTTGTCCAAAATAACATCGTTTTTCTCTTTTTAAACCACGGTATTGAATTGGTTTTGAAGATGTTCAAAGCGATTTTGATACCCTCTATAAACTGTAATCCGCTTCTTTCAGACTTAAAAGAAACGTTGTCAGCGTGTCTGCGAAAGTAATTCAGACGTTTTCCTATTCTTTTGACTTGAACATCACTTATAAGTTGTACCCAAAATAGCCAGTCTCCTGTATATTTGAATTCATTAATTTGGGAGAAACTAATTTTCTTGATTAAGTTTTTCCTGAAGACAGCAGAACTGGCATTGTATATGAGATTTCCTGCCAAAAATTCGTTTTGAATGAGGTCATTTCCCTGCCAAAGGTCTTCATCAGCCTCATGGTCAGGTTCCAAAATCTTGGTGCCTTTTTCGTCGATCCAAATAGAGGGACAGAAGGCCACACCTACTTTGGGTTGATTATCTAAAATGGCTATAAGTTCTGTTAAAAATCGTTTGTCTGCAATGTCATCACTTTCAGCAATCCAGATATATTCGCCTTGTGCTCTTTGAAGTCCTTTTTCCCATTGAATAAATGTGGAGCCGGAGTTTTGGTCATTTATAACAAATTCCTTAATACGTGGGTCGTTGAGAAACTTTCGGATGTTTTCTGGGCTTTTATCTATCGATGCATCGTCAAGAATGATGAGTTCGAAATCTTTAAAGTCTTGATTTAGAATACTTTCTATTCTTTCTTCTATGTAGTCTTGGTGGTTGTAGTTCGGAAGTATGACGGTTACTTTTGGCATTAATTCTGATTTTTATACTCCTTGTTTTTATAGAAAATCAGGAAATAAGAATTTCCGATTTTTAATTATTCACAAAAATATACAATAATGTTTGATTATAAAATGAAAAAGGGGTGGCTAAATTGGTATTTACCAGCCTTGACTACTTCTTAATGGACTGTTTTCTAGTACAAAACAGATGTCTAATTGCCCTAAGGCTTTGTCCAATGGTCTGTTGGCAAAGCCGGCAAAATCGTAGATGACATAACCATGTTGCACCATAAAATCGATGATTTCATGTAGCAATGGCTGATTGGGAGAAAACCTAAATAGTGATGCTTCTAATATAAAAATATCTGTCTTTCCTAAGATACTTTTTGCTCCCTTAAGTACTTCAATTTCAAATCCTTGTACGTCTATTTTACAAATATCCGGGACCGGCATTTTTTGTGTTTCTATCAAATAATCAACGGTGTAAATAGGTACTTTTCTTTGTTGTTTTCCACTTTCTTCTCCTTCAGGCAATAAAAATGATGAACCCGCAAAATCATCCCAAACACTAAGGGTTAGTTCGCCATTTTCAGCACCAGCACCACCTTGAAACCATGCTCCATTGTGGGATTTTAGGAAAGTCTCTATGTAAGGCTTCATTTCGTCCTGGGGCTCTATCATGTAGTAGGCCGCTTCGGGAAAAATATCTGAAGTCATCAGGCTCCAATCGGCCTTGTGAGCTCCTATATCAAGTATATTTTTTACAGAAGCACCTCTGTTTTTGATTCCTTTCAAGAAAAGAACCATATCACCTGAGATACTATTTTTGCTCAATACATGGTAGCCAAACTTATGGGCCAAGCTTTGTACGAGGTCTTTTATTTTTTTCGCAATCATTTATAAATGCTTAAAATGTCTCTAGTTTTTTCTAAAAATGCCCGCTTCCATTTTCTGTCGGGCTCTAAATGATTCCCTTCGGCCCATTCATTCCATGCATTGATGAATACAAAGTTCTCTTCCTCAGAGTAAACCTCTGTTTTTTCGCAGGTATCTTTTAGCCATTCGGCATATAGATCGGGAGTGGCATCGGTCATGATAAAGGCGTTGTTTTTCCTTCTGGCACTGTTGTCCCAGCCAGGCACTACACAATGAAAATGCTTGTTGGGTGGGCAAGATTTGGCCATCATTCGTTTTGTAACTTCCTTGAAATTAATTTTTCTATAGGTTTTTCCCAAAGAAAACTTGTTTTTGATTCTATCCCAGATATTTGGAACAATCTCTAAGTTTTTCCAATCAGGTTGCCATTCTATGACCACATCAAAACCCAATTCTTCGGCGTCTGGTATATAGTGTGAAGAGGTTTTTATCCCGCCCAAATAGATGTCTTTGAAACCATGCTCTTTTGCCACATTTCGCCAAATCTGAATCGTTTCCTTCAGGTCAGGAATGATGTGGGAGTTGTAAAAAAGGAAAAAAGGTTTTCCATCGATTTTTATGTAACGCTCATCTTTGAATTCGTTTTCGCAAAGGTATTTTGCATGAGCGGCATGGTCTCCGGCATTGTATTTTTGCTCCATCAGCACCTCTTGGTCTTGTCCATCCCAACGCCTCGACCAGTTTTCATTGGCCCACGCCAACATAAATGGGAAATCGGGCTTTTTGCTTGCAAGTATCTTATTTACAGGAGTTTCTAAGAGTCTTTTGCCATTGAACCAATAGTGGTAAAAGCAAAAACCTGCCAGATTGTGTTCTTTGGCCAAATTGGCTTGGTCTATGAGAGTTTGTAGTAAACGCATGTCATAAAAACCCAAATCTGCTGGCAAATGCGGCTGATAATGGCCTTTGAAACTCGGGCGGGCCTTGGTCACATTGGTCCATTCCGTAAAACCCTTTCCCCACCATTTGTCGTTTTCTGGAAAAGGATGAAACTGGGGTAAAACAACGGCTAAAGCTCTTAATTTTTTCTTTGCTGACACTCGAAATAGGTTATACGCTCTTTATCAAAATACAAATTTAAGACAAATAGCCTTATAACCTTTTGATTTGGTAGATTTAGGCTTTATTTTTTTCTTGACAAAGCTCTATCAGCACGCTATTGGTGGTTTTGGGATGTAAAAAACACACCAATTTATTGTCTGCCCCGTTTTTGGGTTCTGTATTTAGTAAGATAAAACCCTCACTTTCCAGTCTTTTCATTTCAGCCCTTATATCACTTACCTCAAAAGCTATGTGGTGAATTCCCTCTCCCTTTTTTTCTATAAATTTGGCAATGGGACTTTCAGAATTTGTGGCTTCCAATAATTCTATTTTTGAATCTGCCAATTGGAAAAATGAAGTTTTTACTCCCTCTGAGGTGACCTCTTCTTCTTTGTAGTAGGCTTTATTAAACAGTTTGCTAAATATTTCATTAGAAGTTTCCAGGCTTTTGACAGCAATGCCAATATGTTCTATTTTTAGCATAAAGGATTATTATTTTCGAGGTTTGAGGTCTATTTCCGAACAAATTTATATAATTTTGAGGTGAGTAAATCTATCTATAAGTTTTATATTTTTTAAAGAAACATGGCCAAACCCGCCGCCCCAAAAGAAACTCCACTATCAAAACAATACAATCAGATAAAAGCAAAATACCCTGGGGCAATGTTACTCTTCAGGGTGGGTGATTTTTATGAGACTTTTGGTGAAGATGCCATTAAGGCGTCAAAGATTTTGGGTATCGTGCTTACCAGAAGAAACAATGGTGGAGCCCACGAGGAATTGGCTGGTTTTCCGCATCATTCTTTAGATAATTATCTTCCAAAGCTCGTTAGAGCTGGGCAACGTGTGGCCATTTGTGACCAACTCGAAGACCCAAGCCAGGCTAAGGGTATTGTGAAACGTGGAGTGACCGAATTGGTAACCCCAGGAGTCTCCTACAACGATAATGTGCTTGACCTTAAGCACAACAATTACTTGGCTTCGGTGCATTTTGCTGCTGAAGACTATATGGGTGTGGCTTTTTTGGATATTTCTACAGGAGAATTTTTTACTACCGAAGGCTCCGTGGCTTACATCGATAAGCTTATTCAAGGTTTTAGTCCTGCAGAGATTTTGTATTGTAAAAAGCACAAGCTAAAGTTTGAAGCCTTGTTTGGCGACAAATACAACACCTATACTTTTGATGATTGGGCCTATTCTTATGACTTCGCTTACAACCTGCTGACAGGGCATTTTAAGACCAACTCTCTGAAAGGATTTGGTATAGAAAACCTCAAGGAGGGCGTTACTGCGGCTGGGGTTATTCTGCAATATTTGGCTGATACGGAACACCGTGACATCAATCATGTAAGTAGCCTAACAAGGCTTGACGAAGAAAAATATGTTTGGCTCGATAGGTTTACTATTCGAAATCTAGAGCTGATCTATGCTCAATTTGAAGGTGGGGTTCCTTTGATAGATATTTTGGATTACACTTACACACCCATGGGAGCGAGGTTGCTCCGTAAATGGATGGTCCTGCCGCTCAAAGAAAAGAAACCCATAGAGGAGCGACTAGATACAGTGGAAATGTTTCTCAAAGACGAGGATATTTTGACTGATTTGAGCCAAGTACTCAAGCCCATTGGTGATTTGGAGCGGTTGGTTTCTAAAGTTGCCGTTCGAAGAATCAGCCCCCGAGAATTGGTTCAACTCAAAAGAGCTTTGCTTCAAATTGAACCCATTAAGGAGCTTTTGGGTAAAAAAACACATGAAAATAAGGTTCTCGAAAAATACATCAATCAACTGAATGATTGTAAATTTTTGATAGACAAAATCACCAAAGAGCTACGCGATGATGCCCCCAATTTGAGCAATCAAGGAGGTATGATTTGCACAGGCGTGGATGCAGACCTAGACGAATTGCACAAAATTGCTTTTTCAGGAAAAGATTATTTAGTGGATTTGCAGAATCGTGAGTCTGACCGCACGGGTATTCCTTCTCTAAAAATTGCTTTTAACAAGGTTTTTGGATATTATCTCGAAGTTTCGAATGCCCACAAAAACAAGGTTCCAGTAGAGTGGATTCGTAAACAGACACTTGTAAATGCCGAAAGGTATATCACAGAAGAGCTCAAGATTTATGAAGAAAAAATTCTAACAGCCGAGAGCAAAATCTTTGAGATTGAATTCAAGATTTTTAATGACCTAGTTATAACGGCTTCTGAATTTGTGGCACAGATTCAACAAAACGCACGAGTGATTTCTACCATCGATGCCTTGCTTTCGTTTGCTCATGTGGCCAAGAAGAATAAATATTGTAAGCCAAAAGTAACTGAGGATAAGGTGATTGATATTAGAGATGGTCGTCATCCTGTTATTGAGCAACAGCTACCCTTGGGAGAGAGCTATGTACCGAACGATATTTTCTTGGACGACCAAGACCAACAAATTATTATCATTACTGGTCCAAACATGGCTGGTAAATCAGCACTGTTGCGACAGACTGCTCTAATAGTTTTAATGACCCAAATTGGTTGTTACGTGCCAGCCTCGGCTGCCGAAATCGGTCTGGTAGATAAAATATTTACCAGAGTAGGGGCGAGTGATAACCTTTCACGTGGTGAAAGTACTTTCATGGTGGAGATGATTGAGACGTCGTCTATTCTAAATAATCTGAGCGACAGAAGTTTGGTAATTATGGACGAAATTGGCCGTGGAACGAGCACATACGATGGTGTAAGTATTGCCTGGAGTATTGCGGAATACCTGCACAATCACGCCAAGTTTAAGCCTTGGACACTCTTCGCTACGCACTATCACGAACTTAACCAACTGACGGAGGATTTTAAACGCATTAAGAATTTCAATGTTTCGGTAAAAGAGTTGAACGGAAAGGTGGTTTTTCTAAGAAAACTAAAAGAGGGAGGAAGCGAGCATAGTTTTGGTATTCATGTGGCACAGATTGCGGGAATGCCACAATCGGTGGTTTTAAGAGCCAACGAAATCTTGCATCACCTCGAGAAAGACCATATCAAAGAAAAGAACAAGGAAAAGATAAAAGAAGCTCCGAAGAATAATTTCCAGTTAAGCTTTTTTGATCCGGTAGATCCGGTAGGAGAGGAGTTGAAAACGAAATTGACCGAACTGGATGTGGATACCATGTCGCCGATAGAGGCATTGCTAAAGCTGAATGAACTGCGTAGAATGTTGGTGAAGTGAAATCGAGAGTGTTTTGATAAAGATAGCCTTTCATCCCATTTATTGTCATCCTTTGCCCGAAGGGCACAGGTTTCCGATGCTCAAATATGAGCTATTGCCCGAACAATTGTTGTACGAAGGGACATTTAAGCCTGAGAATTTTTTCAAACCTCAAAAGGTAGAACCTGAGGATGTTATGAGGGCCCATACGCTAGAGTATTATAACGATTTACTTTCTCTAAGTCTATCTCCAAAAATGATTAGGAAGATAGGGTTTCCGTTGACAGCGGAATTGGTCGAAAGAGAATTGATAATTACCCAAGGCACGATAGATTGCAGTTATTTTGCCCTTGAAAATGGTATTTCGTTCAATATAGCTGGAGGAACCCATCATGCTTATTCAGCTGCTGGTGAGGGTTTTTGCTTGCTGAATGACGTGGCAGTGGCTGCTATGAAGATGTTGCATGACAAAAAAGCCAAGCAGGTTATGGTGGTAGATTTGGACGTACACCAAGGCAACGGCACTGCCAAGATTTTTGAAAATACTCCGGAGGTTTTTACTTTTTCTATGCACGGAAAAGACAATTATCCTTTACAGAAAGAAATCTCCGACTTAGACATTCCCTTGCCTACTGGATGTGCTGACGAACAATATCTTGGCCTGCTACAATGTCATTTACCCCGACTTTTGGCAGAAGTTGCCCCCGATTTTATTTATTACGTTTCGGGAGTTGATATTCTTGAAACGGACAAACTCGGAAAACTCAAGGTTACCCTTGATGGATGTAAAAAACGGGATGAAATGGTACTGGAGATTGCAAAGAGGAATAACATTCCAGTCGTGGTGGTGATGGGAGGCGGATATTCGCCTAAAATAGCTGATATTGTAGAGGCTCATGCCAATACCTTCAGAGTGGCAGAAAGTATTTTTTGATTATTTATCTTCTAAAGAGTCGTATTCTGAATCTTCATAATCTGAGAAATCGAAATCCTCAGGACTAAGCATTTCGTCTTGAAAGTCGTCTTTCAATTCTGAACTAAAGGTGTATTTTGGTTGGTTTTGCATAATGGCTTTGTAAGCGTATGATTCATGCCACAAATTTCTGCAAAATCAGTTTGTTCTGACAATTTTAGAGGGTTATTAAATTGTTAAATTGAGTGTTTTTGTTGGCGATGAGCTATTGCACAAAGTTGCACGAAGGAGACACAAAGGTTCACAAAGAGTTAGTTTTAAGTGTTTTAGGGATACTTTGCGACCTTTGCGGCATTTTCTTTGCGGTCTTTGCGTTTAAAAATAACGGTGCTGTGTTGTTACACAAAGTTGCACGAAGGAGACACAAAGGTTCACAAAGTTCTGCTTATAAGTACTTTAAAAAAGCTTTGTGTCCTTTGCGTGCATTTTCTTTGCGGTCTTTGCGGTTAAAAATAACGGTGCTGTGTTGTTACACAAAGACACACAAAGTTGTCACAAAGTTTCACTAGAGCTTTGTGTGGTTGCTGTTATTATTTTAATATTTGTCTAAATATTTATATAGTTAAAATATTTATTAGAAGTTAATGCCAAAGTTCACACTTAAACCCTCATATTCAGGAATGATTTGGCATACTCCGCCTACACAAAATAGGCCTTCTCTTACTTTTCCATAGCTGATGCCAAGGGTTTTTGAGCCAAGATTGAAGTTGCTACCGACTTGATAATAATGCTCATTCTGAGAATAATTAACTTCGTCAGTAACGAAAACAGACCATTTAGATTTAATCCTCAAATCTACTAATGCCAAAGCCCAAGAGCCTTTGTCTTGGCGTGTATAAAGATGTTGAGCTTGGGTATTGAGGCTGAGATTTTTATTGATTTTGTGCGTAATATCTAATACAATAGCTTGATATTTAACTATTTCGGGAAATCCGCCCAAAACAATTCCTTTATTGAAATGGGCATAATTAGCTAAAAGACGGAGCTTAGAATTTTCATTCAAGTCCTTGGCGTATTCTAACCCGATTTCACGGTAAAGTGGCATGGGGTTTTCAAGAAGTTTTGGTTGTTGGTACAAACTAAAATTTGCATTGAGTTCGACTCCGTTTTCTGTAAAATAAGTCCAATCTAACTGTCCGCCTATTTCGGCCATTACCTGTGATGCATAAGGATATAGCGTGAGTAATCTGTAAGTATTGAGTTTGGTAAAGTTGGGAATAAAGTTGATTACCGCGGTATTAAGTCTGGTACCTCTTTCTGAGCGAAAATCCATGTTTTCGGTACGTTTGAGATGAAGAACTAAGGCATTTTTGCTATTGGACCAATCGAATATACCAACGATTGCGGAACCTCTATTGTTGGAATTACCTATCATTTCTTCGAATTCCACCGACTTGCTAGCATACTCCAGATTCACCGAAAGTTTTTCGCCCTGAATACCAGTTCTCAGGGCAGTGGCGTAAACCAACTCCTTGGCTGCCAATGCGGATACCTCATTTTTTTCCGTCTTCAAAACATTACTCAATCCTACAAAAAAGAGGCTGTTGTTTACTTGGTCTCGAAGCTCTACATCCAAACCTGAAACCCAGCCATTGGCATGTTTGAAGCCCACCCGCTGTTTACCAGTGAGCGACTTTACAATTATTTTGCCAAGTATAAAATTTCCCCAAAAACCATCCAGAGAATTGTCCATACCAATGGCCCGTTGTTCTTGGGTTTTAAAAATCAGACCAGTGCCAAACTGCTCGTAATGATTTCCAAGTCCTAGCTCCACTCTTTTGTGTTTATACTTTACAAACTTTGAAGCCAAACCCCAACCTTTCATTTCATCTGGCATACCTACCTGCGGCTCCAAATAGCTTTCTAGCCGAATACCAGCCGTTATTTTGTTTTTTTGCAAATAAATATCAGCATAGCTTTGGTTTGAAACGTTGGGATAGTAGACGAAAGGATTTAGGCTTTGATTGTAGAGAATATGGGAGCTTCTTAAATTTCCCCAAAACCGCAGTGGAGTTTTGACACTGTCGCTTGGATTAGATGTAGCCAAGGCCATTTGTGTGGAAATTAAAAAAGCAAAGAGAACTTTCATTTCAGTAAATCAACATAATTGTTTTCGTCGCCTTTGCTATATGTATTAAAACTGGCCTTTAGCAGCCCAGTTTTGTCGTAGAGATATGTTTTAGGTAGGCTAATTACTCCTAAGACACGCATGTAATCTTGATTGGTGTCAAAAAGCAAATGTGCCGACCACCTCTTCTGTTTTGAAATAGTTTTAGCTTTGCTTAAACTTCTTACTTCATCGGTATTTATGAGTATAAAATTGACTTCTAATTTTTGCTCTTTTATGATTTTATCTAGGGATATTATTTCCTCAAGACAGGGTTTGCACCAGCTAGCCCAGAAACTGATGACAGTTGGTTTTCCTGGTTCAACCAGACTTTTCAGTTCTTTGGTGTTTCCTTCGAGGTCTAAAAGAGTGATGTTTAAGATGGTTTTTTGGGAAAAAACCGGACTGTAGGAGAAAAGCAATAGAAACAAAATTGCAAGTCGTTGCATGCTATTTTTTGACAATCAGTGAAATATCTTACTATAGGTTATCTTCCAAAAACCAGACCAATAATTTAGTTTTTGATGAAGGTACTCGAAATGATTCTATTGGGCGTATTTAATTTCAATATATAACTACCGCTTGGTAAGTTTCTGAGGTCTATTATATTTGAATTTGGAGCTAAATTCTTGATCAACTGTCCATTGGTATTTAAGATTTCGATAGACTTTAAATCCTTCAAGAGGTGCTGTAATTCTAAGAATTCGGAGGCTGGATTTGGGAAAATGTTAATTTCTTTTCCGTTGATTTCGTTTCCTGTAATACTTCCCAAACTTTTCAATTCTTTCATGATGAGTGCATTTGGGTCGAATATGACATCTTTTACTGGTTCTTGTAAGTTTTTGATTTCAAATGATTGAGTGATCTCGTTTTGAAAAACTTTGTGCAATATTTCCTTGCCTGATTGTAGCACTATTCTGAATTCTATCGGCATCTTAAAGAAACTCGGATTGGTACTAAGTTTTTCTTGGCTGACATCTATTTTTAAAACATCAGGAGCAGTTTGTGTATAACCAAAAGTATATTTGGGATAAGAAACGCCGTAAATCCATTCGTCAAAAAAATACTTGAGGTCCGTCTTGCTGGTTTCTTCGGCTATTTTCCGGAAGTCATCCACCGTGGCGGCTTTGTGTGCAAACTCCGAGTTTTGGTAGTTTTTTAATGTTTTGAAGAAAACCGAATCGCTCAATACGCCACGAAGCATGTGCAACACTACAGCTCCTTTGCCATAGGTTAGTCCATAGTCAAATACAAGGTTTTCGATAGCCGGATTAGAAATATAGACAGGTTCCGTGGTTTTCTTGGCTGCAGCTATGTAGTCATTAATAGTTTGGAAGTACACCGTTTTGCCGTATTTGTGTTCTTGGTACAAAGCCTCTGCATAGGACGCAAATGCTTCATTTACAAATATATCCGACCAAGTTTTACAAGTGATTTTGTCGCCAAACCATTGGTGGGCCAGTTCATGTGCAATGAGATCTTCGGAAAAACCACCCATCGAACTCACCGTTTGATGTTCCATACCCCCACCAAAATTACACATGGCATGTCCGTATTTCTCGTCTATAAAAGGATATTCACCAAACAAATCAGAGAAGAATTTTAGCATGTCGTTGGTTTGGTCAAGCTGCTTTTTTACGGTGCTGGTCAGGGCTTCCGGATACATATAATGCACCACGGGCATAGTTTTGCCCTTATAGCTGAAGGTACTTTCGTAGGTAAGATAGTTAGAGCAGGCTATGGATATCAAATAGTGTGCTATCGGATGTGAGTTTTTCCATTTGTAGGTTTTAAGGCCGTTTTCGGCTGGAATTTCAGAAATAAGAACACCATTGGAGACCGACACAAAGCTCGAAGGCAGAGTAATCGAGACTTCCGAACTGTCTATTTTATCGGCGGGGTTGTCTTTGCAAGGCCACCAGTCGGGTGCTCCGTAAGGTTCACTCAAAGTCCATACTACGGGTGACTTTGCTGGCCCGTGGGTAGAAACACTGAAGCTACCAAATGCCGAGGTGCGAGGAGTGCCTTTATAGAATATCTCTAGGCTTTGAATGTCATTGGCTTTCAGAGTATTGGGTAGTGTGAGGGAAAGTTTATTGGAAGCTTGGCTAAAGGTAACTTTTTTGCCTGAAGTCACCACCGAATCCACTTTCATGTTAGCTTGTAAATCGAAGCTTACTGTCTTGATTTCTGATAATACCTTAAATCTTGTAAACACGCTGGCCGATAAAAATCTGGTGGTGGGATTGATATTCAGCTTGATGCGGTGATAACCCACATCTATGTTTATGTCGCCCGGATATTGTACTCTCGATTGGGCATTTTTTTGTTTCAAGGCTGCTGCTTTATGAATGGCACAAGCTTGGCCAGTTAGAGGTTGGGCCAAAGAAGGTAAACGAATTATTGAGAAACATAAAACTACCAGATAGAATCTCATAAAGTCTTTAATCATCGAATTTGATTTGGTAAAGCATCTTTCTTTCATTTTTTAAGTTTTTGTTCTCATTTTACTTTTCTTCATTTACTCTAATATACGCAGTTAGTAAATGCAAAGTACTCCGTCTTAACGATGTTGGATGGATTATCCTTTGCAAATATAGGAATTTATAATATCAGTGAAGAGATACTCGATTAAACATGTGTTATTGAACGGTGAGCTTGCCAAGATTTCAGAAATCAAAAATGCCTTTGGAAACATGTCCAAAGGCAATCTGTTTTTGAAAAAGGTGAATCAGCAGGAAAGGTATGTCATGTTAGTCGCCAAACTCTGCAAAGATTTTTAAGAGCTCGGTTACCTTGTTTATTTGTAATTTGTTGTAAATGTTTTTACGATGTGCTTCAATGGTGTGAAAACTTATTCCGAGTGAGCTGGCCATATCTTTTGACGAAAGTCCATCTTTTATTAAGAGTATAATTTCCAGTTCTCTTGCACTGAGGTTATATTTTTCTTGGATTTTATGATGAACGCCGTTTTTGTTATAAGCTTTAATACCAGGGTCATAAAAGGAACCTTCTTTCATGACAATTCTAATAGCAGCTACTAGTAATTCTTTGGGTGAGGACTTTAATATATATCCCGATGCTCCATTTTTGTGTGCATATTCCAGATAGATCTGTTCATTACTGTTGGCTAACATAATGATTTTTACTTTTGGATTTTGCTTGTGAGTTAGATTTAGGAAATCCCAAATGTTCTTTCCCATGCCATTGGCGTCCAAAAGTATTACTTCTGGATCGAAGGATTTAATTGTTTCCGTTACACTGTTTTCAGAGGTTGTTAGTCCTTCAACAGTGAAATCTTTATTTTCGGTACTTAGTAATGATTTTAGAGCATCTATATATAATGATTGATGGCTCAATACCATTATTTTTATATTGTTTGGGCTACTCATAATTGTAGATTTATTGGGCTATTTTACTCTTTGGAAAATTTATTCAACGGCGTATTTTTCAAAAATAGGTCTTTAAAACTGTAAAAAAAAATATATTTATTATTCGGTATGTGCCTTGTTTTCAGGTAAATATTCACCGTGGAATTCAAGGAAAATTGACCTTTAAAGGAAAACAGTTATTGACTGCATTTTTGATACCTGAAAACACTTATTTCATACCATCAATTGGTATAAAAATTACCATTATTATGGAATTGTAGAGGCTTCCATTAGTTCGGAGTTTTGTATTTCCCAAAAACTAATGAAACTATGGATTTTTACTACTTAAAAAAAAATGACTCAGTAGATCTTAGTCAACTCGTCTTTTTAGAGGCTCTTGAAAACTACACATTGTTTCATCTTATCGATGGCTCTAAGGTTATTTCATCTTTGACGCTGAAACGTCATCAAGAGAACTTACTGCACAAAAGTTTCCTCAGAGTGAATAGGTCCATGATGATAAATGCTCTGTTTGTTGATTCCATAGTTTTGAAAAAAGACACCCACTATATATGTCTGCAAAACGGCAAGGAGATCCGAGTCTCCCGACGGCGGCGAGACACCTTGGCCGACCTAGCCTCTTAGTTTCTTCCAACCTTAGTATTTATACATTAAAAAGATTCCTTAAAACTATTTTAAAATAACCTCTTTATGAGAACATTTTCTACTACTGCAAAAATTACTTCTTACTTATCCAATGCACTCTCGATGTTGCTTGGTTTTTTTATAAATCTTTTTCAAAAGACCGAAACACCTGATGTACTTAAACTTTCCATATATAAGGGAAAGGGATATTTGAAGGCTTGGGTGCTTTTGTTACTCCTTGGCGTGAGTGGGGGAGTGATGGGGCAGACCACTTTGATGAGTTGGGATATGAGTACGCAAACTGGTACCGCGGCAGTTGGATCCTTAGCTCCAGGTTTTGCAAATGGTAACTTAGCTACTAGTTCAGGTGCACTTACTAGAGGAGCAGGTGTAACCCCGTCAGGATTAACTAGAGCTTGGGGTGGCTCAAATTGGGAACAAACTGGAATAGCAAACCTTTCAAGCAATAAAAATATTACCTTTAATGTTACTCCGAAGTCTGGTTTTGCTGTGAGTTTAAGTTCAATAAATCCATTTTCTTATAGAAGGTCGGGAACTGGACCATCAAATGCAATAATTGAAGCCACAGCAAATAGTGTTACTTCTGGAATTTCCCAAGGCTCAATAGCTTTTGGTAATTCTACAAATACAGGAGCTGATATTACACCAACAGTAAATTTAGGTGCTGATAATTTTCTTCAAAACATTAAAGGTCCTATTACTTTTAATCTTTCGCCTTATGGAGCTACTAGTGCAGCAGGTACATTATATATTTTTGATGTTGCCAATTCTACAGCCCCAGATTTTTCTATAACAGGTCGAATTTTAGGCACAGAAACCTTGGCACTCACCGGTTTTGAAACCTGTTTCGGGATTGCTAGTGCAAGCCAAACTTTTACATTAAAGGGAGATGGCCTTTTGGCCGCTGCAGTTAATTTGACTGCTCCCACGGGTTTTGAAATTTCTACTGATAATATTTCATATAGCGGTACTTTGAGTATTACTCCAAGTTCAGGAAGCGTAAATAATCTAGTTTATGTAAGAATAAAGTCCACAACAGTGGCGGGATCTTATTCTGGAGATTTAACTATAATTGGGGGTGGATTTACGGCTGATGCAGATTTGAAAGTCGCTTTGAGCGGCGTTGTTAATCCTACACCTACTGCAGCAGTACTTTCTGGAACGGCTACGATATGCGAAGGTTCTAGTACAAATCTAGCTGTGGCTATTACAGGTGGTACAAGCCCATTTTCAGTGGTTTACAATGATGGATCCGTTAATTTTCCAGTTCCGGCATATAATTCTGGAGCCAATATTCCTGTTAGTCCTATTTCTAGCAAAACATATACATTAGTCTCAGTAACAGATGCGGAAGGTTGTGTTGTGGCAAGCCCCTCAGGCGGAGCTACTGTAACAGTAAATACTCGCCCAACTTCAGGTGTTATAGTTGGAAACGCAACTATTTGTAGCGGCCAAAGTACAAATTTAACTGTTACAATTGCTGGCGGGGCAAGTCCGTTTCAAGTGGTTTATTCAGATGGCTCCACCAATACAACATTAAGTTTATATACTAGTGGTTCTAATATTGCGGTAAGCCCAACTAGCACCACAACATACACCATAGTTTCTATTACAGATGCCAATGGTTGCACTGTTGCTAGTCCTTCTGGAAGTGCAGTAGTAACAGTAAATCCAACACCTTCGGCCGGTGCATTAAGTGGAACGGCAACAATTTGTAGTGATGCCTCAACAAACCTAGGTGTAGCAATTACAGGTGGTACAAGTCCTTTTACAATAGTTTATAGTGGAGGGACTATTAATAGTTATATTTCTACGGCAGCTATTCCAGTAAGCCCAGCATCTACGACTACTTATACTTTAACATCCGTAACTGATGCCAATGGGTGTACGGTGGCAAGTCCTTCTGGAAGTGCAGTTGTGACAGTAAATCAAAGACCAACAGCGGCAGCTATTTTAGGTACAACGACCATTTGTAGTGGGCTCGGCACAAGTCTGGTTGTAAATATTACCGATGGGCAGTCTCCATTTACTGTTGTACATAGTGGTGGCACTGTTAGTAGTTATATTTCGGGAAGTCCAATTATGATTACCCCAACATCTACAACTACTTACACTATAGTTTCTGTAACTGATGCTAATGGATGTACCGTTGCCACTCCTACTGGTAGTGCGGTTGTTACTGTAAATCCAACTCCAGTTGGTACTAATACCACTTTGCCAGCTATATGTTCAGGAACAAGTGTTGGCTATGATTTGACTACGAATGTTGCTGTGAATAGTACTTATTCGTGGGTTGCTTCCACCCCACCACCATTTATTACTGGTGCGTCAACCACTGCCCAAACAGGTTCAATTATCAATGATGTACTATCCAATAACGATATTACTGGTAATTTCAACGTTGTCTATACCGTAACACCTACTAGTGTGGTAGGATCGTGCATTGGTAGTGCCTTTACTGTCACAGTTCCAATAAAAATGAATTTGGTTACCAATTTAAATGGTTCCGCATCTAATTCTTCAACCAGTATTTGTTCTGGAGAATCTACCAATTTAGTTTTTTTTAGCTTGCCATTTTTGGGAGCAGCCTCTATAGATTATTCAGATGGTTCAAGCACATCTACGGTTTCATTACCATCAGGTGGAGTAGTACCAATTAGTGTTAGCCCAACAACAACCACTACTTATACACTCCAAAGCATCACTGCAAATGGTTGTACCAAAGCTTTAACTGGGCCAAGTAGAACTGTAACTGTAAACCCGCTTCCAACAGGAACGTTAACTGCCACTGAAACTTCAGGAACTACACCAAACGATAATATAATCTGCTCAGGCGATGCAGTTACTTTTACAGCACCATTGGGGTATTCGAATTATAACTTTAAAGTAAATGGATTAAGTGAGCAATCTGGTAATTCAAACACTTATACTGCCAGTTTCTCAGGAGACGTAACTGTTACAGTTGAAATAACCTCAGCAGATAATTGTATTGCAACGCTCACTGGAGTTAATATAACTGTTGGTTCATGTGGAGTTACAAACGTTACTCGTTCTAAAAACTATGCCACTATCCAACAAGCTATAGACCATTCTTCTACTCAAAATGGAGATGAGATTACTGTAGCCTCGGGTACTTATAATGAACTGATCAATGTAAATAAACCTAACCTAGTTATTAGAGGAGTTGGGCTAACAAAACCTATATTAACTTGGACAGGTACCACTCCAGGTGATCTAGTAAAAGGTTTAGTTACTATTAATTCTGCAGGTGCTACCATTGAGAATTTTGCCATGAATGTGGATTTGTCCAAATTGAATAGTGCAATTGCAGCTAATGGAACGAATGCCAATAACTTGACGGTAAAAGATAATATAATCAATCCAATTCTGAGTGGAGCATACATTGGAGGTTATGGTCGAAGAAATGCAATAAATATAAATTATAGAGATAGCAGAGTTAGTAATTCAAATCCAACAGGGATTTTGATTTCTGGTAATACAGTGACTTACAATGATGGAGGTACTCCAAGTGTATTGACCGATGATGCAAGTTTTAGAAGTGCCTTGGCCACAGATGAAGCCGGACTTACCATAAACGGGAATACTTTTCAAACTCCTGAAAATGATATTGAAGTTCGATTTGGAGGTGGAGGTAATATAGTTGTAACCAATAATAACTTTAATGGTAATGGGGCTCGTATTGGTGAATTCAATGGAGGTGCTGGAACAATAAATATTTCCGGCAATACCTTCACAGGTACTTTTTTAAATGCCTTCGGCAAAACAGGATTGACACTATTCAATAATTTTCAAAATAAAGCAACCACCGTATCAAATAATACATTTACTGGGGTAGATAAAAGTATCAGTTTAGAGAATTATAGGTCAGTTACTATTAACAATAATACTTTTACACCGTCTAGTGGGTCTACTACGTTTAAACATCTTACAATAAATACAAAAGAGTTTAGTTCATCAAGTGGGTTTTATGACCCGAATGTTGACCTTGTCCTAACGAATAATAAATTTAATGGTTCTGGAACAAATGGTGGTACAGCTTTAGGTTTTTATAATAATGATAATAATACGACTGTTACCCCGGGTCCAGCACCAGTATTTGGCACATTTACATTGGGTACTGTTGGGAATGAAAATGAATTTGCTTCAGGTATTGCCTCATTTATTTATTTAGACAACAATGTTTCTACCTTGACTCCTGGCCCTACTCAATCTGCTTGTTGGTCTTTGGATCTAAATGCTGGGAATAATAAATTTGATTTAGGGACAGGTTTACTGTTGCCGTCTGCAATGGATTTGTCTCAAAGAACTTTCCTTGAAACAAAACTAACTCACAAGCCAGATAACGCCTGCCTTGGAAATATTAGATATTATTTCCCGATTTATAATGAAACACAAAATACATATCATTATAGCATTCAGGAAGCAATCGATGCAGTTTCAACCACAGTTGGTGACGTTATCTCTGTTCCCGCTGGTACTTATAACGAAAATATAAATGTCTCTAAAAGACTTACTTTAAAAGGAGTAAATAATGGAACTTCATGTTCTGGTACTAGGGTGGCAGAGTCTATTATTAATGGAGCTACAGGAGTAGCGGTTACAATAGCGGCCAATGGGGTAGTTGTTGATGGCTTCACAATTAATGGTTCTACGGGTGTTACTTCAACTGGTTTTGAAGGGCCGCAAGTAAGAAACAATATTGTAAATGTTGGTGCAGTCGGAATTAGCATTAATAACGTACCACCGAGCTCTCCAATGTTTATAACAAATGTTCAAAATAACTGTTTGAACGTTTCTAATCAAGTGGTTTCTTCTACACCGACAGTAGGTATCTTGCTCAATGGAATAACTTCAGTTGGACCAATTAATATTGGCAACAATAATATTAGCGGAGGTTTCTATGGTTATTTAGTTCATAAGTTAGGTATGAACCCTATGAACATGATAATTAACGATACTATTTCAGGTACCATGCAGGGGATTGCAGTTGTAAATACTTTGGATAATATTAATTTTTTCCCTTCATATCTTTCAATTAATGGGGTTTCTATGACTGGATTCACTGGGAGTCATCCTAGCCTAACTGCATATAATCATCATGCAGGTATTTATGCCTTTACAGGTGGAGCCTCAGCAACCAATGGCATTACCCTCAATGTAAATAATGTAACTATTGACGGTACAGGGAAACCCAACCAATCAAGTGCTGGTATTTATCTAGGAGATTTTTCAACTTCTGGAACAGGGCCTTTTCAAACCGTCAATATTACAAACTCAAACATAATTAACAACAAAAATCGAGGCTTGGATGCTAGAGGTCGAGTATTGGCAACGATAAGTAATTCGGTCCTTACCAATAACGGAAATGATGCCTTTGGTTCTGGAAATGATGGATTTACGATTATTTCACAACAAAATTCACAAGTGGTAGCTTCAAACAATACTATTACTTTGCCAGCAACTAGTACCACTAAAGTGTTTGGACTATTTACAGGTCTAGGCACAACTAATCTAATCGAGGCTCATGATAACAGTATTTTGTTAAACGGCAATGCTTCTACTGGTTCTTTATTGGCAAGGTCGGATGCGGGCACAGGGAATATAGATGCCACTTGTAACTGGTGGGGAGGTATTGCAGGAGCTGTATCGCCACTAGTATTGGGTAATGTTACCTTTGAGTTTTTCAGAACATCAGGAACAGATACAGACGGCTCAACTCTTGGCTTTCAACCAGCTTCAGGTACTTGTAACGGGTGCTCTACAGGAAATTTAGTGACCAATACAACTACAGGTGAAATATTCTGTACGATACAAGGGGCGATTGATGATGTACAGACTTTAGCTGGACATACTTTGGAGATTGCTTCAGGAACTTATGATGAGCAAGTTTTAGTGACTAAAGGGGTGAATATTAAGGGTGTTGGTACGACAAAACCAATAATTAATTTCACTGGAACTGTTTCAGGAAAACCTACTCTTTTTGATGTGTCGGTAGATGGGGCTGTAATTGATAGCCTTAATTTTAAAGTAGATTTGTCTAAACTAAGAAGTGCAGTAATTGCTAGTGCAGCTGGTTTAGATAATATCATTGTAAAAAACAATACTATTGAAGCATACGGCACCCCTGCCGGTAGCTATGGAGACAGGAACGCTGTGAGTGTAAATTATAGTGGCTCGACAAATTACAGAGTAGCAACGGGTGGTGTAAATAGTGTGACATTTACTGGCAATTCAGTTTCTGGAACTCCTAGTGGCTACTTTAGGTCGGCTATTGCTATAGATGAAGGTGCAGGTACCATTACAGGAAACACACTTCAAACCATTAATCATGATGTTTTAGTTAGATTTAACGGTAATGGAATTGTAAATATTTCTAACAATAATCTAAATGGTGGAGGAATTGAACTTTCAGACCAAAACGCTGGTTCGGGAACATTAACGGTATCAAACAATATATTCACAGGTGTAGGTGCACCAGGAACTGCAATGCTAAGAGTTAAAAATAATTACAACAGCATACCACATATTATTTCTGCAAATACCTTTACAAATCATGATTGGGCGGTTTCTTTAGAAAACACGAATGCCGTCACACTTGATGCAAATATATTTAATACAAGCGTTGCCACAGCGAAGGCAGTAGTTGTAAACACTAAATCACTTAGTAGTAACTCTAGTACTATTACTCAAGTAGCAGTTGGTGGTACTTTTACAAATAACAACTTTAATGGAACGGGTAACGCAATAATGTTCCTCAACCACGACAGCGACAATGATTCGTATGGAACTTTTCTAATGGGTACTGCTGGCAATGAAAATAATTTTGCTTCTACTCTCAGTTCATATATTGCATTTGATGGACAAACGGGAACATCTACAAGTTCTGCTTTTCCTACTTATCCTGGAACTGGAGGATGGCCTACAGCTATGGCATGTTGGGATCAAGACTTAAATGCCGAAAACAATAGATTTGATGTAGGTGCAGGTTTACAATTACCATCGGCAATGAATTTAGCTCAAAGAACTACCCTTGAATCGAAACTTACACATGATCCTGATTTGGCTTGCTTGGGTAAAATTCAATATTTTAAGCCAGTTCATAATTTCACTCAAAATTTGTACTATACCAATATCCAGCCAGCAATTAATGCTGCTAACCCAAATGATGTCATTAAATTAGCTGAGTGGACGTTTAACGAAAGGGCGGTTATTGACAAATCATTGACAATTGAAGGATTAAATTCTGATAAATCTTTGACAGTAATAGATGGTACAGGTTTAACATCAGTCGGTTCAGCTGCTGGAGATAAAAGTGGTATTAAAATTAATTCTGGAGTTACAGGTGTTATTATCAAAAACTTAACACTTCAAAACTTTACTGGTGGAGGCGGAAATGCCGACGCTGGTATATATGCAATTGGTAGCAATAATAATTTAATGGTAACCAATGTAGCACTTAAAAACAATGTAGCAGCCTCAGGTTTTTATGCCAATGGCCCAGTAAATACAGTTTCAATCACCAACTCTTTGGTTGAAAATAATGGTTCAGTGACATCAAGAGTTAGAGGAATTGTCATTTGGAATGGGTTCAAGCAGAATATAACCATCACTGGAAATACAATTATTAATAATGATTGTTGCGGCATTGAGCTATCAGATGGAACTGCTTCTGCTGTAAATGTTTCAGGAAATACCGTTATAATAGGCTCTGGAGACAATGCCTTAGGCATCAATGGCCTAAGAACAATTACAGGTAACAATACCATAAATACCAACATTATAACCGGCGGTGGCAGATTTGGTATTGAACTCAAAAATCCTTCCGATAACGATGGAGGGGCAAATACAACTACAGTTTCTGGTAATACTGTTACTCTTTCATCACAGAACTCTGATGTGCGGGATAGAGCAGGTATAGCCGTATTTAGAAGGTTCCTCGATTCGGGAAATCCGGACAATCATCCAGATGCACCAAATGGTGTCATAATTTCGGGGAATAATGTCAGTGGGTATCAACAAACAAGTAATAGTGAAGGCTTTGGTATAGTAGTTGAGGGGGAAAACCATACTATAAATGGTAATATACTTACTAATAACGATATTGGTATTCAACAGCAAGCTGGACATACTCCTTTTACAACAAATATTGGAACAGAAAGTAATCAAGCAAATTTAGCTGACCTATATTTCGGAAGAGGAAATTCGCCAACCATTTGTAATATTACAGTTTCTGGAAACACTTTTAGTGGCAATACCACAGATGAAAGAATAGTAACAGGTGGTGGTATAGGAGCTATTGTAACTACTGTAACCCCAACTGTTGATGATCCAACTGATCAAATAGTTTGCGAAGGGGGTTCAACCACAGCTGTAACATTTACTGGAAATAGTCTTCCAGGTGTAGTTTACAACTGGACGAATTCAAATACTGCGATTGGTTTAGCTGCGAGTGGTACAGGCAATATTGCTATTTTTACTGCAAACAATACAGCCACCACTGCTATTACGGCAACAATCACTGTTACACCAAATGCTAATGGATGTTCGGGTACACCACAGACATTTACTGTAACCGTAAATCCCAAGCCAGAAATGGTTGATCCGACGGATTTAACGGTTTGTTCAGATGTTGAGATTGATGTTGACTTTACAGATGACTTAGGAACTGTTACTACTTATGCTTGGAGTATTACCAATCCAACAAGTCTACCGTCTGGCTTAACAGCAAGCAGCCCTAGTGGCACAGGAGATATTGATAATCTCAAGCTAAAGAATACTACTGCAACTAATCAAACAGTTACCATAACAGTTACTCCAACAAGTGCGGCAGGATGTGCCGGAACAGCACAAACATTTACTATTACTGTAAAGCCAGAACCTGTGGGGATAGCCAGTGTTCCTACGCAAACAGTTTGTTCTGATGCTTCAATTGCAGATATTGAATTAGGCACAAGCAACTCTTTAGCCGGAACAACCTACTCATGGACAAGAGATAATACTAATGTTACTGGTTTGGCAACTACTGGTACTGCCAATATTACAGGCATTCCAAATAATGTTACTGGCACAAGTCAAACGGTTGTGTATACTATTACTCCTACTACCAGTGGCTGTGTTGGTGCCACTTTTACTGCATCTATCACAGTTAAACCAGAGCCAGTAGGTACCGTCTCAATTGCTAGTCAAACAGTTTGTTCTGACGCTGCAATTACTACCATAGAACTTGGAACTAGTAACTCTTTGGCGTCTACTACCTATTCATGGACAAGGGACAATATTACCAATGTTACAGGACTGGCTAATACGGGAACAGCTAATGTTTCGGGAACACCAAATAATGTCACAGGTGTGCCTCAGACGATTGTTTATACAATTACTCCAACTACGGATGGATGTGTAGGAAATACATTTACAGTGTCAGTAGTGGTAAATCCAGAACCAGTAGGTACAGTTTCTTTAGCTACCCAAACCGTTTGTTCAGACGTTGCAATTACAACTATAAATTTAGGAACTAGTAATATGCTTTCTGGTGTAACCTATTCCTGGAGTAGAGATAATACTACGGCGGTTACAGGATTGGCCAGTACTGGAACTATAAATATTACTGGAATACCTAATAATGTTACTGGAGCAACACAAACAGTTGTTTATACTATTACCCCTTCAGTTGGATCTTGTGTAGGAAATATATTTACAACCGAAGTATTAGTGAAACCTGAACCCGTAGGAACAGTTTCACTTGCAACTCAAACTGTTTGTTCGGATGTAGCTATTACGGATATAACCCTTGGAACTAGTAACTCATTAGTTGGCACAACCTATTCTTGGACCAGAGATAAAGCTTTAGAAGTAACAGGATTGGCTTCCTCTGGAACTACCACCATAACAGGGACACCAAATAATGTCACTGGAGTTCCTCAAACCATTACATATACCATTACACCAACAACAGATGGATGTATTGGTAATACATTTACAGCCACGGTTATTGTTAATCCTGAACCTGTAGGTGTTGCAACGCTCTCCTCTCAAACCGTTTGTTCAGATATCGCAATTTCTGAAATAGTGCTAAGTACAAGTAATTCTATAAGTGGAACAACCTATACTTGGACAAGGGATAAGACAACTGAAGTAACAGGATTGGCTTCATCGGGTTCTGGTAATATTATAGGAACCCCGAACAATATTACTGGATCTAGTCAAACAGTAACCTATACCATTACTCCAACCTCTGGTACTTGCGTAGGCAATGATTTTACTGCGACCGTAATTGTTAAACCTGAACCAGTAGGAGTTCCAACTCCATTAACACAAACAGTTTGTTCAGATGATAATATTACCCCAATTGCTTTATCTACCAGCAATTCGCTTTCTGGAACGACGTATTCTTGGACAAGAGATAAATTAGCAGAAATAACTGGACTTGCTTCAACGGGAACTACTAACATTTCTGGCTCTGGAAATAATGTTACATTAGCAAATCAAACGGTAACTTATACCATTACTCCTACATATGATGGTTGTATTGGGAATACATTTACCTCGGCAATTACGATAAAGCCTGAACCTAATCCTGTTCCAACAACAACTATTCAAAAGTGTTCAGCAGAACCTTATACATTTGATTTTGATACCTATATTCAAAACAATAGTACTGATTTAGGACAAGTAACTTATACCTATTCAGTTGTAAAAGTTCCGAATTTGCCACTTTTGGACCCAGATCCAGCTGGTACTAGCTTTACCAGTTTGAATGGTGAAATTTCAAATACCATAACAAATTTTGGAACAAACCCTATAACAGTAAGATATACAGCCACACCATTGGGTGCAAATGGTTGTGTTGGAACTCCGTTTGTTGTAAATGTTGTAATCAACCCAGCACCTATCGTGAATATATATCCTAATGGAAGTGATGATTTGTGTGCAGGAGATACGAGAATAATTTCCGGTGGGGTAAGTCCAACAGGAACTTATACAAACGTTTGGTCTATTGATTCTCAAACTTCTGGAATAGGAGCATCTTTGAGCTCAACAGGAAGTATTTCTACATCTTTAGTAATTCCAGCCAATGCAATGGCCGGTACTATTGTGGTGAAATTCTTGGCAACAAATACAGCGACTGGATGTTCGAATTCGACTCTTTACACTTTTACAGTTAAAGAGAAGCCTGTCATTACGATTGCCACTCCTGTAATATCTAATTGTGAAGGAGTAAGCACCCCAGGTAAAGCAATTTTCAATTTTACGGCTGCAGGTGTTTCAGCTTTGCCAACGACAGCTGGAATTAGCTATCATACTTCTGCCTCTGATGCTCAAAATAACTTGGGAGCGATTACTAGCCCTTACTTAGGTTCAAATAACCAAATTATTTATGTAAGAGCTTCCAATGGTGCTTGCTTTGCGGTATCGACTTTTACTTTGGTGGTGAATCCAACGCCAGCGGTACCAACTTTAATAGCTGTTGCACCAACCTGTACATTTGCTGGTAGTAGTACAATTTCAAATTATAGTTCTACCAATACCTACACCTTTAGCCCAGCAGGTCCAACAGTAGGAGCAGGTGGCTTGATCACAGGCATGACAGTAGGATTACCATACACCGTTACCTCAGGAATCGGAGCGTGTACTTCAGTAGCGAGTGTAAGCTTTAGCAATGCGGCGATGTTGGAGACTCCAGCAGTACCAACGATAACAAGTACAGCAGCAAGTTGTGCAGCGGATGAGATCAGCAGCATTGGCAACTACGACGGAACAGTAAGTTATACTTTCAGCCCGGCAGGCCCATCGGTGATTG
>NZ_RJUF01000007.1 GCF_024343775.1 Lacihabitans soyangensis | reverse complement strand
ATTGTAAAATACCACGTGTAAAAACTGTTGAGAATAAGGTTGAACAAGTCTCAGTACCGTGGGCACGGGAAGGTAGTGGTTTTACACTTCTGTTTGAGGCATTTAGTATGTTGTTAATAGAGCAAGAAATGCCAGTCAACAAGGTAGGCAAAGTGATTGGAGTTTACCCCAATCGCATCTGGAATATCTTTAATTATTGGCTTGGAATTGCTTATTGTGGTGCAGATCATAGTGATATTTCAACATTGGGAATAGACGAGACAAGTTCTAAAAAGGGGCATGATTATATAACCGTTGCGGTGGATATGAAAACTTCAAGGGTAGTACATGCAACTGAGGGCAAGGGAGCAGACACCATTACGAAAATAGCTGATTATCTGGAAACTAAAGGTACCCAGAGACAGAATATCAAGCAAGTTTGTATAGACTTATCACCCTCTTTTATCAGTGGTGTGGAGTCAGAATTTTCAAATGCTCAAATAGTATTTGATAGGTATCATGTCAAAGCACTCTTGAATAAAAGTATGGACGACTTAAGAAAACAAGAACTAAAGAATCACCTAATGCTAAAAGGGCAAAAGTATTTGTTTCTCAAAAATGACAAAAACATGACGGCTTCTCAAAAAACACAGAGAGATATGTCACTAGAGGCATTACCCAGATTAGGTGCGGCTTATCGTTTAAAAATACTATTTGACGACTTTTGGTCTATTAAATCGCCTCAAGAAGCTCAAGGGTTTTTAGCCTATTGGTGTGATATGGTAAAAGAGGCAATGATACCTCAATTTGAGAAATTTGCAGACACCGTAATCAAACATTGGAAAGGAATTACAAACTATTCTAAATACCATATTTCAAACGGAATTTTAGAAGGTATTAATAGTAAAATCCAATTGGCTAAAGCTAGGGCTCGTGGATACAGAAATAAAAACAATTTTATCAGTATGATTTACTTCATTGCTGCTAAACTCAAATTCAAGTACCCACTCTATTCAGCATAGAGCCATTATTTATTTGCGTCTCTGCGACTTTGCGAGATGAAATTTACTTATGAAAATACTCACTTTCGACATAGAAGAATGGTTTCATATCCTCGACAACGACGCCACCAAAACGGAGGCCGAATGGGAGGGATTTGAGTCGAGAATCCATGGAAACATGAGCAAAATACATGGAATTCTGGGTGATCAAAAAGCCACTTTCTTTTGTTTGGGTTGGGTGGCGAGAAAATTCCCTGAGGTTCTGAAAGAAATAGATCGAAGAGGACATGAAATAGCAACGCATTCGGACTTGCACCAGTTGGCCTATGAACAAAATCGGCATACTTTTAAGCAAGATTTGGAGCGTTCAATTAAATCTATCGAAGATGTTATAGGTAAGAAAGTGAGGGCCTATAGAGCTCCTGGTTTTTCATTAATGGAGCAGAATAAATGGGTTTTTGAGGTTTTGATGAAAAACGGTATTGAGATTGACGCCTCCATTTTTCCAGCCGAGCGTTCACACGGTGGATTTGCACAGTTTGGCCATGCAGAACCTTGTTGGATTGATATTGATGGCATGCGAATGAAGGAGTTTCCGATTAACCTTTCTTCTTTTGCTGGTAAAAACTTAATCTTTTCAGGTGGAGGTTATTTTAGGTTATTTCCATATCCTCTGTTGGATTTAATGACTAAAAACTCTGATTATGTAATGACCTATTTTCATCCCAGAGATTTTGACCCAGAACAACCGATGGTTCCAGGCTTGAATTTCTTCAGAAAGTTCAAATCATATTATGGACTAAAAGGCTGTCTTTCAAAGCTTGATAAACTAGTAAAGAAACACGAATTTGTAGATATTCGCACAGCCGAGTCCTCTATTGATTGGGAAAAGGCTAAGGTAGTGCATTTGTAAAAAAAAAAAGACACGAACAAAACCTGTCCGTGTCCAATCAGTAAAATCCGAGTTCTATCTACCCCAAAAAAGGATATTTGTAATCCGTAGGCGATACAAATGTTTCTTTAATCGTACGTGCATTCACCCAACGAAGAAGATTGAGCTTTGAACCTGCTTTGTCGTTGGTTCCTGAGGCTCTGGCCCCACCAAATGGCTGTTGACCAACTACCGCTCCTGTTGGTTTGTCGTTGATATAGAAATTACCAGCTGCATTTTCTAAAGCCTTTGTGGCTTGGTCAATCGCATATCTGTCTTGAGAGAAAACTGCACCTGTAAGTGCATAAGGCGAAGTGGTATTTACCAATTCTAAAGTTTCTACCCAAGCGTTTTCGTCGTAAACATAAATGCTCAAAACTGGCCCGAAAATCTCCTCGCACATGGTTTTGTATTTAGGGTCTCTGGTTAAGATGACTGTTGGTTCTATGAAATAGCCCACCGATTTATCAAAACCTCCTCCTGCAATAATTTCGACATTTGGATCATTTTTGGCAGCAGATATGTAACCCGAAATTTTGTCGAAAGCCTTTTCGTCTATAACTGCATTGATGAAATTCGAGAAGTCTTCTGTTGGTCCCATTTTTATTTCTCTTAAGTCGGCCAACATATATTTTTTCACATCTTCCCAGATATTAGATGGGATATAGGCCCTTGAAGCTGCCGAGCATTTTTGCCCTTGGTATTCAAAAGCACCACGAACCAATCCAACTGCAACAGCCTTGGCATCAGCTGATTTATGAGCAATCACAAAGTCCTTGCCGCCCGTTTCACCCACAATTCTTGGGTAAGATTTATACTTATGAATATTGCCTCCTATAGTTTTCCAGATGTTTTGAAACACTCCAGTGCTACCCGTAAAGTGAATTCCGGCAAAATCGGCATGATTAAAAACCACTTCGCCAGTAACCGGTCCATCCACATAAATCATGTTGATAACACCGTCAGGCAAACCTGCCAATTTGAAGACTTCCATTATCACATTGGCAGAGTAAATTTGTGTATATGCCGGTTTCCAAACACAAACATTGCCCATCAAAGCTGCACTTGCTGGTAGGTTACCCGCAATGGCAGTAAAATTAAATGGGGTAAGTGCAAAAACAAAACCTTCCAATGGTCTGTATTCCAGTTTATTCCAAACGCCTTTAGAAGATAAAGGCTGCTCAGCCATTATTTCTTGGTAAAAAGCTACATTGAATCTTAAGAAATCTATTAGTTCACATGCCGCATCAATTTCTGCCTGAAAGGCATTTTTTGATTGGCCTAGCATGGTTGCTGCATTTATTTTGGCTCTATATGGCCCTGCCAATAAATCTGCGGCTTTCAGAAATACTGCAGCACGCTCATTCCAAGGTAGATTTGCCCAGTTTTTTCTGGCTTCCAAGGCCGCATCAATGGCTGCGGAAACATGTGAGGCATCACCTTCAGAAGCATAACCTAATACATGTTGGTGGTCATGTGGAGGAGAGAGCTTGATTTTTTTATTGGTAAAAACTTCGTCGTTGCCAATATACATGGGCACTTCTACAGTTCTAGAACGAAGTTCTTCTATGGCTTTTTTTACATTTATAGTTTCATTGCTGCCAGGAGCGTAATTTAGAACGGGCTCATTCTGAGGAAGCGGAACTTGGTAAATGGCATTATGCATTTTATTAGTTTGTTAGTGATGTTTGTGATCGCAAGTTCGGTAATAATATTTTTTATTCAAAATTGTTTCTAAAATGATAAAAAAACAAAAAAGCACCTTTTCGTTTATGAAATGGTGCTTTTTGAAGGATATTGTTGAATAATTATTCTTCGTATGTAATTAAAATTCTGAAAGGACGATTGTTTAGTGATGAACCCACACCAAAAAAAGTAATATCAGTAGCATTTAAACTATAACTGTATTGAATACTTGCTGCACCTCCTATTTGATTCGGTGCGTCTGTGAAAACTCCACCACTTCTTTCAATAAAAATCGAAACATCTAGAATTTTATTTACGTTAAGTCCATGAGGTGTAGTAAAACTAGCTCCAGCACCCGTTGTCCCGGTTAGTTTCTTCATTTTAATATTCGGAGCAGAAAAACCACCAAGTTTTGTATAACCAGTTACAAGTAAATCACCAGCAGAAGAACCAATTTGAACATTTCCATTCGAGTTAGGATTCAAATATAAAACACTTGCAGCTGTATTACTATATGAATTAATTTCGTCTGTATCAAAAACTAAATGCTGTCCTGTAGTTGAGCCTATTGCAAAAGCACCAGTAGTGCTTGAGGTAGACCCTGCTGTAGATGTAACATGCAATGGAAAGTCAGGTGAATTTGCAGTAGAACTTCCAACTCCCACCTTCCCATTTAAAACAGACATACCTAAAACACTTCCCAATTTATTTCCAACTCCTGTTCCGTTTGTATAGAAGTCAAGCCTTCCCGTGTAGGAGCTTCCACCAGCCCCATCAGCACTTTCGATATAACCTGGTCTCCATTCATTTCCTGTGCCTTGGTCAGAGTAGAATTGAAGTTTTCTACTTCCAAAACCTAGATTTGGGCTGGATAAACTAATATCTCCAGATACATCTAACTTACTTAAAGGTACTGTTGTACCTATACCTATCTTTCCATCATGAGAAATACGCATTCGCTCTATTAAGTTAAATGTTCCATTAGATGTGGTTGAAAATCGCATATCCGCACCTTGGCTCGATGAATTCCAATTTTCAGTTGTAAACATGTCAATCCCCACTTGATCAGAGAAAGATGTGGTATTCCAAAAACCAGCACCACGAATTCTTAAAAGGCTAACGCCAGTTAATGGTGGTGTAGGGCTGGCTATTGTACCTGCAGATCTTATTGACCTTACATCTGGAGTTCCTGTTGATCTTAAAATCAAATCAGGATTAGAATTAGTGGTAGTTTGATTGCCAGGTGTAAGTAGGATTGATTGAGCACTAACTTTTGATATTGCGAGAGCGATCAAAAATGAAAATATAAGTTTTTTCATAGTTTTAATTGTTTTAATTGAAATCGTGCTTCTAAATTAAAATAGGTTTTTCGGTATTATTCAAGTGTTTTATCTAATGGTTAAGTGTTTTATTTAACGGTAATTTATGAGATAATCCAACTTGTAATCAGATAGATAGTCCAAGAAGGCCTTGCCTTTTCTTCGCGACAAAACATGGCTTTTCCCATCTTTCATAAGTGCGTAATAAACACCCTCTTTACAATCTACTGATTTGAGATAATCTACATTGAGTAATAAGCCTTTACGTGGTGAGAAAAAATTAGATTGCGAAGCAAGTTGATCCGAGAAAAGCCTCATCGTAAATGCACTTGTCAGAATTTTGTTGGCAGATGTCTGAATCAGACTGTAATTTCCTTCTCCTTCAATGTATTGTATTTCGGGTGATGGAAGAGTTTGCTTACCATAATTTAACACGAGGCATGGCAAGCCTGTTGAAGTAAAAGTAGTTTTCATGGGTTTTAAATTTATAAGTTTTCATGTTTAGTAAAGACTCTCAAAACTATGTAAACTATAAACTTAAAACTGGACTATTAAGTATTCTGAAGGTTTTTCTAAATAATTGGTAAGAAAAAGTGAATATTTGGAAAGTCTTTTTGGAATGGTATTAATGATTTGTTTTTCAGATTATTAGGTTTTGTTTTTAGAGGAATCTTTCTTTTAATTCATCAGTTGGCAGCCAACAATTTTCTCTTTTCCCAAACCATTTCAAGCGGTTTTTGGAAACAATATCATAGAAAAAGTCGGTAACGAAAATGGGTAGAAAGCTGAAAACACTCAGCCAAGCGTATTTTGTGAGATATTTGGCTATTTTAAAAACTGCATTTGATTTCACGAAAATCTTTTCGTTTTCTATCAAAATTAGAGTGCCGAAGTTTTCTGTAGGAAGTTGGTGCTTTTTTAAGAAGTCTTGTGCAAATTTAGACTGTAGTGATGCAAATTTGAAAATATTTTTAGTGTCGTTACGAAGCACAAACTGTACGGCACCATTGCAAAGATTGCAAACGCCATCAAACAAAATAATAGGTGATTGCATAAAAAAAAGCCTCTTTCGAGGCTATATTTTTAAAATAATTTTTCAAAAGGAAGTCTGCTAAGTATCAAAAGCAGGGCAAGTCCAAAGAATATCATTGATACTTTAAACTTTCGTCCATTCCCAACTGCCTTTTTCGATTTTGCATTACCGATGGTTACCAGAACTGCTGCAATGATGTTCATTGTTGGATGTTCTACCACAGCCTTTCTAACAGCTCCGTCTTTCATTGCGGCTCCCATATCCGCAAAAGCGGTTTGTGCTACAGGCGAAATAATTAAAAGAACTATTCCTAAAAGCAACATGGTATGTGTGGTAATCAAAGCAAACAAGTTGATTTTTCTGTGAGAATCATCAAATACTTTTTCTGAATTTGAACCTATAGCTCCGTTTATAGTAGCATAAGCCAACAACGCCAAAGCGATGAACGCAATCCAATGGTGAGCTTGTAAAATGATAGAATACATAAAATTTGGTTTAAATGTTTGTCAAAAATAATTGAATATTTCAATATAAACACCCAAAACGTGCATTTTGGTTTAGAGTCGTTTTTTTATTACTGGTTTTGAGCCTAAATTACCACTTCAAAAACCCAATAAACCCTCGAAACTAGAATGAAAAAATGGTATGAATATATTCCACATCCGGTAATTATTCTCTTTGGAATGATCGTACTGGCATGGCTTTTTACTTATATGTTACCAGCAGGGGAATTTGATAGGGTAGAAGTAGATGGTAAATTGAAGGTAGTGGCAGGTTCATTTCACTTCGTTGAGTCTGCTAAATTAAGCCCGACGGTAATTTTTCAATCTATGCCAAAGGGTTATAAAGCTGCCATTGAAGTTATTTTTATTATCGTTGCCAGCGGAATAATGTTTGGTGTTTTGAATGCAACTGGGGCAGTAGAAAATGTGGTGGGTTCATTTGTAAAAGTTTTACGACAGAAAAACCAAAGCCTTCTGATAGCTGGTATGACCTTCGTTTATGGGGTGTTGGGTATGTTTATTGGCTACGAAAATAACATTGCGATGATTCCGATTGCTGCCGTTTTGAGTCTCGCCATCGGTGGTGATTTAGTTTTGGCCACTGGAATAGCTGTCGGAGGCGTCACTGTTGGTTTTGGTTTGTCTCCTTTTAATCCGTATACGGTAGGTACAGCCCAACGAATCGCCGATTTACCTCTTTTTTCAGGTGCTTTGTTGAGAATTATTTTGTGTGTTTTGGGTCTTATTGTAATGGCATGGTACAACATTTCTTATTTCAAAAAAATCAAAAGTACACCAGAAAAAGGTTTGGGAACTGACTTGGATAATTCGGGCTTTTCTTTGTCAAAAGCAATTGACCAATTCAGGATGGGTACAAAAGATTGGGTGATTTTGTTGGCATTTGTAGCTATGTTAGCCATCATGATTTATGGAGTATTTCAGTACAAATGGTATCTTAATGACATTTCGGCTTTGTTCTTAATGCTTACAGTATTTTTGATATTTTTCCTTAAAAAAAGTAATATCGAAATTGGTGAAATCATCCTAGACTCTGTTGCAAAAGTAGCCCCAGGGGCTTTTATGGTGGGCTTTGCGGCCACTATCAGAATCGTGATGGAAGAAGGCAAAGTCAGTGATTCTATTACTTTCTATCTGGCCAATTCGCTGGAAGGTCTGCCCAATTATCTATCGGCAGTAGGTATGGTGGCCACTCAAAGTTTGATGAACTTCATGATTCCGAGCGGTAGCGGACAAGCATTAGCCACAATGCCGATTTTGATTCCATTGGGAGAAATGTTACACCTGACCAAGCAAACTGTGGTTTTGGCTTTTCAAGTCGGCGATGGTGTGAGTAATCTTGTAAACCCAACTTTCGGTGGGCTTATTGCCATGATTGCCATTTGCAGAGTGCCTTTTGAGCGTTGGCTGAGATTTATTGCACCTGTTGTAGCTATTTTAGTGGCCCTGACAGTTATTTTTGTAATTATATCGGTCATGATTAATTATGGGCCAGCTTGATTTAATAAACACATAGGGCACATAGATAAAATTCGCAAATTCCACTTATTAAAGATTAGAAAAGAATATATATGGCACAATGAAAAACTATGATCTCTATGTGCCTATGTGTTTTAAAAAAACAAAAAATGAGACTTCAAAAAACAAAAGAAATTTTAACTGACTTGGTGGCATTCCAAGTTTTAGGTGGACAAGGAAACCTGGCGATTGTAGATTATTTGACCAATTACTTAAAATCTCTAGAAATTGATTTTCAGGTGGTACCCAATAAAGATGGCGACAAGGCACTGTTGCATTGTCGTATAGGACCCGCAGTCGACGGTGGAGTGATTCTTTCTGGTCATACCGATGTTGTGCCTGTGAAAGGTCAGGACTGGGTGACCGAGCCATTTGTGCTTACTGAAAAAGATGAAAAGTGGTATGCCCGAGGCTCATGCGACATGAAAGGCTTTTTAGCTTGTTTTTTGGCAAGCGTTGATCTTTTTAAGAAATCAAATCTCAAAAAACCAATATACTTTGCTTTTTCTTATGACGAGGAAGTTGGTTGTCTTTCGGGCTACGAAATGGCCTGTGCCATACGAGATTTTTATGATGAAAAACCGAAATATGCCATTATTGGTGAAGCTACCATGATGCAACCTGTTGTTGGTCAAAAGGGTATCTGTGTGCTAAAAACTACCGTATTAGGCTCGGCTGGACACAGTAGTAGAATTAAAAGAGAAGTAAGTGCCATACATGTGGCTGCCAAATTGGTGGTTTGGCTCGAAAACAAAATGAACGAGCTTTTTGAATCGGGTGAAATTGATGATCGTTTTACGCCGAATCATACCTCAATCCATGTTGGTCAGTTTAATGGAGGAATAGCTCCGAATGTCATTGCAGACAAATGTACTTTCTACTGGGATGTACGGATTATCCCGAAAAGTAATTTGGAAAATATTCTGAATGATTATGCTGACTACTGTAAAGAACTAGAAGCAGAGCTACAACAAAGATTTGCAGGTGCCAGAATTATCACAGAAGAAGACCATCCGCCTGTTCCGCCATTAGACACACCTGAGCATCTAGATGTTGTGCCATTTATCCAAAAAATAACTGGAAACTATGAATTGGGTACTGTAGCCTATGCAGCCGAGGCTGGTCAGTTTGCTTTAGCTGGTTTCGAATCTGTTATTTGTGGCCCAGGAGATATTGCACAAGCACATCGGGCCAACGAATTTATCGCCATCGAACAAGTAGAAAAATGCTTGACTATGATGGAAAAATTGGCGGAGGAATTGAGCTGAGAATTATGTTTAGGAAAGTAAAATATCTGCTGGGATTTTAAGATTTTGATATAGCTTTTTTATCATTTTTAGGTTAAGATTGCGTTTACCATTAAGTACTTCAGAAACTCGGTTTTCTCCCCCGAAATACGTTGCTACGTCTTTTTGAGAAAGATTTAGCATTTCCATTCTTTGTTTTATGGCTACCAAAGGACTTGGTGTTGGTATCGGATAGTGTTTTTTTTCATAGGCTATGGCCAATGTGGTGACTGCGTCCAACAAATTTAGAGCTCTTTCCTTTAATGTTGGATCTTCTATCATATCTGCATCAACCAAATTGTCTATAACTTCTGAAGCCCATTTGAAATCATCCTCTGAAATTATAGGTTGCAAAACGATGCTGTTTAAGTAATTGATATCAATTTTCATTATTTATATGTTTTCGATGTCTATTAACTTGTCATATTCCTTGTGAGTGCCAATGAATCTTACGAAAGCAAAATTTAGTTGATATTCAAATTTGACAATTAGTCGATATTTATTTTTGCAAATATTAAAGATAATTCGGTTGTTCTTAATCGTGTCAGCATCTTTAAAAAACTTAATTACTTCATTTGGGTTTTTAAAGTCGATTTCTTCTAAAATCGAGTACCATGTTTCTAGTGCTGGTCTTGCATCAGGGTATTTTTCCCAATAATTCCGAAGAGTACCTTTACTGAATATTCTCATTTCGATACAAATATAATGAAATTCCCGAAATGGGAAGTGTAATGAGTTTTATTTTCACAAAAAAAGAGAGACTATCTTTAGCCTCTCTTTTTGATAATTCTAATTCATTCTTTATTTCATACTTACCAAATATTCCACCAAGTCACGTATCTCTCTTTTAGAAAGAATATCCCCCATGGGAGGCATGCTGGATGGCATATTTTCTCTTTTCGCTATTCTCGTTAAGGCCACTTTGGTTGGTTCGGCGTCTGATGTGGTAAGCACAATTTCATGCTCATTTTCTGACATCAAAGTCCCCGTAATTTCTTGGCCGTCTTTTAGTGTGAGGCTTACTTGACCGTAACCAGGGGATATTCTATTACTCGGTTTTACCAAGGCCTCTAGAATAGATTCTCTGGAAAGTTTACCTCCAATTTTACCCAAATTAGGTCCAACTGAAGCTGGGGCATTTGGTGAAGTAGAATGACATCTAACACATTGAGCAGTAGAGTTATTGTTGAAAATATTTCTTCCTTCCCATGTATTGCCTCCGAAGAGGGCAACTTTGAATTCCTCAAACCAATCGTCGGACTTTTTGGTGCTGTTGAGTTTAGATATAAGACTTTCTGAATTGGTTTTCTTAACGGCTTCTGAGAGATCTAGGAGAAGTTCCTTGTCTAATTTCTCAGTGGCCATCATGTCTATCATTGCACCCAATACTTTTTCTGTTTTGGTTACTGGCATGTTGGCCAAGGTGCCGATGAGTCTTTGTTTTTCTCTGATAGAACCTTTCTCAAAGATAGGCTTTACAATCTCATTCAGTGCATTTTCGTCGATATTCAGCTTGGATAATGAGCCAATTGAAGCTACCCTTACTTCAGATTTTTCATTTTGAAGACCATTTTGAACAATTTTATCTAGACCGGTATAATTCAAATTAGAAAGAGCCTCTAATGTGGCAATCTTTACTTTTGGTTCTTTAGTGGTCTCGAAAATACTCACCAGTTTGTCATTGAAAGATGCAATTTTCAAGTTGGATAGTAACTGGCTGATGGCTACCTGCGTTTCGGGATTTTCGGCGTTTAGGAATGCCGTTACATGGGGTTCAATACTTTGCTTAACCTGGTTTAAATCCCTAATTATTATGCCTCTATATCTGCCATCTACCCTGTCCATCAAAGAAGGCTCAGCCCAAGTGCCTAATGCTGCTATCGCTTCTGCTCTTAGTTCGTCTGTTATTTTTTCTTTCTTTGCGTAGTTAATCAAGGCATCCAGTGAAGTTTTGTCACCCACTCGCAAGGCCACGTTGATGGCTCTTCTAAATAGCGGTTCTGACGTGAATTTGTCGTTATTGAGCATTTTTACCAATGCTGGAAATGCTCCCGGAATCGACAAGTCATCATTGATGGCTCTCGCTGTTTCTTCTACAATAAACTCATCTTCATCTTGCAAGAAAATCTGAATTTTATCGCTTTTTAGTCTTCTCAAAACTAGCACAGCCGCCAATCTCAAAGATTTATTTTTATTATTTGCCAAAGCAACCATTTCGCTTTCAGCACCTAATCTGCTTAGGGTAAACACACCTGCGTGTCTCAAATAAACATCTTCGTCTTTATTTTCTGCTATCATGTCCAAAATATTCGGCACGACACCTTTATCTCCCATTTTTCCCAAAGCCTCTGTGGCATAAAATTTCACACGAGGCTCAGAGCTTTTAAGTAAATTTCTCAATTTACTGATGGCATTTACATTTCGGGTTTCACCCAAAGTTTTTGCGGCTTGGGCTTGAATTTCGGTATCGCTGTCTTCCAAAACCGTCAAAAGAGCTTCAGAGTATTTAGCATCGGTTCTTGCCAACATCCCAATTCCCCAAATTGCATGAATTTTAGCCAGTTGGTTTTTGGAGGTCTTCACTGTGTTTTCGAATACAGCAAAACCCCTTTGCCCACGATTTACCAACTCAAACTGAGCCTTTTTGCGGATTCTCATATCTTCAAAGCCAATTAAATCGGCAAGCATACCGTCGGTTTGGAGCGGATATTTGAGTGTCATATAAGAGAGCGTTTTTTTTCTCAAATCCTCCAAATCGTTCTCTTTTTCAGTCACATCAATTTTCCAAACTCTGCCATAATTTTTTGTATCCCAACCATTCACCCAGTCTGCGGCATACAAAGCACCCTCAGGGCCAAACTGAATAGCCGTAGGCAATATACCACTGATGAGATCTTTTTCTCCATCCAGTACAAATGACGCTCCTTTTTGTTTTAGCCCAAACGACCAAATATGTGAACCCCCCGGGCTACCTACAAACTCTACCAAGAAGAATTTATTCAGCCAATTTTTACCAAATGCTGTACCGGGGTTAAACTGCATTCCTGTAGGACCATTGTGGAAATTCATAATGGGCGGAATGATGTGGGCCGCCTGGCCTTCCCAACGAGGCACAGAAAGACGCTCGTCCATCCATACTTTGTATTTGTTGTTTTTTGAATCGGTGTATTTTCCGTACTGCCAGTTGGACCTCCAGCCCAAGTCAGCACCTTCTACCAAGTGTACCAATCGCTCTCGCTCAGTTGGGTGGTCGCCGTCGTTATCTGACGAAATAATGTTGCCGTATTGGTCAAAAACAAACTCGTGGGTATTTCTTATGCCCGAGGCAAAAACTTCAAAATCAGTTCCGTCTGGATTAGAACGTACCAAAACGCCTTCGTTGGGAAATTCAAATCTTTTACCGTCTAATGAAGTGATGTTGGCTCCGATGTCGCCGATTTGCCAGTAGATTTTGCCATCTGGGCCTTCAGTGATACCACTCATGCCATGGCCACTAAAGCCGATATGAACGGCATAACCATGGCTTATTGATTTTTTGGTTTCGTAAAAACCATCTTTGTTTTTGTCTGTCAATCTCCACAAATCCGGACCTGTAGCTACAAAAGCATCATTTTCTCTGACTAAAACTCCGCCGGCTACATCTGTAATTTCTTCATACAAATCGTTGAAAACACGTGTAGAAACGTCTGCAATGCCATCTTTATTTCTGTCTTCTATTTTCCAGATTTCTTCTTTTTCTACGGCCAAATCTTTCCAGTCGTGAACTCCGTCTTCATTGAGGTCTTTCAGCCATGTATTTTCACTGCTTTTCTCAGGAGCAAATATTTTGTGAAGAAAATTACGTCTATCTTCGACAGATTGTAGCCCAATGGACTCCGTCATCCAGTTTTGATGTCCTCTGATGTCAAACTCAGAGTGTTTTTGGCGGTTGGTACGGGTCAAATATACCGCACCGTTGTCGTCGATAGACATAGCTATGGGATCCGGGGCTAAGGTGTCGCTTGCCCAAAGCTTAATTTGAAGTCCTTCTGCCAGTTTAATTGGTAGTTTTTCCTTTATTTCTTGGGCTTTTTTTGCTTGATCTGGTGAATTGTCACTAATGACTAGAATGTCTTCGCTACCTTTGTTTTTTTTGCAAGAATTGGCAATGATAACGAACGAAAGGGCAACAAAAAGACTCAGAATTTTAGATGATCGAATCTGCATCGTTTGATAATTATGGTTGAAAATTCTACAAAAATATTTAAAAAAAGCTATATTCGAATTCGGTTCTGTTTATTAATTTCTAATAAAAATATTTATGAGAAACATTCTTGAGAAATCTGGTATTCTTACAATTTTGGCATTGCTGGTTTTTATAAATCATGCTTGTAAACCCACAGCACAATCTATTGTAGATGAGTGCATTGAAGTTTATGGGGGTAAAAAGTATGATGATTTGGATGTTGCTTTTGATTTTAGAAACATGCACTATACTATCAAAAATATAAATGGGAAGTACACTTATACCAGAATACAGATTGACAGCTCAGGTCACAAAATTGAGGATGTCGTTACCAATGATTCTTTCGAACGGAAAATTGATGGAGTAAAAACGTCAGTTCCAGACTCCATGGCAACCAAATATACTAGCTCTGTCAATTCGGTGGCCTATTTTTTCCTTTTGCCCAAGCCATTAAACGACCCAGCAGTGAGCAAGGAGCTTGTTGGAACTTCAAAAATTAAAGGCAAGGAATATGACAAAATAAAAGTAAAATTTAGCGAAGAAGGTGGTGGAAAAGACCACCAAGATGTTTTCATGTATTGGATAGAAAAGAAATCGAAGTCTATGGATTATTTTGCGTATTCTTATGAAACCAACGGCGGTGGTATCAGATTTAGAGAGGCTTTTAACCAGAAAACCCAAAACGGAATCAAATACAGCGACTACAGAAACTATGGCTTTGAAGATTTAAATACAAAATTGGAGAATTTGGACGTGCTTTTTGGGCAAAACAAAATACCTTTGAAATCAGAAATTATCAACCTTAATGTAATCATAAAATGAAAACTCTCTTGTTCGGATTATTCTTAACCGCAGTTCTCTTTGCTTTTAAAGCCGATAATCCTAAAAAAATCATATTTTTTGGAGATTCCATCACCCAAGCGGGAGTAAATCCGGGCGGATACATTACCATGTTAAAGGAAATGTTCACAAAGGCTGGCAATACCTCAGAGCTCATCGGTGCTGGAATAGGTGGCAATAAAGTTTATGACCTTTTCTTGAGAATGGAGGACGATGTTTTATCAAAGAAGCCCGATGTGGTGGTGATTTATGTCGGAGTAAACGACGTTTGGCACAAAGCGAGCTACGGAACGGGTACTGACGCAGATAAGTTTACGAAGTTTTACGTGGCATTGATCAAGAAAATGCAAGCTCAAGGAATCAAACTTATTCTAACCACTCCAGCAGCTATTGGCGAAAAAACCGACCATAGTAACCAACAAGACGGAGACTTGAACCAATACTCAAAAATTATCCGTGACCTTGCAGAAGAGCACAAATGTGGGTTGGTAGACCTTAGAAAGGAGTTTTTGGCCTACAACCTAGCCAATAACCCAGAAAACAAAGGCCAAGGGATTCTCACCACAGACCGTGTACATCTTAATGAAGCCGGTAATAAGATGGTGGCTGAGTTGATGTTTCGTGAATTGATGAAGTGAGAAGCGTTTTTTTTACCACAGAGTGCACAAAGTTTTGCACAGAGATACACAGAGAAATTACTCTGTGCATCTCTGTGAAATAAAAACTCTGTGTCCTCTGTGGTAAGAATTTTTAGACTATAAGTCTTCGAATTCCTGATTTCAATAAAGGAACATTAAAATTCAACAAAAGCCCAAGCCTGCAATTGGATAGTTTTAAATAAGTCAAGACTTGAGCCACATGAATATCTGCGATAGCTTCAATTGATTTAATTTCTAAGATAATCTGTTTATTTACAATTAAATCGATCCGATACCCTGTTTCCAAATGAATTTCTTTATAAACCAAAGGCAGTGCCTTCTGTTTCTCAACTAAAAGTCCAGAAGATTTCAATTCATAAAAAAGACATTCCTCATATGCACTTTCTAATAATCCGGGTCCAAGGGCATTATGAACCGTGAATGCACATCGCAGAATTTTTTCCGATAGCATGTTTAACTCTTCCATAACTCAGAAAGGCAAATCATCCACATCCGCCACCTGATTAGGCACCATAGCGTTGGCGGCTTGGTTGGCACCTGCATAAGAAGCAGAATTTCTATTCTCTCCGTCACGATTGGGTCTGCTGAGCATTTGCATGCTGTTGCCTCTGATTTTGAAGGAGAATTTTTCTACTTCGTTGGCGTCGGTATATTTTTCGGTACGGATGCGGCCCTCTATGTACACGCTGTCACCTTTTTTGAGATATTGCTCGGCTATGCCGGCCAAGCCTTCCCAAAGTTCTATGCGGTGCCATTCGGTGTTTTCTACTTTCTCGCCATCTTTGTTTTTGTAGGATTCAGTAGTGGCGATGTTAAATGTGGCCACTTTTCCACCGCTTGGAAGGGTTCTTACTTCTGGGTCTGAGCCTAAGTTTCCGATTAACAATACTTTGTTTAATGATGCCATGATTTTGCTTTCGTTTGAAATTGTTAATAATGATTTTCAATAGTTTCTTCCCAAGTCGAGAAGACGATGCAAAATTGGATTGGCCAACAAAAATTATTCGGTAGATAAACGTTTGTATTCGTTTATAAATGTTTGTTGTCGGGTAATGTATTGGTTATGAGTGTTTTATGTTAAACACATATAATCATAGGGAGCATAGAAAATCTATGATTCTATGTGTTTTTTAAAAATTAACAACTAGCAATCTAATTCACAAAAGAAAAACTATGATTTCTATGTGCCTATGTGTTTTAAAAATAATACGCTTGTTTAGTAATCAAATCAAACACCAACTGGCTCACTTTCACCCGGAATTTACAACTCCCAAATCTGCAAACCAAGTTCTAAAAAAGAATCGGGCTGGCGTATCAGTGAAAAGCGAAATATACAATCAAATCAAATTTCTGGAAATCGTATTTCGATAATTGTTCCTACTTCATCATTTGGATTGTTTGGCTGCTCATTAGCATCTCTTATTGAAAATTCAATATTGGCGTCATTTATTTTATTGTAAGTAATTAAACGTTCAGTAGTAATTTTTAGGCCTTGAGATTTATATCCTTTGTTTGATTTGCCTTGGATTCTCTCAGCGTTTTTTCTACCAACACCGTTATCTTCAATTGTACAAATCAAATAATTAAGTTCTTTATAAAATCTGATGATAAGCAGTCCTTTTTGAAGTTTATATCTTAAACCATGATTTATAGCATTTTCAATAAAAGGCTGTAAAATCATCGTTGGAATTTCAACGTTTTTATTAACAGAACTATCTATTAAAAACTCAAAATCAAACTTATTATCAAACCTTATTTTTTCTAGTTCAATATACAGTGTTAGAAGATTTATTTCCTCAGAAAGGGGGATAAATTTGCTGCTGGATGAGTCCAAAAACAAACGAATCAATCTTGAGAACTTAGATAAATAAAGGTTAGCTGTTATAGTGTCTTGATTAAAAATATAGCTTTGAATAGAGTTTAATGCATTAAAAACAAAATGTGGATTCATTTGCATTTGTAATGCTCTAAGTTCCAGTTCTGCCTTAGACCTATTGGCCTCTTCTGTTAATTCTTGGGCTATTTTAAGTGCTTCTTCAGCATTTTTTTTCTCCGTAATGTCTGTAGAGGTTCCAATGACCATAACAGGCACATTTTGCTCATTCTGGATAATCTTAACGGAGTTTTCGAGCCATTTAATTTTACCATTTGCATCTTTTATTCGAAAAATTCCATAGGCATGACCATATTCGTTTAGGTCATTTTCAATTTGCTCACCTATCCATTTATCTTCTAATAAAATAACATCCTTCCACAGTGAAAATTTTCGCTTCCAGATTTCCGAAGATTTACCAAATACATTTTCAAATGAATTACTGATTAACACGAGCTTGCTATCGGGTAAGCTAAGGGCCCAAACCACCTCATCTAATGAATTAAGAATATTACTTAATTTACGTTCACTCTCCAAAAGCAATTGTTGCGATTTCCTTCGTTCGGTTATGTCAACACTTACTCCAATTAGGCCAGTGACTTCTTCTTTTTCATTCAATAGTGGGATTTTTGAAACCAATAACCAAGTTTCTGTACCATCTTTTTTTACCAATGGAGTCTCTAAACCGATGATTGACTCTCTTGTTTTTATGACTTGTAGGTCTTGCTCATATGAGTTTTGAGCTGTTTCATAATTGTATAACTCAAAATCTGTTTTTCCGAGTACTCTTTTTTCATCTTGAAATCCCGCAAAATACACATCAGTTTTATTAGATAGGACCTTTTTAAACGAATTGTCTTTTACATAAACATTAACCGGAATGTTATCTATTATTGCACGCAATAAACGTCTTTCCTCAACTAATTCTTGTTCTACTTTTATACGTTCTGATATATCTCTTACCACACAAATAAACCTAAAAACGCGATCTCCGTCATAAAAGGCTGTTATGGTATCTTCACGCCAAATGAAATGGCCTTTTTTATGTATTGATCTATATTGTAAACTGAAGTTATCATATTTAAGGCCAGTATAATAACGCATCTTTTTTCTGAAATTTTCAACGTCTTCTGGATGAATATAGTCCAAAAGATCGCCTTCGCTTTGTTTATAACTTTCTTCGAATGAAAACCCAAACATTTTCTGAAATGAAGGAGACGTGTATATTATTTTAGTATTTTCTATTACAAATATTCCATCTGAGGTATTTTCAGCAATAAAACGATAACGTTCTTCACTTTCAATAAGTAAACTTTCTACTTTTTTCCTTTCGGTGATATCAATGATCACTTCTATTTGTTGAACAAAATTGCCTTCATCATCTTTTATGGAGGTATTAACTATTTCTACCCATTTTTTGGTTTTTTTGAAGGTCTCAATCTCGAGTTCAATATTAAAATTATTGCCTTTGATTATTTCTGATTCAATATTTGGATCTTTAAATTTAGGATTGAATAATTCGGTTGGCCGTTTTCCTAATAAGTTTGGCATATCTATTTCCATCATATCTAGGAAACTTTGATTTGCCCATAAAACATGGCCTGTATTATCAGCAATTAAAACCCCATTGATAATTTTTTCAGCAACAGTAGATAACTGTTTAATTTCACTTTGAATTTTCTTTCTTTCTGTAATGTCAGTGCATATGGCAGAAAACCTGACCAATTCATTGGCCTCGTTTCTAATTCCAAAGTATCTCATATAAATCCATTTCAGATTTCCATCAGGGGTTTTTATCCTGTATTCTATTTCTGATGAATTATTTATATTGATTTGTTGAAATACTTGGTCTCTAATCCATTGTTCGTCTTCAAATAGATAATCTTCCGCATAAGTATTAGGACTATAAAAATAGGATTGATCAAAACCAAATACTTTGCTACATGAAGGGCTCACATATATGTATCTATTCTCAGCCATGTCATAAAGCAAGAATACATCTTCAAGGTTTTCATTTAGTTGCCTGAAATTCGACTCACTTTCTCTTATGATATGTTCATTGTTTAGACGTTCTATGGCATTTGCAACATTTGTGGATAAAGAGAATAGAATGTTTATTTTGTCGTCCGACCATATTTGCTCAGTTGTACAATCATCAAAACCGATAAAACCATAAAAAATATCTTTAATGGTGATAGGGAATAAAATTATAGAAAGAATTCCTTGGCTACTTAAGAGCTCAAAGACTTCTGGGTCTTCTATTTCAGATACTATTTTTTTGAAAACTTTATTTTGAAGAAGTATTTCAGTGATAAATCCAAAACTATCTAGCGGTAAATTTTGTAATTCAGGATTATCAATTTGAGGTATTATGCCTTCTCTAACCCATTCGGCTTTTTGATTTGTTAAGAATTTAGCGATATCGTTTTCAAAATAATATATTCTATCAGCACCTATGGTATCTCCGATTAGGTTAAATATTTCTGACAGCGATTCTTCGATATTCGTACTTATTAAAAGTTTTTCTGTAGACCTAGCCACTACAGCAAGTAATTCGCTTTTGTAAAGTAATTCTTTTTGATTTTCAATTAATTTGGCCTCGGCTTTTTTTCTTTCAGTTATATCTATTTGAATAGTTGCCATGGAAACTGGCATTTTATTTTTAGGGTCACGAATAATAAAAATGGTGGAATCTGTGATGATTTTTTCTTTTTTATTAAAATTATTTAACTCTAGTTCACCATGCCAAATCCCTTTTTCAAATACTATTGGTAAAATTGTATTATCAAGCAATGATTTAGTTTGGTCTAGGTAAAAATCCCTAAAGCTCATATCTTCAAGGAGATTATTGAATCCTAAAATATCTTTGGCTTTTTCATTTAAGAATATAACTTTCCCTTTTAAATCTGCCATTCCGATTAAGGCACCAGAATACTTAACTAAGCTTACAAATTTTTCTTGTTCTAACTGGGTTGAGATTAATTGAATTTGAGTGTTTTTAAGCTCTTCGTAACTTTCTACCAGAGCTAATTCAGCATGTTTACGTTCGGTAATATTTGAGATGATTCCATTGAGTATTATTCTGTTCTCCATTTCATCGTAATACCCTCTACCTTTTTCACTAACCCATACGATTTCATTCAATTTATTAACTATTCGATATTCGATTGAGTATTCTCCAACCTTATCCTTTGATTTGAATTCTACAAAACTCCTATCCTCAGCAAAAATCAAATCTAGGTAGCTGCGTTTTTTGTTCAAAATAAAATCCTCGGCGGGATATCCAGATAATTGCTCAAGTACATCACTAATATAAATCATCGTCCTTTCGGAATCATTTAGACACCTAAATGTAACACTGGAAAGATTCGAAAGTAGCGAACTATACTGTTGTTCTTTATCTTTGATTATCTGAACCAGTTGGACTTGGTCATTTATATCTTGAAAAGTTCCATAGAGTCTTTTGCTGCGACCATTTTCATATTCTGATTGACCCAATGCTCTTACCCAACGTTTATTGCCCTTATAGGTAATAATTTCAACTTCAATGTCAAAAGATATACCCTTTTTAAAACACATTGTAAATGAATCAAAAACCAAATCTCTGTCTTTGCCCTCTTTAAAAAATGTCAATGCACTTTCTAAATTCAATTCAAAATCCGGAGGAGTCTCAAGAGTTATTTTATTTATATCTGAAAAAAAGACTTTATGGTTTTCAACATCTATCTCCCAAGCACCGACTTTTGCCACTTGGCTAGTTTGCTCCAAAACCTCTTTTGTTCGTTTCAATTCATTTTCTGCTTTGAATCTTTTATAGGCTTCAATTTCTAAGGAAATAAAATCTGCAATTGATTTTGCAAATGAGACATCCCCATCTGTCCAATGCTTGATTTCATGTTGATTTTCCCAACAAATAACACCAACCAATTCTCCGCCAATACTAATTGGCAAATCGAGCATGGACCTTATATTGGCAGATTTGAGGTATTCATTCGCGAATTCTTTGGTATATGGATGTTTAGAGGCATCAGGGGCAATAATCGCTATTTCGCCTCGTAGTCCTTTAAAATATTTAGGGTAATCTTTTTCAAAGATGCTTTCTGAAATGCTATGGGTATTACTCTCTTTTAAAAATAAATCCTTACATTCGATTTTATTTTGTTCGAAAAGCCAAAAACTCACTCTTCCTACATCAATACCTTTTGCAGCTGCTTCAGTGATTTTAAATAAACCCTCATTCCAAAAATTACCATCGTACAATCTTGATTTAGAAAGTTTAATTAGAATCTTATTCTGATTCAGTATTAAATCTTTACGCCGGGATTCTTCCAGTTCTTTTTTCTTTCTTTCCTCAATGTTCCTTCCAGTAACAAGTCTAATTGTATTTCTTCCATGTTCATCGTAAATAAGACTAACGGAGTCTTCTCTCCATATGTATGTGCCATTTTTGTGTAAAAAACGCGTAACATAAGTAAGTTTTGGGGTCTTATTCTTGATGGCCTCACCATAGATGTTATCAAGATATTCATGGTAATCGGGATGGAATAAATCGAATATATTATTTTCGGCGATGGCAATTGCCTCTTCGGTTGTGTATCCGAATTGTTGTTGATGTGTAGGAGATACATACGTGACTTTTTTACCTTCAAAAACAACTACGACATCTGAAATATTCTCACTGATATATCTAAACTTTTCTTCACTTTTTTCTAAGGCTAATTTAGCTTTGACTTGCAAATCTATATCTTGTACAAAGCCGATAACTCGAGTACAAACACCATTTTTAAAATCTGATGCACCTTTTGCTCTTACCCAAAGTCTATTGCCTTTTGCGGTAATAATTGGTAGCTCTAAGTCATAAGGAATTCCTTCGTTAATACATCTGCCTAAAGATTGCAACAGTAAATTTCGGTAATTCCCTTCTTCAAAATAATTAATGACTTGCTCAAAACTTGATTGGTGGTCAGGGGATACCTCAAAGATTTCTTTAGTAATCTTTGACGAAAATATCTTTTGCTTTATAAGGTCATACTCCCATCCGCCCATGCGGGCCACTTGACTGGTTTGTTCAAGAACATCTTTTGTCTTTTTGAGTTCTAAATTATCATTTTTATTTTCTGTAATATTTCGAGCAATACATATAATCTCTTTGATTTGGCCTGAATCATCGCAAAGTGGTGAAACTATCACACCAAACCATATATTCCCGATCTCTGAAGGCAAATAATACTCGACATAATGCTTTTTATTGGTCTTTTTAGTTTCCTCAATGGCATTAGTTATAGTATGAAGGGCTTCATCAGGGAATCCAATTTCGTTAATTTTTTTTCCTAAGAAAAACGACGGAGGCATCAACAAGTCTTCATCGTTTTCACTTTGATAGTATTCAGTAAAAACTTTATCTAAATTTATAACAAATACCAAATCACCTATATTGGATATTAAGCTGTTAAGCCTATTATTTGAGAGGGTAATTTGGGTTTCAGACCTTTTAAATTCTGTAATATCTCGACCAATTTTTAAGACCAAGTCTCGATTTAAAGTATCCTCCTGCCATTCTATTATTTTTAATGAACCATCGGGTAGCTTTACTTTTATTGTTGAATTATCTTCATTTTCTTCGAACCCCAATTTGCTTTTAACTTCTAAATGCCAACTTTTATCAATGAAATCATTAGACCTAAGCCCAAAAACATCATCGATGTTTTTACTCGCAAAAGTTACTTTTCCTTCTCGATTTACCCCAATAATGAATTGATTGCCCTTGTTAAAATAATTATAGGCAAAGAATAAGTTTTCTTTAATATTTAAATCTACATGATGGATTATAAAGTTGATGATAAAGGCAATGAATACACCGTTAAAATAAATGATGAATTCTTTCGTGGAAATGGTATTGGATAGTAAAAATGCTATGAGTACTGCTAGGCAAGTAATACTGTAAAAATAAAAGTACTTAAGTTTATAGAAAACATAATACGATATCATGTTTACTAAAATAAACTCAGTCAAATTGAGATAATCTAGCTCTTTATTGGTGGCAATGTTGTAGAGGATTATAACATTATAAATGGAAAAAAACAGTAAAAATAATCGATATAAATTTTTTCTTAAACCGGCATAATAATCACTCAAAAATGCAATGCTAAGGCAGCATAAACCTACAAATATGTTTATGGATAATTCGCTTTCGGCCCTGATTGCGAATAACTCGACATAAAACTCACTGAAAGGAATAAAAATCCCAACGCCCCAGAAGTATAACAAATAACGATAGTAATGAGTCGATAAATCTTCAAGATTATTAAGATAAATGGTACGATTTTTAGAAAATGATTTTTTTAAAATCGCATAAACAAGAATTAAGGCTGAAGTTACTATGATAACCAAAAAAGAAAATTGAACTGCCTTACTCATGAAAATCAAAATGGAAAAATGGTAATAATCATATATTATACTGAATACATACAAAGTTGAATATTTAGCTAAAATACAGATTATATATTTATGTAAACAAAAATTAATTAGACTTTTAATTTTATTACAAGTTAACTGGCGTTCTGGTAGAATATCATTGGTTAAAATATGAGTTATTGAGCGGGGTCAAAATATTATAAGTAATTGATTATTATAACATTAATGGTGATTGGAATATGGAATAATGTGTTTATGGAGTTAAAAATTAACACATGGCAACATAAGAGAACTATGGTGGCTATTTGCCTATATTTTAGATATGTTAAGCTGAAATGAATATGTATTTACCAAGCGATCTAAAACTTAGATTTGGAAATTTGTTAAATCTTATTAACGTTCATTCAGCGGAAGATTTTCAGAATAATCAAATAATTCACCTTCCAAAATATGTTCTTTTTTGCCGTAAGAATAGAAAGCTATCCAACCGATAAACGGCAAAAACATAACCGCCAATCCCCAAAAAACTTGGCTCTGGGCGGATAGAATTTCTTTTTACGAATATTGAAAAACCAAATGGCAAATGAAATAATCCAGAAGGGCATAGTGATGGGGTTTAGGTGAGTGTTTGTGTTTTTGCTTGGGTTAAAAAAAAATGTGTCAATGAATCCAATATCGGATTCCAAATCCTTAATGTCTGGCTTCGAGATTGTCCTTCGGAACAATCTGGAAGAACTGAGGATTTGATAAGTCTTTAAACTATCTTTGTTTGCAAAGACTATTATATTCCTTAGCTATTTTTATATGGTCATCTAATGGAATCTCGCCCTTTTCTAATTTTTCGATTAACATAGGACAATCTCCTAAAACTTTTTTAAGTTGCTCTATAGATTTTACTGTTTTATTAAAGAATAGAGGAAATACCTGGAAATCTCCATTCTCTCTCTGGTAACGGATGTATTCTGGATATGTAGGTGGTTTTTTAAATTCTCGAACTTTCAAAGAATAGTATATAAGCTGCAAATCACCGTCAACTAATAGCCTGACAAAGAAGCAACTTTTCGAAATATAAGCATCAGCGAAACACTTCGGAACCAAGTGATAGACTTCACCTTTGTCAATAAAAGATACACTTTTAACCTCCTTGACAGTTATTTTTTTTATTGAATCATTGTCCAAAACTCGTATTTTATCTTCGATTTCGCCAATTTTGGGCCTATCCAATAAAAGAAAATAAGGTATGTCCAATCTTAATTTGAGCGAATCTCCGTTGTTGGTAATTACCAAGCAGTCAAAGCCTTTTGCATTTGCGGTGGTCATGCTAGTTAAAAGAAGAAGAATGAGTATTTTAAAGTTCATAAGCGTTGTAGGTGTTTTTATTCGAGCTAAAAGTATGAAAATTAGCTATGGCTTTATTTAGTATTTTATCTTATCTTCACAAGTTACCCGGAGTGTTTAAGGACTTAATCCATACGAAATTACTATAAACTTTCTAAAAATCTTACTTGACAATGATTTAAATATTTGGAAGCCATGCTGCCTAAATGTAGAAGACTCTATGTAAACCAATTTCTGAAAAAAAATTTAAAAGCAAAAGAATTTATTATCCGGTAAGAACTATCAGGCAATAACTTAATTATCCTTTTGGGAAAGACTAGTGCTTTTGGAATTTTGTCTTAAAAGATATTTTTCCCCTCAATGACACCCACACTCATGCACCCCAGCCGCTTTTTCAAGCGATTCTTTGCCTTCGGTGTAGGAGAAATAGGCTATGCCGAGGGCTCCGAGGGCATCTATGTAGGCAAATGAAGTGAGGTAGTATACAAAACTGGAGCCGAGCAGCACCATGGACATGTACATGCACACTTTGGCACAGTTGGCGTCTGAAATGATGGCGTCGGACTGTAGGGCTTTCCCTACTTTTATTTTTTGCTGTATCAAATACCACATAAAGCCAATAGAAATGCTGGCAATAACTACGCCCGGAACGGTGTTTTTTGGTTCGTGTTTTTCGTAAATGCTCAGTGCGGCGGTCAGTACCAAAAGTATGGCCAAGGCATACAAACAATAACCCGTAATTCGCAATGCTTTTTTCTCAAATTCGGAGGTGTGGCTGCTGGGATTTTGCTCTATTCTACGAACCATCACCAATATGCCTATGCTCGAAATCATCTCTATGAAACTGTCCACTCCAAAGCCGAAGAGCGAGAGTGTTTCTTCTTCATAACCAAAATAGGTACTGACTGCACCCTCCAAGAGGTTATAAACAATGGTAAACCAAGATAATATCGTGGCGGTTTTGTAATATTTGTTCAATGAAACTTCCATGGTCAAAATTAAGTTTTTTAGCAGTGCAACAGTGAATCAAAAAGGAATTATTTATTTTTGATAAACTTTTAAAGTTTCGGTGTCTGAGCGGAGTCGAAGACACAAACGTAATGCCAATATGCCAAACTGTAACAAAAGATCTTACTTGACCGAAAACCTAGCTCTGGATGCCTTGATAGAGGCTCGGATACGCTTTGTGCAGAATTCGTCGGTAACGGTCTATCAATGTGAGGATTGCGGGCAGTGGCATTTGACTTCTCGTGGGAATTTGCACCCGAGATTGGCGAAAGAATTGGAGTCGGGATATGTGGAAAAAAGCAGATTGGCGTATCAGTGGGAGAAGAAGTTGGGGTATTGAGTTGTTATTTTTGACACAGAGTTTCACTGAGTTTTTTTGTTTACATACTTTGCGTTTTTGAGTTTCACAGAGTTTTCGCTTCGTTCAATGAAAAAATAACTTTTCTTTGCGACTCTGGGGCTTTGAGAGAAATAAATTTTGAATAAAAGAACCCCTAGCGTCTAGGCGACTTAGCGGGAAAAAAATATAACGAGGAATTTGGAATTTGTAGCGATAGATTTTGAGACCGCCACTTGGCACAAAGACTCCGCTTGTGCGGTGGGTATTGTGCATGTCAAAAACGAGGAAATTGTGGAGGAATTTTATACGCTCATTCAACCTCCGGGCAACGAATACATGTACCACAACACCAAAGTACATGGCATTACAGCCAAAGATACCTTTTTAGCACCGACTTTTGATGAGGTTTATCCTAAAATAAAGCAACTCATGCAAGGCAAAATGGTGGTGGCCCATAACGAATCTTTCGACCGAAATGTGTTGTATCACACCATGGAATCTTACGGGCTTAATTATTCTGACCTACAGATTAAATCGCGTTGGGAGTGTACAGTAAAGATTTTTAGGAAGAAAGGTAATTTTAAAGTGAATCTTGCTGCTTGTTGTGCCAGATACGATATTCCCCTCGACCACCACAATGCCCTTTCTGATGCTCGGGCCTGTGCCAAGCTTTATTTGATACATAAAATGCCTTTGTTTAATTAAGCATTGTCGTTCATTGGCACGCTGATGACGCCGATGCAAGCAACGCTGATTTTTACGGATTTTTTTTGTTCACTATACAACACAGAAAAGTAAGTCTTGTTAAGTGTTTCTCTATTAATGGTTTACATTTTTAGAATTCTTTTTGATTATAAAAGGTGTAGATTGCGGTGAATTATAAAATTAAAGAATGAACGAAAAAGAAATTATAGAACGCAGTGGTGGCGTTTGTGAATTGTCTGGATCATCAGACAACCTACAGATATACGAAGTGAGCCACGCTCCAAACGACTCAAACGATTCTTTTGCTTATATCAGCGAAACCTGTATTGAGCAAATAGTGGACAAAAACGCTACGGATCCCAATTTTTGGAGATGCTTGAACGACAGCATGTGGAGCGAAGTACCGGCCGTAAAAGTGTTGGCTTGGAGAATGTTGGATAGACTAAAATCTGAAGGTTGGCCAGGGGATTTGCTGGAAATGCTCTACCTCGAAGATGAAACCCTGGCTTGGGCCCAAGCTGGTGCAGATCAGCCGGAAGGAGAAGGCGATCCCGTTCACAAAGACAGCAACGGAGCATTATTGGCCGATGGCGACACCGTAGTTTTGACCAAAGACCTCAACGTAAAAGGCACGACCTTCACCGCCAAGCGTGGAACCGCAGTTCGAAACATCCGATTGGTAGATGACAATCCTGAGCACATCGAGGGAAAAGTAAACGGAACACAGATTGTGATTTTGACGAAGTTTATTAAGAAGTCGAGTTGATTTTATTTTATTTAGATTTTATTTGGAGCAGATTAGAAACATCAAAACTTCTAATCTGCTTTTTTATTTAAACACAATCGGCATGTGGTAATAGCAACGGACATGTCTATAATTCACTTGTCCAGGTTTCCATTTGGGCATTAGTTTTATTACTCTTTTGGCTTCTTCATCACAGGTTGGGCATAAACTACGCAAAATTTCTACATCGCCGATAGAGCCGTCTTTTTCTATCACAAATCTCAGGTTTACCATTCCTTTTTTGGTGGCTACGGCTTGGTTAACGTTTTCAGATATGAATTTGTACATTTCTTTTTGTCCGCCAATGTATTCTGGCCATTTATCAACCACGCTTATAAAAATAATATCATTGGGGTGGTCTTTGGGATTTTTAAGGGTATCAGAAACAACCTCATTTCCAAAACATAAGGTTGTCATGAAACAGAAATAGACTACCAATAAGAACCTATTTCTTCTCATTAGTTTTGATAAAATTGGTTTTGGTTTTTATCAAAATAACACCGTCTTTGGCTCTTGGGCCATATGCTTTTATTGCTTCTTCGCTTCTAAGTACACTTACACTTTCAATTGAATTTGGGCTAATGAAGTCCATTTTCTTATCCAGTATTTCTATATCATTTACGAAAATCAACCCTTTTTCTGAATAAGTGGTGTTGCCTTTAAATTGGATTTGGGCTTCTGTTTTATTGTCTCTATTCAAACCAATCATGGAAGGTTTTTTGGATTCAACAGATTGTTGAGAAGTTTCTTCAGGTGAGTATCCAACTACCACAAGTTCTTTACCTTCAAGTTCTTTTCTTTCTCTTTCCTCCAGCTTGAAAGAAATGGGCAAATTATAATAAACAGAAACAGATTTGCCATTCTGAATTGCTGGGTGCCAATCGGGCATATTTTGAACTACTCTCATGGCTTCATTATCAAGTTCAGGACTGACGCTTTTTACTATGTTGATATTGTCAATTTTACCATCGGATTTTATGACGAATTTTACATGTACTTTACCTTGAATATTGGCTTTTTGTGCTTTTCCTGGATAAATAATATTTTGACCTAAATATCTGTACATGGCCGACATCCCTCCTGGATATTCTGGATTTTGGTCAACAGTCGTAAATATTTCCTCAATTTGTGATGGTTTTGTAGTATCCGATTTAATTTCAGATTTTGGCGAATCAATGTGGGTAATTTCCTCCACTTTTAAAGGTTGTTCCTCCAATTTGGTCAATACATTCTCCAATTTTGGGTTATCCACAATTGTAAACGAACTAATAGCCAACATCACAAAGAAGGCTGGTGCCAGCAGGCCAAATTTCAGTAGGGCTGTTTTTTTAGAAGGATTTTTTGATAACATGATAATTCGAGATTTAAGTGTTGAATGATTAAAAAAATGTTGGGTGAATACAGTAGCAGGTTGAATACTAAACTGTTTGCTTACCAAAAGACTGGCATAGGCTATTTTGTCTTGGGCAATTTTACTGGCTTCCTCGTCAGCTAAAAACTCATGAATAATAGCGATAGACTTTTTATAGAAATAGATAACAGGATTAAACCAAAAGATTATCTGCAGCATTTCAAAGAATATCAAGTCCAAAAAATGCTTTTGCTTTACATGAATATCTTCGTGTCGAAATATAACGGACCTTAGCTCTAAGTGATTATCAATAAATATTTTACCAAGAAAAGAAAAAGCCGTTCCATTTGCGTTTTTATTTGATTTTAACCAAAAAAATGTTTTCAAAATTTTAACCAAAAATACCAATCCTGTCACAATCAAACCTACCAAATAGAGCCATTGAAAAATGTCAAGATAGCTGTAAGTTTCAACAATTGGGCTTACAACCAATTCTTCGCTCTGGAAGTACAAATCATTGGCTAAAGCCTGTATTTCAGCTGAAACTAATTCGGGTTTTTGCATTTTGCTAGACTTCACAAATGGCAAAACCAAAGCAAGCATAGCTCCCGCAACCAAAAAATATCGGTTGGCCTTGTGGAAAGTTTCTTTTCTGAAAAAAACAAAATAGAAACCATAGAAAATGACCAAAAACAGATTGGCTTTCAGAATATAGGCGAGTAATTCCATATTGATAGCTTAATCGAGTCTGTAGACAATCGGCATGTTGTAGTATACTCTCACATTTTTGCCGTTTTGAACCCCTGGTTTCCAACGAGGCATGCTTTTTACTACCCTTATGGCTTCTTCATCGCAGCCAAAGCCTATTCCTTTCATGACTTCTACGTTACCTATGCTTCCATCATCCTCCACAATAAACTTTACAAATACTTTTCCCGAAACATTAGCTCTCTGAGCGTCTGCAGGATATTGGATGTTTTGACCCAAATATTTGTACATTTCCGTCTGCCCTCCAAAAAATTCAGGACTCTGTTCCACAGCGGTGAAGATTGGTTTAGATCCAACATTTTCTGAGCTTGAAAGTCTTGCAATAGGTGGCGGCGGCGGAGGAGGAGGTGCGACTACCTTAGCACTCTCTAAAATGTCAATGGTCACTGGTTTGTCAATGGTTACATCCGAACATGAAACCGAACTGACCAAAACGGCCAAGAATAGGATAGGAGCCACCACACCATATTTCAAGATCGCCCAATTGTTCGATTTTCCTTTCAAGAGCATCTGAATCCTTATTTTCAAGGTCGATTTTTTATGAAATTGCTGAACAAAAAGATGCTCAGGGGCTATTTTGAATTGTTTGCTGAGCAAAAGTGTGGCGTAGTCGGCCACAGTAGGCAATGTGCGGCTGGCTTCTTCGTCGGCCAAAAACTCATGAAGGTTTTTGATGGTGGCTCTATAAAGATAAACCACCGGATTGCACCAAAATACCGTAGTGAGTAACTCAAAGAAGAACAAATCGAGGAAATGCAACTGGATGGTATGCACCCGTTCATGAGCCCGTATAGTCCGGAAATGAGGAAGTTTTTTATCAATTTTAATTACTCCAAAAAACGAAAATGCATTGCTTTCATTAAAACTTGGCGACTGAATGATGGCATAAGCTCTGGCCACACCAAACGCCAATTTTAAAAATAAAAAAGCGACAATAGTGAGGTACAGAATGCTGATAATCAGCACCCAGTTGAGTTTATGTTGCGTGTTTTGGGAGACCACCAACTCAGGTAGGTCATATTCATAAATTAGGCTTTGAATTTGCCCAGCCAGAGCCCAGGTTTTCACTGAACTGAGGTCGGCAAATGGTAGTAATACGGAAATGACACTGCTGCCAATCAGGTAAAACCTGTTGACCTGATGGAAGGTTTCTTTGCGGAGAAACAACCAGTAAATGGCATAAAAAACCACTAAAAATAAGTTGATTTGGACGAACGGGATTAGCTTTTCCATAATTATTGCCGTTTTTTCATTTCTTCTATCATTTTCAAAATTTCATCAGCTTCTTTGAGGTCTATTTGTTCGTTTTCCATAAAAAACGACATCATAGCACGGGCGGAATTGTCGAAATAACCAGCTCGAAGCTTGTTGGTCACAAACGCTCGGTAGTCTTCTTTGGTCACTGCGGGATAATACTGGTGGGTTTTTCCATAGGCAATATGTTTTACGAATCCCTTGGTTTCAAGTATTCTGATAATGGTAGAAACTGTATTGTAGGCAGGTTTTGGTTCAGGCAACACTTCTAAAACGTCCTTTACAAAGGCACTTCCTTGCTGCCACAGTACTTGCATTATTTCTTCTTCGGCTTTGGTTAATTCTTTTAAATTCATCACTAGATATTTTTGTTTAACCAAACTTAAAACTATTATTTTAGTTTTGCAACTATTTCGTTAGTTTTTTTGAAAAATATTTTGCTCCAACTTTTATCTCTAATTTGGAGTCCTAATTTAGTATAAAGAAATTTTTATGAAATATTTTATTCTGTTGGTTTTCCTAAGTTTGGGTTCGTGTTCTCAAAATACAATCAGTGCGGTGAAACTTTCTGGAATTTGGGGAAACGAAAATGAAAATACTGACTTGATGATCAACACCGAAAAGGCAATCTTTAATTTTACATGCGGAATTGCAGAGATAAATCAAGATATTTCAAATGAAAACACTGCAGTTTTTTTAAGGGAGGGGACTTACATTCAGCAGTTTGGCAATATTCCTGAAGACTATGATCCCGCAAAATATACTTATACCGCTAATTTCAGATTCACACAAAATCAGGATTTATTAATAGTAGAGATAACTAAAAAAACGGATGGTACTCATTTGGGAATATACAACTATCGAAAAGATGAAAAAGTGTTGGTGAAAAAGTGTCCGTGATTTTTTAATCCTTTTCAAAACAAAAGCTTATTTTTGGTTCAAATACCTTAAATATGACTTCAGCCCAACCACCAAAAGATTTTACTGGTTTAAAGCAAGAACTTGACACGTCACAGATGGCTGTTGGTTGGCCCGCTATATTATCAAGCGTCAAACATGTTTTTGGAGCCATGCCAGTGCGTAGAGGAGTGAAGACTCTTCTGAATCTCAATCAAAAAGGAGGAATAGACTGTCCAAGTTGTGCATGGCCCGATCCAGATGAACACCGGTCGGGTTTGGGAGAATATTGTGAAAATGGAGCCAAGGCCATTGCCGATGAAGCTACTACAAGAAAAGCCACCCCAGTTTTTTTTCAAAGATATTCGGTGGCCGAAATGGCTGCCAAATCGGATTATTGGCTTGGTCAGCAAGGGCGTCTGACTCATCCGATGGTTATACGAGAAGGCCAAACACATTATGAAAAGATATCTTGGGATGAAGCATTTGGCTTGATTGCAAAAGAGTTGAATGCCTTGGCCAGTCCGGATGAAGCTATTTTTTATACTTCTGGTCGCTCTAGCAACGAGGCTGCTTTTCTTTATCAATTGTTTATCAGGGCTTTTGGTACCAATAATCTCCCAGACTGCTCCAACATGTGTCATGAGTCGAGCGGCGTGGCTCTTACAGAAACCTTGGGTTTGGGCAAAGGCTCGGTTACACTTCATGATTTCGAAAAGGCGGAGGTGATCGTGATTATGGGTCAAAATCCCGGCACCAATCACCCGAGAATGCTCACTTCACTCGAGAAAGCCAAGAAAAATGGTGCCAAGATTGTGGCCATCAATCCACTGTTTGAAACGGGTCTTCTGGGTTTTAAAAATCCACAAACCATGGAAGGTTTATTCGGAAAAGGTACCAGCTTAACCGACTTGTATCTCCAAATCAGAATTAATGGCGATTTGGCCTTACTGAAGGCAATTTGCAAGCAATTGGTGGATCAGAAGTCTGTAGATAATGAATTTATTCAAAATAACACCTCTGATTATCATGAGTTTTTGCAAAAATTAAAGCAGGAAAATATTGAACAGCTTCTAGCTGATGCAGGTATTTCTAATGTGCAATTTCACGAATTTGTGCAGCTTTTGGCCAACAATTCTAAAATAATTGTCTGTTGGGCGATGGGGCTTACACAACATAAAAATTCAGTAGCCACCATTCAGGAAGTTGTGAATCTTTTGCTTTTACGAGGGGCTATCGGTAAAGAAGGAGCAGGCACTTGTCCTGTGCGTGGGCACAGCAACGTGCAGGGCGACCGCACCGTGGGCATCATGCACAAGCCTTCAGCGGCTTTTAACTCGGCCATCGAAAAGAATTTTAGATTTACACCACCTCAACAACATGGCTACGATGTTGTGGAGGCGATTGAAGCTATGCATGAGCAAAAAGCCAAGGTGTTTTTTGCTTTGGGAGGTAATTTTCTTTCGGCTTCACCAGATACAGAATATACAGCACAAGCTCTACGAAATTGCAAGCTAACTGTGCAGGTTTCTACCAAACTTAACCGCAGTCATTTGATTCACGGTAAAACCGCTTTGATTTTGCCCTGTTTGGGAAGGACCGACAAAGATTTGCAAAAGTCGGGACAGCAGTTTGTTACTACCGAAAATTCTATGGGAGTTGTGCAGAAATCGAAGGGTGTTTTGGAGCCGCTTTCTGAGGCTATGATGTCAGAACCAGCCATTGTTGCTCATCTAGCTCACGCAGTTTTGGGAAATAAACACCACATAAAGTGGCTTGAATATTCAGAAAACTATGCTTTGATCCGGGAAGATATCGCTAAAACTATCGAAGGATTTAAAGATTATGAGCAAAAAGTGAATGAGGGCGGTGGGTTTTATTTGCCCAATGGTCCAAGGGAAGGTAATTTTAAAACTTCTACTGGAAAGGCCAAATTTACAGTAAATTCATGGGAAAAAATAGAAGTAAAAAAAGGCGAGTACTTGATGATGACCATACGAAGTCATGACCAATTTAATACTACAGTATACGGCTTAGATGACAGATATAGAGGGATTTTTAACGAACGCCGAATAGTTTTTATGAATCCCAACGATATGTTTAAAGAAAACTATAAAAACTATGATAAAGTAGATATCATAAATGAATTTGGTGGTAATCAACGTGTGGCACAGAGTTTCATTGTAGTGCCTTATAATATTCCAAAAGGCTGTCTGGCGACTTATTTTCCCGAAGCGAATGTGTTGATTCCACTCCAGTCAAGGGCTGATGGCAGCCAAACCCCCACTAGTAAAAGCGTGGTGGTGAGGTTGTGTAAAATTAAAGGATAAAGCAAAAAGGAAAAATCTGGATAAAATGATGTGTTACCACCTAATTGTTTGAGAATATTTTAATTTTTTAAATGAATTTATTAACTTTCCAACGATTATTGGTTTTCCTAATATAAACTTCTCCATGAAAAAAAATACCTTGAGTATCCTGCTGATGCTATGTGCTTTTGCGTCATTTTCTCAAAGTACGCCCCAAAAAGTTACTTTAGATTTTGCAGGCTTATCTCAAAAACTTCGAATTTCAAAAACTGAAAATGTATTGGGTATTGGTAATGTTGGTAAATCTGAGGTTATCGTAAACTTGCCGATGTTGGATGGTCAAAATGCCGATTTTAGAATGGTGGAGTACTTCATCGTTCCTGAAGGCTCTAAAACAGACATCAAAACTTATTATGGAGAGAGGGTAGGTGATCCAATGGTGACCTGTAGAGTTACACTGAGTAAAGATAAATTGATGGCCAGTATATTGGATAATGGCCGTACGATTATTGTAGAAAAAGCCACGGGTTCATTGCTGAGTAATGATTATCAAGTGTATGAGCAGAAAAAAAGCCCGCAACCATGCGATAATGTAATAGAAGGGCAAATAAAAAATGGAAGAGTAGGTGAAACAAGAGGAATACTGAACTACAGCTATGGCAGCACGCTAAAAACATACCGATTGGCTTTAATAGTAACGAATGAGTTTTATGCAGACTTTATAGATGATGCAGGAGTAAATGACGAGATTGTAGCCATTGTTAACAACCTGAATGCTTTATATGAGAAAGAATTGGCAGTAAGAATGACCTTAGTTTCGCCTAATAATCCATCTAATGGTAATTTTTTTTATAGAAAAACAGAGGCCACGTTTCCCGTTAATGGAGTAGGCGGATATTATCAAAACCTCACAACTGTTCAAACAGAGTTAAATTCTCGATTTGGAAATGGCAATTATGATTTGGGTCACTGTTTACACAATTCAGGTGGTGGAGTGGCAAGTTTAGGAGTTGTTTGTAATACCAGCAATAAAGGACGAGGTTGGTCAGGCAGTACCACCGCCAATGGTATTTTGCTTTTTGCTCATGAATTGGGTCATCAGTTTGATGCTCCACATACCTTCAATGGTGCGAGTTCAGGTAATTGCAGTATTGGAAATAGGTCAGCCACCACTGCTTTTGAGCCCGGAAGTGGCAGCACTATCATGTCTTATTTTGGTACTTGTTTTTTACCAAAGTTTGATTTATCCGGCTCACCTACCGGCTATTTTCATACCAATTCTTTGGAAAGGATGTCCTTATATGTAGTAAATACGGCTACTAATAAAGGAGGTACTTGTGGTACCATTGGTGCAACTGGAAATACGGCCCCAATTGCTAATGCAGGTTCAGATTTTACAATACCAAGAAACACACCTTTTAAGCTTAAAGGAACAGCTACTGATGCAAATAATGATCCTTTGACATATACTTGGGAACAGCTTGACAATGCAGCAGTCTCGGACACCTCTAGGATTGGTCATACGGCTAATTCGACAGGAATTAGTGCTGTTAATAGTTCGACTGCCCCGCTTTTCCGAAGTAAACAGTCTACTTCTGGAGAGAGAATATTTCCAAACATGAGTTTTGTATTAAATAATGTTAATAATCCTGCGGATGAAGAAGGCGAGGATTTGCCAAATGTAAGTCGGGCCTTGAATTTCAGGCTTACGGCAAGGGATAGTAAAAATGGTGGAGGAGGTGTACATTGTGACGCTGTGGTAGTAACTGTTGATGCAAGCAGAGGCCCGCTATCGGTTACATCGCCTAATACTGCTGTTTCATTAGCAGCTGGTGCATCACATACAATTACTTGGGCAGTTAACAGTACCAATTTACTAAGTCCGAATGTGAAAATTTTGCTTTCTATTGATGGTGGAGGCTCGTTTCCATTTACGTTATCAGCTTCGACACCTAACGATGGCAGTCAGTCAGTTACCAGTCCCTCCAATGTACCTGCGAGCTCAACAGCCAGAATTATTGTAGCCAGCAATAACAGTACGACTGCTGAATTTTTTGATGCTTCTGACGTTAATTTCAACATAACATCAACATGCCTTGTCAAGGGTTCTTTTATTTGTTCAGAAACGCCTGTTTCGGCTCAGCAGGGGAATTTAACTTTGAATTTGGGAATGTCAAGGGTAACTGGAAACTTAATTCTCAATAACACTAAAATTTTGGTTGCAAGCCCAACTTCCAGTAGGCCTTTGGTAAATTACACAAGCAATAGTTTTACTACCTGTCAAAATCCAGGTAACAGGTCATCCATATTATTTACATTCCGAGTTTCTAAAGCCGGTTCCTATAGCATACGTGCCGATGGCGATAATGGTTCAGATTTTCAGCCATTTAGTGTATTTAGCAACAATGCTTATAATTGCTCCAACTTCATCGGAAGTAATTCCTATGGAAATATTGGCTGGGTCTCAAGCCGCTCTATGCAACTAAATGAATGCCAAACATATTACATTTTGATTAATCCTTTATATGGCCCAAATAACATAACTTTGTCAATTTCTGGCTCAGGAGATGTTTACGAAGTACTTTCAGACCCCCCAGGTTTCTCTTACACCTACACAGCAGTAAACCAAAGTACAAATCTTATAACAGATGTATCACCATCATCTAATTTCATGGGAACTTCTGCCGGAACTTACAGGATTTATGGATTGATGTATGCCAATGGATTTAATACCAACACTTTGATTGGAAATTCAATAGAACAGGCCTATGGATTAGGAAACTGTTTGTTGTTTAGCAACAATTCTAAACCAGTTACCATTATTGCCAACCCATGTTCTACAACCCTCACGCTCGTAAACCCAGCAGACAATATTTCGTCCGGGAATGTAGCCAAAACTGCGGCCAGTGGGGTGGGAGGCAAGATTACGGCCACCAATTTGGTAACAGGGACAGGCACTAGGGCCACTTATAATGCACGTTCAATTGAGCTCAATCAAGGCTTTCTGGCCGACCAAGGTACGGTTTTTAGGGCCGAGGTTGGTGGCTGCAATTGATTCTAAATCAGGTTTTTGGATATAAAATACACCAAAGAATCAGGTGATATTTTTTGGTGAGACGGCAGGTGATGTCTGAGAAAAATAGTCAGTTCGTCTTCGGGAAAGAATTTGCAAAGTAATTGGTATACTGGTAAATAACATTCTTTCTCTGCTTTGAATAACTCTGGTTTTAATCCAGCCGTTGTATATTTGAAGTAATTGATAATATTAAGAAAGGTTTTCTTTTTGTTCTGATACAACATTTCTTCCAAATATGGCATATAGAATTGTATGTGTCGGTAGTCTACCAGATATTCTATGAGTTTGTTATAGTTTTTCTCGTATCCTGCCAGTTTGATGCAGAACAAATCCGTAGTAGTGAAATTGCCAACTTGCGAATGTGACCTGAATTTGGTTAGAAGGTTCACTCGATAGCTTTTCTTTTCGCCTTCGTCTTCTATGCTTTCATAAACTTCCAAAAAATCCTCAAAATTGCCTGTAAATGGCACCATTTGTTTCTTTATTTCACGCGACTTCTCTGGTTGTTTTGTGAGTATATACAACTTTTTTAGGAAGGCCCAATAAGGAAAGTTATACTCCGCATAATAGTTATTTCTGACTATGACATTACAAAGTTCGATGGCCTTCTCAAATTTTTTATGCTCTACTAGTTTACCTATCAAATCTACGTTGAAGTCGTTGTCGTAGCTTATGGGTAGTAAATAGTCTTCATATTTGTCAAATGCCTGAGTGGTATCTACCATCATGTAGGCCACATGTGTGAAGTATTTGTCTCCAAATTTGGTATTGACATGAAACTTTTTGTATTGCTCTAATATCAAATCGGTGATTTGTATTTTGCCTCTTTCGCTTGCTTTTTCAAAAATTCTGAGCAAAATCTTTAACATGGCGGAATCAAAGCCTTGAGAGGTGACCAAATGAAATGCAAGTATCTCTACTGCCAATGTGAACTCTTCTTCGGTTGGTAAGCCGTTGATTGTTAATGCTATTTGTGCCTCTATTTTTTTCTGAATATTAAAATAGCTCGTGTAGCTTTTGGTCATCAGTATAGACACCTGGCTAGACATGGCTTTATACAACAGGTCAAGTTGTTCGAAGTGAAGATTGAGCGTGGGTTTATTGAGATAGATTTTTACATGATTCATTGCGAAATTTTCCCAAAGCGACATGGCTTTTTTGAAATCTGGAGTTTCGACTTTCTTTTTGCTTCCGATTACAGCTTTAAGTAGCTCTTTGAGTTTTTTTTCGAGTTCTTGCTGCGTCAAAAGCTTTTGCTCGACAGGAGTAAAATCTTGGATGAATTCGGCCTGCAAGGCTTTGTCTTTTTCAAATGCTTTTAGTAGCCAAGTCTTAAGTTCTTCATGACTTATTTCTGAAAAAACTCGCTCTAATGGAGAAATTTTATTTTTTGCCAGCTGTGGCGGGGCCACTTTTGCATTATTCGAAATATGAGAAAGTAAGGCAAATTTATGGGCACACAGACTGTCGCCCTTCGGGCAATCACAAATGGTGGATAGTATTTCTTGTTTCGCATTGAGGGCTACTCCAACATCGAAAGATTGTTCACCTTGATCTACAAAAGCCACAAAGCTGCCTTTTGTTTCTTCATCACACTCACGTACCGCACACTTGGTAGCCCAAAGTTTAGCCTCATCGGAGAAATGTTTACCAAAGTTTTGAAGTGAGAGCTTGGCCATTACATAATTTTTATCAAAAATAAATAGCTTATACCTAGCAAACAACAAGTGTTATAATAAAAAAGCAGCCTCCCCATTAGAGAGACTGCCCATCAACTATTCTACTTTTACCCCTTACTCAGTTTAAAGCAAACTCACCACTTGCTGTAAGTTCAACGTCTTCAGCAACTACAGCTGCAGGCATAGCACCTACACCAAAGTCAGTTCTTTTGATAGTTCCAGTAACTTTAAAACCTACCAATTTCTTTCCTTGACGGTTAGTACCTGTTCCTAATTTAGTCAAATTCAATGTAACTGGCTTAGTAACACCTTTCATGGTCAAATTGCCCATTAATGTGTATTTATTGCCACCAGCACTTTTAATACCAGTGCTTTTGAAAGTCATTGTTGGGTGCTTAGCAGTGTCAAAAATATCTTCTTTTTGTAAGTGACCATCACGCATGTCGTTGTTGGTAGTTACTTTGGTCATGTCTGCTGTTAGCTCAAATGTAGCATCAGAGAAATCTTCTTTTGAAGAAGTAATGCTAGCGTCGAAAGATTTGAAAACACCGTCAACCTCTGACATCAAAAGGTGAGTCACAGTGAAAGTCAATTTTGAGTGTGCTTTGTCTAGGGTCCATTTTTGGGCTGAAACGGCAATTGTTGTAAAAAGTGCGATTGCCAAAAGACTGATTTTTTTCATTTTAGAAATAAATTTTAGATTAGAAATTATAATTGTTTAAATACGATTACGATTTTTATTTGAAATGGTTGCTAAACTAATGTTTTTCAAAAGAGTAGTCAATGTTTCAACTAAAAATTGACTACTCTTCATTATTAGTTCTCCTCACCACCACTTTTTACATCATCATTTTTTACTTTTTTCTTGTCGGCAACAAATCTCATATTTCCGATTTTATAGCTAAACGTAGCTTTTATGTTCGAATTGTACATGTAATTCACCGATTTTTGGAAAATCACAGGTGTATCTGTTGAGTTTCTCATTATCATACCTCCAAAGAAGTTCTCTGCTGCTAAGCCAAGGCTGGCTTTTTTGCCGAAGTCCTTTCTAACACCCAAAGAATACATGCCCATACCGCCTTGTCTACCTTGAAGGTTTATATTATTGCCTCTCATGCCACCACCAGCTTGCATAGCCCAGCCTTTCTTAAGTTTCAGGTTAGACATTAATCTACCACTTAAAATTATACCATCGTTGCTAACCTTCTCTGATAATCCTGTTAGGCCTGTTTGAAAACCTTCTAAATATCTGTAGTACATATCTACGCCTCCATTTAGTGTCCAGTTGGATGATAAAATTACGTTACCAAATACGTTAGTGCCCAATGTTTGTTCTTTTCCGATGTTTTCAAAAGTGGTTACAATAGCACCCGGGATGGAGTCTGATGCGAAGCTAACTCTAGTGATAGAATTGTTAGATTGGCGAGCGAAAAGCGAGACAGTCAAATATGATTTTTTGATACTTTTGCTTATGCTAAACTCTACGTTATCGGTCAATTCTGGATTTAGGCTAGAATTTCCGTAACTTATGCTTAGTGGGTTTACCAAGTTTACGTTCGGATTAAGTTGTTGTAATCCAGGTCTTTGTATTCTTCGGTTATATCCGAGTTTGTAAGTTGTAGCTTTTATTGATTTGGAAACGTTAAAACTTGGTACCAAATTAGAGTAGGCTGGGATCTCTATTGCACCTCTTGAGTCATCTGCTGTGATTTCGGTGTATTCGTATCTCGCTCCTACCTTAAAGTTGAATTTCTTTTTGGTTGTGAACAAATAAGAGGCGTAGGCAGCCATAACATTTTGCGAATAGTTGAGATATCCTGAGGGATTTCTTGCATCGCTGCTGAAGTTTCCAGTCGGGTTGGCCAAAAGATACTCAAAATCACTTTCTACTGTTCTAAAAACTCCCTTTGCACCGAATTCTATCTGCTGTTTTTTACCAATCGGACTTACATAGTCTGACTGCAAAGTGATTTCAGTATTGAGGTTATCGTTTATATTTTTTTGTCTGCTCAATATTTCGTTTGAAATACTCAAGAGATCAGAGTCAAAGTTATTTACCAACTTGTTTTGACTAAACTGTGTTGAAACGGACCATTCTTGACCCGGCTTGAAAGTTCTGATATAGTCAATGTTGGCGTCCATAGAGTTCGATCTATCTATAGAAGAGATGTCTCTGATAGAAGAATTCAATAGTGAGCCATTTAAGAAGCTTGAAGAATTAAGCACCTGATCTCTGTCGAAGCTACGGATACCGAAGGCCAAGGTTCCCGAAAGTGATTGATTTTTTGCCAGTTCATAGTCCAAACCGATATTATACCTTCCAAACATTCCGAAATGATTTCCATCTTGATTTTGTTCTGTACTTACTCCGGTGCTTTTCAATAATTGGCTAGTTTCGCCAGCTGATTTATTGTAAAAAGCTCTACCAAAACCGCCTAGAGTTATACCTAGTTTGCCTTTGCGGAAGTTACCGTTCAGACCAAGGTTAGATCCCCTCAAACCCACACCTGAGTCAATGTTAAGGTTAAGGCCTTGTAATGATGATTTTTTGGTGATGATATTGATTATACCCGCAGATCCTTCGGCATCGTATTTTGCTGATGGTGAAGTTATTACTTCTACGCTTTTGATGATGTCAGCAGGAATCATTTTCAACGCATCTGCTATGCTGCTGGCTACAATAGTTGAAGGTTTATTGTTAATCAAAACTCTAATATTTTCACTTCCTCTTAAAGAAACGTTTCCTTCTAAGTCCACACTTAACATCGGCACGTTTTTAAGAATATCAGAGGCATCACCGCCTTTGGCAGATAGGTCTTTTTCGGCATTGTAAACCAATCTGTCCACTTTTTCTTCAATCATGGCGGCTTGTCCACTTACCACGAGTTCGTCAAGTTGTTTGGTGCTTTGTTTTAGTTTAATCACGCCCAATTCAACGTCTTTGCCTTTTTCTACGACTACTTTTTCTATGATTTTTGTGTCAAAACCAATGAAAGAAACTTGAATATTGTATGTTCCAGCTGCTACTTTTTTCATAGAGAAAAAACCTTTTTCATCTGCCATAGTTCCGTCTACCGGCTTTTTAGTTTCGATGTTTATCAAGGCTATGTTGGCAAATTCTACGGCTGTGGTTACAGCGTCGTCTACTACATTACCAGAAATTTTTGAATTTCCTTTTGGTACGTTCGCTTCCAAATCTAAGGTAGCAGGTTTTTGTGTGTTGGCACCTGGTCTACCGTTTTCGCTACCGCCACCTGGGCGACCCATTCCACCTCCGCCACCCGGAGGGCCCCATTGTGCAAATGCTGCATTGAATCCGAGGCCGATTAGTACTGTTAATAAAATCTTTTTCATTTTGTTATTTTTTAAATGATTTATGTCTTTCGGTGGAATAATGACACAAAATAAATGTAGAAGTTTAGACCAAATTGTGTGGAATAGACCAAAGGGGTTAATAATTCGACAATACGGTAAGTTTTACGACTTTTTAACACTTTTAGAGCGTTTATGCCATTCTTCGAGCCAATACGCCAATTTATAGATGATTTTGGTTGAGATATATAAAATCGTAACATTGGTAAGGTAATATCTTAAAAATCACCGTAATATTGAATGTTATTAACCTAGATAATGCAAACAAAAACCATATTTTCAAACAAAAGAGTACTCATCATGCACCTGTCATTTTGGTGCTTGTATTTCTCTTTTTTCTTCTATCAGATCACATTTTTCAGACATAGAGATGATATAAACATTGGCCGAGCACTCGTCGATGCTTTAACGCATGTACTTTTTATGGGTGCTGTCAGTTACCTGAATTACTTCATTTGGTTGCCGAGATTTCTGAAACATAAAAATGTTGGGAGGTATTTGTTAGAGTTCTTTGTTCCATTCGTGATTATCGTTTTTTTGCATATTTCCTTCAAAAGGTTCTTGTACTCGGAGTTTATAGAGCAAGGAAAGGGCTTTATGAATTCGGGGAAGTTTATATTTCAACACGCAGCAGTTACACTTTTTATAAGCATTTTTGTGGGTATGCTCAAGTTTGTGGAGGATTGGTTTGCTCTTGAGTCGAAGAAGAAAGAGATTGAAAATGAAAAACTTGTATCCGAATTAAGGTTTTTGAAAGCCCAGATTAATCCTCATTTTCTGTTTAATACCTTGAATAACCTGTATTACTTGGCCACCGTAAACTCACCAAATACTACGGAAGTTATAGAAAAACTCTCTCAAATGATGCGTTACATGCTTTATGAGTCTAACCATCCTTTGGTTTCGTTAGAGAAGGAACTGGCTTACATGGAGAACTATATAAGTTTGGAGAAACTTCGACTTGACAATCAGGTGCCGGTTAGTTTTGAGGTGATCGGTAATCCTAAAGGCGTTCAGATAGTGCCTTTGATTCTCATAACTTTTCTTGAGAATGCTTTTAAGCATGGAGTAAGCAACAATTTCAAAGGTTCTTATGTGGAGCTTTCGGTGGAAATACTCCCAAAAAGTATTGTTTATATCGTCAAAAACAGTAAATTGCCTAAAGATTCTATTTTGGAAAAGTCGGGAATTGGCCTCCAAAATGTGAAACGAAGGTTGGAATTGAGCTACCCGAACAAATACGTAATGGAGCAAGCAGAAACCGACCAAACCTATGAAGTTTCGTTGAAAATAGACTTTTAGAAATGACCCCATATAGTTGTATTGTAGTTGAGGATGAGCCACTTGCACGCAATCTTTTGTCGGCCTACATCTCCAAAGTGCCAAGGCTAGAGCTGAAACAGTCTTTTTCGAATGCTCTCGATGCACTAGAATACCTCAGAGAAAATCCTGTTGATGTTCTGTTTTCGGATATTCAGATGCCCGAGGTTACCGGAATTACACTTCTAAAATTGCTCAAAACCAAACCCCTAATTATACTCACCACGGCCTATTCAGAATATGCATTGGAGGGTTACGAACTCGAAGTGTATGACTATTTGCTGAAACCAATTAGTTTTGAGCGGTTTCTGAAAGCCGTGGAAAAAGGTATTGCTCGGCTAGATGGAACTAATGTTTCTCAGCCTGTTACCACCGTTATTCAAGAAGTGCAGTCTGTAGCAAATCAGGATTATATTTTTGTAAAAGACGGTACTAAACTTATAAAAATTAACCTCTCGGACATTCTGTATATCGAAGGGCTTAAGGACTATGTTTGTATTTACACCCCTCAAAAAAAAATAATTTCGCTTCAGACCATGAAATCACTGGAGGCTTCATTACCAAGTGAGCGATTTGTGAGGGTCCACAATAGTTTTATAATTGCGATTGCGGCCATTGAAGAAATAGAAAAAGACAGACTCGTTATTAATAAATCTACCATTCCCATTTCGGATACCTACAAAAAAGCCTTTAGAGAAATGATTGACAAGCGGCAGATTGGGGGATAGGTGTTTGGTTATTAGTGGGTTAGTTACTAGTTACTGGTGAATTGGTGGATTAGTGAAGTGCGGTCAGGGGGTAGTTTGTTAGTTTATTGATATACTGGTGAACTGGTGGATTAGTGAAGTGCGGTCAGGGGGTAGTTTGTTAGTTTATTGGTATACTGGTTATTGGTGAATTAGTGATGTGAGTTCAGACTATAGTTGGACCTGAAATAAACGCCAGATTGTAAAACAATTCAGTTTTAAGGTCAACTATCAATCGCTCTCCCATAAATAGGCCTCGGAACCTTTCAGTGTCAGAAAACCAATCATTCAGTAATCCATTACGGTTTCGCTCTGTGTAGCCAGTGAACCAATAACCAGTCAACAAGTAACCAATAAACCAACAACTCAATTTGGCTTAGTTCTGTAGTCAGTGAACGAATAACCAGTCAACTAGTAACCAACAAACCACTTCTGCATAGCACTTTTGCCAGTGGACCAAGAACCAGTTACCAGTCACCAATCAACTAGTCACCAATCAACCAATAACCAAACTACTTAATCTTCGTACTCAAGGATATGATATGCGAAACCATACCGTTTGTTCGGTTGTAGTGTCCATAACGAACCTCGAGCGAATTCCACCATCGGTTGCCCAAAATTCCTCCAGGAGGTGCAATTCTTAGTCCAGCACCCCAAAATGCACTATTGAAATCCGAAATATCATAGTCACTCGTGTAATATTGTTCAGTCAATGCGTGCTTTTTGTAGGCCGCAAAATACTTCACAGCAGTTTGGCTATTAAACCTATAATGTGGCGTGATAGACAAAAATGAGTTTATTTTATACGAAGTCTCGGCACTCACCGTGTGGGCTATCATTCCCCAAGAGTCCACGTAGTAGCGGTAGAAAGTCCTGAAAATCAGCCTGTCGCCCATGAAATAGTTGGCTCTAACGCTCATTGGTAATTTTGCCCTTTGGCCTGGTAATTTTTCTACTTTTAGGGTATTGTCAGTAAAGTAGACTCTATGGAAAGGTGTGCTCAACAAACCTTCCTGAAAGGCTGGCTCTACGGTAAGCATCATTTGCAATCTTTTCGAAACTACTCTTGAGACGCCAATCGAGGCATTGTAGGAATTTCTGTTTTTGAAGGCGATGCCTCCTTGGTCTCCTTCAGCACCTGAAGGATAACTGGTGGGTCGAAGCTCATAGGGAAGAATAGCCATCCATTTATCAAAAAAAGCTCCTGCTTTTAGACTCAACTCCGTATTGTTGTCTTTAGAACTTTTACTGTAACTGATGTTTCCACCAAAAGACTCATAGTCCCATTCGGTAGAATATGCTGCACTTATTCCAAAGTTGCTGTGTTTGGTCTCATCTTTTCTGCTCCAAGAGACTGAAGGGTAAAAGTGGAGGTCAGTCATAGATGCAGATGACAAGGAACGGGAATCGATCATATCAGAAGATGCAGAAGAATAGTAGTCCATTGCTGCATCCAAAACCACGGAATTGGTTCTTTGTTTTTTGTCAATAAATGACAACTTGAGATCTAAAGAATTGGCCGCATCCCAAAGTTTTTCGGTACCGATTCCACCTGTTATGGCAGAATTATTGCCGGTTTGCGAGTAGTAAGAGCTTACCAGATTTACCTCGTCAATCTTCAAACTTTTTAGACCAGTTTTTTCTTTTTTTGCCTCGGCAAGTTTAAGCTCTGAGGTTTTGTTTTGTGCATTTACACTTAAGAATGCACTACAATATATGCCTATGCTTATGATTACTTTCTTCATCGAATTAATAATGTTTTGATAGTGGTTATAAAAGGACCGGCGATTTTTAATTACACCCACATCCACCCCCGCTTTTACCACCGTTGGCACCTGCGGCACCTTCGCGATAGAGATAAAAATTGGTCTCAAATTTCTCCACTTTTCTGTTGGCCAATTCCATCTCGGAGTCGTTTATCCTGCTTTTTTGGTACTCTTTTACACTCACGCATGAACCCATTAATAAGCCCAAACTTAGGACTGAAAGTATTTTTCGCATCTTAGTCGATTTTAACATTATTTGATTTATATACATAGTTGTTGTCGTCTATTATCACGCATTCTACGCTGTTTAACTGATTAATTAGGTTTATACCAGCTTCTACGCCCATGATTGTTACCGGAGTAGCCAGTGCATCTGCAAGCTCGGCTATGGGGCAAATGATACTAACGCTCTTGATGCCAGATACAGGATAGCCAGTTTTAGGGTTGATGGTATGGGAATATTTTTTGCCATCAATGACCACGAATTTTTCGTAGTTTCCTGATGTGGCCACAGCCAAATTGCTGATATTCAGTTTCGAGAAAGCTTTTGTGGGAAGGTCTGGATGGGCCAAAGAGATGGTCCACGGTTCACCATTCGGTTGATTTCCCCAGGTTATGAGGTCGCCGCTAGCATTTACGATTCCGCTTTTTACGCCTTTGCTTTTTAGTAAATTCGCCGCTCTATCAGCTGCATATCCTTTTCCTATTCCTCCAAATCCTATTCGCATTCCTTTTTCTTTCAAGAAAACGCTACAAATAGATTTATCTAAAACTATATTTTTAAAATTAATCAGTCTGACTTTCGCTTTAGCCGTCTCTGGGTCGGGAAGTTCGGTCATCAATTTGTCAAAATTCCAAAACTTTTTATCCAAAGAGCCATAACTCAAATCAAAAGCCCCATCCGTCAGTTCCGAAATCCTTTGAGCTCGTTCTATCAATTCAAATACTTCCAGCTCTACTTTAACCGCCTTTATACCAACGTTTTTATTGATTTGATTGGTCTGGCTGTTTTCTGAAAAAGTGGTAAGTAAACTTTCGATTCTTTGTATTTCACCCACAGCCTCATCGATGAGTGGTTCACCTTCGTCGCTGTTTTCAGCTGTGACGGTTATCACGAATCTATTACCCATTAGCCTGAGTGTTCTAGAAAAGAGCTTTTGATTCAAAAGTGCGTAAGTATTTGTTTTTTAATAGATTGGGTGCTGAGGTCTTTGGGGTAGCCATCCCATTCAGTGATTACCTTGCCATCGGGGTTTATCAAGACCGTCAATGGAAATTTACCTTTTGGATTATATTTTTCGGCCAGTTTCTCGTTATATGCAGTCTGTTCTTTCGACAGCTGATTTTTTTTCATTCTCGGAAAATCAGCCCTGACCAAATTCAGATGCTCTTTTGCGAAATCTTGAAATTCAGATGTTTCGAGTACTTCCTGCTTCAGTTTTATACATGGTCCACACCAATCAGAACCCGAAAAATAGAGCAAAACCAATTTGTGATTTTGCTTGGCGTCGGCTTGTGCTGTTTCAAGATTTTCTCCCCAAACGATTCCGTTGAAAAAGGACAGAACCAGAAGTTTTAAAGCTAATATTTTCATTTTTAATAAATTATGAGTGTGTTGCCATCTGTGGCAGTGTTGTAAATTGTGAGTCCTTTGCTGGCGTTTGAGTTGAGTCCTTTGCCGGCCAAAGTAAATCTAGCACCGTGGTCGGTACAATACCATTCTTCGTTTGAGTAAATTATTCTTTTCTTCGGTTCATGCGAACATGTCACTGTGGCAGCAATAAATTTACCTGTTTTTGAGAGAGCAACTACATAGGCACTGCTCACTACCACATATCCACCTAAAGTTTTTAGTTTGGAATAGGTGGCCGAGGTGAGGTCTATTTTTAGCTTTGCTGTTATTTTGCTCAAGGCGTCGGTGCTTATAAACAAGGTCTTGTCGGCATTTGTGGCGGCCACTGTTGTGGTTCCGGTGTTGGTGTTTGTTCCGGTTGTAGTGCCAGAAGTCGTTCCTGAAGTGGTTCCAGTTCCCGATGTTGTCCCTGAAGTTGTGCCCGTACCTGATGTTGTTCCAGTAGTCCCATCAGGGTTTTGAACCAACGCTTCTACATAACTGTCATCTGTTTTTACACATGATAGTAAAGCCATTAAAGAGGCACCGGAGAAGCCGGCTGATTTTAGAAATTCGTATCTCGTCATATAGGTTTTAATCTGTTTCTAATCTCTTATACGTATTCTTAAAACCCAATGTTGCCTATTACTAAATAAATTATCTAATTTAAAAAGCTTCTAAAATAAAATTGTATTTTTTTGATTTTTAGCAAATCCAGAATATAAATTTTCTATGTTTACATACTGATTTGTAAAACTTTTGATTCGTTTGAAAAATACTTTCTATTCTTATTTTTTACTGTTTTTAACGTGTTTTGGTGCTTATTCTCAGGAGAGATTTTTTGAAAACATCAGCACAAAAGATGGCTTGGCTTCCGATGCTATTTTTGACTTAAAAAGGGATGCCCAAGGTTTTTTGTGGGTGCATTCTAATCTCGGTATCAGTAAGTATGATGGTTATCGATTCGAAAAGTTTGGCCCTAATTCAAAGCCAGATGCCATGGACATTGACGCTGGGGATAATATTTGGTTTAGTAACAATGCGGGTCTTTTAAAAATTAATACATCGAATGGAAGCACCCAAGTGGTTATAAGTTCAAACCTGAAGGACGCTAATCCGGACAATGATCATTTTGATGGTTTGTTTATTGACAAAAAAGGATGGGTTTGGTCCACAGATTTTCATCATCTTAAAACTTACATTCCTTCAGAGAAGAAACTGAAAATATTCAAAGTGCTAGATCAAAATCAGCAAAATCCTAGGATTGGAGTTTTTTCTCTTGACCAAAATGGTAATCTATGGTCCATTAGTCCCATGGGGTTTTGCAAATATAATTACAGCAGCAATAAATGGATTAGGGTTTCTTCCAAACAAGACTTTACCTCTATTTATTTCGACACAAAATCTGCTCAGTTTTTACTTGGAGATGCTCAAGGACAGCTATTTAATTATTCGCCTAATAGACATTTATTGATGAAAACCTTAAGAGTTAATGAATCAATAATTTCCATTTCGGTTAGAGGTTCGCAATTTTTAATTCTTACCCCGTCACAATTAGTAGCTTTTGATAGGCAGAGCAAATCAATTCAGCATTTTGAAGAATTAGAAACTCAAAATCTCCATTATCATGCTATTCTGGTCAACCAAAATCAAGAAATATGGCTTGGAACGGATGAAGGTATATTTAAACAATCCTTTGAAAAACAGGTAATTCAGTCTATAGATTTGCCTAAAAAATTGGTTTCTGACAAGGCCATTGTTTCATCCATAGCCAAAGTCTCGACAAATGCATACGTCTTGGGGCTAAGCACTGGAGAAATGCTGAAATGGAATCGGAGTTTAGGTACGTTTGACAAAATTGATATTCAGAATTCTGGGAGAATCAACGAAATTCTTGTTAATGACAATCAAATATTCTTGGCTGCCGAGCAGGGTTTATTTAAGGTGTTACCAAGCTTGAAAGTGGTTAAATTACTTGGTGGGCAGTTTACAAGTTTGACCCTTGATAGTCTTAATCGTTTATGGTTGGTAAGTCCCAATAAGCCATTTCAGGTGTTGGATATCCAAAAAAATATGGAGGTAAAACCATGGAATAGGTTGCCTTACCCGTCATTTTTTGAGGAAAACCTTTTCAAGAAAGTTTATTATTACCAAAACAAAATCTGGATTGCAGGTTGGATTCCCAAAGGCTTCGGAATGGCGGTTTATGATATGAAAACCAATGCTTTCGTTGAATTAAGTGATAACAATAAGCATAATGAATTTGTCAGCGATTATTACCTCAATATTGGACTTTCAAAGTCAGGAAATTTGCTTTTTTCGGCTTATGGAGGATTCAACGAGGTCAATAGCCGTGGTAAAATTATCGGAAAATTCGGTTCAGAGCAATACCAAGAGTCTGTGGCAGACTATCAGTATTTCAATATCGCCGGTGGTAAAGCAGGAGATTATTGGATCGGTACAAAAGAAGGCCTTGCTCTAATGGACGCTAAGAGGAAAGTCACGCGTTACACACGATTTGACGGCCTGGTTTCCAACGATGTTTCAAATGGTTTTTATATCGATGAACACCTTTTACTTTTGGGACATAAAAATGGCTTATCCGTCGTTGATTTTGATCTTTTAAATGAAGGTATTGTTCACAACGAACTGGTTTTAAGTAAAGTAACGGTTTTGGGTAGGCCAACTTTTGTTTCGCCAAAGTCCAGTTTTAAATTCCAGAAAGCCGACAACAGTCTTAGTTTTTCCTTTTCTCCACTCAATTTCGCAGCTCCTCAAAAAACAAAATATCGATATAAACTCAGTGGTGTATCCGATAATTGGATTGAAAATGGTAACAACCCGACTTTTGTTTTCCCAAATCTCAATAAAGGAAAATATACATTGAACATACAATACTCTAAAATCTCAGGTCCTTGGGTTTCAGAGAGCAAAATCGTGAATTTTGAAATTCTACCCGCTTGGTACGAAACACTTTGGTTCAGAATTCTACTTTCTGCCATTATTTTTGCCTTGTTTTATGCATTTTATAAGTTCAGACTCAATCAAATTCAGAAAGTTTATAGTCTTCGTAATCGCATTTCGGCAGATTTACACGACGAAATAGGGGCATCACTCAGTAGCATTGGCATTTTGGGAGGACTGCTAAAACAAAATCTCACCCAAGACCCAAAAAACAATGGATTTGCACAAATGATAGCTGAGGAAGCTAAAAAAGCAGGTACTGCCATTGACTACATCATTTGGAATATCAACCCAAAGTATGATTCTTTAGAGAGCCTTTTTACCAAAATCAACAAAGAAGCGTCCGAATTAATAGAGGCTCAAAACATTCAATACGAATTTGAGTCTAATGATTTGAGTGGCAAAAATATGTCTTTGGAAAACAAACGTAACTTATACCTCATGCTTAAGGAGTTGATTAACAATGCCCTCAAGCATAGTCAATCAACCAAAATCAGTTTAAAATGTTCCTTATCTGGTAATTTCCTCTCCTTGGTTTTTGAGGATAACGGTTGTGGATTTGATAAAGCCAAAGAATCCAATAGAAATGGACTCAAAAATCTAAAAAAACGTACTGTCGACCTGAACGGGCACTTGCTTATTCACTCAGAAATAGGGAAAGGAACTCAGGTTGTTATAAAATTTCCGCTCAAATAAGGTTATTTTTTGAATAAAATTTTAAGTTCAATTTTGTAAAAAAAATATAGAATACTAATAAAAAAATCAGGTGTAGGTTTTATAAACACAGAGAAAGATTGTTTCCTAGCGTTTTTGCGACTTAGAGGTAAATAAATAAGATTATGAAAATTTCAATATATGAGGACAACGAACGCCTGAGTCAGCTACTTTGCATGCTAATAGAAGCTACCGAGGGCATGCAACTCTTGTCGTCATACGGTGATTGCTTAGAGGCATTGCAGAATACTCAGTTGAATAGGCCTGATGTCATCATTATGGACATAGACATGCCCCAAAAACTGGGTACCGAAGCCGTTTTTGAGATCAAAAGTAAGTTTCCAGAGGTTAAAATTATCATGCATACTGTTTTTGATGAAGACGAACACCTCTTCGAAAGCCTGAGCAAAGGTGCAGACGGCTATATTCTCAAAAAAGACTCACCCACACGCCTCATTGAGGCCATTAGGGAAGTTCTGGCTGGTGGTGCTCCTATGTCACCATTTATAGCCACCAAAGTCCTGCAATCTTTCCGCAAACAATCGCCCAAAGACACTTACAGTCTCACAGCCAGAGAGATAGAGGTGCTCAACCTCGTGGCCAAAGGCTTCTCTTATCGTATGATTTCTATTGAATTGGATATATCGGTAGAGACTGTTAGGAGGCACATCAAAAACTCCTACCAAAAACTCCATGTTCAGAGCGGACCAGAAGCAGTTGCCAAAGCTATCAAAGAAGGAATAATTTAGGGCGTCCCGATAGCTATCGGGACACGCTATCCGCTATATCTTTTTGTCCGTCTTCGCCAGGCCAAAAAGGATGCCGCTCCTATCGTTAACGCTTGGAGAGTGCCGTTTACAAATATCACATTCCACAAAAAGGGTTATTGTTTCTTCTTGTTTTTTATTTTATGACCCAAAACCTCTACTTTTTTACCTTTTTATGTTATTGATGAATATGCTCTTCTTCCTCAATTTTGTATCTGTAAATGATACAAATCAATGCAAAAATATGTAGTCCTAGTTCTACTCTTTATTTCTATATTTTCTCAGGCACAAGTTGCCTCCGAATTAAGCCCTACAAGCTTGATCCTGCCACGACTTTCCACTTCACAACAAAGCACACTGCCACCCCAACAAGCTGGCAATGTGGTTTTTAATGCGGATGAAAAGAAACTTGCGGTGCATGACGGTAACCAATGGAATTACATTTCAGGTTTGACTGCAAGCCAATCATCCATGTATACTAATCATAAACTTTATTCACAAAACACAACTTTTGTAGTTCCAGCAGGTATAACAAAAATTTTAGTTGAGATTTGGGGCGATGGAGGCAATGGGCAAATTTTGTCGTCCATAGGAGCAGATGTTCGTTGTTCAGGAGGAGGAGGTGGACAATATGTTCAGGCAATGGTAAGCGTAAACCCTGTTGAAACTCTTAACCTAGTATTCGATGAGTTTTCTAATTCATTAACAAGAGGAAATACAACCTTGGTATCAGCCAGAAATGCTGGCAGTTCAGTGGGTGGGGACCAAACCCCTAATTATGATGTAAATCTTATCATGATAGTTTCTGGCCAAAATGGAAAATCTGCAGAGTTCAGTTTTCAGCAAGCCAATGCAGGAGTTTATAGAAAAATAGTTAAGACTGGAGCAGGAGGAGGTACATATCCAACTTTTGCTAATGGTGGGAATTCTATAACCATGGAGTTCGATGTTAATTCTGGTAGTTTTATTGGATCAAGCTTAGGGAACTTATTTGAAATTACGGGTAAATTTCCGGGTGGTGGTGCTGGCTGTTCATACGTAAATTTTAATGTTGGTGCTTCCGGAGCTGTAATTCTTCATTATTAATATCTTATAACCATGAAAAAAACATTATTCCTATTCATAATTTGCCTTCAGTCTCTCGCCCAAAATCCACTTTCAAAAGGTGAGCATTTTGCAAAAATCAATGGGCTAAAATTGCATTATGTGGTATCTGGCAATGGTCCTCTTTGCATATTTCCTACACCGGGTTGGGGACCCAATCTTGATGCCTACAAAAATTCGATGCCAGAGCTTGAGAAAACCTTTACAGTTGTGTGGTTGGATACCCGAGCTTCTGGTCTTTCTGAAGGATCGGACAAGCCCGAAGATTACCAAACCGATGATTTTATTGAGGACATCGAGCAACTCAGAATTCACCTAAAACAAGATAAAGTGTGGATAGCTGGGCACTCCATGGGCGGTTGGCAAGTGCTTAATTATGGAATTAAATACAATAAAAATCTCAAAGGAATCATAGCCATTGCCGCTTTTGCAGGTATGGATCAACTAGCACAGGATGAATATGTTAAGGCTATTCAAAAACGTAGTTCAGAACCTTATTATGCTCCTGGGTCTAAGATGCTTTTGGGTCAAGATACTATGAAAAGATCTCTTCAAGAGGAGATGGGCTATATTATGCCTTTCTATTTTCATGACCAAGCCAATTTACCCAAATTCATGGCAGTAGAAAACGTTCAACTCAGTCAAAAAGCATGGGATATGACCTCAAAAGGAGGCTTAGGCTCGGAGCAAATTCTGGACTTGTTGCCAAAAATTACGGTTCCTACTTTGGTTATCGTAGGCGATGATGACTTTATATGTGATCAGGTTTCGCATGCAAATCGTATCCAAAAAGCAATTAAAAATTCTCAACTATCGGTAATCAAAAACGCGGGACATTTTATTTGGATTGAACAGCCCGAGGCTTTTTTTGGAGTAATTAACAATTGGATGAAAAAACAAAAACTATGAAAAATAGACATTATCTCTCAATATTAATTTTCTTATTATCAATAAGTTATTCTTTTTCACAAAACACCACTTTGACTCCACATGGTGTTGTATTTCCACAGATGACTACAATTCAAATCAACGCCTTAACTGGTCAGGCCAAAGGTACTATGGTATTTGATAATATACTGAATCAAATGAAGTATTGGGACGGAACAACTTGGCAATCAGTAACCAATGGTAGTTCTAGTGGTGCTTGGCAAAGTTCAGGAAATGATCAGTATAGTACGAATTCGGGCAATGTGGGGATAGGAATCTCTACTCCAGCAGCTAAACTTTCAGTGAATGGAAATTTAGGATTGTATGATTCAGGAGTAGAATACGGATTTCTTTCCAAAAATATTACAAATGGAGCATTGAGACTAAATGGAGGTTTATCGTTCAATGCTATTACAACACCCAAGAATTTAGGATTGCAAGTCAACATCGTAAATGGACTGGGGTCAACCTTTGTTGCTGGCAATGTTGGTATTGGTACTGACCAACCAGAGGAAAAGTTTACAACGCTCACTTCCTCTAATAAATACGGAATGTTACACTCTAATGGTGCTGTAAAAATTGGTACTTACATAGGCGGAAATGCTGGCTGGTTGGGTACAAAGTCAAATCACCCATTAATTTTACATACCAATAATGGTGCAAATCAACATTATTTTAGAGAAAATGGAAGAGTTGGCTTGGGAATCGAATTTCCCGAACAGAAACTGCATATAAATGGAAGTTTTAAAACCGAAGCAGGAATATATGCGGCCCAAACAGGTAATCTCAACCTAGTTCCTATTGGTATTGCAAAATATGAAGTTAGTCTGAATGAAGATGGTGTTGATTCCCAAGAAATTTCCAATATTTCTGGAAGTTTAGTAAGTTCTTTAACTACGCAAATTATTATAACATCTGTTGATGATACGGTAGTTCTTTCATTTTCATATGACAATACTCAGACTCAGGGATATTCGGATATTATTCCTCTTGGAGCCACTAATATTTTAGATTATTTTGGTGCTATTTATGGTTCAAAAGTTTATGATGTTAGTTTGAACGGATTTAAAGTTGTTCATAATGTTGATGATTTGAGTGATTTTTCTGACTCTACTACATTAAGTGGTTATTTGATTTTCTACGGTATTAAAAATTCTAATCTCGATTAATTACAAAGCATTAGGTACAGCAAATATGTCTTTGCCTACGACAAGAATTAGCAAACTTCAAATTTTTATTTTATTAATTTAAAATTAGCCAAAATTGGGAAAGTTTGAATTTGGAACATCTTAAATTTTTGATTGGCGGAGATTTAGCCTAAATTGGGCAGAATTAAAGTCAAAATTTAGATTTCTCGAATGAAAATTCCAATTTACAAAAAGCTTATTCCGAGGTCAATTCGCTTAGAGATACTTAAAAATCAGATTGTAAAAAATCTAGAAAGTAGGGATTTGAATCTTGAAGAAAAAGAAGTTTTAGCTTTTCTAAAAAGCAACCCACTGCATATTTTTCCATACGCTTTTCCTGAAAAATACAAGCCCTCTGATATTAAAATCGAAAAAGATGAAGAAAAGGGTCTACTTTTTACCTTGTGGGAGGGAAAAAAACTGTATTACAAAAACGGTCATCAAGTAAAAAAAGCACAGACTTATTTCAATAGTTTGTTGCTGGAGCAAGATTCAGATTCACCTCACCGATATCTTACCGAAGATTTTGATGTAAAGGAGGGCAATGTAATAGTAGATGTGGGTGCTGCAGAGGGTAATTTCTCATTGAGTGTGATTGAAAAAGCAAGCCAGGTGTATCTTTTTGAAGTAGAAAAAGACTGGATAAAGGCCTTGGAAGCGACCTTTGAGCCTTGGAAAGAAAAGGTACAGATTGTGCAAAAGTACGTGTCAGATATCGACAATGAGCAATGCATAAAACTAGATACTTTTTTTGCAGAGAACCAGCGGGTGAATTTTATTAAAGCCGACGTAGAAGGTGCCGAAGCCCAAGTGATTGATGGTGCCAATGACTTGATAAAGAGGCAAAAGGATCTCAGGATAGCCGTTTGTACCTACCATAGACAATCGGATGCAAAGGAGTTAGATGAATTGCTAAAAACCAAAGGTTTCAAAAATCATTTCTCTGATAAATACATGATTTTTCATTACGGAAGTAGCAATGTAGTGGAGCCACCATTTCTCAGGAAAGCGGTTTTGAGAGCTGTCAAATGAAGGTTATTTGATGATACGATAGTTTTTAAAACCTCCGATTACATAACCTCCAAGGAGATTTTCCTCTATCGAAGTGAGAATTCTATACTTGGGCCGCTCGTGCTTCATTTTCGATCTATTAATGGCGACTGGTCCGTCATATCTCAACTTATTACTCCAATCTAGGTTTTTAATTCGTTCCAACATGACTTTTGGGTGAGTCTCTTGAAAAACCTTACAATAATCCATTCTCCCGTAATCAAAATTTTCCGCAAAGTCTTCCCAAAAAGTATGACTGTAGTTTTTCATTACCGCATCGTTTTTAGTTTTCATTACCTCAGGAGGTCTTACCCAGCCATAATGGAAGATTCTGGCATCCAAAGCAATACAGTTTAGTTTTCGTGTATTTTTCTTTCTGTTATAATCGTTTCCTGCAAAATCAGAAATAAATCTAAAAGATTGGGCGTCTTTCCAAGAGTGTACTTCAGGCAGATTTCTAATGATTCTTATTTCTTTTTTGTACCAACAATGATCCGAAAAATAATGCCCATAATCTCCCCAAAAATGAAGGTAATTGAACACAAAACCCTCAATCCGATGGTCGGAGTGGTATTTTTCGCAAGCTGTTTTTATACTTTCTAGGTCGTCTTCGTGTATTACCTCATCACCTTGAAGATAAAAAAGCCAATCGCCTGAGCAAGCTTCTTTGGCTAGGTCGGTTTGGTGAGCGTACTCCGTTCCGCTAGGGTATTTATCTAGATCCCATTCGGTATGAATTATCTTAATTTTAGGTGAATTTATACTTTGTAATATTTCCAAAGAATTATCATTCTCGTCTCCCTTGCCCAAGGCCACCACAAATTCGTCCACATGGTCAAGTATGGAATTTATAGACTCAGCTATGGGGTAATAAAGCTTGTGTGCGTTTCTCAGAAAAGTAAATCCACTTATTTTCATTTTGATGAATTTTGTATCAAAGTCTTTGGGTGAGAACTAGATAAGTTATTATTTTTCAAGTTTTAATTGAAATAGCTATCCCTCAGGCTTCCTAATAGACCAAAATTACTTCAACATTCGTTATCCTTCCACCATCAATTCTATATTTATTTTATATTTTTGGGCTCACAAAAACTGCAGATGCATTCACTTTCCATCATAATCGTAAATTACAAGAGTTGGGTTATTCTCCAAAAAAACTTAGAATTGCTTTCTTCTTACGATTTTGATAATATCATTCTTCAGATTATTGTCGTAGATAACTGCTCCAAAGATGGAAAACTGGCTGAGTTTATTTCTCTTTTTCCAAATGTATTATTTGTTGAAAATGAAGGGAATTGGGGTTTCGCTCATGGGTGTAATTTCGGTGCAAAACTTGCCACGGGAGATGTTCTTCTTTTTTTGAATCCTGATACTTTGGCCCCTAGGACATCGTTGGAGAGAATGTTTTATGAATACATCTCAAATCCCGAAGTCGGTATTTTAAGTTGTAAGCAATCCGATAGGCCATCGGCTTATAGAAAGATTAAACCCAGCATATTTTCATTATTTGGTCCGCAAAGAAGCCTTTATGTATTGCTTTTTCCAAACAAATTTAAAGAGAACAATTGCCTCACTTGTAACTGCAACGCCATTTCACCAGATTGGATTTCGGGCTCAGTTGTAATGATTTCTAGAGATTGGTTTGAAAGAGTAGGAGGTTGGAATACAGACTATTGGATGTATTTTGAGGACGTGGAGCTATCCATTAAAGTCAAAGAAGCCGGAGGTCTGTTACGAATGCTTTGTGAGGTAAACATCGTGCATGAGCATGGTGGAGCAAGTAGATTAAATGTTGAAACATCTGCTTTAACCAAATCGGAGGTTATAATTTCTCATCATGTGTACATCGAAAACAATTTTTCTGCATTACAAAAAATACCCAGTCATATATTGTTAGTAATCAATACTTTGGTTTTCAAATCCATTTTTGGATTTCTAGGCATCTTTCTATTTTTTATTCCAAAAGCGAGGGTACAAGCATTACTTTTTAGAAATATTTTGAAATACTATTGGTCTGCCTTTCGAAATCAAACTTGGTTAAGCTTTCGGAGTTTTAAGTTCGCCAAAAGATAGAATAGTTTTTCATTAAGTTTTTCGTCTGTATATTTGAAAGAAAAACCTTATGCTTCGCAATAAACTTACTCTCGTTCTCATCTTTTCAACATTAATTACTGCGTTTTCTCAAAAACTCACCAAACTGCCTGAATACAAACTGTCGCAAGCTGAAGTGGAGGCCCATTTGAGATTTCTAGCTTCCGACGAAATGCTCGGCAGAAGAACCGGAGAAGTAACCAACAATGTGGCCGCAAGGTATATAGCTGAGCAGTTCAGATTGGCAGGTGTAAAACCAATATCGGGGCAAAAAGATTACCTTCAAAAAGTACCATTGGAGTTTTCAAAAGGTGCCAAAATGGGCGAAATATATGCAGGAAAAGATACTTTGAAGTTGGGCAAAGACTTTGTGATGTTGGGTGGTAAAGCGACAAAATTACAGAATATACCAGTGGTTTTTGTGGGTTATGGTTGGATTGATGATAAGCAAAATGATTACAAAGATGTGGATGTGAAAGGCAAGATTGTAGTGTGTCAATTCGGAATTCCTAACAATGACAAACCTTTCGAAAACATGACGGGCTCTACTAAAAAGGCAAAGTTTGCTGCAGAAAATGGTGCTTTGGCTTTGGTTCAAGTGTACAACCTTAATTTTCCATTTGCTTCTATTGTGAGAAATTTTGGTGGGGAACGACTTATGGCTTCGTCGGGATATAACGCAGACATTCCACATTTGTGGGTAAACAGCACTTATATCAAGCAGTTTTCGAAAGAATCGCTTACTTCGCTTAGTCTGAATGTCGGAGAAGTGGTTAAAAAAGCCGTTCCAGCATACAATGTGGTGGGTGTTATTGAAGGTTCGGATCCTAAGCTCAAAAACGAATATGTAGTGCTTTCAGCACATTTTGACCACATTGGTGCGGGTAAAAATTATGGCAAAGTAACCGAATCAGATACCATATTTAATGGAACTCGCGACAACGCCACAGGTACTACAGCCATCTTAGCCGCAGCTAAGGCATTTGCGGCTCAAAAAACCAAACGCTCGATATTGCTGATTGGGTATACAGGTGAGGAAGTGGGGATGTTAGGTTCAAGATATTATGCCGAGAATCCCTTGGTGCCTTTGAAACAATGTGTGTTCAACCTGAACAGCGATGGAGCTGGTTATAATGATTCTACAAAGGTGACTATCATCGGTTTGAATCGTACTGATGCAGAGGCTGAAATAGTGACAGCAAGCAAAGCTTTCGGTATTGAAGCCATTAACGATCCTGTTCCAGAACAAAATTTGTTTGATCGATCGGATAATGTAAGCTTAGCCGCCAAGGGTATCCCTGCTCCTAATATGTCACCAGGTTTAACGGCTTTTGATGCCGATATCGGTAAATATTACCACCAAGCGGCTGATAATGTAGAAAACGTGAGCATGAGTTATTTGACCAAATTCTGCCAAGTTTTTATCTATTCGGCTAGATTAATTGCCAATAAAGCCAAAGCCCCAAAATGGATCGCAGGCGACAAGTATGAAAAAGTAGGCCAAGAGTTATATGGAAAATAAAGAATTGAATAACTACCTGAAGGCCCTAGACTTACTTCAAAAGCTCCTATCGGCCAATAACGAGCCCTTTTGGGCCAATTGGATCCAGCAAGACATAGAGTCATGGAAAAGTTCTGAGTCAACTCAGCATCATCTGGATGCTTTTGGTGGAGCTGGATCTTTCAATGATATTAATCTCAATTATGGAGAAAACCTAGGCTATTGGAAAAACGCACTTTTGAGCAATTTAGCGAGTATTTCTTACGGTTTTGCAAAGGATCGTTCGATTAAACTGCCAAATAATTGTTCAACTATTTTGGATGGTTCTGTTTGTCAAAAATGTAATAGAATTGAGCTAAACAAGGGTACAATTACACGGTTTTTGGCTGGAAAATTCGTTCCAATTTTTATCGCAGAGTATTTTTTAACAGATTCTTATCTTCAATTGTTGGATTTGGAAAAACTTAGCACTGATAGCCGTATTGAAGTATTCAAGGGTCAAATTACACAGGAAATTGCTCAAATGAATGTTTTGATCAATCAGGAGAACAATGCTTGGGCTCCTTATTGTGCCTCTTGTAATGCTTCAGAGAAAGTCTATTGGGAATATACCACCAAGTTGGTTTAAAAGACATTTTGCAAAGCAAAAATTCACTAGGTTTTTTTGTCCAAATTATTGCAGTTTTTCTATGAGCTCAAATTCTTCTGACAGTTTTTGGGTTAGTCTCTGAAATATATCAAACAGTTTTTGATAGGTATCGTTGTTCTCCACTACTGGCTCAAAGACATTTTTCGTTGTGATGCTTTTTGCTGCCTCTTCTAAGTTTTTGAATACTCCTTCGTCTATCATTGCCAGCAAGGCTGCCCCTTTGTTCACGTTTTCGGCCTCGTCAGAAACGATTACTTGTTTGCCAAATACATCAGCAATTATTCCAGCACAAATCGGTAAGGAAGCATATTTTCCTGTCAAGTACAGTTTGTCAATTTTCCTGTACTTTTCCAAAATTTTTCCAATGCTATAAATCTCAAAAATAATACCCTCAATGGTAGCACGCAAAAAATGCTTCGGTTGATGTTTGATGTTTATTCCAAAATAACTTCCTCGGGCATTTGAGTTCCAGATTGGTGCTCTTTCTCCCAATAAGTAGGGCAAAAATAGCAAACCATTGGATCCTGATTTTACCAAGGTGGCTTCCTTGAACAAGTCTTCAACGGCATCTTCAAAGTCCACAATAATGGGGTGGTTACGGAAATTACTTGCAAACCATTCTAAAACTACGCCGGCATTGTTGGTAGGTCCACCCGAAATATAGGTTTCCTCGTCCAACACATAATTGAAAAACCTATTTTCCTTGTCTTTTATTATTTTCTTACCAGCTACTCTCACCGCACCTGTATGACTTATAGATATGGTCGCTTGCCCTTCTCCAAATACCCCAGAGCCCAATGTTGCGAGGCACCCATCCGTGCTTCCTATAATTATTTTTGTGTTTTTGGGCAGTTGAAGTGATTTGGCCAGTCCCGGTTTAAGTTTCAGGTCTGCGTTGAAAACAGATACATAGTCCGAGAACTGTGATGTTTTTAGTTCCGAAATATCTAGTGAATCTTGCTCCCATTTTTTTTCTTTGATGTTGAAAAGGCCAGTTGCCGAAGCCATGCTGTAATCTATAACGTACTGATTAGTAAATTGATAGATGATATATTCTTTTATGGAAATAAACTTACTTGTCTTTTTGAATCGCTCTGGCTGGGTTGTTTTTAGCCACGCTATTTTGGCAAGTGGCGACATGGCATGAATAGGTGTGCCTGTTTTCTCATAAATCTTCACGCCATTTTCAGATTTTTTAATCATATCTGCCTCTTTTTTTGCTCTGTTATCTGCCCAAATTATAGCATTTCCTAGTGGATTTCCTTGACTATCGATTGGTAAAACACTGTGCATGGCGGCACTGAATACGATGGAGATTACCCGATGGTTTTTTTCTAATATTTGTTCACGAATAAGATCTTTCAATACAAAAAGAACCGTTATGAACACCTGTTCGGGATCTTGTTCGCTATAATCAGGCTGTGGGTATAGTATGGAGAATGATCCCTTTCTGAAAGCAACTAGCTTGCCTTCAAGATTATAAGCAGCAATCTTAACAGCCGATGTATTTAGGTCTATGGTTATGATGCAATCCATTTTTTTTCGTAATTATTTATTTTTCCTAAAATGCCCTGGAGTATATCCTGTCAGTTTTTTAAAAGTCGTTGAAAAATGCTGTGAGGAATAAAATCCAGTATCCAAGGCGATATCGGTTAGGCTTTTGTCTGAGTTTTTCATTAGTCTTATTGCTTCTGAAATTCGTAAATTTATAAGATAATTGAGAGGTGGAAAACCAGAGAAAGCTTTCACTTTTTCGGTAAAAGTGGTTGTTCCTAGTCCAATGATGGCTGCCATTTCTTCTACTGTCCAAGGGTGTGCGAGGTTTTCTCTGAGCATTTGGTCGAGCCTATGAAAGGTCTGCGGGAATATTCTTCCCTGATTTTCATTTTTACTCATTTGTCTTGCTGTCCAAATCCAAATGTCATCCAAAAGGTTGTTAATTTTGGTTTTGTAACCCACCTCGTTTGCAAACATCTCACTTTCCACCTTTGAAGCCAATTCTCCAAAAAGTTTAAAATTAGGTATAATAGATTGGTCTTTTTGAGATAGTATTTGACTTATCAATCGCTGCTCTGATTCTGTAATATTGCTCCAATCGCCCAATCGAAGCTCCGATTGATCTTGAAAATCTACCTCTAATCTGAGAGAGAAAAAAGTCCCAACTTCAAAACTTCCAGTAAGACTTCCAAATAATTGCCCCGGGAAAATTACCACCAGATCGTTTGGGAATACCGTAAAGGTTTGATTTTCTATGGTCCAATAATACTTACCATCGAGCACATACATGAACCTAACACCTCGGTTTTCTTCCATAACAAAAGAGTCTGCTTTGACGGATTGAATCTTCATTTTCGAAAACTCCATGATGTGCGGCCAAGGAGATATTTCTTGCGATTTACCTTTTATTAAAGAGAAGTAATTCATGTATAGCCACTACGTATTTATTAACCCTCGGGTGTTTTGTGTAAAAATAGTACAAAATAATACATTTATTATTATAATAATCACCGTTGAAGAGTTTTGGAAGTTTAAGTTGAAAGTTTGGGTGACATTTGCTTTCGGTAAAAAGCAGAGACTTTTTTAACTTGTCTTTATTCAATTAAATTAACCTTTTTTATGAAAAAAAAACTACACTTTATTTTGCTTATGGCATTTGGGACACTCATGTCCTCGATGGCTATAGCCCAAAAAATTTCTGGTAAAGTCACGGGAGGCAAAGACGGCTCCACACTTCCGGGGGTTTCTGTACAAGTTAAAGGCACCAATATGGGTACCTCTACCAATGCAGACGGTAGCTATTCTGTCAACGCTAATTCTGGGGCTACTTTGGTTTTTAGTTACATTGGTTTCACTACCAAGGAAGTAAAAGTAGGCAACCAAACCATCGTTGATGTAAGCTTAGATGAGGACGTTTCGAGCCTTGAAGAAGTGGTGGTAACTGCCTTAGGAATTAAAAAAGACGCCAAGAAGCTTGGTTATGCTACAACTACAGTAAACGCGGCAGCTATTACTGAAAACCGCTCTCCGAATTTTATGAATACGCTCCAAGGTAAAATTGCGGGTGTAAACATTTCAGGATTAGGAACTGGTCCTGCCGGAACATCGAAAATTCGTATCCGTGGTCAATCGTCTATTTCAGGTCAAAATAACCCTTTAATAGTAGTAAATGGTGTACCTATTGATAACACCAACTTTGGAACTAACCCAGGGAATGCCGCAGCTGATAACTCAATCGGTGTTCGTGGAGGTGGAAATACATCAGACGGTGGTGACGGACTTTCGTCTATCAATCCTGACGATATCGAAAGCATGACAGTACTGAAAGGTGCAACTGCTGCTGCACTTTATGGCTCAAGAGCCAAAGATGGTGTTATTATGATTACGACCAAAAGTCGCGGGGCTGGGAAAGGAGTAGGTGTAACCTACAACATGAACTATACCAATGAAACTCCATTGGATTTTACAGACTATCAATATGAATACGGTCAAGGTGAAAACGGTGTTCGTCCTCAATCTCCAAACCCTACGTCTGGTCAGTGGTCTTTCGGAGAGAAATTCGCTCCTGGTATGACCCAAATATTGTTTGATGGTGTTTCAGTACCGTATGTACCACAATATGACAGAATCAGGAAATTCTTTAGAAACGGTCAGAACTTAACTAATACCGTGAGCTTATCTACAGGTGGAGACAAAGGCGGCATGAACCTTTCATTCTCTAATATGGACAGCAAAGGTATAGTACCCAATAACAGTTTCAACCGTAAAACTATCAACCTAGGCTATAGTTATGATTTGTCTAAAAAATTGAGTTTTGCTGGAAATATCAATTATTCTAACGAATACAACAAAAACCCGCCAAATATTGCCAATCAAGACAACTCCATTCCGACTTCAATTTATAACATGGCCAATTCCATGCCTTTTGATTTGTTGAATGAAAAGAAATACAATGCTGCCGGTAATGAATTTATATATTCAAGATTTCAAAACAGAACAAATCCATATTGGGTTTTGGCTGAGCAATTTCAAAACATAAGAAGAGACAGAGTTTTTGGTAATATTTCTGCCAAATACAATTTACTGCCTTGGTTGTTTGTTCAAGGTCGTGTGGGTCAAGACTATTGGTCAAGAGACCAAGATTTCAATAACTTCCCTACGGGACATGCCTCTTTAGCAGCAGCTCCTGCTGGTTTTGTAAACGGAACTTACACACAAGAATCTCGCAGGTTTAGAGAAACCAACGTGGATGTGTTGTTGTCAGGAAATCGTACTTTCGGTGATTTCGGCCTTGACTTTAACGTGGGAGGTAATCAAATGTACCGTAGGTCAGATCTAAATTCAGTATTGGTGCAGGATTTTGTAGTTAGAGGACTTTATACAGTAATGAATGGTAGGGTTAAAGATCCAATCTATGGCCTTTCAGAAAGAGCAGTAAACTCGGTTTATGGAGCAAGTGAGTTTTCATATAAAAATTTCTTGTATTTAAATATAACAGCCAGAAACGACTGGTTCTCAACATTGTCTAAAGAAAACAGAAGCATTCTTTATCCATCGGTTTCAGGAAGTTTTGTGTTCTCACAAGCATTTGAAAATATGCCTAGCTGGTTGAACTTTGGTAAGTTAAGAGCAGCTTATGCCCAAGTGGGTAGTGATACAGACGTTGGTCCATATGCCAATAACCTATTTTACGGAATAAACGCCAATCTATTTCCAAATCCAGCAGGACAGCCTCAACCGGTTGGTGGGTCTTCTGGTACCGTAGTGCCTAACTCAAATCTTAGACCAATGAGAACAACCGAATCAGAGATTGGTCTTGAACTCAAAACACTAAACAATAGAGTTTCTCTTGATATGGCCGTTTATCGTAAAATTACTGATGATCAGATAGTTTCTGCTCAAATTTCTGATGCATCTGGTTTTGTTACAACTTTAATAAACAGTGGTAGTAGTAGAAATAATGGTTTGGAGGCATTGTTGACTTTGGTTCCGGTAAAAACCAAGGATTTTCAGTGGGAAGTAAACCTCAATGGTTCTTATAACATAACCAAAGTTTTGAGTTTGGCTACAAATAAGGAAGGTGAGAGAATCACTGTTGGAACTCACGTGTTTAACGGTGAACTTCGCCAAGTGGTAGGCCAAGAAATGGGTCAAATCTATGGATTTGGTTTTAGAAGAAATGACAAGGGGCAGATGATTCTTGGAGCCAATGGTATTCCACTTCGTACAACCGATTTGATTTCGTTTGGTTCAGCACTACCAAAATGGGTAGGTGGAATTAACAACAGTTTTAATTACAAAGGCTTCAGTTTGTCAGCATTGATAGATTTCAAATTGGGCAACACGATGTTGTCTGGAACAAACTTCAACGCTGTGCGTCATGGTTTGCACAAAATGACTCTTGAAGGCCGCTCAACTAATGGAATTACGGCAGTTGGTGTTAATCTTAACGGCGAAACCAACACCGTAAAAGCTAATGTTCAAGATTACTGGTCAGTGGTACGTTCTCAAGCACTTATTGAGCCGGTTATTTTCAATGGTGGCTATTGGAAATTGCGTCAAATCACCGCAGGATATGATATTTCGAAATTCATTCCAAAAAATACTCTTATTCAAGGAGCTAAATTGAGCTTTGTGGCAAACAATGTATTGATGCTTAAAAAATGGGTGGATAATATTGATCCTGAGTCATTTGGATATTCTTCGGATAACCTGGTGGGTATGGAGTCTACAGGTCTTCCAACTACTCGTAGTTTAGGTTTCAACTTAAATGTTAAATTCTAAACCCAAACTGATTTTTTATAAATTACAATGAAAATGATAATGAGAAATATAATTAAAAATAAATGGACGCTGGCATTAGCTATTGGTATTCTAGGCCTCAGCTCATGCGATAAAGGTTTTGATGAAATGAACATCAATAAAACCGCAGCTACTTCTATTAACCCAGTTTTTACATTAAATAATGCCACGCTTAATATGTCCTTTCCAGCCGGAACGGTCATCTATGAAGTGGGTATAGTTCAGCAAATGGTTTCTCCAAACTCAGGTGTATTGACAGGAGCAAACTTTAACCAAGATAGCCGTGACAATACCCAGGTTAACTGGCAGAGATACTACAGAAACGTGATAAGAAATACGCAAGATGTTATAATGAGCACGAAAGATCAAGCCACGCGTAGTAATCTGTACAATATGGCTAGAATCCTTCAATCCTATGCATTTATGATCTTGTCAGATACCTATGGAGATATACCTTATGCACAGGCAGGTAAAGGCTACTCAGATCAGATAGTTCAACCAAAATATGAGTCTCAGCAAGCTGTTTACGTAGGAATTATCAAAGAGTTAACCGAGGCATCTGCTGCTTTAGATGCAGCTAAGACGGTCGAAACAGCCGATGTGCTTTATGGCGGAGATATAGCCAAATGGAAGAAATTCGGGAATTCACTTCTGCTAAGAGCTGGTATGAGATTAAGCAAAATAGACCCAACTCAGGCCGCTCAGGTGGTAGCCAAGGCAGTAAGTGGCGGTTTAATTACTTCCAATGCCGACAATGCCGTTATCAGACATGATGCCAACTATACCAACGGTGTGGGAGTTATGTTGAACTCTACAGAGGCAGCGAACATTTATCTTGCTGCTCCATTTGCTAACTATCTAAAAAATACGAAAGATCCGCGTTTGAAATCTATAGCAGTTCGTTATGTCGGGGCTAAGTCTGGTCCAGAAATGGTTGCTGCAAGAGCTAACACCGACCCAGCTGTGCAGATAGGAATGCCTTTTGGATATGACAATAGTACTATCTCGGGTCCAGTAAAAGACCTAAGTTTAGCTAGTTTTTATGACTTCTCACAAGTAGATAGAGCAAGAATGGTGAAAACAACCGCTCCTATGTTTTTGGTTACTTATGCCCAAACTCAGCTTTTGTTGGCTGAAGCCGCACAAAGAGGTTGGACTACAGGATCAATTGAAACCTACTTTAAAAATGGTGTGAAAGCTCACATGGAGCAATTGGCTGCCTACGATGCCAATTCAGCCGTTGCACCAGCAGCCATTGACGAATATTTCGTAGCCAATCCGTTTGACTCTACAAAGGCATTGGAACAAATTAATACCCAGTATTGGGTGGCTTCGTTCTTAAACGGGCCGGAGACATTTGCTAATTTCAGAAGGAGTGGTTTCCCTGTGTTAACATCGAATCCTTTCCCAGGAAAAGTTATCAAAGGAAACTTTATCAATAGGTTGACTTACCCAAATTCTGAAATTTCGGTTAATAGTGTAAATGTTAAAGAGGCGATAAGCCGCCAAGGTGCCGATGACCTCGACACCAAGGTATGGTGGGACAAATAATACCCACAGACCATAATCTCTTTGGTATTTTACCAAAGAGATTTTTTTTTGACCTAATCTTTATTCAACCATTTAATTAATTGCTATGAAATTGCTTTTCAAAATTTGTTTTTGGAGTATTTTTCTTTCCTCCTTATCTGTATTTGGTCAAAATATCCAATGGGCCAAAGATCAAATGTTAATTTTTACTTCTCAATGGAAAGGTGAACGTTTCCCCGACGGCCGTCCAAAAGTTTCAGATGATTTGGTAAAACGCCTCGCTAATATTTCTATTGAAGAAGCCTGGGGAACCATGAAAAACGAAGGCTACAACAATCAGTTTGAAGGAGGTTGGCAAATTATACATCCCGATAAAGTACTTGCTGGTAGGGTTTTAACCACTCAGTATATGCCTTCAAGACCAGATTTGGACAATCCTATAAAAGAAAAAGGCAAAGCTGAAGGCAGACTAGGATCGCCAAACTCTTGGCCGATAGATTTATTGCAATATGGCGACGTTTACGTGGCTGACGGTTATGGCAAAATAGTGGACGGAACGCTCATTGGTGACAACCTTGGAAATTCCATTTATGCAAAATCCAAAACTGGAGTTGTATTTGATGGGGCCATTCGTGACCTTGAAGGCCTAGAAAATATTGATGGATTTGTGGGTTTTATCCGTGGTGCTGACCCGTCATACATTAAAGAAATGATCATGACCTGTATCAATTGCCCGATCAGAATTGGCCGTGTTTCTGTATTTCCGGGAGACTTGGTTTTAGGTAAAAGAGAGGGTGTGATTTTCATACCCGCTCATTTAGCAGAAAAAGTAATCATCAATTCAGAGTTTATAGCCCTTAGAGATAAATTTGGAATACAAAGACTTAAGGAAGGAAAATACACCCCGGGCCAGATTGACCAAGCATGGACGCGAGAAATTAAAGATGATTTTTTAAAATGGATAAATGAAAATCCAAAACTGTTACCCATGACGAGGGCTGAGCTTGATAAATTCATGAAGGACCGAAATTGGTAAAATCGACTAATTAAAAAAGACATTATTCAACCGAAAAATACAATTACGAGCATGAAAAAGAATTTTTTAGATAGGTTTAAATTAAATGGAGAGCTGCCTTTAGGCCCTAAAGGAATCCAAACAGAGAATTTTTCGAAGGAAGACTCTCTAAACAAGGGTGACAATAGGCGTGATTTTTTGAAAAAATCGGCACTGGGTGGTCTTTCGTTAGGTATGATATTCGATGGCAATCCGGCTAAAGAAGTGGAGTTTCTTACCCAGAAAGTTAGTCGCTCTAGCAATCCTTCCGACCTTAAAATAACTGATGTCAGAATAGCCGTAGTTACCAAAGCTCCAATGACCTGCCCACTTATCAGGATAGACACCAACCAGGGGATTTCGGGATACGGTGAAATTCGTGATGGAGCAAGTGCAAAATACGGTTTGTTCCTCAAAAGTAGATTGCTAGGTAAAAACCCTTGTACTCCTGAGATGATTTTTAAGGAAATAAAGCAATTTGGAAATCATGGAAGAGCAGCCGGAGGTGTTTGTGGAGTTGAAATGGCCCTCATGGATTTGGCAGGAAAGGCTTTCGGAGTTCCAGCCTACCAAATGTTGGGTGGTAAATACCGCGACCACATCCGTATCTATGGCGACACGCCAACTTTACCAGATCCGATAGCTTTTGCTCAAAAAATGAACGAAAGAAAAAAACTGGGTCTGACTTTCTTGAAGATGGATTTCGGGGTTGAAATGCTTAAAAATCACCCAGGAACCGTAGTCGGTGGTCAGAACATCGACTACACCAGACAATGGGGAACTGCGGGGCCGCAAAAAGGCAATGCCCGAGGATATTCAATGACCAAACACCCTTTTTCTGGTATTCAAATTACGGACAAGGGCATTGAAATAATGGCCAATTTTGTAGAGGAAACACGTAAAGTAGTAGGATATGAAATACCACTTGCAGCTGACCACTTTGGGCATTTCGGTGTAAATACGGCCATCAGATTGGGGAAAGCCTTGGAAAAGTATCAATTAGCCTGGCTGGAAGACATGATTCCTTGGTTTTACACTGATCAATGGAAACAAATTACCGATGCTTTGGATACACCAACTTTGACAGGGGAAGACATATTTCTGAAAGAGGAGTTTATCAAACTCATTGATAACAAAGCCATTGATATGATTCAGCCAGATTTGGCGAGTTCGGGTGGATTAATAGAAACCAAAAAAATTGGTGATTATGCCGAGGAGCGTGGCATTCCGATGGCGATGCACTTTGCCGGCACGCCGGTTTGCTTTATGGCAAACATCCACTGTGCAGCCGCCACTGAAAACTTTGTGGCTTTGGAGCATCATAGTTTTGATGTGCCTTGGTGGGAAGATATGGTGACGGGCATAGACAAACCAATTTACAAAGACGGATTTGTGAAAGTACCCGACACCCCAGGTCTTGGGATAGACCTTAACGAAAAAGTAGTGAAAGAACATCTTGCCACTGGAGAGTTATACTTTGCACCTACCAATGAGTGGGATAAAGTGGATAGTTGGGACCGAACATGGAGCTGATTTTTTCAAAAACGGCAAATTATTTGTAGTTTGCCGTTTAAATATTCTAATATAAACCTCCTTAAATGAAAAAATACATTTATCCTTTTTCAATAATTCTTATTGTAATTGTTGCGTACAATTTCCCTGATTATTTTGTGGAGTATAATGGAGTAAAGTTTAACAAATTCATTATTCCTATTCTGCAAGTAATCATGCTTGGTATGGGCTCTACCATCACTGAGGAAGATTTTATGGCGATTGTAAAAACTCCAAAATTAGTGGTAATTGGGCTTGTAGCTCAGTTTATGATTATGCCATTATTGGGTTTTGGACTTACAAAAGTATTTGATTTTCCTGTCGAGATAGCCGCTGGATTGGTACTGATAGGTTGTAGTCCGAGTGGATTAGCCTCTAATGTAATGGCTATGTTAGCCAAAGCCAATTTGGCTCTTTCTATTTGTATAACCACCATGGCAACGCTTTTAGCTCCCATTCTCACACCGCTTTTGATGAAAACCTTGGGAGGAGAACTCATAGAAATCAAATTTCTGAGTATGGTTTGGGATATGACCAAGATTGTAATTCTACCCGTAGTCCTTGGGGTTTTAGCCAATAGATTCTTTCCGGTTTTGATGGCCAAAATCAAGAACATCTTACCTTGTTTTTCTATGGTCGGAATAGGCTTTATTATTATTATAGTGACGGCCAGCGGTCAAAAATCACTCGAAACAGTAGGCGGGCTGTTATTATTGGCGGTATTTATTCATAATGTAGGAGGTTATTTGCTGGGCTATTTTTCAGCCAAATTATTGAAACTGAAGGAAAAGGACGCAAGGGCCATCGCTTTGGAAGTAGGTATGCAAAATGGAGGCCTTGCTTCTGCTCTTGCCAACGAGTTGGGAAAACTTGCGACTGTTGGATTGGCCTCAGCCATTTTTGGACCAATGATGAATATATCTGGCTCACTACTAGCCAGTTGGTGGGGTACTAAAAAAAATAATGATTAACAAAAACGATTAAAAACTATTGCCAATTCATAAGTGACCAAAGAGTAATAAATATTTCTTTGTGTCCTTCAGTCTTAGCGGTAAAATCAAAAACATAATGAAAAACAAAATTTTGCTTTTAACGATATTGACTTTTGTGTCTTTTGTGGGTTTTTCTCAACAGATTTCAAAAGAATATATGCTTCACCTAACCCGCGAATGGAAGGGTGAACGTTTTCCCGATGGCCGTCCAAAAGTATCAGATGCACTTTTACAGCGACTAAAAAAATCAACGCTTGAGGAGGTTTGGGCAGTTTTGCGAAATAAGAATTACAAACACCAATATGAAGGCAATTGGCAAACCATCAACCCTGACTCCGTTCTAGTTGGGCGTGCTGTTACGGCTACATTTACACCAGGTCGACCAGATTTGCAAACGGCTATAGACGACAAAGGCCATGAGAAAGACGGAAGGGTGAAGTCGCAAAACGCTTGGCCAATCGATCTTTTGGTAAAAGGAGATGTTTATGTGGTGGACCAATTTGATGCTTACGAAGATGGACCAACCATTGGCGACAATTTGGGGAATTCTATTTATGCAAAAACAGGAAATGGAATTGTCTATAACGGAGCAGTGAGGGATATCAACGGACTAAAAGAGATTGGTGGCTTCACTTCATTTTTTAAATCTTATCATCCAAGTCATCACCTCAATAATGCTGCCACAGCATTGAATACCACATTGGTGGGAATCAATCAACCTACGCGTATTGGCGATGCCACCGTAATGGCCGGTGACGTGGTTTTTGGAAGGGATGGAGGCGTACTTTTTATTCCACCACATCTTGTAGAAGAATGTGTAAAAGTGTCTGAAATAGTGCGACTTAGAGACATGTTTGGACATCAAAGACTTCGTGAACAAAAATATACTCCAGGTCAAATAGACACCAGATGGTCAGATGAAATCGAGAGAGATTTTTCGAAATGGCTGAACGATAATAAGTCAAAATTACCAGTGCCGATGGAGCAAATTCAAGAATTGTTAAAGGGAAGAACTTGGTAATTAGTTTTTCCTAATAGCACCAAATTATTTATTCAACCAAAAAAAATATTAAAATGTCATCTAGAAGAAATTTCCTTTCTAAAGCAGCTTTAACTTCTGCTTTAGCAGCCACTCCATTGTTGAATTTTGGCCATGAATATGAGGTTGCGGTGGACAAAGCACCCAAAAGTTCGGCTCCCTCGGACCTGAAAATCACCGATATCAAATGTGGATATATCAGAAATGGCCATAGCCTTTTTGTGAAAATCTATACCAATCAAGACATAGTGGGTCACGGTGAAGGAGTAGATGCTACACCTGGTACTTACCATTTGGTGAAAATGTTCGGGGAAAGAATCAAGGGCAAAAGCCCACTGAATGTTCACCGTCTATTTGAGGATATACGTAAGTCAGGTTTCTTTGAAGGTGCTCAGTCTGGTATGTACGTGGCTGTGCTAACGGCTGTTGAAACTGCTCTATGGGACATTGCTGGCAAAGCCTTGGGGGTTCCCGTTTACCAACTTTTAGGTGGTAAATTTAGGGATACCATCCGATTGTACATGGACACAGCTTTGTATCAGAACAGGTTACCTAGGCCCTCAGATTTTGCCGAATCTGCATTGGAAGCTGTAAAAATGGGTTTTAATGCCGTAAAGTTTGACCTTGATCAAGCCAATGACCCCAATAAATACGACAAATACAACTGGACCGCGAGTCCAGCTGAATTACAACGTATGTACGATCAGATGGCGGCCGCACGTGCAGCGGTGGGTCCAAATGTAGACATTTGTGCCGACATGCATGGCCGTTATGATGCCATAACTGGTGAGAAAATTGCAAAAATGCTTGAGCCGCTAAATCTTATGTGGCTAGAGGAACCCATTCCAGCCGAAAATGCGGATGCCTATAAAAAAATTACCAGTTCGACCTCTACACCAATTTGTGCTGGGGAGAATCATTATTTGGCCTACGGATTTAGGCCTTTGCTGGAATCTGGTGCTGTGGATATTATCATGCCTGATTTACAGAAGGCAGGTGGAATTGGCGAAGGACAAAGAATTGCCAATTTGGCCAATTTGTATTACGTGCCGTTTGCTCCCCACATGGTGGCTTCGTATTTAGGTGCAATGGCCTCTGCTCATGTGTGTGCGTCAGTGCCAAACTTCATGATTTTGGAATGGCAGATATATTTTCACAAAGACCCGATGTTCAAGGAAATCGTAAATTATGATCCTTCAATGATAAAAAATGGCCAAATAACCCTATCCGAAAAACCAGGTATTGGGGTTGAAATCAACCAAGAAGCCATGCGTAAATATGCCACACCAAATGTTCCATTTTTTGAATAGTAAGAAAGGTTAATTGTCAAAATCCCTCGGATTTCTGAGGGATTTTATCCCTTTTTTTGACAAAGTATATTTTCTAGTTTTAATAGTAAATACTACATTTTTTAGATTTTTACTTAAGTTGGCTTAGTTATATTTATTTCTAAAGTCAGAGAGTGTTTACATAAGGTCATTTTTTTTACCTCCCCAAAATCTCCAACAATTCCTTGCGGTTAAAAGCTTTAAATATATCTGCCTCAGTGTTGACCAATTTACCAGCAAGGTCTTTTTTGGTGGATTGTAGTTTTAGCATTTTTTCTTCTATAGTGTTGGGGCAAATAAGCCTTACGGCTATCACTTTGTTTTTCTGGCCAATACGGTAAACCCTGTCAATGGCTTGATTTTCTACGGCAGGATTCCACCATGGATCTACCAAATAAACATAGTCGGCCTCGGTGAGATTTAGTCCAACACCACCCGCTTTTAGGCTTATCAGAAAAACTCTAACATCAGGATTTTCTTGAAAGTTTTTGACTTTTTCAGCTCTATTTTTGGTTTGACCCGTCAGATATTCAAAGTTAATGTTTCGTGCAACCAAAGATTTTTTTATCAAATCCAACATGCCGACAAACTGCGAAAAAATCAGGATTTTGTGTTCACCTATTTGACCTTCAATCTGTTCTAGAAGCACATCTATCTTTGAAGACACTTCGTTTGGATATTCGTCATCGGGTAGGAGTGAGGGTGAATCACAAATTTGGCGGAGTTTGGTTAAGCCTGTCAAAACATGCATCGGGCTAATTTCCTCCTCGGTTTTATGCTGCAAATAATCTCTCAATTCGGCCTCATGGGTATCGTAAATAGCCCTCTGGTCCAAGGCCATTTCGCAGTAAATCAACATTTCTGTTTTTGAAGGCAATTCTTCAATCACCTGTTTTTTAGTTCTCCGGAGAATAAAAGGACTGATTTTCTTGCGTAACTCTTCCGCTCTACGGCTTTCTTTGAATTTATCAATGGGTTCAGCATAAATGTCTTTAAAATAGCTTTTGCTGCCCAACAAATTTGGACAAGCGAAGGATAACTGCCCGTACAAATCATAGGTATTGTTTTCAATAGGCGTACCCGTTAAAACTATTTTATTTCTCGAAACCAACATTCTAGCTGCTCGGTATCGTTGAGATTCTGGATTTTTGATAGCTTGAGATTCATCAAGAATTATATAATTGAAAGTGATATTTTTCAGGAAATGCAAATCGGAAAGTAGAGTGCCATAAGTGGTCAAAACTACATCAAAACCTTGTATTTCTTCTTTTGAATTCAATTTGGTGTTGCCATAATGTGAGGCAATTTTTAAACTTGGAGCAAATCGACTAAACTCATCCAACCAATTGAACATCAACGAAGTTGGAACGATTATCAAACTTTGTTGCTCTGGAAGTTTTTGTTTTTGAATCAAAAGAAATGCGATGATTTGTATCGTTTTTCCTAAACCCATGTCATCTGCTAGACAAGCTCCAAAATTAAAGCCGTCAAGGAAATTCAACCAATTGAGTCCATGCTTCTGGTAATCTCGTAAAGTGGCATTTAATTCACCTGGAACTTCCACCTCTTCGATTGTATCAAAATGCTCAAATTTGGATTTTAGATAACTTATTTCTGCCCAAGCTTCCTTGCTTAAAACTTCCGTTTCGTATAAATCCGGAATATCCAGAAACCTTGATTTCGGCGTTCGAATCAAAGCCCCCTCCAGCTTACCAGCTTTGAAATAATTATTGAATTTCTTAATCCATTCTTCTGGAATCAAGCCCAAAGTGCCGTCGTCTAATTCTACAAATTTGGATTTGTTTCTGAGAGACTTATGCAATACTTTTAGTGGGACATCTTTTTTGCCGAATTTAAGTTTTACTTTGGTGTCAAACCAATCAATCCCAGAAGCCACACTGATTTCTACTGAGGCTTTGTATGGACTTAACTTGTTATTTGTCAAAGAATTAAATCCTAGAACTTTTACATTGTTTTCTCTCAGTATTTCAAAGAAATCTAGAAACCAATTGTCGTCCAGAAACTTTTGTTTGTGCAAATAGAAATAATTTCCGTCGGCCAATTGTCCTGAAAACTCAGGATGTAATCTTGAAATCATTGAAGTAAAATTCAATTCCGCTGTATCATCACGCTCCACCGAAAAGTGGTTTCCATTGGGGTCAACATCTATTAATTGTTTTTTAGAATGTACTGCCACTTCCAATTGACCGTATTTCATTACTGGAGTAATGTTCACAAAATTCTTTTGGTCAGTCAAATAAATAAGTTTCTCTATTTCGTAACTACTTTCCCATTCTACAGATTTCTCCTCTTTTTTCTTTTTAATAAAGGCATACGCAATACTCACCTTATCAGACATAGCATCGAGAATTTCCTTTCGGAAAAGCTCAAATTTCGAAGGATAAATGAGCATAATAGCTCGTTTTTCTGCGAAATACTTAATGACGGGCAACATTTCAACATCTGAAATAAAAACCAATCTATCCCCAGTTTGAAAGAAACAATTGAATCTGATTTTTAGATCTTGCAAAGCATAAATATGCTCATTTATAGTTACGCTTGTGGTTACTTCATAAAACGGCTCCTTCAAATTTACATTAATATTGAGCCCAACAGATGCATTTTCGAGTTTAACAGAAATCAAATTGTTTGCCGATATTGTATCGTTTTCAGAAAGATAAAAATTAAGAGAAAGTGGGTTTTTAACGATAGAATCAATCGCCTGATTATCATTCCATTCCGAGTTTTTCTGCACTTTGGCTAGTGCTGTAAAAAAACGAATCATTTCGGGTTTTTCATGATTCCAAACTTCATTTAGCGGGTCTAATTGGCTAAAAGGAGCTTTAATTTTGCCATTTTTTGCTAAAGTGGCATCGTAAAGTTCGAGCGAATAGGTTTCCTGAAATTTGTTTCTTCTAAAAACTATAATTTGCTGCTTCGTTTCCCCCTTTTCAGATTCACTTGGTTCTACATTTTTTGCAAATAATTTACTTTTAAAAAAAGAAGTAGATTTTTCATCCACCGGAATCAGCTCGGGATTTAAGGGAACTACATAAGTCTGTCTATCAGCATATTTGAGCCCAAAATATTTTTCCAAATCCTCTTCTTCGGCCATGCCGTAGGCTTCAGCAGCTTTTTTTATTTTTTCTAGACGAAGGTTTTTGTCAAAAAATGCCTTAAAGTCTGGCTTAGAAATGAGCGTTTGTAAAACCAAAGTTTGGTGTTCACAAAGTGTGTTTTTAACCGCACCACATCCACAAGTTAGTACTAAATCAGCTTCGATCTGGCTTACCGCCACATCAGGCAAGTTTTTACTTTGGCTATTTAAAGCAAAAAGAGCGTTGTCAATTTCGATATTTAAAGGCTGAACTTCAACATTTTTAAGCCCCGAACTTATCTCAACACCATAGCGAAAAGTGTCAGCGTAGGTTAGCGTAGCTACTTGGTGGTTTTTCAGGATGTATGTTTGAGGGTGCATTTTGTCAGAATTAGTTCCGAAAGCTATTGGAATTTGGGATTAAAGGATTTTATGATTTTATAGAATTGAGTACTTTCTTATTTTCTATTTAATTAATAACTAATCCTTTAATCTTATGAATCCTATTCAGATATTTTCATTTCAATTGTCAGAATTAGGATTTGTTGGATTAGAGGATTATAAGATTTTATAACATTGAGTACTTTCTTATTCTTTCTTTACAAATAACTAATCCTGAAATCTTAAGAATCCTAATCAGGGCATTTATTCCTTCTTATTCTCCGGGTGATTTACATTGTAAACTCTTTTAAAATCTAAGCTTTTAGCTCCAAAATTTATCAATAATCCAATTGGTAAATTATACGCTTGGCAATAATTCATTGCTTGAGCTAGATGTACGGCATCCAGTTGGATTATTGCCTTAATTTCCACCATTATGCATCCTTCAACAAAGAAATCTACCCTTCTGGTACCAATATCATGACCATCATAATAGATATTCATCGACATTTCTCTTTGAAAAATTAAACCTTGTTTTGTCATTTCTATGTCTAAAGCTCTTTGGTAAATCACTTCCTGAAAACCATTTCCAAGTTCACTATGAACAGCCATAGCACACCCTATAATCTTATGAGTTATCTCTTTGTGTTTCATTAAAAAAAATATAAATCTGAATAAAAAATGAACCTTTCCAATACTTGACAAGGCTAATCTTAAAATCTTGTAATCCTAAAAATCCTAATTCAGACAATGAACTCAGTATTGTTGCACCTTCGCCTTCGGCTTTCCAAGCTTCCCCCGTTTTACCAAATACAAATTAGAATATTCGCTATCTTCAAGGTCTTTTTTGAGAAATTCTTTCTCGGATAATCCGTTGATAATGTGTCGTATAGTGTTACTATGACCAACTATCAAAGTATTTTGCTTTGATTTTTTCAAGGTTTCTATCAAAGCCGATTGGTTTTTTGGCTCGTAAATTTCGATTTCAATCTTTCTGGCATTTGCCAAGGGCTTTGCGGTAGTGGTGGTTCGTACAGTTTTCGTGGAGTATACTCTTTCTATTCCCTTGTTTTCTAGTATCTTTTTCAATCTCTCAGCCCTTTGACTTCCAGCTTCTGTTAATACTGGGTTTTCCTTTGGCGAAGTAGATTTTTCGGCATGTCGTACAATATAAAAACTTGTGGTACAGGAACTTAATGCCCATGCCGACAACAAAAAAGCAAATAAATAGAAACTCCCTCTCCATGTGGAGTGGAACGGCACCCCGGGGGTTGGGGCGTCCGTCGACACGGTGAGGCTCTTCTTAGAAATTATCAGATTGTACATAGGCTTTTATGAGTTTTTGTTCACCTTCTTTGCCGGGGAACATGTTGCCGTGTTCCATACCCATTATAAACTCTTGCTTGTTGGCTTTGGCTTTGTCATGGATATGTTTAAAAAGGAAATTATAGTTGATTTCACCAGTAGTCGGTTCTTTTCTACCTGGTTCGTCGCCGATTTGGAAATAGGCAATTTCGTCCCAAACCAAATCCATGTTTCGGGTCATTTCGCCTTCGTTGCGTTGCATGTGCCACATATCAAATAGTATCTTGCAAGAAGGACTGTTAACTGCTTTACATATCAAATAACTCTGGTCAGAATTCTGTAAAAATAAGTCTGGCGTATCGCTCAATGGCTCCATCACCATCACCAAGCCGTGTGGCTCAAAGATGTCACAAGCTCTGCGATAGGCGTCTATCACATTGGCTGTTTGAATACCCATAGGAAGTTTTCTTTCAAAAAAACCAGGAACTACGGTCATGTATTTGGCATTGCAACGTTTGGCTGTTTCTACGGATTCGCGACAAGTTTTTAAGAAGTTTTCTAAAAATTCAGGTTTTCCTGATGCCAAGGAAGTTTTCCAGTTTTCGCCGCCATCCACCACAAAAACACCCATTTTCATTCCTAGTTTATTGAGTGTTTCGCCTATTTTCTTTTGCGTTTCAATAGGTCTTTTCAGCATTCCGTTGTCTTCCAAAGCCATAAATCCATTGTCGGCCATGAATTGTAATTGGTCGAACAAATCGTCTCCAGCTGAGTGCTTGAACATGCCAAAGTGTGGGGCATATAATAGCTTAAAATTGTTCTTTTCAGCTTTTGTTTTCTCGGCAAAAACTTGGTTTCCTAAGCCTCCAAGACCGACCAATGATGCGGCACCGATGCTTTTTTTGATAAACGCTCTTCTGTTATTCATTATTTAAAGGTTGATTATTAGATAGATGTAAAATTTCTTAAAATATTTTAGACGAAAATTATATTTTTTCTTGAATTTGTTATAGTTTTGTCGTGCTATTTAACCTTAATAAACGATCAATCTTGACCTTAAACATAGCCTCCTGAGCAATCGGGAGGTTTTTTATTTCACGGCGATTACTGATATTTCTACGTTTACGTCTTTTGGCAATTTCGCAACTTGCACTGTTTCTCTTGCTGGCGGGTTTTCAGGATAGAAACTCCCATAAACTTCGTTTACAATGCCAAAATCGTCCATTTTCTTAAGAAAAATGCTGGATTTCACAACGTTGGTATAATCCATTCCTGCTTCAGCAAGTATGTGTCCTAGATTTTCCATGATTCTCTGAGTTTCGGCCTTGATGTCGCCCAAAGGAGCCAAATCTAAGGCAATTTGTCCCGAAACATAAAGTGTATTGCCAGCCAAAACGGCTTGTGAGTAAGGTCCAATAGCCGCTGGTGCTTTCTCTGTAAATATTATTTTTTTGCTCATCGATATTTTATGAATAAAAGTAAAAATACGAGCAAATTCTGGGTTTGGAAATAATATGTACGTTTTTTAGAAACAGAACTGCCAAGAGGTTAAAAAAGCCTATTTTAGAGTTTTACTTTTTCTCATTTTTGGTTTCAGTAAATCGTTTTCACAATTGATTAACTATTTTCTTATTAAGTCATTATTGAACTGATGAATTTGGTATTCTCGACCTTACATAAATTATTCCATCATTCTTTCATTCATTAACACATTAGCACATTACCGAATCAAACCAAGCCTTCAATAAAAGCATATTGCAAAAGCATAATTGTTTTGGCGTCTTTAATTTCTCCAGTTTTTATCATTTTCATGGCTTCCTGAAAATCTAATTCTAACACCTCAATATTTTCGTTATCCACCCCGCCGCCATCATTTACTTGTAAATCTTTGGAGTATTCAGCCACAAAAAAGTAGAGAATTTCGGTAACCGAGCCAGGTGACATATATACCTCAAAAACCTTTTTTACCTCGCTGATTTTGAAGCCCGTCTCTTCTTCGGTTTCTCTTTTTATGCAATCCTCGGGGTTGTCGGCATCCAAAAGTCCAGCACAAGCCTCTATCAACATGCCGTCAGGATTACCATTTAAGTAGGTCGGCATTCTAAATTGTCGGGTGAGAATCACGGTTTTTTGTTCTGAATTGTACAAAAGAATTACTGCTCCATTGCCCCTGTCGTAGGCCTCTCTGCTTTGTGTGACCCATTCTCCAGATTTCATTTGGTGGTCAAAAGTTACTTTTCGGAGCGTGTACCAATTGTCAGAAAGCACCTCTGTTTTGATATTTTTTATATTCATTTTGATAGATATTGATTATTTATGATTATTTTTGAACAAATGTAAGGATAGAAATGAATTTTCAACTTCGAAAACATAAAATTTTAGAAATATTGGCGGCCAATGATTCTGCAGATGTGGCAGATTTGGCAAGTGAAATTGGCACATCGGAGATTACGATTCGACGCGATTTGAATACACTTGCCAATCAGGGCTTGCTCACGCGAACACACGGAGGGGCTATTCGAAATGATTTTGATAAACCCAAAATTGCGTTTTTTGATAAAAACGATGTAAATGCAGATGCCAAAGAAGAAATCGCACAGAAAGCCTCCGAACTTATAAAAGCTGGTGAAGTCATATTCTTGGATTGTGGAAGCACGGTTTTTAGAATGTGTAAGTATTTGAAAAATAGAAAGATAAAGGTAGTTACGAATTCCATTCCTGTTTTGCTTGAATTACTCAATAGCGAGGTTCAAGTTAACTTTGCTGGTGGCGAAATAGATGCACTTCGGCAAGCGGCTCATGGGCCAATTGCAACCGAACACCTTGCTAGGTATAAAGCTGAAAAGGCTTTTGTTGGTGTTGATGGTATTTCGATAGCCAATGGACTTAGTGCAAACTCAGAAAAAGAGGCAGAAATGACTATGACAATGGCTAATAATGCCAAAGAAACCTACTTTTTGTGTGATTCTTCGAAATTTGAAACTGTGAAATATTTGTCCTTTTCAAAAATAAGTAGTGTAAAGAATATTGTAACAGATAAAAAAATAAGTATTGAAGTAAAACAGAAATACATTGATGTAGGAATTTCACTATTTTAGAAAATAGTACAGCATTCCCTTCGTTGAATCTCCAATTCACACACCTATGTATCATGAAAAAAATACTATTCACTTCAATTTTGGTTGCGTTTAGATTTATTTGTTTGTAAGACCTCAAAGCCTACAAACTCAAAAATCTTGGGAAAATAATAAAGGGAAGTTGGTTTTAGGCCAATACTAAAAATATGTTTGGGCTTAATTTTCATAAATTAGTCTTTAAAATTGAAGTAGATTTAAAAAGTTTGTTTTAGTTTAGTGGTTTTTATTAAATATACTTAAATTATTGAATGTTAACGTTTTAATTAATTGTCTTACTGACTAAGTTAATCTAGAAATGAAACATTCATGACTAAGATTTCAGACATATAGGGAAATGATTATTTCTTAGCGTCTTGGCGTCTTAGCTGTAAATAATAAACATATGAAATTCATAAAAATACTTCTACTCATACTTCTCGTTCCCTTTTTTGCATTGATTATCATTTTTTGGAGAAATGATCTTTCATTAGACTATCTGAAATCCAAGTACGCCAACGAGGAATCTGAATTTATGCCTATCAATGGAATTCAAGTACATTTCAGAGACCAAGGTTTACCGACAGACTCTTTGCCTTTGGTATTAATCCACGGCACCGCTGCCAGTCTTCATACTTGGGAGCCTTGGGTGGCTGAACTAAAAGCGACGAAACGAATTATCACTTTCGATTTGCCAGCTAATGGACTTACTGGGCCAAATGCCAACCATGATTATTCTCAAAAAGCCTATGTTGACTTCCTGGATAGTTTACTGATAAAACTAAAAATAAACAGGTGTATTTTGGGTGGAAATTCGCTAGGTGGTTCGGTGAGCTGGAACTATGCCATTGAACATCCAGAGAAAATAAAAAAGCTGATTTTAATAGATGCAGGTGGTTATCCGTTAAATTCTACCTCTGTTCCTATTGCATTTAAATTAGCCAAAGTTCCAATTTTGAACAATTTACTTGAAAAAATAACACCAAGGTCAATGGTGGAATCGAGTGTGAAGAATGTGTATTTCGACCCCACGAAAGTTTCTAACGTGCTTATAGATAGATATTACGAACTTACGTTAAGAGAAGGAAATCGGAAAGCATTCAAAGAGCGATTGGCATCTTCAAAAAATACCGCCAGCAAAAACAACACAAGTCAAATAATAAAAACCATCAAAGTACCTACTTTGGTTTTATGGGGCGACCAGGACCAGCTTATTCCCATAGCATCAGCCTATAAATTTCATGAAGATTTACCAAATGACACTTTAGTGATTTTGAAAAACCTTGGACATGTGCCCATGGAAGAAGACCCAAAAGCAAGTATAATTGCGGTAAAAGAATTTATTGAAAAGATTTATTGAGATAAGGAGTTTGCATTCAAAAAAACAATTAGAAGGATCTATTAATTAGCCCCATCGGGGCGATATTTTGGTAAGAACAGAAGAAATAAAATTATAAAAGCCCCAAAGGAACGACATTACTTTTTTTTGGATTCAAAAATAGATTTAAGGTTAATATAATATGTCCTGAAATTTGAATTCACTGTTATTGAGATCTATCGTTCAAAAAATAACCAATTTGTCATCTAGAAAACAAAGCATTCTAAACAAAATGATGATATTTGTGAAAAAACTAAAATCATGAGAAAAAAGTTATTTACCCTGTTTGTTTTATTAATCTTTACTCTCACAAGCCAAGCTCAAAAATTCAGAGGCCTTGACAAAAGCCCGATGGATATGGCATATTATCCCGATAATTTTGCTCACGACATAAAATTTGCCCCAGAAAAGGTGGGTAAAGAAGCATTTGTAAGAGTTACTTATTCTCGTCCTGCCAAAAAAGACCGTGAAGTTTTTGGAGGCAAGCTAGTTCCTTATGACAAAGTTTGGCGTTTTGGAGCGAATGAGGCCACCGAAATCAAGTTTTTTAAAGATGTAAAAATAGATGGCAAAAAAGTCAAAGCTGGCGTTTACAGCCTTTTTGCAATTCCAACCGCTGACGAATGGACCATTATTTTAAACTCAGAAACTGACATCTGGGGAGACTACGACTACAAAGAAGCCAAAGATGTGGTGAGGTTCAAAGTTAAAACAAGAACTTTGGCTGAAAGGCTAGAAAATCTTTCGATTGTATTTACCAAAAGCGAAACTAAAGGAGCCGATATGCACATTGGTTGGGACAAAACAGGTGTTACGATTCCAATCGAATTCTAGAAGTTTGCCACGAATTCACGAATTTTATACGGGTTAATTAAGTCAGTAAATTCATGAATTCGTGGCAATTAATTTTTATATATACTTCCTCAACATTTCCACACTTTTTCTAACCCCAGTTTCAGCGGCTTCGTTTCCTTCAAATTCGATGGAAATATAGCCTTGGTAATTGACCTTGTTGAGAATTTTCACTATTCTTTCATAATCCAAATCCAGACTATACCATACTCCTCCGCCGTAATAAGTTTTGGCTTGTACGAAACAGGTATCTTTGGCTATTATCTCCAGTTTATCATAAGGATCTTCCAAGAAATTGCCCGTATCCATCAACAATTGTAACCAGGGTGAATTGATGGCTTTATGGATTCTGAGCATTCCTTGTGGTGTAGCGGCAAGTCCCCAATGGTTTTCTAGAGCCAACAAAACGCCCAATTCTTCAGCTTTTTTTACACATTGGGCCACGCCATCGATACACCAACCAAAGGCGTCATCTTCGGTGTAGCCAGCTATGGCCGGTTCTATTCCGCGAGCCTTCATGAAATCGTCAAATGACTTTATAGTGTTCCACCTGCCTGTGTTGAGACGTAAACAGGGAATGCCCATTTTGGCAGCTAATTCTATGCAATGAAGTGTGTGGTCGATGTGCTTTTTCCGTTCAGCATCATCAGGATAAACAAAACCTTGATGAATAGATAAGCAAGTAAGTGCTATTCCATTTTCGAAAGCATGGCGTTTTAGTTTTTGGATATAAGCATTGTCTTCGCCTTCCATTTGTCGGTGCAATACGTCAATGCCATCTAGACCCATTCGGGCGGCGTCGTCAATTACTTTTTCTATGGGAAATTTATCGCCCTTAAAATGCCAATACGAATAACTTGACACGCTGAGCTTTATTCGTGGCTTTAAATTGGTATCGGCTTGAATATTAGGCTTTGGTAAGACTATCGCTGCCGAGCCAAGTCCTGCATTTTTTAAAAAATCTCTTCTTTCCATGGGTTGAATATCTTTAGGTATAAATTAATTATCTCGGAATCATATAAATCTCTTTTTGTCGGCCATCAATATATCTGAAATTCCCTTTTTCGTCAAAAAAACCATCTTCTTCTAACATTATTCTTACAGTCTTTTTCCATTCAGGTATTTGTACTGCTGCATTAAGTTCGATAGAATACGCAGTGTTCGGATTCAGCGGGTAATCTCCTGGTCCGATGGTTTTCCCTTGGTTATCCCACATGCCTATGGTTGGCCCAGCTGCATGCCCATGATTACCAATAGGGTGGGTGTAAATCGTTCCGTTTATTCCCTCTTTTTTGGATTGAGACAAAGCGTCAGCCAATATTTCATTTCCAGTTTTTCCAGCTTTGAAGTTCTCTGTTAAACATTCTTGTAATCTATTGCCTTGGGCAAAGGCCTTCACCAAGTATTCAGGAATTTTGGTTTCTCCAGGTTTCAAAATATAGGCATGTTGTTGCTGATCTGTGTTTAAGCGGAGATATGTTATTCCAAAGTCACAATGCAGTAAATCACCTGGCATAATGACTTGCTTTTCAGGTCTTTTGGAGAAAGTTCGTAGGTGGTCAAAGTTCTCAGGGTCATATCTTTGAACATCTACAGTCGGGTGAAACCATGTTTCTAAACCCAAGTCGGTCACTTTTTGACGCATCCACCAAACTACATCGTCGGTGGTGGTTACTCCTGGTTGTATCACTTTATCCGAAAATGCCTCGGCTATTATTTCATGTGAAATTTTACAAATTTGTTGGTAAATCACCATTTCTCTTTCCGTGCGGGTTTCCAGCCAATTTACTGCCAAATCAGAGGCAGAAACTATCTTTGGGTGAAATTCTGCTGGTAATTTTTTAAGAAATTCTGAATGTTCTGTAAAGGTTAATCCGTCGGCATGTGCATAATATTTCGAGAAATTTAGGCCTATTTTCTTCGGATTACGCTCTTTTATAAGTTTTACCAAGGCATCCCATTGGTCGGGGTTGGTGTTGAGGTCCCATTCGCCTTTTAATAAATTCCCGACGTCATACCTGGCTATGGCCAAACGCTCAACTCCATCTTTTTCACCTTTGTCAGTGAAAACCATAATGGTTCTACGACGTGCCGAAAGCCAAACCGATGGCAGCATGGTTTTCATGACAGGGTCTTCGTTGTATTCTCGACCAATAATTACCCACATGTCGATATTTGCTTTTCTCATCAATTTTGGCAAAAGATTGGTCATTCTGTCTTCCAGAATTTCGTCAACTACTGCGGCTCTTTCTTTTTCTGAAAGGATTTTTTGAGAAAATGAAGGAATGAAAACAAAAGAAAATAAGACAAATAGAATTCGTTTCATAGTTAGTTTGAAGGTTTCAACAATTTTAAGGTTTTTTTCTTGAAAAATTATTCTAATTTGACATTAAATTCTATTGGATGCGATTAATTCTGCAAATAATTATTTTTTTCACTTTTGCGAACCTAAAGGTTTCAGCACAGAAACCCTATGTTTTGGTTCTTGGAACTGCTCAGGATGGCGGATTTCCACAAGCTGGATGTAAGAAAGAATGTTGCAAATCAGTTTGGGAAAATAAAATACCGCACGAAGGTGTTGCTTCTCTCGCTTTAATTGATCCCATATCTAAGCAAAAATGGATTTTCGATGCTACTCCGGATTTTCCTGAGCAACTTCATTTGCTCAATAACCATACGGGAAATTCAACATCTTTGGATGGCATTTTCCTTACTCATGCTCACATCGGTCACTACACGGGTTTGATGCATTTGGGTAGGGAGGTGATGGGAAGCAGTAAAATGAAGGTTTTTGCAATGCCAAAAATGAAAGGTTTTCTTGAAAATAACGGCCCGAGGAGTCAACTGGTGAGTATTCAAAATATAGAGATTCGCAAAATAGAGGAAACTGAAGTTATAGTTTTAAATGAGAGAATAAAGGTAGTGCCTTTCCGCGTTCCACACCGTGACGAATTTTCTGAAACGGTTGGTTATAAAATCATGACGAAAGATAAAAGTCTGATATTCATTCCCGACATAGATAAATGGCAAAAGTGGGATAAAAATTTAGTCGATGTAGTGAAAGAGAATAATGTCCTACTTTTGGATGGAACATTTTATAAGGACGGAGAGATTGACAGACCGATGAGTGAAGGTCCGCATCCATTCATTACGGAAACCGTAGGATTGCTTTCAGATTTGCCAAAAAATGAAAAGAATAAGGTGAAATTCATTCACCTAAATCACACCAATCCCATTTTACTACCCCATTCAAAAGAAAGAAAAGATCTGAAGATGAAAGGATTTGCTTGGGTAGAAACGGGTCAAAAATTAGAATTATAGCCGATTCGATATTATTTTTACTAACAATTCAACCCTAAAAATCTAAAAATGAATCAAACCTCAACCCAAAGAAACCACGCCGTTGATATATATCGTGGCTTTGTGATGTTCCTGATGATGGCCGAAGTACTTGAGTTTTCAAAAGTTTCCGAAGCCATTCCCGATAGTAAATTTTGGAGTTTTCTGGCTTTCCATCAGTCACATGTAGAATGGGTGGGATGCTCCCTTCACGATCTCATTCAGCCATCATTTAGTTTTTTAGTGGGCGTGGCTTTACCTTTTTCTATATCCAGCCGTATGTCCAAAGGGGCAGGTTTTAATTTACTTTTTCTGCATACTATAAAACGCTCCTTAATATTAATTCTACTCGGAGTATTTCTGCGGTCGGTGGATAGAAATATGACCAACTGGACTTTTGAAGATACTTTGACGCAGATTGGTTTGGGCTATACTTTTCTATTCCTACTTGGTTTTCTGAAACCTAGTATGCAATGGGTCAGTTTAGTAGTAATTTTGGTTGGGTATTGGCTGGCCTTTGCTTTATATCCAGTCCAACAGGTTGATTTTTATCTAATTGGAAAAGGGGACGAAGGACAGCCTCTGTTGTTGAATGGTTTTGCAGCTCACTGGAACAAATTTTCCAACATGGCCGCAGGATTTGATACGTGGTTTCTGAATCTTTTTCCACGAGAAAAACCCTACACATTTAACCGAGGTGGTTATGTGACCTTGAGTTTTATCCCCACGCTAGGTACTATGATTTTGGGACTTTTTGCAGGGAATATCTTAAAATCTGAGAAAACTAATCAAGAAAAACTGAGGCAGTTTTTGATTTATGGAGTTTCACTTTTAGTAATTGGATTTTTGCTTAATCTCTCAGGAATTTGTCCAAACGTTAAACGTATATGGACACCCACTTGGGTGCTTTTCAGCGGAGGATGGTGTTTTTTGTTACTTTCTTTGTTTTATTTTTTGGTAGAAATAAAGGGCAAAAATTCGTGGTTCGAATTCCTGAAAATTATAGGAGTAAATTCCATTGCGGCTTATGTGATAGCTCATACTTTGGTATACTTTATTGCAGACAATTTACCAGTTCATTTGGGTAAAAACTATGCTCAGATTTTAGGAGAACATTATGAGCATCTGGTTAATGGTGCATTGGTGTTGTTTCTAGAATGGCTCGTGCTTTGGTGGATGTACAAGAAGAAGATTTTTATCAAGATTTAGAATTAATAGATCGCTGATTTTAAGGATTTGATAAGGATTGGTTTGATGGCACACGGATTTTATGGATTTGACACGGATATAATCGTTCTTTTTGCGATTACAAACTACCTTATAGTTTTAATTCTATTTGTTTGAAGAATAGAATCCGTCCGGGCCGCCGGTGCGGTCTAATGGGTGTTAATCCGTGTTCTTCTTGTAGAATATTGAGCAGTTTATTTCTCGAAACTATACAAAAAAGGAGCTTTGTGGGCTGCACCTGAAAATTGTTTTTCATGCCGTTTTAGCAGATTCATTCCCAAAATTTTGCGTTGGAAAGCCCCTCTATGAAGTTTTTCACCCAAAATGGCTTCATAAACTTTTTGGAGGTCTTTCATAGTAAACAATGGCGGAAGCAAGTTTACGCCCATGAGCTTGGTTTCAAGATTGCTTCTTAGTGTGGCCAATGCCTTGTCCAATATCTCTTTATGATCAAAAATGAGTTCAGGAAGATTGTCCAAATCGTACCAATCGCAGGATTCAGATATGGCATCTGGCGTGAGTTCTACGTCGTCGTAGTTAATGAGGGCGTAGTAGGCTACTGAGATAAACCTGTCCAACATCCACCCAAATTCATTTATTCCGCCATTTGCCTCCATGATGGCTTTCATAAACTCAGGCTTGGACCTCGAGACATTACCAAAAGTATAAAACTGCTCTAGGAAGATAGTGTCCAGTCCTGTTCTTTCTTTCAAACCACGTCTTACGGCAGAGTTTAGGTCTTCTTCTTGGCCAACAAATCCGCCCGGAAGGGCATAATAATCGGTATTCTTGTATTTCATGACCAAGATTTTTAGTTTTTCGCCAGAAAAACCAAAAACCACTGAATCGTAAGCAATATGTTTTAAATAGGTGTTAGGGTTCAAAATTTCGTCGGGTATTTTTTTCAAAAATAAATAGGAAAATATTATAAAACTAATTAATATTGTCACAAAGTGAGACAATAAATAAACTTTAGATAAAATGAAAAAACTTTTTGGCTTTTTAGCCTTGCAGATTTTGGTTGTTTTGGTCGTAAACGCTCAAAATAAGAATGCGTTTGGCGTTCAGGTGAAAATTGAGAACGGAATCATTGAAGGAAATTACGACACCAAGTCAGGCATTCAAACTTATTTTGGAGTACCTTTTGCAGCACCACCAGTGGGTAATTTACGTTGGAAAGCTCCGCAGCCAGTAAAAAACTGGGTTGGTATTAAAGAAACCAAAGTTTTCGGGCCAAGACCGATGCAAGCGGTAGTTTTTGGTGATATGAATTCCCGTTCGAATGGCGTAAGTGAAGATTGTCTATACCTGAATGTTTGGACACCTGCTAAACGCAATACCAAAGATTTACCTGTTTTGCTGTATTTCTACGGCGGCGGAAATGTGGCTGGCGATGCCTCTGAGCCACGTTATGATGGCGAAAGCATGGCCAAAAAAGGAATAGTGGTGGTTACTTGTAATTACAGATTGAATGTTTTCGGGAATTTCGCTCATCCTGAGTTAAGTGCTGAAACTTCTTATAAAGGCTCTGGCAACTACGGCTTATTAGACCAAGTGGCAGCTATGAAATGGGTTCAGAAAAACATTGCGGCGTTCGGAGGTGATCCAAAGAAAGTAACAATTGCAGGTGAGTCAGCGGGTTCTATATCAGTGAGTTATCAGATGGCTTCACCGCTTGGTAAAGACCTGATAGCCGGTGCGATAGGGGAGAGTGGAGCAGGTATCAATCCGACTTTGGCTCCAGTGACTTTGGCTGAAGCTGAAAAACAAGGTGCTGAATTTGCCAAAAATGCAGGTGTGCTAAGCTTGAAGCAGTTGCGGGCACTGAGCAGCCGAGAGCTATATGAAATGTATAACGAATCAAAGCGATTTGGATTCCCAGTAGTTTTAGATGGGTATTTTTTACCTAAAACATTACCTGAAATATTTAATGCCAAACAACAAGCCCAGGTGCCGCTATTGTTAGGTTGGAACTCCGCCGAGATTCCAGGAGGTGCGTTTATGTTCGGCATGCCAAATACAACCGAGAATTTTATTACTCGAGTAAAGAAGGAATATCCTGTTGATTTTGAGGAAGTTTTGAAGCTTTATCCTCATAGCAACGAGCGAGAGGTAGAGCTTTCTGCCACGGCTTTAGCCTCAGACAGATTTATTTCTTACAGTACATGGAAATGGTTTGATTTGCACCGAAATAACAGCTCGTCTCCGGTTTATAGGTACATGTTCAGCAAAATTCGTCCGCCATTTGTGGATAAATCACTGGTAGCTGGTCTGGCCGGTGGAACCTTAAAGAAAGATGGGAATACCCCAAAAGCTCCGGAACCTGTTGGTGCTTCGCACGCTAGTGAGATAGAATATTGTATGGGAAATTTGTATTTGGCCATGGAGTTTGACTGGACAGCCGATGATTACAAAACCTCAGAGACGATGTTGAATTATTTTGCCAATTTCATAAAAACAGGAAACCCGAATGGCGATAAATTGCCAGAATGGCAAGCAGCAAAAGCTGGGGATAAAACTCCACCAGTGATGAACATTAATACCGAGTCAAAAATCGAAAAAGCCATGGATGATGCCCGCTATGAGTTTTTGGATAAGGCTTACAAAAACAAGTGATTGAATAAATATAACGTTTGAATGGGAGCTTTCACTTAGGGTGAAGGCTCTTTTTTTTGGAAACGATTGACAAAAAATACAAAGCATCATATTTAGAATATTCATTCTTTATAATCAAGAAATGAATACCCAATTATTTCTGAAAACAAACATTCAGGTGATCAATTTCTAATTACCATTGAACCAATAACAACAAAACAACTCACCAATAACCAGTACACCAATAACCAATACACCAATAACCAATACACCAATAACCAATACACCAATAACCAGTAAACCAGTAACCAATAACCACCTCCCTAAATCCCCCTCACACACCGAAAACTCACATGCATAAGAGAAGTTTCTTGAGTAGAAGACGAAATTCCTCCGATTTTGAATCCGTGGCAAATTTTTGGGTCGCAGAGAAATGAGCCGCCCCTTTGAAACCACTCGGTGGGTTTGGCTGGGTTTTCATCGCTACACCATTGCCAAACGTTGCCACCTACATCTCCAAGGCCCAGTTTGTTGAGTCCAAAATAACCCACGGGTGAAGTGGTCAGAAAACCATCTTCTACGGTATTATTGAATGGAAAATTCCCTTGCCAAAAATTTGCTTTAAATTTGTCGTTTTCGAAGAAATTATCCCCCCAAGTGTAGGTCTTTTCATAATCAGTTTCTCCATTTTTTTCGATAAACAGAAACTCTTGGCTAGAAGGTAATCTTTTTTTTGCCCATTTGCAGTAGGCAACGGCGTCATTCCAAGAAACCTGAGTTACTGGGTGATTCAATGGTGCTGCTGTGGTGTCTTTTCCAAGAGGAAATTGCCAATTGGCCCCTTTTTTTAATGTCCATTCGCCAGTCTGGAAATCAAAATATCCTGCGTCGCCGAACTCTTCGGCTTGGGTTTTGTATCCTGTGGCTTTTACGAATTCGGCAAACTGAGCAACGGTTACTGGGTATTTGTCCACCCAAAAATCGTCGAGTTTTTCATTGCCTTTAACTAAAACCATTCCATCCTTTTCGATGATTTCAGGTTCAGTTTGACAGGAAAAAACCAATAGGACGGCAGACCAAAAAATGATGAGTTTATACAAAATGACAGATGAAACTTTTTATAAAAATAAACCAATACGGGCTTTTTGCAAAATAAAAAAGGCTTCAATTTGTGTTTGAAGCCTTTTTTTGAAATTATTGTCCTATATTTTGAATTAGATTTTCATCATCTTGGTCATTTCCTATTCCTTTTGGATTTGGACCATATTGGTTTGTTCCAAAGTTGCTATCCGTGCAGAATAAAACTAATAACCAAATCGCTCCTACCAATGGAATTAAAGCAATCAAAATCATCCAACCACTTTTACCTACATCATGCAATCTTCTGGTGCCTATAGAAAGGCTAGGCACGATTACTGCCAAATTGTACAGGTAATAGACATAACCATATGGTAAGGGGTCAATTGTGGTGCCTAATGCATTATCAACGCCCATGCATAAAACCGTAGCAATCAGGTTGAATAATACAAAGTACCAATACTCGCTCCTTCGAGCTCTTCCGGTGAATGTTGCATAGTTTCTAAATGCGTCTAAATAGTACTGAAATGCCATAATGTAATTGTTTAAATGGTTTCCTACTCGTTTGGCTTTTCGGATTTCGCCCTGCATTTTGTGTGGTTTGCAGTTTCCAATGTCATTGTTCTATCGTTAGATGGTTGTAGTCTCTCAATAAAGATTTTAAGAATACCAAATCGCTATCTTCCGTTTGAATTTTTAGTATTCTTTTCACGTGTGAGGCCAGTTTTTCTGTCAAATTTTCATCCATCTGGATTTCAGATTTCTCTAAGAGATTTTGGATAATGGTCATGTCCTTGTCCGATAGCTTGACAACTTCGGGGTATTTTACCACATAATTGTTTCGTTTGTTAGAGTAGGCATAAATGGTGTCTTCTATGCTGTAATGGGTTTCTTTGGTACTCACTATGTAGGTTTTTGCTGCAATATCACCCAAGCGTTGCTCTGTTTTTGTGGCTCCTATCAGTATAGCACCCACCAAAGGTCCAAAAAGTGCAAGCGAACCAAAAAGCGGATTTAAAAATGCCGCCAAAGTAAAAACGTATGCATCAGCAAATAAAAACATCCATCTGATGGCACATTGGCTTACCGATGGATGATTGCCATCCTCGCCAATTACTTTTATGCTCATCAATTTTTTACCTATGGTTTGGCCTTTCCAGAGCCACTCCATAAAAAAAGTATAGAACAAAAAAGGCGTATAGACCAGAAAACTCAACAAGAAGCTCTGAGAAAAGATGTCGATGTACAGTAGATTTGAAATCAAAAAAAAGTAGCCAATTTTGATGGCCCAATCAATAAAAAACGCTCCATATCTTCTTCCGGGACCGCTGAGGTTGAAAGATAGATCAATATTTAAAAAAGTTGGAATGTTTATTGCGTTCATTTTGTAAGTTTATGAGGAAAAATATGGAATTCCAAGTTTTGTCATTTATTTTGGTTCTGGTTCAAAATTAGTGCCATACTGTTTTTTGATTTTTTTTAATTTGAATAATTAAATATACCAACATTTTACCCAAGGCCAACAGCTTTTTATGAGAGAAACCACCTTTATTGATAGGAATCGCAGCCGATGGTTGGAAATCGAAACCTCAGAAAAAGAGGACCCAGACGAGATTTCGTCGGATTTTATTGACCTCACCAGCGATTTGTCTTATGCACAAACCCACTATCCGCACAGTAAAATCACCAGTTATTTGAATTTTCTTGCCGCTGGTGTTTACAAATCTATTTACCAAAAGCCCAAAAATAATGTGATCTTGAATTTCTGGAAACGCGATTTTCCACTGATTTTGGGACACAACCAAAGGGTTCTTTGGCTCTCCTTAGCTTTTTTTGTGACTTTTTGTAGTTTAGGAGCTATATGTAGCATTACCGAGCCCAATTTTATAGAGGCGGTTATGGGGAGCGGCTATGTGGACATGACGGAGGACAACATCCGTAAGGGCATGCCTTTTGGCGTTTATGCAGACCAGCCTCCTTTCAAAATGTTCCTTACTATTTTTGCCAATAATTTCTTTGTTGGGTTGATTGTGTATATGTCGGGCGTGTTGGCTGGTTTGGGTTCATTTTACCATACTTTCAAAAATGGGCTCATGGTCGGTACTTTTCTCACCATGTTTTTTAAGCACAATTTGGGCTTTCAGGCCATTTTTGTAATTAATCTTCATGGAACTTTTGAACTCATGGGCTTAGTCTTGGAATGTATGGCAGGTTTGATTTTAGGTCTGAGCTTTCTTTTCCCAGAAACTTTGACCCGCAAACAGGCCATCAAGAAAGGGCTTTTTGAAAGTGCAAAAATCTTTATTGGTACAGTGCCATTTACATTCATTGCGGCATTTATAGAAAGTTACATTACTCGTTTGGGTAGTTCGGGGCTACAAAAGACCAGCCTTTTTATGTCTATTTTACTGGTATTGGTTTTGGTTTTTTGTGTGGCTTTTGTGGTTTGGTATTTCTTTATTTACAGTAAAAAACTGGCCAAAGAAACACCTTTGGATCAATATTTAAAAGAAATCAGCCATGAGAAATAAGACCCATATCTTCTTCTTGGTTTTCTTTTTAGCTCAATTGTTGAGTTTTGCTCAGTCTGATTCCAGAGGAAAACGAGTTGAAGATTTGAAGAAAACGGTTCCAGAACTTTGGTATGTTGACCAAAAGCCACCGGTAGATACTACAAAAAAAGATACTGTGGATATAAAATCAGAGCCCTATAGTGGTAGAGAAACCGTTTTTGAGCCACAAAACTTGGAGAATTTTTTTAGATTTATACAGTATTTATTCTTTGCAGTGTTGGCTGGGGCCATTTTGTACTTGGTCGTAAAATCAAAATTCAGTTTCGGTGGCTTTTCGAACACTAATCAAAAAGTCAATGAGGAAATTACTGAAAGTACCAAGATAGAGCGTATTGAGGATTTGGAAAGTGTGAATTTTCAGACACAAATTGATAAGGCTGAAGCAAGTCAAAATTATAGATTGGCCATCAGGGTGTATTACCTATGGCTAATAAAAAACCTCAGCGATGCCAAATTTATAGACTTTCAGGCCAATAAAACCAACCGACAGTACTGCAACGAGATGAGTGGTAGTAAATATTCCCTGGATTTTGAAGAATGTACGAAGTTCTACAATTTTGTTTGGTTTGGAGAGTTTGGCATAAGTTCAGCTGATTATCAGAAAATTATTGCTCACTATAAAAAACTGATAGGTAGATTTTTATGATAAAAAGAGTAATAATTGGTTTAGTTATAATTTTAATATTGGGTTTTCTGGTATTTCAAGGTACGGGCAAGGCTGAACCCAAAAAAAAGGTATTTGACCGTTCGATTAGGTACAAGACCAACTCCTACAAGCCTTACGACATAAAGTTTGCTTTTGATGAATTTTCTAAAATTTCTAAGAAGGGATTTGTTATCAATGATGAAAAACCTGATTATGTAAACAAACTTTTTCAATCAGAAAATAGCGTTTTTGTGGTTTGTAGCCCCTATTTTTTGCCCAACAATCAAGAAACCGCCGAACTTTTGGATTTCGTGAATAGGGGAAATAATATATACTTGAGTGCATTTACACTTGCACCTGTATTTTTGGATACGCTTCTCAATTTAAAGGAGAAGGCAGTTTTTTATAATCAATGGCCACCCGTGCCAAATGCCGAAGATTCCACCGCAATAATTTGGAACGGAGCGGACAGTATTCCCAAGACTTTTTCTTACCCTGGCTTGGGTGTGTCGTTTTATAATGAAGGCTACCTGGAGGAATCAGACACACTGGAAGTACTAAGTTATGACCAAAAGGGAGGCTATGGCTTGGTAAGTATTCCATTTGGTAAAGGTCGAGTCTTTATTCAAACCAGGCCCATGACCATGACAAATTATTTCTTGATGCACAAAAGCAACCATGAATACTTAGGGCTTATTTTGGATAATATTGGTGCAAAAAATAGGAAAATCATTTGGGATGAATTTTACAGAAGGCATCCGCTTTCGAGGCCTGATTATGATGTTTCGAAGCCGGGCGATAGCTATTTTATGGAGTTGGTAAATCAAAATCCACCACTCCAGTGGGCGGTTTACACGTTTTTGTTTGGTTTAGGGCTTTTTGTTTTGATCCATTCTCGCCGGATTCAGCGTCCTATTCCGGTCATTACCGATGTTAAAAATACATCCTATGACTTTACCAAGGCATTGGCTGGATTGTATTGGCTAAAACAGGACAATAAGAATATCTCTGAAAAAATAGCCTCACAGTTTTTTGATCATTTACAAACTAAGTATAGGATTTATCCGAAGGATTTTGACCTCAACAACGCTGCAAAAATTGCTCGAAAAACAGGTAGAAATGAATCAGAAGTGCAGGAGATTATTGGTCAGCTAGCGTTTTTGGAACAAAACGAGACAATAGACAAAAAGTGGTTAATAAAGTTTTATAAAGACATACATAAATTCTCAAAATCATAAAAAATGGAAAACGAAGAAGAACCAATATTCAGTAATAGAATAGCCCTCGACGAATTGGCCAACTCTGTAAAGCAAATAAAAGAGGAGCTCTCAAAGGTCATCATAGGTCAGCAAGAAAACATAGACTTGCTTATTACCAGTCTTTTGTGTGGTGGGCATGTGCTGATGGAGGGTGTGCCTGGCGTAGCTAAAACCCTTACGGCCAAATTGCTGGCTCAATCACTTGATGTTAGTTTTAAGCGGATACAATTTACTCCTGACCTCATGCCATCTGATGTTTTGGGTACATCGGTTTTTAATCCGAAGAGCTTGGAGTTTGAGTATAAACCTGGGCCTATTTTTAGTAATATTATTTTGATTGATGAGATAAATCGTTCTCCACCTAAAACCCAAGCTGCACTGTTTGAGCTAATGGAAGAGAAACAAGTAACTATCGATGGGCAAACCTACCAAATGCATCAGCCATTTTTGGTTTTGGCTACGCAAAACCCAATCGACCAAGAAGGCACTTATAGACTGCCCGAAGCCCAGTTAGATAGGTTTTTTATGAAGATTTTGGTAGATTATCCAAAACCCGATGAGGAGATAGACTTATTGAAGAAATTTAATTATCAAACGCAGATTCAGGTTACGGAAACGGTGAATGCCATATTGGGTAAAGAAAAAATCATTGATTTGAAGGAGACTATTCAAAAGATCATCATTGAGGACCATCTTTTAAAGTTCATAACCGATATTGTGCAGTCTACCCGAAATCATAAACAAATCGAACTAGGTGGCTCTCCACGAGCTTCTCTTGCTCTAATGCAGGCATCTAAGGCCTTGGCTGCCATATCAGGAAGAGATTTCGTGATTCCGGAAGATATCAAAACGATAGGAATACCGGTTCTCAGACATAGAATTATCCTAACCGCCGACTCTGAAATGGAAGGAGTGACGGAAGATGAAGTGCTTTCAGAATTATTTAATTCTATTGAGATTCCGCGATGATGAAATCCTTCTATCTCACCCGAAATCTGTTTGTTTGCTTAGGTGTTTGTGTGTTGTTTTTTAGTTTTGGCATGATCAACGAAGTGTTTTTTGTGGTTGGGAAAGTATTGTTTTTTCTGACTTGGTTGGTGGTGTTAGGGGAGACCATCTTACTTTTTGATACGAAAGAAATTATCTGTGTTAGTAGGATATTACCCAAAAAACTAAGTAACGGCGATGAAAATCAAGTGGAGCTTGAAATCAAGAATTTCACAAAAAAATCATTTATTGGATACTTCGTAGAAGAACTGCCCGAGCAGCTTCAAATTCGTAAATGGGAGAGAAGTTTTTCATTAAAATCTTTAGAAGAGAAGGCCATTAACTATTTGGTTTTTCCGAAAACCAGGGGAGAATATGAGTGGGGTGGTACGAATGTACTGTTGCAGTTGGGAAGTTGGAGTTTGGTAGCCCGAAGGGAGCGTTTCTTTTTCACGCAAACGGTGGCATGCTTTCCATCTTTTGAGCAGTTCAAAAAAATACCCATCAGTGCTATCGTAAACAATGTTCAGAATAGTGAGAAAGTAGTTCAGCGGATTGGGCAAAGTCTTGAATTTGAGCAGATTAAGGAGTACTCTAGAGGAGATGATTACAGACATCTCAACTGGAAAGCCAGTGCCAAGCGTGGCCTCATGATGGTGAATCAGTATCAAGACGAACGAAGCCAAGATATTTATTGTGCCATCGATTTGGGTAGAACCATGAAAATGCCTTTTGATGGTCAAACATTGCTTGACTATGCGATTAATGGCACTTTGGCACTTAGCAAAGCCATAATTACCATGTCAGACAAGGCGGGATTGGTGGGTTTTTCGTATGATAGATGCGATTATTTGCCGGCTAAAAAGGACCTCAAGCAATTTGGTAAAATCAATGATTTGTTGTACAATTTGGAAACAAAATTCAAGGAATCTGATTTTGAGAGATTGTATAAATTTGCCCGCATTAATATTCGTCAACGGAGTCTTTTGGTAATTTTTACCAACTTTGACTCGGTGAATGCAATGCATCGGAATTTGCCTTATTTGAAAGCTTTATCCAGGTATCATCTTGTTTTGGTTGTGTTTTTTGAGAATTCAGAGGTCGCACAAATAGTAGATAATCAAGCCAAAGATCTTAAAGAAATTTATGACTTTACCATTGGCCAAAGTCTGATATTACAGAATAAATTGATAGCTAAAGAGTTGAATAAACATGGCATTAAGGCTCTACATACAAAACCAGAAAATTTGAGCTTGGGTCTTATAAATACCTACATGGATATCAAGAAGAAAAGACTGATTTAATGAATTGAAATGTATTCATACGTTCGCTAAATAAAATTTTGCTTTCAATTTGAACAGAAATCGGTATTTTTGAGAAATTTTAAAAAAATCTGGATGAAACGTATTATTCTTGCTGCTCTGGTAGCACTCTCTATAAATTCTGTAAACGCACAAACTAAAAAGCCAGCAGCCAAAACTCCAGCCAAAGCGGCAACTACAAAACCCGGAGTTTCTCCCAAAATCGCCTATATATTCGAGGATTACATTTTTGAAAACTACAAAGAAGTCAAAAAACTCGATGAAGATATTAAGAAAAAGCAAGAAGTTTATCAGGAATCGTTTAATAAAATGGCCATAGAGTATCAAACCCTATATCTTGATTACCAGAACTCCATGAAGAACTTGGATTCATTGACCACAGAAAAGCTGAATGAAAAGCTCAAAAAAGTACAGGAAGTAAAGTCTGCCTCGGAGAATTATCAGAGAGAAGCCGAGAAAGATCTACAGCAATTTACAGGCGATGCCGTGGTACTAATCAAATCAAATATAAAAACTGCAGCACAAGCGGTGGCCAAAGAGAAAGGCCTGAAATATGTATTCACTCGGAATAAATCTGACGGCCCAATGACCTCCAATAGAGTGGTTTTGTACGCCGGTGATAAAGGCCTTGGCAATATTTCTGATGCGGTTTTGATTAAACTTGGAAGTCCAGTTGTCGTAAAAAAATAGGGTTTGTTTATTAGTAGATATTCGTTTTGATGCAATTACTTTTATTGCATTGTCCGTATAATATCAAAGAGTGATCCTTTATTTCTAAGCCGCTAAATTCCTCTAGTGTGTGTTGGATGTTTTGGATTCTGGGGTCGCAAAACTCAAATACTTTGTTGCAGTTGATACAAATTAGATGGCTATGTTGTTTCCTACCAAAGGATTTCTCATATCTAGAAGCGTGTTTTAACCCAAATTGGTGTTTGGTTACAAGGCCAACCTCTACCAAAAGTTCTACTACATTATAAACCGTCGCTTTGCTGATATTGAATTTCTGGGCCATGATGTCATTGTAAAGTTCCTCAATTTCAAAATGGTCTTCTCTATTGTATATTTCTCTCAGGATCCTGTAGCGTTCTTGTGTTTTTCTAAGGCCTTTTTCTTCTATCTTTTTGTCTAAAATAACTTGGGCTTTATTGTATATGTCTCCGTTCATGCTTTTACTTTATTTCTTCGTCCCCACCAAATCATAAATCCAGTAATTGGCAAACTTGCAGCCACCAAGGACAATAAAAATGCAAGGATCTTACCCGCAAAGCCCAATATACCGCCCGTATGGATATCGTAAGTCATCCTTATTAGTTTGTCTGCGAATTTTGCGTCTTTTAGTCTACCATATACGTGCTTAACTGGTATTTCTTTTAATGTGTACTGATCGAAATACCGATAGTCTGTGCTCCAATACATATCTTCCTTTGTGTTTACGTTTGCCCCAATTGTAGATGAATCTGATTCAATGGCGTGGACTTCAAGAGAAAGTGCATTAGGGTGTTCCTTTTTCATCTTTTCCCAAACCAAATCCGCGACAGGTTTTTTGAAAGATGTTGTAATGGGTTTTTGTGATATGGGTTCGGTAAAAAGTAGTTCTTTTTCACCCCCGGTAGCTGAATAAATGAGGTAAGTAAACCACTGTATACCAAAGAAAATACCTGTCACAGCGATAATGAGCAATAATGTAGAACTGTAAAATCCAAGGATATTGTGGAGGTCGTAATTCTTGCGTTTCCACTGAGTAGCGTCTTTCCATCTGAACCAAAACCGTTGTTTAGCGGCAGCTTTGTTCTTTGGCCACCAGAGAATAATACCTGTAATAAGCATAAATACAAAAATTAGTGTGGAATAAGAGGTAATAGGTTGCCCAATTTTAGGAGGTAACCAAAGATAATAGTGTCCGTTAAGAACCCAATGAAAGAACGTTTCCTCTATATTTTGTACTTGTAGTATCTTGGCGGTATAGGGATTATGGTAAATGATATAGTAATGTTCGGGGTCAAAACCATAAAATATGGCCTCTACACTTCTGCCTTTTCCTGGGTAATTGATGGCATGAAGGTGAGCCTTTGGTAATGCCTTTCGTGCTACATTTTCAAAGGCGGAGGGTGGTAAAATTTCTCGATTTTCTATTTTCGAAAACCTGAAAGTCTGAGTGACATCCTGAATTTCTTTTTGAAATGCATACAAACAGCCTGTTATGCTCACTATAAACACCACCAGCCCGGTGCTTAGACCGAGCCA
>NZ_RJUF01000006.1 GCF_024343775.1 Lacihabitans soyangensis | reverse complement strand
AATTTCCAAGATGATATGGGCTATAATAGTGGGGTTTTTAAATCCAAAAAGTCTTAACCCCTTATTTGACAGAAGCTTCAACATAGTCTTTCAGGTCGGAAAAATTGTTTCCAAAATACTCCGAAGCAATTTTTGCAATGGTAGCAATCGAAGTTTTTTCAGATAAATCTTTAAATTTTTTAAAGAATATAGGTTTAACTTTATCTTTTTCATCTTCAGAAGAATCTCGATAGTTTTTTAACATAGAAAGTAATTCTTCCCGCTCTTTATCATTGGCAGTATTTTGAAAAATTAGACTGACTAATTCTTTTTCAATAGGCGTATAATTCTCATTTGAATTTTCATCAAAGAATAAATTTTGATTATTATCACCTATTGCGATATTATTTGCATTAAATACTGCATTAGGAAAACTGTATTTACTTTCCATAATTGACTATTGTTATATTCTTATCCCCTATTTGTAAATTGTTACTTGTAATAGACCCAGTAAAAACAAAGTAAATATTAAAAATTGGCTTTTGAGATGTTCCACATGCTTCCAAACCAATATGATTTGGGTCAATTTTAACCATTTCAGCAATCCTTTGGCATTCTTGCTTAATACATCTTTCTAAATCTTTATTTTCTATTTTTAAAAAGTCATTACCTATATTAAAAACATCATATTCTTTAATTGCAGAAATCGGATTTGTTAAATAACCATTTTTACCTAATTGCTTATTTAAGTGGCCAATGTTTAGACTTTCCACAAATTTATTATCACTTCCAAAATAATTAGCACCAGCTATACTTGACCATTGGTTCTTATCAGAGAGTAAAGTTGGTGAAATAGTACTCTTTCCTAAAATAAAATCAGTTGTACTTGCCAAGTGATTTACTCCAGAATAAACACTCCTATTGGAATATTTATCGACTGCATTAAAGTTCGACAATTCGAAAGAACCTATTCCCAAAGATGTATTTGCAACTGAAACAGCTCCAACTAAACTTGTCCATTGGCTCTTGTCAGAAAGTAAACTTGGTGAAATAGTACTCTTACCTGAAATAAAATCAGTTGTACTTGGCAAGTGATTTACCCCAGAATAAACGCTCTTATCAAAATATTTGTCCGATGCACTGGTGATAGCTAATTGGGGTGAACCTACTCCAAAATAAGTACTTGCAGTTGAAACAGATTCATTCAAATTTAGCAAATGCTTGTTGTCATAAAGTACACTTGTTCTAATAGTACTTTGTCCCAAAATTAAATCAATTGAGTTTGCCACCGCATTTACACTAGGATAAATATTCCTATTAAAATATTTATCCGAAACATCATTGATAGCTATTTGAGGCGAACCTACTCCCAAATAAGTACTTGCAGTTGAAACAGATTCATTTAAATTTAGCAAATGCTTGTTGTCAGAAAGTACACTTGTTCTAATAGTACTTTGTCCCAAAATTAAATCAGTTGAGTTTGCCACCGCATTTACTCCAGGATAAATATTCCTATTAAAATATTTATCCGATACATCAATGGTAGCTATTTGAGGCGAACCTACACCCAAATAAGTACTTGCAGTTGAAACAGATTCATTTAAATTTAACAAATACTTGTTGTCAGAAAGTACACTTGTTCTAATAGTACTTTGTCCCAAAATTAAATCAGTTGAGTTTGCCACTGCATTTACTCCAGAATAAACATTTCTATTAAAATATTTATCAGAGGCACCAATGGTAGCTATTTGGGGCGAACCAACTCCCAAGTAGCTATTTGAAACTGAAACAAATCCTTCTAAATTTGAGCAATGGTTCTTATCGGAGAGTAAACTTGTTCTAAAATTATTTTGTCTTAAAATTAAATCAGTTGAGTCCGTCAAGGGATTTATTCCGTTGTAATAATTTCTATTGAAATATCTATCGGATATACCTAAATTAGCCAACTGTTGTGAATCTATTTCTAAGTAGGTATTTGCAACTGGAATAGATTCGCATAAATTTATCAAATTAGAATCTTCAGAGCAGCAGTTAGTTTTTTTGCTTTTTTTTCTCATAATCAACTTTTTTCTTTTTCACAATTTTCTAAATTCAAGTAGCTAACTTTCTCATTATTAACTTTTCATTATCAAAATTACAAAAACTAATTTTAATAATATTCAAATCCAAACTCCAATTAACTTCTCACACTCTCTAACTGGCAACCACAAATTGACTTTCATTAATTCTTCTAATTTTTGAACAGCCAATTGCTTTTGCAAAATTTTTTGGTTGACCATTTCCTCAAAAACCCGCAAAACGCCATGCACCTCAAAACCCAATTTTTCGGCCTCCTTTCTTAGTTTATTGTCTCCCGTCAAAATCATGAATTCTTTTAACTCTTTTGCATAAAAATATAATGACAAGTCAGGAATTGAAAGCTTCTTGGTTTGTACTGTCAAGCCTTTAAATGTTTCTATTTCGCTTAGCTCTATCTCTCTAATTTTGAGCCTATTAGAATCAATATGTGTCTGAATTTTGGCCTTTTGTTCAATATCTAATTCCCCAATAATCAATGAAGTAGTATGAAATTCGAGGTTTAATTGAAAGAAAGCGTCAATCAAATCAACATCAAACAAATCAAATAATAAGTTTGCGTCATTTATGGCTATTCGATATGTTGTGTGGGCTTGCGTCATTAATTGTTTCCTGTTAATGTTCGTCTAAAATCCCCCAAACTCTGCCCGGCCAAACTGGCTGCTTTACTTAAGGATACCACTTCCTCTATGGCCGCCCGATAAACCAAACCAGAAAACCGCATGGCTTTTTCTACTCCTGCGTATTGCCCGGGTTCTTTGGTTCGATAGCCCATTTTGGTCATCCAAATCATAAAACCCTTGTAAGTAGAATCATTGATGATTTCCAAGTTTCTGAGCCGCATCAAAATGGCTTGTATCGATAGTCCGTAGTATTCTTTTTGCTGCTTTAGCTCTGCAAAAGCCACTTTCTTCCTTTTTTCAGAAAACACTTCTATTACACTTTGCCTTGGAAACAAAAATGCTCCCGCAAAGCTATGACAAGTTTTTTCTTCGTCCAGACTTTCGTCTATATCTAACACTATATGGGCTAACTCATGCACCGCAGTAAATCTTTTGCGGCAAGCATCATCCTTTTTGTTCAGTACAATTACGAGCTCCTCATTGGCTGCGGCACTAAAGCCTTGAAAGGCGTACGAAGCATCAATTTCTATCACTTTCAAGCCTTTTTCCTCCAGCATTTCTATCACGCTAGGAATAGGTTTTACACCAAGCTCCCACTTTTGTCTAAGACTTTCAGCGGCTTTTTCAATATCCTCCTGATTGGTGATATAAGTGCCTACTATGGGATTTTGAAACTTTAAAACGGTGTCGGTTAGAGATTCCACTTCAAAATATCGCTCCAGTTTGTCTTTGGCGGTTTCTTGTATAGCTGCTTCCTCGGTTTTTGTGAGTTTTACTTTTTTTCGGTAGGCGAGCTTTTCAAAAGTCAGGGTATTAGACCTGAAAAAATAGTCGAGACTAACTTTTAAGGCATTGGCCATATTCTGCAAAGTGCCGGCTTCGGGTTTTGATTTACCTTGCTCAAATTGGTGAATGGCTTGTTTGCTGATGCTATTCTCCATTAAATCAGCCAATTCCTGTAGCGATAGTCCAGCCATGCGTCTTGCACTGGCAAGGCGTTCGGCGAAATCTATATTTTGATTAATTGCTGACATTGATTTTTGTTTACTTGACAAAAGTAATTTATTTTTTCTTAAACGTCAAGTAAAATAAATTTATTTTCTTTTGAAAATATCATGGATTAATGTTTCCCAAAACAAATCCCTAATTTTACACAAAAAAAGACCTTTTGAAAGACCTTCTGCTCATTACGCCGCCATTTACCCAGCTCAATACGCCTTATCCGGCTACGGCCTATTTGAAGGGGTTTTTGAATACCAAAAGTATTACGGCGTTTCAGATGGACTTGGGCATTGAGGTTATTTTGGAGTTGTTTTCTAAAGCTGGTTTGGCTTCTATTTTTGAAAAGGCCAATTTGGATGGAGTTTCAGAAAATGCCCAGCGGATTTTTGGGCTAAAGAATGATTATATTCTGACCATCGAAGAGGTAATTGCCTTTTTACAAGGCCATAAGCCTACTTTGGCTCGGCAGATTTGTAGCGGAAATTTCCTCCCACAAGCATCCAGGTTTTCACAAGAAAATGACTTGGAATGGGCCTTTGGCAACATGGGCATGCAAGACAAAGCCAAGCATCTGGCCACATTGTATCTCGAAGATTTGTCTGATTTTATAGTAGAATGTCTCGACGAAAACTTTGGCTTTAGTCGCTACGCCGAACGATTAGGTAGAAGTGCCAATTCGTTTGATGAATTGTATGCTCACCTCCAAGAAGCTCACACTTTTATTGATGAAATTACACTAAGGATTTTAAACCAAAAGCTAGAAGAAATTCAACCTAAATTGGTCTGTTTTTCGGTGCCCTTTCCGGGCAATTTGTACAGTGCGTTTCGCTGTGCAGGCTACATCAAAGAGCATTTCCCTGAAATAAAAATAGCGATGGGTGGAGGCTTTGCCAATACCGAGCTTCGTAGTGTAAAAGATGCACGGGTTTTTGAGTATTTTGATTTCATCACGCTGGACGATGGCGAACTTCCGATTGAATCACTGGCAAAAAATGTAAAAGGGGAAAACGAAAGTACGGAGTTTAAACGAACTTTTTGCCTCCAAAATGGTGAAGTGCAATATATCAACAATTCCACCCAAAAAGAGTACAAACACAGCGAAGTAGGTACGCCAGACTATTCTGATTTGGCATTAGATAAATATATTTCGGTAATTGAGCTGGCTAACCCTATGCACAGCTTATGGTCGGATGGCCGCTGGAACAAGCTCACCATGGCTCATGGCTGCTATTGGGGCAAATGTACTTTTTGCGATATTTCGCTCGATTATATCAAACTTTACGAACCTATTGCCGCAAAAATATTGGTGGACAGAATGGAGCAGATGATAGCCCAAACCGGAGAGAACGGTTTCCATTTTGTGGACGAAGCAGCCCCGCCCGCACTTATGCGTGAAGTGGCTTTGGAGATTTTGAGGCGTGGATTGGTCGTGACCTGGTGGACCAATATCCGTTTCGAAAAAAGCTTTACAGCTGACCTTTGTGTTCTGCTCAAATCTTCGGGTTGCATAGCGGTTTCGGGAGGATTGGAAGTGGCCTCTGACCGACTTTTGGCATTGATAGACAAGGGCGTTACGGTAGCCCAGGTGGCTCAGGTAAACCGCAACTTTGTAGAGTCGGGCATCATGGTGCATGCTTATCTGATGTACGGCTACCCTACCCAAACCTTACAAGAAACTGTGGATAGCCTCGAAATGGTGCGACAGATGTTTGAGTTGGGCATTTTACATTCGGGCTTTTGGCATCAATTTGCCCTTACTGCTCATAGTCCCGTTGGGCTAAATCCTGAGAAATTCGGCATATTACCTGATTACAAAGACATTAGCTTTGCCGACAATGATATCCAATTCAAGGATTCTACGGGTATCGACCACGATAAATTTAGTTTTGGGCTGAAGAAATCACTTTACAATTACATGCATGGGCTTTGTTTTGAGTATCCACTACAAGATTGGTTTGATTTTAAAATACCCAAAACCAAAATTCGACCTGATTTTATTACTGAATGTCTTGAAGAACAAGATCATAGCCTCATAAAACCGAACGCCAAGATCGTGTGGATTGGAAATCGACCCATTGTGGAAGAAACCAAGTCCAAAAAAGGTCCAGCATTGCAACTGACTTTCCATGAAAAAATGGAGACTTTCAGCATAAACATCGAAAAAGAAAAAGGCGAGTGGTTTTTGGAAAACTTAAAATTGATGGATGTCCGAAATACTAAAACCATTACTTTCAATGAATTAAAAACTTCTTTCGAAAACAAATTTGAGCATTTTGAGCTTTTTTGGTATTCCAAACCCATCAACGAAATGCGTGAACAGGGACTTTTGGTTTTGTAGGATTTTTGTATATTTGGATAGGAATTGGTTCGTTAAGAATAAAAATTACGATAATGACAACTGTAGCAGAAAGAGAAGAATTGAAAAAACGATTAATTGAACTTGCTGAATCTGACCCTGATTTTTCAATACTTTAATAATAGATGTTAGGAATGAACTCAAAAGAAGAAAAAAGAAAATGGATTTTGATCAACTATAAGAAGAAAATTTTAAAGAATATGATGCTGTCTTTAGAGCTCTTGCTTGAGTTTAAGGTTGCTTGATTCCTAAAAATAGCCTCTGGCCAGTCCAATTTAGAAGAGTGTAAAACTTGGTTTTTGGAGAGCACCATAGCACACTAATTCCCAAAACATTCTAGACTTTTACATGGTCTCTTTCTGTCAGATGAATTTTAAAAACCCATCTTCTTTCAAAAAAACAGACTTTTGCCAATAACCTATTCGGAATAAGACCTAGGTATCGAATAACTAAACCTGCTTTGATTTTTTGGAGAACTCTGAAATTTTCCAAAAAATATACTATTTTGCCTCCCAATAATACTTACCCTATGATACAATTTACCAAAATTAGCCTTTTGGCTTGCTTTTGTTGCCTTATGTTTTCAAAAGTTAAAAGCCAGTCCAATTTTACTATCCAATCGCCCGATAAAAAAATTAGCCTTTCGGTAAATCAAAGTGCTAATAAGCTGATAATCTATAATTTAAAATTTGGAAATGAGTTTGTCATCGAAAACTCTTTGGTGGGTTTTGAACTTAGCAAACCAAAAATAAAACTCAACACTTTTACATGGCTCAGCACCGATACCTCGAGCGTCAACGAAACTTGGAAACCTGTTTGGGGTGAGGTTTCGGAAATAAGGAATCAGTATAAAAAACTTGTTGTTCACCTAAAATCGACGTCAAATGTTCTGCTTGATTTGGAATTTCGGATTTTTAATGAAGGTCTTGGATTTAGATACTATTTTCCTGAACAAGCTGATTTTAAACATTTTATAGTCAAAAACGAATTAACCCAATTTAAACTCTCAGGTAATCACAAAACCTTCTGGATACCAGGCGATTATGACACCAATGAGTACCTTTACAACACCACGCTTTTATCTGAAATAGACGCAACGAAGGCAGCAAACCAAGAAAAAGATATTGCTTTGCAGTCGCTAATCGGTAAAAATTCTATCCAAACGCCCTTGATGATGAAGTCAAAAACGGGGCTTTATATCAATATTCATGAGGCGGCCTTGGTAAATTATCCAGTCATGCACCTGGACTTGGACAAAGCCACACTAACGCTTACTTCACACCTTACACCCGACGCAGTTGGCAATAAAGCCTATCTTCAAACACCTTTTAACACGCCTTGGAGGGTGATAAACGTCAGCGACAAGGCCGAGAAAATTCTGGAATCAAAAATGATTCTGAATCTAAACGAACCTAGCAAAATAACGGACGCTTCATGGATAAAGCCACAGAAATTTATAGGTATGTGGTGGGAAATGCATGTGGGTAAATCGGACTGGTTTAAGGCCAGCGGTAAGCATGGAGCCAACACCGAAAATGTTAAAAAATACATAGATTTTGCGGCTGAAAACAACTTTGATGGCGTATTGGTGGAAGGCTGGAACCAAGGCTGGGAAGACTGGTTTGGCAATTGGAAAGAGGACGTTTTCGATTTTGTAAGTCCTTATGACGACTACAACGTGAATTATCTGAGTGAATATGCCAAGCAAAAAGGTGTAAAAATCATTATGCACCATGAAACGTCCGGCTCAGCCACCAACTATGAGCGTCACATAGACAAGGCCTTTGATTTTATGAAAAACCATGGTATGAACACCGTAAAAACTGGTTATGTGGGCAAAATAATTCCCCGAGGCGAACACCACGACAGCCAATGGATGGTGAATCACTACGAAAGGGTGGCGAAAAAAGCTGCTGAGAACCAAATTATGGTGGAAGCCCACGAGCCAGCACATCCAACAGGTCTGCATCGTACATACCCAAATTGGCTGGCCAACGAAGCTGCTCGAGGTAATGAATTTAATAATGCACCAACACTTGGATTAAGGCCCGAACACGAAACCATTTTGCCATTTACGAGACTCATGGGCGGACCTATGGACTATACGCCGGGTTTCTTCCATTTTAACCTCATCCAATATGACCCAAGCCGAAAACAGAAAGTAAAAACTACCCTTACCAAGCAGTTGGCCTTGTACGTAACTATTTATAGCCCATTACAAATGGCAGGAGATTTTCCGGAGAATTTTCAAAAATATCCCGATGCTTTTCAATTTATCAGAGATGTCCCTGTTGACTGGGATGACACCAAAGTTATTTCGGCAGAACCAGGTGAATATGTAGTGACTGCCAGAAAAAAGAAAAACTCGGAGGATTGGTATTTAGGATCGATTTCTGACGAAAACAGCAGAAAAATGAACTTTAAACTAGATTTTCTAAAAGAAAATACGGAATACGAAGCCACTATTTACAAAGATGGCCCAAAAGCATCTTGGGATAAAAATCCGCAAGATTATGTGATTGAAAAAATGAAAGTAAATAACAAATCTAGTCTTAGTTTGCAAATGGCCGCTGGTGGTGGTTTTGCTGTGAGTTTTAAGAAACTATGATTTCGGGTATTTCTTAAAAAGGTTTGAAGGCTGCGAAATAGTTAAATAGGAATAGCTCGAAATAAGATTCGGATGTATGAAAATACTGATGTTATTATCAATCTAAAGAAGTAAACTATGTTTTCCGATAAAAAATCAGCCTAATACTTTCCTCAAATTCTCAAAAAACACCTCCAAATCCTTATCCGAATTTCCCCAACCAAAGCTAAAACGTAAACTCCCAAATGCGTCGGATTCGCTCATGCCCATGGCGGAAAGTACGTGAGATGGAAAAGTAGTGGCAGAGTTACATGCCGAACCATTAGAAATGGCTACTTTGTGGAGCTTTCTCATCAAATCTTCACCATCGAAGCCTTTGAAACAGATGTTAGAAATATTAGAAACTCTTTGAGCATCAGAGCCATTTACAAAGGCTTTTGGATAAATTTTAAGAACTTCTTCCTCTAATCTATCTCTTAGTTTTTCACAATGGGTATTGAATTCACTTATTCCGTTATTAGCCAATTCTACCGATTTCCCCAATCCCACAATTCCAGGAATATTCAATGTGCCACTTCTCAGATTTCGTTGCTGGCCTCCGCCTACTATCTGGGGGTTTACTTTTTGTCCATCTTTAATCAGCAAAGCACCCATACCTTTTGGGCCATAAATTTTATGAGCCGAAAAACTCAGGAAATCAATACCGGAAAAATCTATCGCTATTTTTCCGACTGCTTGAGTAGCATCTAAGTGCAAAACAAAATCATACTTTTCTTTCAGTTTTATAATTTCCGAAATGGGCTGAATCAAGCCAGTTTCGTTGTTAACCCACATGATGGAAACCAAACTTTTGCCTTTTTGGAGTTCGGCTTCTAATTTCTCTAGAGAAATTTGCCCCTGACTATCAACCTCCAAAAGTATCGTCTTTATATTTTTAGTGGCTAAGTCAGTAACAACCTCAAGCGTAGCCTTGTGCTCCGCAACACAGCTTATGACTTGATAATCAGGATTTAAAACTACAAAACCCTTCAAAGCCAAATTAATAGACTCAGTGGCTCCACTCGTAAAAACTACCTCGCTTTTTTTACATTTAAAAGCCTTTGCGATTCTCTCTTTTGCTTCGTCCACAGCCTCTTCTGCCAACCACCCATAGGCATGGTGCCTACTGCCAGCATTTCCAAAGTTTTCTGTGAAATAAGGTATCATTTCATTCAGTACTTCCGGAGCCAAAGGCGTAGTGGCGGCGTAATCGAAATAAACAGGCAGTGCCATTAATATATTTTTTTAATACTCCGTGAAAGTAGATATATTTGAAAAATTTAAAAACTATTCCATGAAAAAACTGCTGCTCATTGTCTCATTTATACTATCTCAAAATTGCTTTTCGCAATCTACTACGATTTTTACAGATGACATTGATAGATTTTGGATGGCATATGACAGTGTTGTCAAACTAAATAACACACAACAACAAGTGGAGGTTTTACAAAAAATGTATATCGACAAAGGCTCGGTGGGTTTGAAAGCTTTTATGGAAGAAAGACCTTTTAAAACCGAGGATTTGGTCAAAATAATTAATGGTTTTCCTAAATTTTGGGCATCTATTCGACCAAGAACTGCCATTGTCAAAAGTAAGATTCCAGAAATGGAGCGTTCGATAGTTTATCTTAAAAAATTGTATCCCCAACTCAAAGAAGGTGCAATGTACTTCACTATTGGAGCACTTCAGTCAGGCGGAACGAGACAAGGAAACAAGGTACTCATTGGCTCCGAAATAGCTATGGGCGATAAAACTGTTGACGTTTCGGAATTTGGCAACAATTGGCTGAAGGATGTTTTCGCATTTTCTGATGATGACCGCTTGGTGGCTCTCAACGTGCATGAGTATATACATACCCAGCAAAAACTCAATGACCAAAAAATGAGCCTGCTTGGTAAGGCAATAGCCGAGGGCTCTTGTGATTTTATTGCAGAATTAGCCACCCAAAAACCCTATGTGGCGAATTATCTCGATTATTATTCACAACACGAAGTCGAGACTTGGGAACTTTTTAACACCCAAAAAGAAGGAAAAGCCAGCTCTCAGTGGCTGAGCACCGGGTCAAATCCCAATTTACCCTGCTCTGACTTAGGCTATGCGATTGGCTACACAATAAGCAAGTTTTATTATCAAAATTCTAAAGATAAGCCACTAGCCATAAAGAACATCATAGAAGGCAGATGGGATGATTTTAAATTTTGCACAACCTTTTTGAAGGATTCTGGATACTTCAAACACCTAAAAAAGAAAGGTTACCGCGAAAGCAGGTATTCAAATATTGAAGGATATTCGCTGGAAAATGACCGTCTGAAGTTCATCTTCAAGAGACAACCGAATATTGTGTCTTTTGGAAATAACGGCATGGAGGTTTTTAATCACGAAAATTTTGAAAAGATTAAAACTGTTAACGTTGCTGGTGACTTTAATGGCTGGAACAAAGATTCCGAAACCTACAAAATGAAGAGAATATCAGCGGATATTTTTGAGTTAGAACTCCCAATCTCCGAAGTTTTGAAAAAAGGAGAAAGAAAGTATTTTAAGTTTGTAATAAATGGCCAAAACTGGGTAGAACCACAATTTAAAACCACCAACAAAGGCTCAGCTGATGGCGGAAGCACAAACTTATTTGTTGAAATTTAGCCTATTTTGGCACCGATTGGGAGTAATAAACCACAATAAGATAGAAAAAGAGAATCAAAAAGCCCCAATCTTTTATGAAGCCAAAAAAGTCTTTGTTTTTTAAATTTTGCATTGCTTTTTTTATGCAAAATTCAGAATATTTTGTTTTCTAAATATTAACACAAAATCAAGTATTTGTTAAAAACTACACATTGATTTTAACCTTTCTTTGAGAAAATTGCCTCTCCTTGTGTTTCTTTACATACTTATTATTCAACCTTTTGGGCTTAAACATGACTATACTTTTATTCAAATAGACTTATTTTTAAATATTTACACACAGAAAAACGGACTTGTTCCTAAGCCGATTGTTAGAAAAGGGCCGTAATTCATAGAAATCAAATACATAAAAAAATAATAAGCTTAGAACTTAAAATATTTCAGAAATAACCATATTGTTGAGGGCTTAGCTAAACCAAAACTAAGTTATATCGGTTCTTATTGGTGTAGATCAGGTGAAAGATGAGCGTTAAATTTAAAAAGATTAAGAAATGGAGAAAGCAACATTGGCCGCTGGCTGTTTTTGGTGTGTAGAGGCTATATATCAACAATTAGAAGGTGTAGAAAAGGTAGAATCAGGCTATACAGGTGGCAAAAATGCAAACCCCACTTACAAAGAGGTTTGTACAGGAGAAACAGGTCATGCTGAGGTAATTCAGGTTACTTATGACCCAGCAAAAATTAGCTTCTTGCAGCTTTTAGAAATATTTTTCAAAGTACATGACCCCACCACGCTCAACCGCCAAGGTGCTGACGAAGGTACCCAATATCGATCTTCTGTTTTTTATCATAACGATGAGCAAAAACAAATAACCGAGGATGTCATAAAAGAATTAGATGCCGCAGGTGCCTATACCAACAAAATAGTAACGCAGCTTGAGCCTTTCACGGAGTTCTATGTGGCCGAAGACTACCACCAAAATTATTTCAACGACAACGGCGACAAAAACCCCTACTGCCAGATGGTAGTAAGACCAAAAGTGGAGAAATTCCAAAAGGTTTTTAAAGAGAAACTGAAGCAATAAAGTACTCAAAAAAATCTTAAAAAGGAGACTTACAATCAGAAGTCTCCTTTTTTGTTGATTATAAGTAACTTACCCCTGTTTTCTCTGAATAGTTTGTAACAAAACAAAAGCAGTTTAAAGAAAACGTAAAGCGATTTTTCAAATCGCTGAAAAAACAAAATACAAATAATGAATACTGCGATTTGAAAAATCGCACTACACAAAAAAAACGCCCCCATTGCTGGAGGCGAATTCTATCTTTTACACAATCAATCTATTACAAAAGCTCATAAATACCTGCCACGCCTTGGCCTCCACCTACACAGGCCGTTACCATGCCATATTTTTGGTTTCTTCTACGCATTTCGTTGAAAATCTGCACAGAAAGTCTCGCTCCAGTAGAACCCAATGCATGTCCTAGAGCAATGGCACCACCGTTTGGATTTAGCTTACTTGGGTCTATTTGAAGTTCTTTCACCACTGCCAATGCTTGCGAGGCAAAAGCCTCGTTGAGTTCTATTTGGTCAATGTCATCTAGTTTTAAACCTGCTTGAGCCAATGCCTTCGGAATAGCAAAGACCGGCCCGATGCCCATCAAACTAGGCTCACAACCAGCCACGGCATAAGAAGCCATTCTGGCAATAGGTGTCAAGTTCAATTCTTTCATCAATCGCTCCGACATTACCAGCACAAATCCCGCTCCGTCAGATGTTTGAGAGGAGTTTCCGGCTGTTACACTTCCTCCAGCCGCAAAAACCGGCTTAAGTCTTCCCAGTGCCTCCACGCTTGTGTCAGCTCTTGGGCCTTCATCTTTGGTTACCGTATATTCTCTGGTTTTCTTTTTGCCAGAAGCCGCATCAAAGTAGGTTTCTTTCACTACTATTGGCACAATTCCGCTATAAAAATATCCAGCAGCCTGAGCCGCAAGTGCCTTTTGGTGCGACTGATACGAAAACTGATCTTGCTCGTCTCTCGTGATTTTATATTTCTGAGCTACGTTTTCAGCTGTTAATCCCATACCTACATAATAGTCAGGATTTTCACTTGCTATGCCGTAATTCAAAGCCGTTTTATAGCCCGTTGTCGGTACCATCGACATAGATTCTGTACCACCTGCTATGATACAATCTGCCATACCAGCTGCGATTTTACCCACTGCCATGGCTATAGATTCTACGCCCGAACCGCAGTAACGGTTTATAGTCACACCCGGCACAGTTTTACCCAAAGCCAAAAGCGAAATATATCTGGCCATTTGCATACCTTGTTCGGCTTCTGGCACAGAGTTTCCTACAATGATATCGTCAACTCTCGTAGGATCTAAAGCAGGTACTTTGCTCAACAAATGCTTGATAACATCGGCAGCCAAGTCATCTGGTCTTGTAAATCTGAAAACACCCTTGGGAGCTTTTCCCACCGGCGATCTATATCCATCAATTATATATGCGTCCATTTTTACTAAATTTTTTAATCCATTTTTGTTTATCCTAATTTCGTCGCTTCGGCTTGTCCGGTGGCTGAGCGGAGCCGAAGCCAGCGGAGCCGAAGCTAGTTTCTTGGTGGTTTACCTCCACTCAATAGTCCTTGCATACGTTCCATGGTTTTGCGTTCTCCGCATAGCGAAAGGAAGGCTTCTCTTTCTAGCTCAAGCAAATATTTCTCACTCACCAATTGCGGATAGCTCAAATCTCCACCGCAAATTACATACGCCAGTTTCTCAGCAATAAACGCATCGTGGTCAGTGATATAGTTGGCCATTCTCATTGATTTTATACCAGCTTTGAAAAGAGCAATTCCGGTTTTTCCTTGCACTTTGATGTCAGTTCTTCTGATAGGTTGGGTATAACCATTTTCGGCAAGTTCAATTGCTGATTGTTTGGCTTCTGCTATCAGACGGCTTCTGTTCAACACTATCTGGTCGCGATTGGTTTTCAGATAATTCATTTCAAAAGCCTCTTGCACTGAAGTAGAAACTTTCGCCTGAGCAATGTTCATAAATGCAGCTTGAAGAATATTCAACTCAGCGTCGCCAGGTTGGTACAAATCAGACGCTCTCAATGCCATCTCTTTTGTTCCACCACCAGCTGGTATCAAACCAACGCCTAGTTCTACCAATCCCATATAGGTTTCGGCAGAAGCCACCACTTTATCAGCATGTAGGTTGATTTCGCAACCTCCACCTAAGGCCAAAGAGTGTGCAGCCGTAACTACCGGAATAGACGAATATCTGGCACGCATCATGGTTTCCTGAAACTGTGCAATCATGAGATCAATCTCGTCATACTCTTGCTCCACTGCAAACATAAACAACATAGCCAAATTTGCCCCTGCCGAAAATGCCTCTTGGCTATCGTTACCTATTACCAAGCCTCTAAAATCTTTTTCTGCTAAACCATAGGCTTTATTCAAAGCTTCGATTGGTTCAGCACCCAAAGTATTCATTTTTGATTGGAACTCGACACCCAAGATGCCATCGCCCAAATCAAATATTGAAGCTCCTGCGTTTTTCCAAACTACGTTGGTTTTGCGGATATTATCTAAAATTATAAACGACTCCGTACCAGGGATTACCCTATAAGACTTTGTTGGGATATCGTAATAAAGTTTTTTGCCGTTCTCTATTTTGTAGAAAGATTCACATCCAGCGGCCAACATATCATAAACCCACTGGGCAGGTTTTTGATTTTGTCCTTCCATCATTTCTACGAAAGCCTTCACGCCTACTGCATCAGCTGTGGCAAAAAGACCCAATTGCCAGCCAAATCCGGCACAAATGGCATCGTCGATTTTATATAACTCATCAGCAACCTCAGGAATTCTGAATGAGGCATATTTGAAAGCATCAGCAAAAGTTTTTCTGTAGAATTCACCAGCTTTGTCAGTTCCTTTCAGCAATACCGGAATTCTTCCAGCCACTGTATCGACACCTTTGGTGGTTTCTAGAGTAGCAAATTTCACCTTTTCAGATGGACGATATTCCATCGTTGCAAAATCCAACCCTAGTATTACCGTCTTCCCGTTTTCGTCTTTTGTCTTTTTGTAAAACCCTTGGCCTGTTTTATCACCTAACCATTTGTTTTCCATCAACTTGGCCATGATGGTTGGCAGTTTAAATGCCTCCACAGACTCATCATTCGTCAAAATAGCCGAAAGATTATTGCACACGTTTACAGTAGTATCAAGTCCAACCACGTCAGAAAGTCTGAAAGAACCTGACTTTGGTCTACCTACTATAGAACCAGTAAGTTTATCCACTTGCTCAATTGTTAGACCCAACTCTTCTGTGGCTCTGATGGTTTGCACCATGGCATAAATCCCCAGTCTGTTAGCAATGAACGCTGGAGTATCTTTACACAAAACCGTTTGTTTTCCAAGGAAAAGGTCACCGTAGTGCATCAAGAAATCTATGATGGCCTGATCTGTTTTTGGTCCTGGAATAATTTCCAAAAGTCTCAAATATCTCGGCGGATTAAAAAAGTGCGTTCCGCAGAAGTTCTGCTGGAAATCTTCGCTTCTTCCTTCGGCCATCAAATGAATAGGAATACCAGAAGTATTGGAAGTTACCAAAGTACCTGGCTTGCGGTGTTGTTCTACTTTGTCGTAAATCAACTTCTTAATTTCAAGCTTTTCCACTACTACTTCAATGATCCAATCTACTTCCTTGATTTTGACCATGTCATCGTCAAAATTTCCCAACTTTACTTTAGCAAGAGATTTTTGGCTGTAAATAGGTGAAGGACTGGCCTTAACAGCAGCTTGGAACAAATCACTAACAATTCTATTCCTCACTATTGGACTTGAAACATCCATTCCCTTGGCTTTTTCGGCATCGTTAGGTTCTTTTGGAACCATATCGAGCAACAAAACCTCGCAGCCAATGTTAGCAAAATGAAGAGCAATCCGGCTACCCATGATACCAGCACCCAAAACGGCTACTTTCTTTATCGATTTTTTCATATATCCTGAATTATTATTTAAAGGTCAAATAAAACAATACTATGTTTAGAAAACAAAAAATAGTATGCAAGCATAACAATTACAAATCTAATTCTTCCAAAATTATTATGCAAGCATACTATTAAAAAAATAATATTCTGCCAAACTTTGGAACGAAAAATACAATAAGAAGCTTATCTTTGCAGCGTGGTTGCATTTACTAAGATTTAAAGATGTTAAAAAGAATCAGAAAACATTCACATTTACTTCACAAAACTGGTATGACCTTGTCATTATTGTGCTTGGTTCATTGCCTTGCCATGCCATTTGTTATTACTCTTTTACCTCTAGTAGCTGAGGGATTCTTAAACCACACACTTGAAATTGTTTTGGTCATATCGAGTTTAATTATTGCCGTGCTACTTCTCACAAAAGATTACAAAATCCATCATAAATTAACTCCATTAATATTGTTACTTTCTGCAGCTATTTTACAATATATTGGTCTATTTGTGGTTAATGAAAAACATGAGTCTTTGTATGTGATTTGTGGGTCAATTTTGATGGCAATTTCCTATATAATTAACTGGAATATGCACCAAAAAACCTGCTCAAATCATTCTCACTGAAACACGTTATTTTGAGAGGTTTGTATCAAATATTAGACAATATTGTGGAGAAACGTTAGTTTTTTAATAAAAACGATGTCTTTAGAGATATTTGAAAAATAAATTATAAATTTGCACTTTGATTTTTTAATAGTATAACCCAAAAGCTTCGATGGCCGGATTTTTTAGTTTCCTTACTAGCGATATTGCTATAGATTTAGGTACCGCCAATACCTTGATTATATATAAAGACCAGATAGTGGTAGACGAGCCGTCGATCATCGCCTTGGACAAGGTGTCTGGCAAAGTGCTTGCCATTGGTCACAAGGCCATGCAGATGCACGAAAAAACCAACGAAAACATTAAAACCATCAGACCTCTTAAAGACGGAGTGATAGCAGACTTTACCGCTGCCGAGCTTATGATCAGAGGTTTGATAAAAATGATAAATACAGGCCGAAATTTGTTCTTCTCTCCATCACACCGCATGGTGATTTGTATTCCTTCAGGCATAACCGAAGTGGAAAAAAGAGCAGTTAAGGACTCCGCTGAACACGCTGGAGCCAAAGAAGTTTACATGGTGCACGAGCCTATAGCAGCAGCAATTGGTATCGGTATAGATATTGAGCAACCAAACGGCTCAATGATTGTTGACATCGGTGGTGGTACTACTGAGATTGCAGTAATTGCACTTTCGGGTATCGTTTGTGAGTCTTCGGTACGTATTGCAGGTGACTTATTTACCAGAGACATTGTGGACTACATGCGTAGAGAGCACAATCTACTAATTGGTGAACGTTCGGCTGAATTTATCAAAATCCAAGTTGGTTCTGCATTGCCAGACCTTGAGAATCCGCCAGCTGATATAGAAATCAGAGGTCGTGACTTGATGACCGGAATTCCGAAAGAAATTAAAGTAACTTATAGTGAGATAGCTTACGCTTTGGACAAATCAATTTCGAAAATTGAGGAAGCCATTATGAGAGCCTTAGAAATGTCTCCACCTGAGCTTTCAGCCGATATTTACGAAAACGGAATTTACTTGACAGGTGGTGGTGCACTATTGCACGGACTAGACAAGAGATTGGAAGTGAAAACTAAGTTGCCGATTCACGTAGCCGATGATCCATTAAAGGCTGTTGTGAGAGGTACAGGCGAAATACTGAAAAATCTTGATAAATATCAGGCGGTTTTGGTTCAATAATTTTCTTTTCAAAAAAATATTTTATTAGGGTATCCATTCATAAACAATTTGGATACCTTTTTTTTAAATATAACGATTCATGTCTCAACTATTCGGTATATTATATAGAATTAGGCATTTTTTCATGTTTCTGTTTTTACAGATAGCATGCTTCTACTTGATTTCGAAAAACAGTGTTTATTGGGACGTAACTTTCTTTAATACCACCAACACTGCGGTGGCCAAATCGCTAAAGATTTCTCAAAATGTTAGGAAGTTTATGAATTTGGGAAAAGTAAACGATCAACTGGCGGCAGAAAACAAAAAACTAAGAGAGGAGCTTTCAAAATCTCACGAGCTTGTGGCCTTGAAGGAGATTGGATACAAACCCGACTCAATGATGGCAGGTAGGTTTAATTTTTTGGTGGCCAAAGTAATCAGTAGTACCGAAAACCTCACCGACAATTATATCACATTAGACAAAGGCACCAAAGATGGCATAAAACCAGGTATGGGAGTAATTTGCCCTCAAGGTATTGTGGGACAAGTGATGTCTTGCAACGAAAATTTCTCACGAGTGTCTTCTATTCTTCATTCCAACTTCCAGGTTTCGTCTGAAATTCTTGGCAAAAAATTAAGAAAAGAGGAAGTAACTGCCCTGGGTATAGGTAAATGGGGTGGCACCAACCCTAGAATTATGGAGCTAACCACCGTAGACAGGTTTAAACCCGTGAGTAAAGGAGATAGCGTAGTTACCTCTATGCAGAACTCTATATTTCCACCGAAAATCATGATTGGTAGAATTAGCAAAATTTCGGCGTCGCCAAGCGAAGCATTTTTTGATATAAATGTAAGGCTATCTACTGATTTCTCAAGTTTGGTGTATGTATATGTGGTAAACAACAAACTAATTGATAAACAAAGTCAAGTAGAAGCAAAACCAGTTAATTAAGTGAATAGTCAATCGTTATTTAAAATTATAGGCACTATAGCATTGTACTTGTTTTTACAGGTATTCATAGTACGCAACTTGGTGTTTTTTGAGGTAGCTTTTTGTTTTGTTTATATCTCGATTATACTATTTTTACCAAGTAGTACGCCTGTTTCTGCAGTTCTTTTAATCGCTTTTCTAGCTGGCTTGAGCGTTGATTTATTCTACAATACAGCTGGCTTACACGCCTCCGCTAGTTTGCTTTTGGCTTTTTTAAGAAGTTATATTATCAAAGTCTTATTTCCCACCAAAGGCCTAGAGACCGAGCTTGTCATTTCGCTTGAAGGCATGGGAATGGAAAGATTCATCAGATACATTATAATCCTTACCTTTATACATCACCTCTATTTGTTTTTCCTTGAAGCGGGTTCACTCAAATATTTCTTAAATACATCGCTCAAGGTAGTTGCAAGTGTTATGTTTACTTCTGTGGTAACATTTCTACTTCATGTCTATTTCAAAAGTCTTCAAAATTCTTAATAAATGCAGTTTTTACGGTTTGGTTTGTGCTTGATGGTGGTGGGCTTGTTGGCAAGCTGTAATAAAAACGAAAAAAAGCAGGAAGAACAGAAACCGCAAGAGAAAGTTCTAACTGAGCAGGAAATTAAAAAAATCAATAAAGAAATCAATGCTGACTATAAGACGCAACTGATATCTGAGATTATAAACAAAAAAGTTAGAGGTGGCTTTAATGGAAGTGTATTGATAGCTCAAAAAGGAGTGGTTTTATATGAAAACTCTTTTGGCTTCTCCAAAGATACTATTCCAAACACCAAGGATTCCAAATTTCAACTTGCTTCTCTATCAAAGACTTTCACGGCGGTGGCTGTCATGAAAATGGTACAAGATGGCCAAATAGGACTCGACAATACGGTAAAGGACTATTTCCCGAAATTTCCGTATGAGGGCGTAAGTATTAGGAGTTTGCTCTCTCATAGGTCTGGACTACCCTACTATCAGTATGAGTTTGACCTAAAGGTAAGAACAGAAAAAATTTATCCGACTAACCAACAAATGATGGATTGGTTTGCTACAGCAGTTCCTACTCCAAAACCACTGAATCAGCCGGACCATTTTTTCTCCTACAACAATACCAACTATGCTGTTTTGGCAGCTATTGTAGAAAAAGTTTCTGGGAAATCATTTGAAGATTATTTGAAAGAAAAAATTCTTCAACCAGCAGGGATGAATAACACTTTTACGGGGGTTTCGAAAAACCCAATGCTCAACATAAACAAAACCATAGGATACCAAAACGGCAGAAAACTTGAGAAAGATTTCTATGACGACATCATGGGCGACAAGGGCATATACTCCACTACTGGCGACCTGCTAAAATGGTACAATGTCTTGAAGTCTGAGAGTATTTTGAGCAAAGAAAACCTGAGAGAAATGTACACCCCAAGGAGTTTTGAACACCCCGGATTGAGAAACTACGGCTATGGCTTTAGGCTGTGGGTCAACGAGTTGCAACAGACTGACTACATTTATCATACAGGCTGGTGGAAAGGCTATAATACTATCATGTTTTTTGATTTAAGAGAAGATTTTGTAGTAATTTTGTTAAGCAATAAGTACAACAGAGACGTGTATAATGTTAAAGAAATTGTGAATATTTTACATGGAAGAGAAAAACAAAGTACTTTAGAAGAAAATATTTTGGATCAATAAATATTAACCAAACCAATGAAAAAGTATGTCATTTTACTCGCAGTAGTATTTTTCTCTGCCTGTAAATCAAAAACGGCCCAAGAGTACAGCAAGATTACTGACAATCCTGAGTTTATACACGATGCTTACGAAAAACTTACCGACGTAATCATCCATGACATTTTTTCGCCCCCGGTTTCTTCCAGAATTTATGCTTACGCCACCATAGCAGGTTACGAAGCACTTATACCAGGTAGATCAGACTACCAAACTACCGCAGGACAGATAAATGGTTTGACGGAATTCCCAAAACCAGAAGCCGGAAAAGAATATTGCCATTCATTAGCAAGCGTAAAAGCCATTATGACGATCGCACGAACCTTGACTTTTACAGTTAACAAATACGATGATTTCGAAAAAGAGACCTATCAGAAATTTAAAGATGCGGGTGTTCCATCGGATGTTTATGATAGATCAATGGCCTTTGGCGAAGCTGTCGCAAAACACGTATTGGCTTACTCTAAAAAAGACAATTACCTGCAAACTAGAGGATTAAGATATTCGGTAAAATCTACAGGGGACAAATGGGTGCCCACGCCTCCTCAATATGCCGATGCCATGGAACCTTACTGGCCTACCATCAGAACTTTGGTGATTGATTCAGCAGGGCAATTTCAGCCAGCTCCGGTTATTCCATTCTCAAAAGACCCAAACAGTGCGTTTAGGAAAGAATTGAAGGCTGTTTACGAAACTGTAAACAATCTTACTCAAGAGCAAAAAGATATTGCGTGGTTTTGGGACGATAACGCTTTTGTGATGAACGTGCAGGGCCACGTAATGTTTGCCAACAAAAAAATGACTCCTGGTGGGCACTGGATGGCCATAACTAGAACGGCATGTCAACAAACCAAGAAAAACATTTATGAGGCCCAAGATGCTTATCTTAGAGTGGCGATTTCATTATTTGATGGCTTCATAGCATGTTGGCACGAAAAATACAGAACTGAAAAAGTTAGACCTGAAACAGTTATAAACGCTGATATAGATCCGAAATGGATGCCTTTCTTACAAACGCCTCCTTTTCCAGAGTACACCTCGGGACATAGTACAATATCTGCTGCATCTGCGGAAGCCCTAACAGCTTGTTTTGGCGATAATGTGGCCTTTACAGATTCTACGGAATTTAAATATGACCATGGCGTGAGAAAATTCGCCTCATTTAGAGAAGCAGCCCTAGAGTCGTCAATAAGCAGGGTGTATGGCGGAATTCACTACAAGTCAGGCTGCGACGAAGGCAACAAAGCCGGTACAAAACTGGGTCAGTACATAGCTGCCAAACTAAAAACCAAGAAATAACCAACCAAGTAAAAAGCCCTACAATCGGGCTTTTATTTTTTAAAAAATAATCAAGAATGATTTATATTGTTTTAAGACAGTTTATTCGATTTGTTTTAAGGTTTTTCATAAAAAAAATTGAGATAAACGGGATGGAGAATTTGCCGAAAGAAGGAGCTGTCCTGCTGGCTGGATTTCATCCGAACTCCTTCCTTGATGCCATCATTATCGACTGCAAAGTAAATAGGCCAATATGGTCACTGGCACGTGGAGATGCTTTCAAAAAGCCTTTGGTTCGCAAAATCCTTTCCAAATTCTATATGATGCCCATTTATAGAATCACAGAAGGAAAAGAATATTTGGGTAAAAACGACGAAACATTTGAGCGTTGTTCGGAGATTTTTAAAAACAAAAGTCAAGTCCTCATTTTTAGCGAAGGACTATGCACCAATCAAACCGAGTTACTACCCTTAAAAAAAGGCACAAGCCGACTCGCCATGCAAACATGGATGTCTGGGACTGAAATGGTGATAGTCCCGGTGGCTATTAACTATTCGGAATTTGCTGGAGTTGGAAAAAACATAAGTCTTAATTTTGGCCCGGCCATAAAACAAACGGATTTCGAGGAATTAGCAATGGATGGAAAAGCCATTAGAACTTTTAACGAAAAACTGACAGAAGCACTTAAGAAGTTGGTAAGAAGAGACTTTAAAAAACCCACATTGGGAAGTTCTTGGTTTTACTACTTGACCTATGTCTTACACTTTCCAGTGCATTTGCTACTTCATACATTTGTGAAATCAAAAACCAGGGGAACAGTTTTCTATGACTCCATTTATTTGGGATTGTTAATAGTGGCATTGCCTTTGTATTGGCTGTTGTGTTATTTCATATTTCAAATCTTCATCTAGAACCTACTTGAGCGACTCTTCGAAAAAAGGCCTTTTGTATATGCTTGGAGCAGCTTTTTGTTTCTCGTTGTCAGGAGCATGCACTAAGGTGTTAGGCAAACGAATCAGCTCTGTAGAACTGGTGTTTTTTCGAAATATTATTGGGGTCCTTTTTGTACTTTTCACTATTTATAAGCGTCCTTTGGTGCAGGAGGGTGGCAAGTTATGCCTTTTGATTTTTAGAGGAGTTATAGGAACATTGGCACTGTATACTTTCTTTTTTAGCATAACAAAAATTGGCCTTGCCGAAGCCATCACTTACCAGCAATCCTATCCTATTATTCTGGCTTTGTTGGGTGGGTATTTTCTAAATGAAAAACTAGATTTTAAAAACTGGTTGGCGGTGATTGTCGGCTTTGCAGGTATATGTTGTATCTTTTTACCACAGTTTAAGATTGACATCACCTCTATCAAATACCACACTTTTGGCCTTGCAAATGCCATCATGACCGCCCTGGCTTATATGAGCATTAAACAGCTAAGTGGCTATTATGACTCCCGCTCGATTGTCTTATCCTTTATGTTTTCGGGCATAGTATTGCCCATTATTTCGATGGTTTTGGGGCAATACATTTATATAGATTCATTGGCCTTTTTGTTTGGCAGTTTCAACTGGCCAATGGGCTTGGAATGGTTATGGATTATAAGCCTTGCATTGTCTGCTTTGGTGGGTCAAATACTCTTGACGAAAGCATTTACTTATGGCAATACCGGTGAGGTTTCGGCCATAGGTTATAGCAATATTGTATTTTCTATAATTTTTGGCGTTATACTTGGCGATGCCTTTCCAAATACCCTCAGCCTTTTGGGTATTTTACTTATCATAGCTTGTGGTGTTTATATTTCTTTCAGAAAAAACGAGGTCAAAAAGGCCAACTAAAGTTTCGGCAGTTCTCGATCCATCCAAACAAGCCTTTGCTTTAGCCAATTTTTAATCAATTCAATTTCTTGGTCGTGACTTCCTTTGGTATCGCTGGGTTCTATTCGTTTGTTGAGGATTCTCCAACGGTCAAAATTCCGCTCTACAGCCTTTGTGTTTTTGAGATAACTGACTTGAAATTCAATTTCTTGCATCAAGGATTTTTCCGAAAACTTGTTTTGTCTCAGAGCTTTCCAGCGTGCGTTTAGTTTTTCTACGAATAGTTTATCTTGCAATAGCCTTGACCACCAAAAGGGCACTACCCACATGTCATCACCGCAATATTTGTTGTACTCAAAAATCCAATAATTCTGATTCTTTTCGTTCATTCTATGACAAAAACCTTTGCTTCCTGAGGACAAATCAAAATCCCAAATGGGACCCATTTTGAGTTTTTCTCCCCTTTCTTTTTGCAAATAAGTGCTGATGCGGTAACCGTCGAAGTTTTGAAAAAGCTCCGTCAACAAGAAATAATCTATAAAACTATCTTCATCGATGTATTTTCGAAAACCCAACTCTGGATTTGAAAAACTTGTGGAAGCCATTGCCTTCTCAAAATCCAGGATGTAACTCTTGATGTATTCTTTCTGGGCCTCGGAAATATTGGTGGCTTTGGGATAGTCATACAGGAAATGAATTTTAGAATCTGCAGAAAGCTTGCCGGCCTGGTCGAAAGTGGAGGAAAAAGAGTTTATTTCATTATAATCTCCTTGATGAGAGAACCCGGCACCGACCGTCTTATCAATTTTCAGAATATAACCTCCCGAAATAGAATCAGCCGCTGTGATTTTGGGTGAAAGCTTCGAAACATTAACTCTTTCCTTTCCCCGTTTGATTTTCTCCATTAACACATAAAGACCCTTGAAATCTCCGTTAACCTCTAACTCAACAAACTGCGTTTTTGGAGCATATCTACCTATGCTGTTCGAAACTTGATATGCCAATACATTCCTTATCAGCGACTTATCTGCATAAGGTCCATGTAGAATCCAATCCTCCTCGGGTGGCATATTTAGTACACTCTTAGAAAGTCCATTGTTTGATTCGTCCCAAAGTTCTATGCCATACGACTTTTTATCATAGAACATTTGAGACACTGCACCACGATATTCAATGCCAATTTTGGAAGAAAACAGCAGACTGTCTTTCATAAAAATCTGCAGCTGGGCTTCTGTTTTGGGCTCGTCTTTTATTTTTTTGCTGGATGAAATCTTAATAATAGGAATGGGTTCTCCAAAGACCTGAAGTGACTGGTGTATAGATTCTTCAGAACTACTGCCACACGAGAAAAGAACTATAATTACCAGTAGGACTTTGTACATTATTCAGAATAAAATTTGGTTAGAATCTCAAATAAAACGTTTATTTGTGTTATCTATATTCTTAGATGCCAATAATTCGATAGCGGGTTGCAAAGAGTTTTATTTTTTAATCACTTTGAACTAATTACTTTCACGAAGTCCATAACTCCAAATATTAGTTACCTCTCGCAATGGAGGGTACAATTAGATGTTCTCTATCCTTTTCTATTTGTTTAAAAAATTAACGCCAGCAAAATAGCCGGAGCCTATATTTTCTCTAAAATCTCTCGTGTTAGTTCTCCTTTCGTATCGCCAGTATTGAGGGTAGAAGCAGGTTCAAAGAGCATAATTTCTACCTCATTTTCGGCCACAGGTCTGTGCTCTACTCCTCTAGGAATTATAATAAATTCATTGGGATGAATCACCACCGTTTTGTCCCGAAACTCCATTTTGAGTATACCACTAATAACCAAAAACATTTCGTCCTCTATATCGTGCTTGTGCCACACAAACTCGCCCAATAGTTTCACCAATTTCACGTGTTGGCCATTGAGTTCTCCCACAATCTTTGGATTCCAATGGTCATGGAAAAGCGAAAGTTTTTCTGTAATATTTACTTTTTCAGGAGTCATAAATTCGCTATTTATTTGATTTTTGAACATCAATTTCCTTTAACTTCAAAAGCAAGGTCCGTTGCCTTTTTGGGTTAAAGTTATCATCGCTGATTACATATAAAATCCTATGACCGTCTTCGTCTTTTCCCCAGCACATGCCCTCCATATTATCGGGTCTTAGGGCGTGGCCTTGCCCGAGAAGTTCGTTTTTTATGCTAAACTCAAACACTTGTTCTTTAGAAATAATACTTCCGGTGGATGGAATACTTGCTACGAATAATCGCATGGTTATAAAACTACCATCAAAGCACCGCTCCATTACCAAAAGTTTGTTATTGTCAAAAGGTAATATTTCTGTTATTCCATTTCCAACATTTCCATTGAGAACTTGCTCCGATTTTGTGCAACTTCTGGCATCGAACGGATATTGGAAAACCTCCTTTTTCTTGTAATCGTAGCTGTTCGTTGTTGTGTCATACGGACATTGAATCAATGAAACCGACGAACTCAAACTCGACTCAAAAGCAAACCAAAGATTTTTATTTTCATCAAAACACAAGCTCTCGATTCCACGATTTTCGGTGGTTAGAGCATCGTTTTTCATCGAAAAAGTAGCAAGGTTGGTGAGAATATTGTTTTCATTGATAAAACCCACGCCTGTAGAATCCTCTCTTTCGAAGGCATAAAACATTTTTTGAGATAGATTATCAAAACGAATTGATTCGGCATTATCTACTCCAAAAAATTTAAAAGCAGCTGATATTTTGCCGACAGAGTCCATCTTAAAAAGATAAGAATTTTGATTGGTATCAGACTTGAAAGCTCTGTCTGATACCAAAAATAGGGCATTACTGTAAAATTCTATACCTGAAATTCCTCCAAATTTAATTTCTGCAGGTAGTGATGAAAACACATCAGTCGGTGAATTAAACGAGGAATCGACCTTTACGAATTCAAAGTTTTTTTGTGTTTGGGCATTTGCCCAAAACGAAGAAAACAACAATAAAATTAAAAATTTATTCATATTTAATATTACTTCACCAACACAATAGACGGATCAAAGGCATATCTACCGAATTCTTTACCATAAACCGCCAAGCCACCACCACTGTCTACATTCAACTTTACGCTCAGCTTGCCAGTTTTATCTAATGTTTTTATTTGGGCTTTTGTCAAAGGTATTTTTACCATATAACCGTAACTTCCAGCCTCGGACAACTTCCTGTTTTGTAATTGATTATGCCAGCTCAATATGCCTCGGTGGTCGGCAGGATCATCTTCAAGCGTAACTGTTTTTACCAAAGCACCATCCACAAAAACCTTCAGATTTGAAGGAAATTTCTTCTCGTCTGTCATCGGATATGAATTCTGATTTTGGCTTGGTTCGGCCTTGGCTCCTAGCATGTAGTCAGTGTTTTTAATTTCTGACCCTGCACGGTCTTTGAAGAACAATTCTTTCGCACCCAATTCCATCAACAAATAGCCAGATTTAGCACCCGAAGATTTTCCTTCAAACGTGTAAGTAAAGCTACCGTTACCAGCACCATTTACTTTTTTACCACCCATAACCTCCCATTTTTTCAAAGACCATTTGGCATCTGAATATGCATTTGCAGCCTTTTCAATGATCGAAACGCCTGCTGGAAGTTTTCCGTCTGTCACGACAAACGACACAAAGTTTTTGTGATAAACTGTACCGCCTTTGCTGTCTTTGAGAGTAAATGTGAGCGTGTAAACCCCATTGGTTTCGGGCATTTTGATTTTTAGAGGATCAAAAGCTTTCTGCATCCAAGGTTCAAAAGGTAAATTGAGTTTGCCTTCACCCACTTTTACCGTATTTCCGATTTGATTAACCCCTTCAAGTGTATATTCTACCAAAAATACTTTATCCACCATATTAATATCTTCCATTACAGATACAAAAATAGGTACTGACACCTCTTCGTTTGCTTTTACCGTATGCGTAATGTCTTGACCATTAGATAAATATACCAATGAATGAAAATCTTTGTCTGTCATGCCTTTTGCCAAATCACCCACCCCAGTATATTTCATGGTTCTGTCAAAACGCCAGTATCCATTCCATTCGTTTATCACATCGTGGTGTTCGGTATATAGCCAGCCTGACATTTTTGGGTGAACTCTGAAGGTGTTCATCATACGGTGGTAGTCGTAGCTCCAATCCACATCGCCTGTACTGCCATCATAGCCCCACACATTGCCGCACTCCGAGTTTATCATAGGTTGGTTGCCTTGGGTAAAGCCTTTTTCGAAATGAAAACTGCTACCCGGATAGGTGCCTTTGTCTATTTTTTGCATGTGGGCTTCCCACTCGTAGCCAGGTAAATATTCATGCCATGAGTTGATATCGGTCTCTGTATGGCCAGCACCGCAACAGATAGAATTGTCTTCGGCTAAGCGTGTTTGGTCCAGCGATTTGGCCAAATAATACATCGAGGCCACCCAGTTTTGGGTTTTTGGCAAATATTGACTTTCCACTTTTCCGGTAGTTTCGTTTTTCACTTTGGTTCTTAGTCCCCAAGTTTCGTTGAAAACAATCCAAGAAAATATTGCTGGGTGATTGTAGTCACGCCTGATCATTTGTCGAAGTGTAAACTCCGATTCTTTTTGGGCTTGTGCATCAGGCTCCCCCCAGAAATTGGGTAAGTCGGCCATTACCAAAAGACCCAGTTTGTCAGCCCAATAGAGCTTGCGAGGCACGTCCACTTTAATGTGTGTACGTAGGCCGTTGAGGCCTATGTTTTTACAAAGTTGAATCTCGTTTTTCATAAATTCATCCGTCGGGAAAGTGTAGAAACCCTCAGGATGGTACGATTGGTCGAGCGTAAGTTGCAGATAAATAGGTTTGTTATTCAAAGCCACATAAGGAATATCGGTGCCGGGAAGATTGGCCACGGATATTTTTCGCATAGCAAAGTAGGTTTTCACCACATCATCACCCCAAGTAACTTCTGTTTCGTACAAATAAGGATTTTCCAAAGTCCAAAGTTTAGCGTTGGGAACATCAAATGTAAACTCAAACATATTTTGACCTTTCGGAACGGAAAACGTTAATGCTTCCGAACGGTCTTTTACTTTGATTTTCAATACGTTGTCCTTAGAATCTCCGCCAATTATTTCACCTGATACTTTTATTTTATTTTGATCAATATCAGGTGTAAAATGTACATAATCTAGAAAACTATTTCCACGAGCTTCGAGATAGATGGTCTGCCAAATACCTCTGGCATTACCATAACCTTGTTTGCCATAAAGCGTAAATTCACGACGTTTGTCATCTACTTTTATGACCAATTTTTGGGCCGAACCATATTTTACAAAAGGCGTAATATCGAAAGAAAACGGGGTGTAACCACCTTGGTGTTTACCTAAAAGATTGCCATCCAACCAAACCGTTGTTTCCCAGTCAGAAGCTCCGATGGTAATGAAAGATCTTTTGTTTTTGAATGACTCTGGAACGGTAATGTTTTTCTGATACCAAGCAATATCCGCCTCATCTTTTACCCCTGAAAGTGGTGCTCCCCAAGGAAAAGGGACATTGATGGTTTTAGAAAACTTAGCAGTTCCTTTGGACCAATTTTGGTCATCGCCTTTGCTCAAGCTATCAAATTCGAACTCCCATTTGCCATTGAGATTGACCCAGTCAGTTCGCTCAAAGTCAGGTCTAGGATGTTCAGGAAGTGGAATGGTTTGGGCCTTAAGGCCAAAAGAAAAAAGTACAAGGAAAGAAGAAATAAAAGTGATTTTCATGTTTTATGGTTGAATATAGGGGTGAAGTTAGACTTAAAAAATGAAAACATAAAGTTTGGGTAAGTAGAAAATTCCAATCCAGCGATTATTTAATGCATTTTGTCGATTTAAAAGTTGATACCCCAAATAATATATTTAAATTGATTTCTTAAACCAAAAACACTATGGATCAGAGAATTATCAACCTTTTTGACGAATACACCCACAAACCCCTCAAAAGAGAGGATTTCTTGGCTAAACTAACCAAACTTGCTGGTGGAACCGCCGCCGCAATGGCCATTTTGCCGATGCTGGAAGGCAACTACGCTATGGCGAATCAAGTAGCAGAGCAAGACGAAGACTTGGTAGCAGAAGATATCAGTTATGCCTCAAAAAACTGTACCATGAAAGGGTATCTGGTCATGCCCAAAAACGCCAAAGGTAAACTTGGAGCGGTGTTAGTGGTACATGAAAACAGAGGGTTAACCCCTCATATAAAGGATGTTACGAGGCGTGTGGCCAAAGCTGGATTTATTGCTTTAGGCATAGATGCACTTTCGCCATTTGGAGGTACTCCTGCCAACGAAGACGAAGGCAGAGCCATGTTTCCAAAGCTAGACCCTGCTCAAAATATAGAAAATATAAAAAGTGGTTTGGATTACTTGAGAGGCTTGAAAAATAGCAATAAAAAGACAGGTTGCGTAGGTTTTTGTTGGGGTGGTGCTATCGCCAACGCCATGGCTGTAAGCGATCCATTGCTCAATGCGGCAGTTCCTTACTATGGCCGACAAGCTGCTGCGGTGGATGTTCCTAAAATCAAAGCCAAACTTATGCTCCAGTATGCAGGCATGGACGAACGCGTAAACGAAGGAATTCCGGCCTATGAAGCTGCTCTAAAAGAAAACAAAATTGATTACAAACTCTATATTTACGAAGGAGCTCAACATGCTTTCAACAACGATTCGTCGCCTGCTCGCTACAATGCCGAAGTGGCCAAACTGGCTTGGGACAGAACCATTGCGTTTTTTAAAGAGGAATTGAAATAAGATTTTTTGATTGATAAAAGTTTAAGGTTGGAGGATTATATAATAGTCTTCAATCACATTTTGATGATCGAAGATTTTGTTCATAACTAATTCAAAAAAGCATAATGCAATGTCGCCCCACTGGGGCTTTAAATATCATGTTTCTTTGTTTTCTACCAAAATGTTAGCCCTCTGGGCTTTATGTTACATATACTAATAAAGCCCCCATAGGGGCGGCATTTTGGTAATAATAGGCATAATAGTGATTGTATGCTTATGATAGCCCCATCGGGGCGACATTTTTTTGTTACCCTTTTCGCAATAAAACTTCAACCAAATTACATCTGCATATTTTTTCATTTTATCAAAACTCTTGATTTTACCCAAAAATTTCTAAATTTAGGTCAATTTCAACCTTTTCCTTTATGAAGAACTTCTTTCTGGCCATGCATTTGGCATTTCTTAGCTTTTTATTGTTTTTTATTCCAAATACTAAAAAGGAGACTTACTCAGCACCTAAAATAAGTCAACTTAGAGTTGTCCAAGACGAAAAAGCACAAACCATTTCTGTTTTTCGGCTTTCGGGAACTACGGCCATACTCACTCAAGTAGCCAAGAAAGACTTTCGCCCATATTTGCACCCCATAATAGCCCCAGATGGAAAAGGGGTAATAACCGAATACAGCCCAGGTCATCACAAACACCAAACAGGAATTTATTGGGGCTATACACGAGTAAACGGCCGCGATTATTTTCATCATCCAGAGGGTGATTATTGGAAAAAAGTTTCTGCCAAAATCATCAAAGCTAAAGGTGCGGAGGTGAAATGGCAAACGGTTTACGACCTTTTGGACGAAAAAGGAAATGCTCTTTTGAGAGAAACCCAAACTTGGACCATGCAAGAAAAAGACGGAAAATATGTGTTAAACGTAGAGTGGGAGGGTGATGCCCAAACCGACGTGACCATAGGTAAATATGATTACGGTGGCTTGTTTGTAAGGATGCTTTGGCGAGAAGGAATAGACGGAGAAGTAGTAAATGCAGCAAGACAGAAAAATGAAAAGGCCGAAGGGCAGCGTGCCATGTGGGTAGATGCCGGCATGACTATAGAAGGCAGAAAAGATAGGGTGCATGTGGCAGTTTTTGACCACCCCGAAAACAAAGGATTTCCGCAATATTGGCGTGTTGACGGTCAGTTGGGAATAGGGCCCGCACGTGCTAGAACGGCTGATTGGAACATAAAAAAAGGAGAGGTGGAGGTCATAAAACATCAGTTGATTGTATATACTGGTCAGCTTAATGATGTTGAAATCAACAATATGTGGGGTGAGTACAGTGGCCAGAATATGACTTGGGCACTTTGGGGAATAGCCCAAAAAGAAGGAAGAGATGCCAAGTTTTTGTCGCCAGAGGAAGCTGTGGCCAACATGACCCTGAAAGATGGTTTCAAGGTAAATACATGGGCAGCAGAGCCCATGATCACACAACCGATGGCTTTTTGTTGGGATGACAAAGGCCGTCTTTGGATAGCCGAAAACCGTGATTATGAGTCTAGAGGAAAAGGATTTTCGAATGCTGGTAACAGCAGAATCTTGATACTGGAGGACACCAACCATGACGGTGTGGCGGACTCTAAAAAAGTCTTTTTAGAAGGCATTGCTTTTCCTGCGGCCATGGCTGTGGGATTTGATGGATTGTATCTGGGTGCTCCACCTAACCTACTTTTTGTGCCAGACAAAAACCAAGACGACCAAGCCGATATGGATGACATCGAAGTGAGGCTAACCGGCTGGGGAATTCGCGACCGCCACGAAACGCTCAACAGTTTGCATTGGGGTCCGGATGGCTGGCTTTATGGTTGCCAAGGATTTGCTACACCATCGAAGGTTAGAAAACCAGTTGGTAAGGGCCGACTTTACAGACACAAAGACCCATTTCCAGAAGATATTTTGCAAGGTGAAGGTGTGGATATCAACGGTGGTGTTTGGAGATATCACCCAACCAAAGACAAATTTGAAGTTGTTTCACATGGTTTCAGCAATCCTTGGGGAATTGACTATGATGCTAAAGGTCAGCTATTTATAAGTGCTTGTGTGATACCGCACATGTGGCACATTATACCAGGAGGCATCTATCACCGCCAGGGTGGACAACATTTTAATCCTTATACCTACAGCGATATCAGAACCATCGCTGACCACAGTCATCGCTCGGCTCACGGTGGTGCCAGGGTGTATCAATCAGATGCCTTTCCGGCTGAGCATCAAGGTAGAATATTTATGGCCAATATCCATGAACATGCAGTTTTGTCTGATATTTTAGAGAAAAAAGGTTCCGGCTTCGTGGCCAAACATGGCGACGAACTACTGATGGCCAACAATGCTCAGTGGGTTGGATTCAGCATGGAAGTTGGGCCCGATGGAGGACTCTATGTGCTAGATTGGCACGATGCCGACATTTGCGGCCAAGAAGTGGTAAATGGCGAAACGGGTAGGGTTTTCAGAATTATGCCCAAAGAAAATAAGGCCTTCAACTGGGAAGGAAGATATGAAGATTTGAACAAATTGACGGATAAACAATTGGTAGCATTACAAACCAATACCAGTGATTGGCATTCCAGAAGAGCTAGGTTGATTTTACAAAATAGAGCTTTAAAAAGTAAGTTAGATGCCTCCGCTTTGGCAGATTTAAGAACTATTTGTAAAACTAATGCCAATGCAGACTATCGTTTGAGGGCATTTTGGGCTTTGTTTATCACCAATAGTATTAGTAAAGACGAACTATATAAATCACTTTCTGACAAAGATGAACACATTAGGGCTTGGGCTATACAGATGCTTTGTGAAGACAAAAACGCTGAGCAAAATGCCAAAGATAAGTTTGTGAAAATGGCCAAAGAGGATGCTTCAGCTGTAGTTAGATTGTATTTAGCTTCGGGATTACAAAGGGTGGATAATACAACCGCCTGGCAAATATCCGAAGGATTGGCAATGTATGGCGAAGATGCTGAAGACCACAATTTGCCTAAAATGATATGGTTTGGTCTGGAAGGTTTGGTAAAAGAAAATCCTGCTCAGGCCATGGCTTTGGCACATCAGGCTAAGATTCCGCTCATTTCAAATTATATTTCGAGAAGATTGGTAGATGCCAATAATCCGGAAGCTATCGTAAATTCATTGGCAAAAAATGGAGCGAACCAAGTAGAAATACTGAAAGGAATGAGAGATGGATTGGAGGGAAGATTTGACCTAAAAGCTCCTAAAAATTGGGCTGCACTTTCAACTAAATTGAAAACTACGAAAGGAGAATCAGCGACTTTGGCCGACCAGATATCCCAACGTTTTGGGGATACGCAAGCCTCTGAACAACAGCTCGCTACCTTGAAAAATAAGAACGCACCGATTCTCCAAAGACAACAAGCGATACAGTCACTTTCAAATAGAAAACGAGAAGAATTGGTAGCTGAAATTCCAAACCTATTGAACGATCCGAAACTTAGATTAGAGGCTATTAGAGCCATTTCGGAATACGACAAAGCGGAGTTTGGAAAACTTTTGGTAGCAAATTATAACCAATTCAACGCCGCCGAAAAACAGCAGGCTATTCAAACGCTTTCTTCCAGATCAAAGTATGGTTGGGAACTTACACAAGCCATAAAATCGGAGAAAATACCAAAACGTGATGTACCGCCATATGCTGCCCGACAGCTCTTGAGAGTGGTAGGAAGTGGTTTTATTGAAGTTTGGGGGCCGATAGAGCAAGAACCTTCTTTGGAGAAATCTTATGCCAAATACCAAAGAATGATAAATGAAAAATCTCTGGCTACAGCAAACCCAATAAAAGGTGAAAAGGTATTTCAAACAGTTTGCGGAAGTTGCCACAAAATGTATGGAAAAGGCGGGAACATCGGGCCAGAATTAACGGGATCAAACCGAGGAAGCACAGACTACATCCTATTTAATGTGCTGAATCCGAGCGGAGAAATACAAGATGATTACAAATTGGTGGTGATCATTACCCGTGATGGCAGAACCTATTCTGGCAACGTGATTTCGGAAAATGACCGTCATCTAACGATGCGAATAGTAGGCCAAGACAAAGTTTTCATCAACAAATCAGACATTCAGTCGAGAGAAGTTATGCAAGCATCACTCATGCCTGTTGGGCTATTTGACAATATGGAGGAGGCTGAGATTTTGGACCTGATGAAATATCTGAAAACGCTGAAAAAGTAATGAGGTTTTAAAGCCACGAATGCACTACTTATTGGATTCGTGAATTCGTGGCATAATCACTTGTACTTTTTATTTTTTAAATGAACTGTGCATTTGCTGCAAAACCCATCGGCCTTTTACTTTTTCAAGAATTATGCTTTCTAGCCATTCTACTTTCCGTACAGAATTATCTTGTAGAGATCGAATAGTGGCAGTGTTGTAATAGCTTACCCAAGCCATATTTTTGTAAAATTTGACTTTAATAAAATCAAACTGATTGGTACGTTCAAACGTTAAGGGCTTGGCGGTCATCTTATCAACGTAAGCCTGGATTTCCTTGCGTTCCCATACTTCACCCACCTCCAACAGTTGGAAATCAGGGCTACAATTTCTATCAAAATACTTCATGTCTGGGTGAGTGAAAGTCTCAAAAAAGTCAGTCAGCACCGCCTTGATGGCTGCAGTTTCTTTCTCTGCATTTTGGGCTTTTGTTACCTGAAATGGTAACACTAGAAAACTCAGGATTAGTAATCTTTTCATTTTTCGATATAATTATTTTTTATTTGATTAGGTCTGTAATATATTGTAAATGAACACTTTAACAAGTTGGAATTCGTAGGTTTATTTTCACCGATACAGCCTTAGGACTATTAATTATACCCCAACCTCATCCAAGGCTTCTCCAACTTTAGTTTTTATGATAGCCTCCACCTTAGATTTTTGTGTTTTGAAAATCCACCATAAAATCAAATATACAGCTATAAGTATGACATAACCAAGCCAAAAAGTATGCGTAAAATGATTGATAGTGGCGGCCAACAATATATTGAGAAGCACAAATACCATCACCAGAAAAACGCCCATCACAATTTTAACCACGATACCCGAAATCAAGCCCTCAATTTTTTCTTGAACCTCCAATTTCTTGAGTTCAAACTTGGCCTCAATAAGTTTAATCAGGTTATCTTTTAGCTCATCTATTTTGAAATAATCCGATATCGACGACTTTATGCTCATAATTTTCTAACGATTTAAACGGCATCCACATTTACCACTACCTGCACAGATTTGAATTTTTTTTCAGTAATCAAATTTACTATTTCTTTTTGTAGAAACGCTTTTGTGGCCTGAATATTCATCTTGTCCTTCTCTAGTTTAAGCCAAACCTCAAAAAGATATTTGTTCCTGATTCTTTCTACCAAAGCTTTTTCAGGACCCATAACACGGGTTTTACCCAGTTGATTCTCCAAAGCCTGAGCAAGCCTGGCAGCAGCTTGATGGGCCAAAGTCTGGTCAACGTCCTTAACCGTAATCTCAATAATTCTCGAAAATGGCGGATAATTATACCCCTCTCTATCAATAACCTCGGATTCATAAAAACCCACGTAATCGTTCTGAAGTACAAACTGCAAAATTCGGTTTTGCGGGCTTCCTGTCTGTATCAACACCCTGCCTTTTTGGTCCCTCCTACCTGCCCGGCCACTTACTTGGGTAATCAACTGAAAAGCCCGCTCGGCCGCTCGAAAGTCAGGAAAGTGAATCATCTTGTCGGCATTATAAATTCCAACCAAGCTCACATGGTCAAAATCAAGTCCTTTGGATACCATCTGTGTACCCACCAAAACATCCACCTCGCCTTTTTCAAACTCCCCGATAATATTCTGATAGGCATTTTTTGATCTTGTGGTGTCCAAATCCATCCGTAATATTTTGGCCTCTGGGAATATTTCATACAGATCTTCCTCTATTTTTTCAGTACCAACTCCCATGGCTTTGACCTTGGTAGAACCGCAGTCGGGGCATGTTTTAGGCACTGATTCCTTGTGTCCACAATAATGACAAACCAAAGTCTTCTCTGCCAGGTGATAAGTGAGCGAAACCGCACATTGGTCGCAATGCCCTATCCAATTGCACTCCTGGCAATTGAGATACGGAGCATAACCCCGTCTGTTCAAAAATATAATGGTCTGCTGTTTATTGGCCAAGTTTTGAGCCATTTCCGCCAACAGCTCCGAACTGAATTCCTTCACAAGGGTTTTGTCCTTCCGCTCCTTTTTCATATCTACCAACCTGATATCAGGCAGCTGAGCATCACCGTATCTTACATTTAGGCTTACCAGACCATATTTTTTGTTTTTGGCTTGATAAAAAGACTCTATCGATGGCGTAGCCGAACCAAGTAGTACTTTAGACCGGACCTTCAGAGCCAACATAATGGCCACATCACGAGCATGATAGCGGGGAGCGGGGTCAAACTGTTTGTAGGATGACTCGTGTTCTTCATCTACTATAATGAGTCCCAAATTGGTAAAGGGCAGAAAAATAGCCGACCGTACACCCACCACAAACTGAAACTTACCGTCCAAAACACCTTTCCAAACCTCCACGCGTTCGTTGTCAGAAAACTTAGAATGATAAACGCCCATGGCATCTCCAAAAACCACCCGGAGTCTGTTCACTATTTGAGTAGTAAGGGCAATTTCTGGCAATAAAAACAATACCTGTGAGCCTGAATCCAGTACTTTTTGTATGAGGTCTATGTAAATTTCTGTCTTGCCCGAACCTGTGATGCCATGAAAAAGCACCACTTCGTTTTGGGTGAAAGAGTCCATTATCTGGTCAGATGCTTTTTGTTGTGGCTCCGAAAGTTGCATTTGAGCCTGAGAGCCAAGGTCTTCACCGTCAAACCTTGAAACCACAATCTCGAATTCCTCAAAAATACCTTTGTCCAAAAGAGTTTTGAGAGACGATTCCGAAATATCACCAGCCTTGAGCGTACTTTTCGCCAAACCCTCCTTGTTTTTATAATGCAGCTCATTAATAGGCACATGGCCTAGATATTCCAACAACACCTCCTGCTGTTTGGTGGTTTTTTCAAGCTTTTCTATCAAGGCCAAAATCTCCTCTGTGCCTTCAAAAACTCGCTTCAAGCGTATTTTCTTGACAATCTTCGGGCGATATTTATCTTTTACCTCTTCAAAAAGTATAATGGCATGCTTGGCCACCAGCTCTTTTATGGTTTTGTTGATGTCTTTTTGGTCTAGAAAACGCCCGACCTCGTCGTAGCTTAGAGATTCCTCCTTCAGAAGCACCTCCATCAGTTGGGTTTCTTGTTCAGACAGTAACTCGGGATGTGCAAAATCAGGATTATACTGAATTCTGGACTGACTACTTATTTTAAGTCCGGCCGGCAACGCAATATTCATTACCTCGCCCACATGACACATGTAGTACTCGGCTACCCACTCAAATAGCCAGAGTTGTGAGGCTGTGACAACAGGCTCAATATCAAGCAATTCCTGCACATATTTGGCCTGATACTTTGGTGGTGGTGTGTTATGAATTTTCACAATGACCGCCGTCAAAACTCTCGACTTGCCGAATTCTACCACTACACGAGAGCCCACTTTGGCCAATTGACTCATTTCTCGAGAAAGACGATAGGTAAAATATTGTGGTATGGGTACAGGCAATACCACCTCCACAAAAAATGTCTGTTCTACCTCTGAAAACTCATTACTCTCACTTATCATATACAAATTTAAAATTTGAGCCTTTAAAACACTATAAATATTGGAAATTATATGGATTGCAACGTAAAACAAATATCACCGGACATCCAAAAAGATGAGTAATACGTAGGTTTGTTTAACGATAAAAGAAAAAAATTAAACAAGATAATTGTACTTATTAAAGAATAAATTAAAACATAGTAAGTTTTGTTTAATATTTTTAAATATAAGTTAAACATAATTTTTTCTTTTGTTTAATCTTTTTAACATTTGCTTAAACAAATTAAAACAATCAAATGACTGCGATAGAATTTAATTATGCTTTACAAACCAACACCAAAACGCTTAAGCCTTTTGCGATGAGGTTAACGAAAAACTACGACGATGCCAATGATTTGGTACAAGATACATTGGTGAAAGCGTTTTTAAATAAAGACAAATACGCTGATGGTACCAATTTGAAGGCTTGGTTGTTTACGATTATGAAAAACACCTTCATCACGAATTATCAAAGGATGATGCGTAAGAACACCATTATTGATACTAGCGACAATTTACATTATATAAATTCGTCAGACAGTATTGTTCAGAATGATGCTTATGGTAACTTTGCTAATGAGGACATCACAAAAGCACTTGAAAAATTGGACGATACCTACAAAGAACCGTTCATGATGTACTTTAATGGTTTTAAATATCACGAAATTGCTGAAAAAGTGGCGATTCCGATTGGGACTGTGAAAAATAGAATACATTTGGCAAGAAAAGAGTTGAAAGACCGCCTAAAAATTTATTCTAATACGCAAACTGTTTAAAAAGAGAGAAAGATTTGAAAAAAGTCATCGTAATCGGTTCAGGTTTTGCAGGAATTTCTGCCGCAACAAAACTCGCAAGTTTGGGTTTTGAGGTGACCGTTTTGGAAAAAAACGCCGATTTCGGTGGCCGAGCAAGAGTATTTAGTGAGGCTGGCTTTAAATTCGACATGGGTCCGAGTTGGTACTGGATGCCAGATGTTTTTGAACGGTATTTTGGCGAGTTTGGCAAAAAACCATCTGACTATTATAAACTTGTCCGACTCGAGCCATCGTATAAAGTCATACTAACAAACGGAAAAGAAGTTGATCTGCCCGCAAATCTAACAGAGCTCAAAGCCCTTTTCGAAAAACTCGAGCCTGGCTGTGGTCCTAGTTTCGATGCCTTTTTTGAAGAGGCCAAATACAAATACACTACAGGAATGGGTGAGTTTGTCTGGAAGCCGTCGCTTTCTGTCAGTGAATTTTTTGATTTTCGACTTTTATCCAAAGCTATTAGTCTTGATCTTTTTGCCTCTTTTGGAAAACACCTCAGAAAATTCTTCAAAAACGAAGATTTACTGAAAATCATGGAGTTTCCTGTTTTGTTCTTAGGAGCAACTCCAAACGACACCCCTGCTCTTTACAGCCTCATGAACTACGCCGAAATGGCCTTGGGAACGTGGTATCCCATGGGCGGAATGCACGAAATAGTGAAAGGCATGCTAAAATTAGCCGAAGAAAAGGGAGTAAAATTCATTAATAATCAAGAGGTTAAGGAGATAGTATCGGAAAATGGTAATGTCAAAAAAATACGTACTCTCGATGCTGTTTACTATGCCGATATTGTGGTAAGTGGTGCCGATTACGAACATACCGAGGGTCTTCTTAACGGCAGCCGTAACTACAGTAAAAAATATTGGGATAAACGATTGATGGCTCCTTCGTCGTTGCTGTACTATATAGGAGTTGACAGAAAAGTGGATAGGTTAGAACATCATAATTTGTTTTTTGATGAAGACTTTAATCTTCACGCCGATGAAATCTACAAAAACCCTAAATGGCCATCGAAACCTCTTTTTTACGTGTCGGCACCGTCAAAAACCGACCCATCTGTAGCACCGGAAGGCCATGAGAATTTGTTTTTGCTTATTCCTATAGCTCCTGATTTGGAAGATGACGAGTCAACCCGCGAAAAGTACTTCGATATAATGATCGAAAGACTTGAAAAATACGTAGGTCATGAGATCAGAAATCATGTAGTTTACAAAAAAAGTTACGCTGTAAGTGACTTTAAAGCTGATTATCATGCCTTTAAAGGAAATGCCTACGGTTTGGCTAACACATTGTTGCAGACGGCATTTCTGAAACCCGCACTAAAAAACAAGAACTTAAAAAATATGTACTATACAGGCCAATTGTCGGTCCCAGGGCCAGGAGTTCCTCCTGCGTTGATCTCGGGATTGGTGGTAGGTGATTATATAGCTAAAAATCATTAAAACCCTGATTGAGAATGTTTAATTTGTATGAAAAATCAACCTTCGGATGTAGTAAGCTCGTAACGGAGCTTTATAGCACGTCCTTTTCATTGGGTATCAAAACACTTACCAAGCGTTTCCACGAACCTATTTATGGTATATATGGATTCGTTCGTTTTGCAGATGAAATTGTGGACACCTTTCATCAGTTTGACAAAAAATACCTTCTCGAAAAATTTAAAGCCGACACCTACGAGGCCATAGAAACGGGTATTAGTCTCAATCCCATCCTACATTCTTTTCAGAAAGTAGTTCATGAGTTTAAAATAGACCTTGAGCTCATTGATGCTTTTTTATACAGCATGGAAATGGACTTGGGTCAAATAGTTTACGACGACAGCAAATACAAAGAATACATTTACGGCTCGGCCGAAGTAGTAGGCCTCATGTGCCTGAAAGTGTTCGTGGAAGGAGATCAAAGCCTTTACGAAAAACTAAAAACCGATGCCAGAAGCCTTGGTGCTGCATTCCAGAAAGTCAATTTCTTGAGAGACCTCAAAAGTGACTATCAGGAGCGTGGACGTGTATATTTCCCACAAATAGACATGAGCAATTTCTCGGCTTACGCCAAAAGGGAAATAGAAAAAGATATACAGATAGACTTCGACAACGCACTGAGGGGAATACTAAACCTACCCGTTGGAGCACGTTCAGGTGTATACTTGGCCTATGTGTATTATCTAAAATTATTCAAAAGAATCAAAAAAACCTCAGCAGCCAAAATCCAAACTCAAAGGGTTCGGGTGCCAGACTTTATAAAATTTACCCTCCTTGCACAAACCTTGGTAAAGGGACGATTTGGTGCATTGTAAAAAACTCTTACCTTATTTGATAAACTTGACTCATCTATTACAATTTTAATAGCCTGATTTTCTCTGCCTTTTATTTTAACCTCCACTTTATAATAAGCCATAACCAACTAAAATTATTTTTTAAATTGGTATTTCAATATTTTGGTTTAATTTTTGCCATAAATATTTTCTAATAATCACATAAAAACCATCCACTTCAATGCGTATCCTCGTTATACTGCTTTTGGTATGTTTAAGCACAGCAGCCAATGCCCAAAATCCCCAAATAATATTAGTAAATTCGGGAGAGTTAATTAAAAAAAGCATAAGCCTTCGAAACGAAGACAAAAAAGACCAGGCCCTCCTAGAGCTAGATAAAATTTCAAAAAGTGACACCAATTATGCTCTATCAATTTATCACAAGTCCCTCACTTTGTTGATGTCTGCAAAGCATAAAGAAACCCAAGAAGTTTGTAAGCTTGGTTTGAATCTCAATTCTAAATATGAAGCCTCATTTTTTTTATTTCTGGCTGCCTCCTATGACGACTCTGGCCTAAAAGAATTGGCCATAGAAACTTATAAAAAAGGTCTTGAAAAATACCCGTACGATTATAGCCTACTGACCAGCATGGGCATGACATACTTGAACCAATGGAAAATAAATGAAGCCGTAGAATGTTTTCAAAAATCAATAAACATCAATTTCTTTAATGCACTGAGCCATAAAATGCTTGGCCATCTGTGTTTAATACAAAACCAACCTACCAGGGGTACCCTTTCGATACTGACCTATTTAACGCTTGAGCCACAAGACGACAATGCCGACAATGTGATTATTGAACTCGAAAAATATTTGTCTACCAATGTTGCTTTTAACAACGATTCCTTGCTGATTCAACCTGCCGAAGATTTCCAGACAACGGATTTGGTGCTGAACTCGCAGGTTACTTTCAATAAGAACTTCAAGCTAAAATCTGAACTTGACTACAAAGTTGTTAGACAATGCCAAGCACTTTTAGAAAAGCTAGAATACGCAGAAGAAAGTGAAGACTTCTGGATGAAAAACTATGTTTTGTTTTATAAAAGGATATGGGAAAATGGACTTTTTAATGATTTTACCCACTATTGGTTGAGCTCTGTAAATGAAAAAGCAAAAAAAAGATACGAAAAAAACGATGCAGGTATAAAGAAAGCTAAAGAACTGGTAGATAATAGTTTTTCTGGACATGACAAATTAAAGGTGTTGGATTTCAACGGAAAAACTGCCAAATACTTCGTTGGTACATACAATAACCACAACCTTCAGGCTATTACAACAAAATATGATGAAAGTACCAAAACATTAATGGGTTATACCGAATTTTTTCACCCAAATAAATCCCTAATGAGCAAGGGCTTGTATGACGATAACGGTCAAAAAACAGGTGAGTGGAAGTACTATACTGAAGAAGGATATCTAAGTCAAATTAGTGTTTTCAACCCGAAAGACTCTACCGTAAAGTTCAAAGATTATTTCCCGAATGGCAACCTAGAGGTAGAAGGACAATACAAAAATGATTTGGAACAAGGGGAGTTTATCTATTATTATTTAGGTGGCGGTAAGAAATATGTTAAGGTTTTTGAAAAAGGACAAAAAGAAGGCAAATTTTTTGATTACCACCAAAATGGCCAGCTGGCAGCCGATGCTATCTATAAAAATAATGAATTAGATGGGCCAAGTCGTCAATACTATTATAATGGCCAACTTTCATCGGAAAGTACCTATAGCAAAGGCCTTGAGGAGGGTGATTATAAAAGCTATTTCTTCAACGGCAAGCCAAAAGTGGCAGGTAAAATGTCAAATAACTTATTGCAAGGCGAATGGCTCTACTTCGATATCAATGGTAAAAAAATTGCCCAGTCTTTCTATAAAGACAGTAAAAAAGAAGGCAAGCAAACCACGTTCCATTCAAACGGTAAATTGGCCAGTGAGGGTAATTCTACCGATGGAGAACCTGTAGGTCTTCATAAATATTTTGATGAAGATGGGTTGATTTTTGCCGAAGAATTTTACGAAAAGAAATTGTTGAAATACACAAAAATTTTCGACAAAAAAGGGAATATTATCAAAGAAAACACCCGCAAAAATGACCAATTGGTCTATGAGACTTACTACCCAGCTGGCCAAAAGAGGCAAGAGGGAAGCATGAACAAATTTGGCAATAACGGTAGTATGAAGGAATATTACATGAGTGGGGCACTGTTCGCCGAAAGGCAATATAAAGATGGCCTTTTACATGGCATTTCAAAAGAATTCACAGAACTCGGACAGCTAAAAATGGAAGGTTTTTTCAAAGACAACCAACGAGATGGTTACTTTGTATATTATCATGACAATGGCCAAAAATCTTACGAAGGTTGGTACGTAAATGACCTAGCAGAAGGCCAATGGAAATATTATTACAACAATGGCGTAATTAAGGACGTCATGTTCTTTCAAAACGGCATAGCTACAGGTTATGCAGAAAACTACGCTCCAACCGGTGTAAAGCTCTATGAATATTTCACAAAAGACAACATAGTAACCAAAACCACTCAATACGATACCCTTGGGCAGGTGTTTAATACAATAGATTTACCAAAGGCAAACGGCAAAGTCACCATATTGAGTTTAAACAAAAAGCCATACAAAGAATACACTTTAGTGAATGGTGTGAAACAAGGGAAAGAAACATACTATTGGTCAAAAGATGGTAATAAATATGCTGAAGTTGCATATAACAACGACATGATGGACGGCAAGTACATGTCATACCATCACAATGGAAAACTTAAAAACGAAATTGAATACAAAAACGGCCTACAGGATGGCTACGATAAGAGATACTTTGACAACGGTAAGCTAGAGTATGAGGGTAAAACTATTGAAGGTGAAGCAGATGGCGAGTCACGATGGTATTATCACAACGGAGCCCTTGAAACGCTAACACCATTAAAAAAAGATGAAAAAAATGGTGAACTTATACATTTTGGTGAGGATGGCAAAACTCCTGCCTATAAAATAATCTATGTCCAAGGCCACATTGTAGGATACTCTTACCAAGATAAAAACGCCAATTGGTTACCCGTAGTAAATACCAAAAACGGTACGTTTGACATCAAAGCTTATTATCCTAACGGCAAAATGAGCTATCAAGCCAGCTACAAAAACAACCAACGTATGGGTAACTTGAAACGTTATTATATGAATGGAAATCTGAGTGCTGAATATAACTTCGTAAATGGCATGTACCATGGCGAGCAAAAAGTATTTTATGTAAACGGTAAAATCCGAAATCGATATTTCCAAAAAGAAGACGAACACGAAGGTCCATCATATAGCTACACCGAAACGGGCAAACTTATGCTTGAAGAACACTATCTACAGGGTTACTATCACGGAAAGGTTATAGAATACGATGCCAATGAAAAAGTGGCTAAATCACGGAATTTTTATTTTGGAATAGAATACTGAAAACCAAGAAAATGAATAAAATAGTAATATTCAGCTTACTGATAACGCAAGGAGTTTGGGCCCAATCCAAAGAAAATCTTGACTATTATCGGGCTCAGTATCCGAGCAACGACATACTCACCATTAGCCAAAAAGAAGAGGTAAATATCAAAATAGTGGACGGTAAGGTGCAAATTCTTACCGATTATTTCAATGAAAATCTCTATCTGACCAATAAGGCCAGTATATACCAGTATGCCGACCAATCTATTGTCTACTCTCCTTTTTTTCAGGAAATAAACAATATTGAGGCCGCAACTTTTGTACCAAGCGAAAAAGGCCCTAAAAAACTCAATGTCAAAGAAATAACTACCGAAAAAGAAAACTCCAAAGGTATTTTTTATGATGATTACCTGGTGAAAAAATTCACCTTTCAGGGTTTACAACAAGGAGCCGTCTCAACCCTGAAATACCAAGAAACCATCAAAGACCCCTACATGATGCCGAGTTTCATATTTGGCAATTACTTACCCATTCAAAACGCCGAATTCTCTGTTACCTTCCCCTCCAATATAAAGGTAAATTTTAAAAAATTCGGTGACTTTTCGAATATCGTTTTTACGGAAAGCAAATCAAAGAACAAAACAACTTATACTTGGAAAGCCTCAAATCTGAAAGATATACCCTACGAATCAAAATCTTTAAATATCAGATATTTAACGCCTTCTGTACAATTGTTTATAGAAAATTATACCATAGATAATAAGACCATAGAAGTACTTTCCGATGAAAGAAAACTCTTTAATTATTACGCAAGTTTGGTACGTAATTTAAACGCATCACCTGATAAAGCCCTGATACATCTCACGGACTCTCTCACAAACGGCAAATCTGACCTCGAAAAAATAAAAACAGTATATTATTGGGTGCAAGACTATGTCAAATATATCGCTTTTGAAGACGGTATGGGAGGCTTTATACCGCGTGAAGCCAGTCAGGTATTTAGCAAACGCTATGGCGACTGTAAAGATATGGCCAGCCTGATTACTACCATGCTCAAAATAGCCAATGTAAAAGACGTACATTTGGGTTGGATTGGTACCCGCGACATCCCTTTCAAATACGCCGAAAATCCCTCCCTTTCTGTTGATAACCACATGATTGCAGTGGCTAAAGTCGACAATCAATGGGTTTTTCTGGATGCCACAGACGACCGCATAGACTACGGCCTGCCTACCAGCCACATCCAAGGCAAGCAGTGTATGATTAAACTTACGGATACAGAATATCAAATAATAGACGTACCAGTAGTAAAGTCGAACATAAATGCTCGTAAAGACAAAACCGAGATAAAAATAGAAGGCAATAATCTTGTCGGAATCGGCAAAACGACCTTAGATGGCCTTTGGAAAACCGAGGTGAAATACTACTTGAGTAATTACTCCGAAAAAGAAAAACAAGACTACACCGAAGCACTTTTTAAAGTGGGCAATAACAAATGCAAAGTAGGTCCTGTAACTATAAATAACCTCAAAGACAGGGAAAAACTTATCGGTTTCGACTATAGTTTTCAGGTACCTGATTTTGTCAAAAAAATAGATAATGAGCTGTATTTTAATCCGCATATATACACCCACATAACTGCCGACAACCTCATGCAGAAATCTCGAAAAAACGATTTTGTGAATGATTATGCTTGGAAAGAAGAATCAGAAGTAGAAATAGAAGTGCCAGAAAATCATGAGCTTGTGTATTTGCCAGAAAGTTCAAACTACACTGGAGCCAACTTTGGTTATGCACTGAGTTATGAGCAAAAATCTGGTAAAATCATCCTAAAACAAATAACCTACCTAAATACACTCGTTTTGAAAAAGTCGGAGTTTGAGGAATGGAATAAGATGATCAATAAAATAACCACGGCTCACAATGAACTTATTGGTTTCAAAAAGAAATAATTCATATTTAATCTCATAAAAACATACATAAATGAAGAAACTTGTATTGGCCCTTACACTATTGGGGTCACCACTATTCGCACAAGACCTACAGTTTTTTAAACTTGATTTTATCAAAAAAACAAATAACAAACTTAGTACGCTAAGTGAAGCAGAAAAAAAAGAACCCGCCATCTTGCTCGACAGTAAGATCTATGTTGAATATTACAAAGACTCGCTTACCCAAAACGTGGAACAATATTACGGCCTCATGCGACGCTTCCATATACACGAAGCCGGGGCTGTTGATAGCTACAACAAAGTGTACTTGCCCATATCGGCTAGCAGCGAGTTAATAGACATCAAAGTTAGAAGCATTAACCCCAAAGGTATAGTAAAAGAGCTCGGTCAAAGTGCCATTAAAGAAACCACCGAAGAAGGCCAAACCTACAAAATGGTAGCTGTAGAAGGACTAGAACCCGGTAGCGAAATGGAGTTTTTTTATGTCATAAAGACCCCAATCAATATATACAGCACAGAGCCACTTCTTAAAAAGCTGCCCATTCGCAACTGGGACTTTTTGATTGTTTCACCAGATTTTCTGAAGTTTGAGGCTAAATTATATAACGCCGTAGGTATAAAAAAAGACACGGTAATAAATAAAAAGGCATTTGTAAGCTACAATCTCAAAGACATTACTCCGGTTTTTGACGAAAAATATTCTTCTGAAAACGCCAACACGCCTAGAATAGAGTACAAACTCACTTATAACACCGCTAAAGACAACAACAAGCTCTTTACTTGGAAAGACGCCGGCAATCAGTTTTTTGAAATGATGCACGCAAGGTCTAAAAACACGCTGAAAGAGATAGAGAAGGTTTTGAAAAAAGAAAAAATACTCGAAATGCCAGAAGATCAGGCCATAAGGGCTATCGAAAACTATATAAAGTCTAATATTAATATAAAAGAAGACGCCGAGGATGCCATGCCCGAGGCCATACTTAAATCAAAATATGCTGAAGCCGGAGGTCTTGCCCGTCTTTATGTTCAGATGTTTGAGGCTGCAAATGTCAATTATGAGTTGGGCATAGGTATAAGTCGATTTAAGAAGAAATTCGACAAGGCCTTCGAAACCTGGACACAGCTCGACAAATACTTTTTTTATTTTCCAAATGCCAAAAAATACCTTGACCCAAGCAATCCAATGCTGAGGCTCGGGCAAATTGAAAGCGGTTTAGAAGGCACCGATGCTTTGTTTATAGCCAACATAAGTTTAGGCGAAACTAAATCAGGCATAAGCAAAATCAAGACCATTCCATTTTCAACGGCAGCATTAAATTACAATAATATAGACGCCGAAGTCAGCTTCCCTGCCAACTTAGCACACGCCAACATTAAACTAACTAGAACCTTGGGCGGTTCGCAAGACGGCGAAATCAAAGGTTATCTGATGCTGTCAAACGAAACCCAACGCAAAGAAATACTAGATAATATATTGAAAGCCTCTTTGAAAGAAGACGCCGAGTATTCTAATATTGTGGCCAAAAACTATGATATCAACTCTGATGAAGTTAATAAACCCTTCATTCTGAGCTCAGACGTAGTGGCTAAAAATATGATAGAAAAAGCAGGTAAAAAGTATATTTTCAAACTGGGAGACATACTCGGGCCTCAGCAAGAACTATATAACGAACGCCCCCGTCAGCAATCTATCGATGTGGGTTCGGCACATGAGTATGTAAGAAATATCACCATTGCCATTCCTGATGGCTACAAGGTACGTGGCTTGGAAGAAGTAAAACGAAATATCACGTATGATTTTGAAGGCAAAAAAAACATGGGTTTTGTATCTGACTACCAAGTAAATGGAAACAAAATAACCATAACAATAAACGAATACTATCACAAGGTTTTACTCCCACTAAGTGTTTACGATGACTTCCAGAAAGTAATCAATGCCGCAGCTGATTTTAACAAAGTAACCATCATTTTTGAAAATTAATAATCTCAAAATGTAAGGACTAATTCGGCCTTAAAGATATTGCGGGTGACCTATCGCCAAAGAGAAGATGGTCATTTGGTCACAAATCCCGACTGACGAATTTTCTCAAAAAGCTTGGAAGTGGCCTCGATGCCACTTTCTACGTTTATATCAAAATACCAAAACGTCTCCAAGTCGCCTCGATGCATAGAGCTATTCATGTCGCCACTTTGTGATTTGTGACAGGCCTTCACCCAATCCGCCACTATCATGTAGCTGTGTTTGTTGTTTTCTCCGAATCCATACGACCTATCGAAATAAAATACTGGGGCTTTTTTAGAGATTTTGGTTTCAGGAAACCCATCCAAAACATCAAAGCTGTAAGTATAATTTTTATTCAAAGCTCTACCACCCAAAACAATTGGTTTTTTCTCTGACTTTAAGTTTTTGACCGCTCTAATAGCCAAAATACTTGCAGTTTTATGGTGGGCGTGTTGCTCAGCACTGGGTACCAAACAAAACACATAATCGTATTGCCCCTCCTCCAAAATCTTGTTCAATTTTTTCTCGCAAAAAGCCATGTCCCAACGCTTCCCTTCGAAAAACGGCTTTGGGTCTATTTGATAAAAATCATCGAGTTGGTCAAAAAAGAAAAAGTTTCTGATACCCATTACTTCACCCGCACAAATCAGTTCCTTTTTACGCAGAAGCGGCAATGCTACCCGACCTGTGGCCGAATCCGTTAAGTTTTTGTCATAATAAGTAGATGCCACCAAACCATTGTATCCTCCCGAAGCGTCGGTTATCAAAGCTAAATCCACCGTGCCTTTCAGCTCCCTAGTAATTTTAAAAACCGTGGCCGGAAACATCGTTTCGTCGTCGGGATGAGCAGTAACGATTAACACCTTTGGGCCTTGGGCGAAAAGGGTATTGGAGGTAAGTAAAAGAAATAGTAAACCGAAAGTTGTTCTCATATTCTTCATAGGTTGAATAAATATTCTTTTGTCTTAACAAATTTAGAAGAATTTGTGGGAATGACTACTAAAAACAACTTTAACATCTTGATAGACCAATTATATAAAGTTTGAATATTTCATTCCGAAAAAAACTACCGATAAATAACATTCCTTCAGCAATATCAAAAACACACATAATTGTAAATGATTAAATTCGTTTGTACCTAAACTATTAAATCATCATGAAAAAAACGATTCACATTATTCTCTTTCTGCTTAGTATTCAATTGGTCTGGAGCCAAAATCAAGGAAAATTCTCAGTAGGTATTGGATTGAATACAAACATAGGCACCATAGCAGGATTTCGAGCACTCCCTCAGCTGAGCGTAAGCAGATTTTATGCTAAAAACTTGGAGGTTGGTCTAAAAATTGGGGGTAACTATAACAAAGTTAAATACAATGGCAACATTATAATAAATAATCAGACCTACGATGAGTTCACTGAGAAGTCTTTTCAAGCTGCCACATTTGGACGTTACTATATTAGCGATTATCGTTTAAGGCCATTTGTATTATTTGAAATAGGTATCGAAACGAATTCCTCAGAATATTTTAAAGTTATATCGCAGACAGCTGCAAGAGGCTTTGGAAATAGCAACACTGCTTTGATAACAAATATTGGGGGAGGTTTCAGTTATGCATTAACCAAAAAAAGAAATCTTTTTTTAGACGCTTCTCTAAGCAAAGGCCTTTCAAACACCCAGACATTTACCTCGTCCAGACCCAATTTAGGAACTTTTGAATTAAGAATGAGGGGTGTTTTTGGTGGGAAGAAGTGATGAATAGTTTTAAAATCTAAACATAATGCTCAACCAATTTAAAGGAGAAACACATTGGCGACAGCTTTGAAAAAATAACTCCAAAAAGCAAATTTTTGTACCCCTAACTGTACCAAACAAAAAAGCAGTCACAACTTTCGTCATAACTGCCTTGTTATTTTGTGGTGATGGACGGTCCCGATAGCTATCGGGAGAACCGCCTTTCGCATAGATATTATTTAACAGAAACAATAAGTTTTTCTATCATTTCTGGGTATTTTTTTAAATTTTCAATGTATTTTGATGATTTCATTGATTTGATTTTTTTCTCTATTATCAATGCCTGATTTCTATTTTCTAATTCAATAAAAAGGTTAATCTCCCAATCATTTACTTGCTTAGTAAAAGACTTTCCATATTTCCCAGTATTGTGCTCTTTTACACGCTCAAATGGAAAGGTAGATTCACCGACATAAAATTTGTTCAAGCTTTGTGAAAAAAGTATATTTACAAAGTGATTCATATTCTTACTATTATGTGAATATTTCAAATCAATTTTTACGCTAATCCAATTTTTTTATGAAATAATCAAAATTTGGAGCACAAAAAAAGCCGACTCTTTCGAATCGGCTTGTGGTGATGGACGGAATCGAACCGCCGACACAAGGATTTTCAGTCCTTTGCTCTACCAACTGAGCTACATCACCATTGTGATTTCACCACCATGTCCCTGTTTGGGACTGCAAAATTAGGGAAAAAGTTTTCAATAACAAATTTCAATTAAAAAAAACATAATTTTTTTTTCGAGCGTTTGTTTTCTTCCACTTTTTCTTGATATTTGTATATAGTATGCATGCATACCATTATTAAAAACCTAACAAGATGAATTTCATACCACAAATATTATTCTTAGCCGCACTTGGTGTAGCAGGTTATTTTATTGCCCGCAGGGTTATGTTGATAAAGAAAACCATTCAATTGGGCAAAGCTGAAGACAGAACAGACAATGCTAGTATTAGGCTTAAAAACATGCTTTTGCTGGCATTTGGTCAGAAAAAAATGTTTGCAAAACCAATGGTGGCCATTCTACACCTAGCCGTTTACCTAGGATTTATCATTATCAATCTGGAAGTGTTAGAGATTGTGCTAGACGGTTTGTTGGGCACGCACCGCATTTTCTTAAAGCCTTTGGGAAGTTTGTACCCAGTATTAATCAATATTTTTGAGTTATTGGCCTTGGCTGTTGTGATAGCTTGCGTTGTGTTTTTGATAAGGAGAAATATCACAAAAGTGGAGCGTTTGCAGGAAAGTCGCCACCGTGAAATGAAAGGTTGGCCAGTAAAAGACGGTAACATCATTTTGGTTTTTGAAATTATTCTAATGGCTGCTTTCTTGAAAATGAACGCCGCCGATACGGTACTTCAAAGTCGTGGTGTTGGGCATTTTGCCGAAGCGATCACGGGTCCATTTGTCGTAAGTCAGTGGTTGGTGCCAATTATGGATACTTTTTCTACTGGCATGTTAATTTTTGCAGAAAGAGCGGCTTGGTGGTTTCATATCTTGGGTATTATGGCTTTTGCCTTGTATGTCACTTATTCTAAGCATCTTCACATTGCTTTGGCTTTTCCAAACACTTATTTTTCCGACCTCAATCCGAAGGGTAAAATGAGCAATATGCCTACTGTAAGTACTGAGGTGAAAATAATGTTAGGCCTTGAACAAGCTCCTGAAACCCCAGCAGAGGTGGGCAGATTCGGAGCAAAAGATGTGGAAGATTTGAGCTGGAAAAACCTCATGGATGCCTATAGCTGTACCGAATGCGGCCGCTGTACTTCCGCATGCCCGGCCAATCAAACAGGTAAGGCTCTTTCTCCTCGTAAAATAATGATGGACACCAGGGACAGACTGGAAGACATCCAAAAAGGCTGGATTAAAAATGGTAACGACTACAAAGACGAGAAATCACTTCTTGGAGACTATATCACTGACGAAGAAATATTGGCTTGTACGAGCTGCAATGCCTGCGTGCAGGAATGCCCCGTAATGATTAGCCCTCTAGATATAATCTTGCAACTACGCCGCTACCGCGTAATGGAAGAAAGCCAAGCTCCTCAAAGCTGGAACATGATGTTCCAAAACCTCGAAACCAACATGGCTCCATGGAAATTCTCTCCTGACCAGCGGTTTGATTGGGCGAAAGAGGATTGATTGGTTAATTGGTTAATTGGTTAATTGGTTAATTGGTTAATTGGTTAATTGGTTAATTGGTTAATTGGTTAATTGGTTAATTGGTTAATAAAAGTCCATCTTTTAATATTGGGTTCATTTTTGGGTGTTTTTGTTTAAATTTGAAGCACTTTTAGAATATTCTTGTTGCAATATCTACTTTGAGTAATTTTCTTGCTTGATCAAAACACCCATGAACCAAAACATCCAAAAACTCTACGAAATAGCTAAAAAGCCAAAACGAATAATCATCGGATTGATGTCTGGTACTTCTATGGACGGTCTGGATGTGGCTCTTTGTGAATACCAAGAAAGTGGATTGAAGACCAAAGTAAAGGTTTTGAAGTTTGAAACTGTACCTTTTGCAGAAGATATAAAAGTAGAAATCAGGAAGATATTTGCAAAAAAAGAGATAGAATTTCAACAACTATGCGTGCTGAATCCTTGGATTGGCAACTTGCATGGAGAAATCGTAAATCAACTTTTAGAGAAATGGGGAATACCGAACTCAGAAATTGATTGTATTGCAAGTCATGGACAAACGGTGTTTCATGCTCCCAAAATCCAACATAAAATAGAGAAATTTCCCAACGCCACACTCCAGATTGGCGATGGAGATCATTTAGCCGCCAAAACGGGCATTATGACTTTGTCCGATTTCCGCCAGAAACATTGTGCTGCAGGAGGCGAAGGAGCACCGTTGGCGGTTTATGGGGACTATCTTATTTTCTCCGAAAAAGGCAAAAATAGAATATTGCTCAACATGGGCGGAATCTCCAATTTCACGTTTTTAAGTGGCGATTTGAATCCCGAAAAGGTCTTTGCTACTGACACCGGCCCAGGAAATACGATTATGGATGCTTTTGTTCAAAAGCATTTCGGAATTCCTTATGATAAAGATGCCGAAATAGCTTCAAAGGGGCAAGTTTCTGAACCTTTGCTCCTAGAATTGAAAAAACATGATTTTTTCAAAGGAACATTACCCAAAACCACCGGACCAGAGGTTTTCAACCTGGCCTATTTGGAATCTGCTTTAGAAAAATCCAACACAAAAGAACTTTCTAAAGGGGATATTATGGCTACACTTTGTCAGCTCACCGCTGAAACCATCACTTACTGTATTTTCTCCATTTCAAAAAATGAACTCCCTTCAGAGGTATTCATGAGCGGTGGCGGCATGCACAATCCACTGATTGTAAGTCTTTTAAAACAAAAAATGCCCAATACGAAATTCTTAAAAACAGATGACATCGGTATAGATGGTGATGCAAAAGAGGCGGTACTCTTTGCAACACTAGCCAACGAAGCCCTTTGCGGTGGTGAAACTGATTTTGGCACTAGAAAAGGTGTACCGAGCGTAAGTATGGGAAAGGTGAGTTTTCCGAGTTGATAGCCACTTATAAAAGAATCATTTTCTTTTCCACTTTCCGATGCCTATACCTACTCCGACAACCGCAGATGGAAAAACTCCAGTACCAGAAGTTCGACCAAACATTGAACCATCAAAGCCTCTTGAATATCCAGGAGGTGTATAGCCAATATAATTATGATATGCCCTTACACCTAGACCAAGGAAAATATCGAATGCTGGAAAGTACTGCATATCAATATACTCCCTTCCAATCTTAATATGCGAAGCCAGAACGTTTACAAAAAACTTAGTGAAATAAGGCGGCTGAGTATAACCAAGAATATCCGTTGGTGCTGTAACCGGAGAAAAGGGCTCCTCAACATGTTTGTACATCAACTCCGTCGCCCAATAGTTTCGACCATTCTTTTTAGATGAAAAAGGTTTAGAGAATTTTCGGTATTCTAGGCGAGCCATATACACCACATTATATTCCTCCTTCTTAAAAATCGCTTTATTTCCAAAACCAAATGTGAACTGGGCACTTCTTTTTGCGTCAATAAAATACTCAAATGACATCTGAAGGTGCTTGTCCACTTCCAAAAAAAGTGGAACTGGATTATATTTTATGGCAAAGCTTGGCAAGGAATCGGACGAAACTTGTCCGAAGCATTTTACAGAAAACAAAATCAAGAAAAGTAATCGACCCATGGATGGATTCTCTTTTTTTCAAAAATAGAAATAATGAGCCATTTTGGGTAAGAAAAATTATTTTACGGTAAAGAATTTTCATTTTTCTAAATATAAACCGTAAAGTAAAAAAGCGGCATAGGTAAACATCTGTTATCGTGTCACTTATGCTTAATTCCTGAAAATTAAATTAAATAACTGAAAAAACAGTTGCAAAACTGATTTTTTAGTTTTAAGTTTGTTTCATGATGGAAGAATTAACAAAAACAGAAGAAAAAATAATGCAGATCATCTGGAACCTCGACAAGTGTCTGGTTAGAGATATCATAGATCAATTGCCTGATGACCCGAAGCCACCTTACAACACCATTTCGTCGGTGGTTCGACTCCTTGAAGGAAAAGGGTTTTTAGACTATAAAGCATATGGAAAAACTTACGAGTATTTTCCAAAGATTACAAAAGAGGAATACAAGCAATTCACCTTCAAAAAAGTGTTTGCCAATTATTTCGACAATTCGGCTGAAAGTCTGTTATCGTTCATGGTAAAAAAAGAAAATCTCAGTAAAGAAGAAATAGAAAATCTCAGAAAAATAATTGATAACAATTAAGCAATACCAACATGGAATATCTACTAAAATCCTCCGCTTGTTTAATAAGCTTTTATGGCTTGTATTTTTTTATCTTTCGCAAATTTACCTTTCATACTGCAAATAGATTCTATTTAATCTTTAGCCTAGTTCTCAGCATACTCCTACCTTTTCTTACAAATACCAAAACAGAAATAGAATACCTAAACACATCAGTGATTTCAACGCCATCACTTATTGAATACCCTCAACCCATATTTCAAAGCACCTCAAGAAATTCAGTTATTAGCACTGATACTGACGATTCGCTATGGAGTAAAATTGAGATCATAGACATTTTAGAAATCGTCTACTTACTAGGTTTAATTATTTCTATTTTGCTATTCTTCAAGAATATTCTTTTCGTCATAAATACCTTAAAAGGAGAAAGATACGATATTGTTCACCAAAATATAAAGATTTACAGAACAGGAGGGTTTCTTCAAAATTCTTCCTTTTTTAATAACATATTTATAAACAATAAGCTACTAAATCCACAAGAAGAATCCCTAATTATCACACACGAAAGTCTTCATTTCAAAAAACTGCATTCTTTAGATTTACTATTTGTGGGTATTGCCAAATGCTTTTTTTGGTTTAATCCGGTAATCCATTTTTTTCAAAAATCTCTTAAAGAAATTCATGAATATGAGGTAGATGACCTGATGGTAAAAGAAATTGACGGCAAAGAGTATGCTCTTCTTTTACTCAAGTTGGGGGTTTCAGAAAATCATACAGTTCTAAATCAAATGAGCAAAAAGCCGCTTTCAAAAAGGATTGAGTTTTTGTTTAGCGGCAACACTTCACAATCTAAAAAATATGCATATTTAGCTGCTTTACCCCTTTTAGTCTTCTCGCTTTTCGCATTCACCAATGAGGAAGTCGTGAAGGTTTACAAAGAAATAAATGGAAGAAAGAAAATTACGAAAATAGAGGTAAAGAGTTATCCGCTAATTATAAAAAAAGAAAGAAACTACGCCACATGGGGATTTACAAAAGCTCTGAAAATGGCCCCTTCTAATCTTACTCTCAACAATTTAACAACAGTCAACTTTAACGGTTACAGATACGAAGTAAATCCAATTTCTTTAACAGAAAGTACCATTGCAGCAGTAAATGCCGAAATTCAAAAAAGAAATTTGGCTCTTGTTATTTCAGAAAAAGAGCTTGACATTAACGGAAATTATAAAAAACTAAAGTTAGCTATAAAACACCTAAAAACAGGACAAATCACCTCTGCCGAGTACTTCGATATGCAAAAGTGCAGAGATCAGGGACGAAATGGTGCTTTTTTTATAATGGAAGCGTATGACCGAAATTTCGAAAAATCACAAATTTCATACTTTTTTGGCTCATCAAGTTTACTCATTAATAAAAGCAATTTGCCTAAAAAGCAACACAACAGCTTTAATATCAACTCGGAGTCCAGCATTATTAGCCATAGTTCGGACTCTATAAGTTATACCGTTTACCCCGATAAATTGACACGCAAAGCAGCAGAAGAAGCAAAAGAATACTTCTCAAAGAATGGTTTTAATTTTGAGTTATTAGATTATTCCGAAAATCCTTCTGGTGGTTTGGATAAAGTTAAGATACTCTTTGGCAAACAAACCAAAAGTTTTGATTTAAGCCAAATGCGTCACTGGGTGAAGCAAAAAGGTGAAGCTGACACAAAACTATCAAGATTGGACGAATGCCTGGTATTTGAGGGAAACTTGAATACCAAAGAAACCAAAATATCAATTAATAATGCGTGGTTTAAAGGAGTATTAATGTCTAATAAATACGACATTGTAACTGGTAGTATAGAAATACAGGAAATTAATCAGAAAAAGGAAATTAGAACGGTATATGAAACCAATTTTCTAGGCGAAAATCCTTTGGTTATAATTAATGGCGAAGAGTTTCCTGCAGAAATTTTGACAAGATTGAATACTAAGGCATTCGGCTGGTCACTTATTTACCTGCCAAACAACGAAAAGGCAATTACTAAATATGGTGAAAAAGCAAAAGATGGATATTTTGAAATGCGTTCCATTAATGATTACGTATTTACTAACGAAAAGGAATTGTCCATTGCTCGTGAAATCGTAAAAAAACATCTTAATGCCAACAAAAAGAGAGTTTTAAGAATCAATTACAAAGATGCAGAAGGTAAGGAATTCGAAAAAATAATTATTCACAAAGAAGACAAGACGAGCACTCATTTAAGTTTAAATGTTCCCAAAAACAGCAAAATTCTTTTCATGATTGATAAAAATATTGTTTCTGAGAATGATATCGAAAATACTGAGTTGAAAATTATTGGTGGTGTTTGCACTGAAAAAATAGGAGAAGCGGACATTACCCGTTTTGGAGCAGTTTTAAAAGACTACGACGGCTACTTTAATCTGACTACTACCAGGTTCTAAAAAGGAATTCTATATCTTCAAACACCTAACAAAGTGATTCCGTTTTCCCACTTTTATACGAAGAAGATAAAGCCCAGGACCGCCTTTTAACTCAAGATAAACATTGTGAAGACCCGCCTGGTAAGTCTTTTCGTGGATTACGCCCATTTCTTGGCCATTTACATAAGTCTGCACAATTCTCACCGATCCTTGAAAATAGAGTCGCATATTTAAAAATGCAGAATTGCCTTGAACAGGGTTTGGATAAAGCGTAAACTTGTCCTGCTCAGTAATATTCAAAGGACTCAGTGGATTGTCGGGATTGTTCAAATCCATGTTTACCTTTGGCACATCTGGAGGTGGTGGTAGCGTAATGTCTTTTTTAGTACTTTTTAGAAATCCCTTCTCCTCAATATATGCAAACTTTGACCCCAGAACGTTCTGTGCGTATTCTGGGGTTTGATCAAACCAACTGACCATTATCTCATAATAAATACTCCTGAAGTCAGTTTTAAACCATAGATTCTGAAAATCACGGAATTGCAAGAATGCGAAATGAAAACCAAATATCTCGCCTTTTACGGCTTCTCCAAAAGCAAATCCGACATTTGCAGTGCCGTGGTCTGTACCTAGAGATCCGTTTTCATAAGGTCTTCTACCAAACTCAGAGGTCGTAATACCCACAACTTTGGACGCATGACCCAACTGCTCTATGTCAGACTGAAACGCACTAATAGCCTCACTCAATTCGGCCAAAAGCCTTGAATGTATTCCATCCAAAACACCCTGATTGGAGTGCGTGTCGTAGCCATGATGTTCTACAAAATACACCTTTGATTTCAGGCCGCCATTTATCAACCTTGCCACCAACTTGAGCTGATTTGCCAAAGGTTGGTCGGCATATTTTTCGATATTCTTGCCGCTATCAAAAGCTTTCTTGATTACTTTGGAATATTCGTTAACCTCCTGCCCAACTTTATTGACATAGTCAAACTCACTCATAAAATACGCCGAGCCGCCAATATTGATTTTGTTGGATTCAACAGACTTAGCCTGACTATAAAGCTGTTCGGCATCTTCCAGGACTATAGATTTCTCACCCGTTTCACCTAAAAACATGAGTGAAGGATTCTGTCCAATTTGCAAACAAAATGGACTATCTGTACGTTCTGAAGGCCTTACTCTGTCAAAATACCTACCCAACCACCCCGATTTCAGCGGCTCGGTATCGTTGTTTGGCACCACACCGCTCAACCAAATATCTGTAGATCTAAAGTGCGAATAGTTGGGGTTGTGATAGCCCAAGCCATGCATAACGGCCAATTTACCCGCATTAAACAATCCCAGCATACCGTTTTTGGGCCCGCGTTTAAGGTTCGGGTGCATAGCCATACCCAAGTCTTTGCTGATGGGCTCTACCACGTTTTTAGGAATATGAAGTTTAGGTCTGTACAAAGTATAGTACGATTCCCACTCGTATGGCGTGATGGTGTTCATGCCGTCGTTGCCGCCAAACTGCTGAATAACCACCAGAATATTATCGTTTTGGACATTTGCTAAAGCCGGCTCAAACGCACTCACGTGCATTTTGCCCAAAGATAGATTGCTTACTACCCCAACGCCCATTGTGGACTGCTTTATAAAATCTCTCCTTTTTATCATATTCTAAAATAAGAAATACTCGGGTGCTTTAATTATTTCAAACAGAAAACTCCTCACTCTTTGACCAGTCTGATCCTTGTTTTTGATGATTTCGTACCATTCATAGTCCGGTGCTCCGCTCAAAAACACATTTTTGAACTTTTTAAATCTATCCTCCGAGACAGGCCTAGCTAAAAATAATTCTATATACCGCTCTGTAAGAATTTGGACATCACCACTGCCTTCAATGCTTAGGGCCCAATTTGCCAATTCGGTATTGGTGTTATTGTTAATTATTTCTTTGATATAATAAACGGTTGTTGGAAGTGTCTTGGTACTAATCCACGACCTATAACCTTTCCACCCAGCTACGTTTGGTGGATTAAAAAGCTCCAAACCAAGGGTTGCCATAATATTACGAGCCCACCTGTCAGGATATTTTAAATGCTTCAGCATACCTATAACCGTCTCAGCAGGCGACTTAACTTGAGCTCCAACATTCAAATCATCAAAAAAATGTTGGCTTTTTAAAAGTCTTTTTAAAACTGGTTTAAGTTCAAAATTATTATCAGTAACCAATTTGGCCATTTGGTCAATTACACTTGCATCAGCCTTTTGGGGGTTGGCGTAAACGAAATATTGGTAAAGTTTGTTGCTGATAAATTTTGCAGCAACCTCGCCTTTCTTTGAGAGAATTACATCTATGAGTTTTTGGATGGAGTTCTTAAAGACATTTTGTTCATTTACCTCATAATTTACGGCAAAAACCTCGCCCATAAAAATCTTGGTGGATTTGTCAAATTCTGCGATATTGAGATATGGCTTATAGGGAGTGCCTTCATCTAAAAAATAATTGACTTTCCAGCCAGTAAGAATTTTAGAGGCTTCTCTGACGTCTTGCTCCGTGTAATTGCCCACACCCAACGAAAAAAGCTCCATAAGTTCTCTAGCATAGTTTTCGTTTGGAGAGGCACTTATGTTTAGGTTGCCATTTAGATACTTTAGCATTGCCCCATCAATCGTAAGCTGCTCCAGCAAATTTCTAAGGTTGCCAGCATAATTTTTACGAAATAGATCGTTTTGCCTATACATAGATATGGCCGGGATGTTATCGCAGCTCTGAAACTGAGTAGCGAAATGGTCATGCCAAAACAAAACCATTTTTTCTAAAACACTCACCGTATCCTTTTTCATTAAGGTAACCCACCATTCTCCTAAAACATAGTTGTACTCTCCAAAAAGAAGATTTCTTTTGGCATCGGCTTCCTCCCTTTGTTTTCCTGAGAGATTTCCCGGGTTTTTAATATGGTCATTATGAAAAAAAGGAGGGGATGGGTTAATTGCTGCATCAGCATTCGTAAACAATTCGTCTACTACAAAACCAGCAGTTTTACCCACATATTTGTCAATAATAGAATTGGACAAACTAAATGTAGTCCTTCTCAACAAATGCTGTACCTGAAGTCTCGATAGTGGCTGTGTGTACTCATCCAAGTTGGCATTTATATCCAATCTGGAGCGAGTCGACTCCAACAAACTATCAAAAAAATTTCTTCTCGAAATGATACCCATTTTATGTGCTGAAAACTGTTACAAGTTATAGAGAAAACAGCGTTTTGCCAAATTAGAATTGTATTAGAGGGTGTTTTGAGAGGGAATACCCACACAGGCAATTATTAAAATAATTTATTTAGTTTCCTAAATTATAACATATATTTGTGTTTGTTCAACTAATAAAAAACGATAAATGAAAAAGTGTATTTTATTCATTCTGGCTCTCTCGGTGGTTTCGACTTTTGCTTTTGCACAAAAAAAAGGCAAGTGGGTTAAACTTAGCGATGGCAAAACCTTTAAAAACTGGCACATTTATAATCACGCCGGGGAACCAGTAAATGCCAAATGGAAAATTGTAGATGGAGCCTTTGCGTTTGACCATACCGCCAAAAGTGACTATAAAGTAAATGATTTGATATCAGATCAGTCATACGAAAATTTTGAGTTAGAACTGGAGTGGAAAATAGCCAAAAACGGCAACAGTGGTATTTTTTATGGGGTATTTGAAGACGCCAAATACAGCACGCCCTACTTAACAAGCCCAGAAATACAAGTATTAGACGACGAGGGTCATCCAGACGCCAAACAAGGAAAAAACGGTAACCGTAAGTCAGGATCGCTATACGACATGATTCCATCAGCCTCAAAAGGGAAACCTGCAGGCGAGTGGAACAAAGTAAAAATCAAGAAATTGAACAATCAAGTGACCGTTTGGCAAAATGGCATATTGGCAGTGACTTACCCAACCGTTGGTCCTCAGTGGGAGGCAATGGTAGCAGACAGCAAATTTAAAACTTGGGAAGGTTTTGGCAAATATCCAAAAGGAAAAATAGGCCTTCAAGACCATGGAAATGAAGTTTCTTTCAAAAATATTAGAATTAAGGAGTTGTAAAATTTCTTAAAAATATTCAAAATCTGACCCTCAAAATTTCTTTGAGGGTCTTTTTTTTGCTCAAAAACCACGACTCTAAAAGATTTTTCCTAAATTGAGTCATCAAATTACCTAGCCTCATCTGCAATGAAAAAAACATTATTTACTCTGCTTCTTGCTCCCTTTTTGGTTTTTAGTCAAATAAAAGACGCTCCTAACAGAACTGAGGGCGACGGACCCTATAATAAACTCATAATCAGAGGAGTAACTTTAGTAAATAGCACAGGTGCTCCACCCGTTGGGCCAGTAGATATAGTAGTAGAGAAAAACCGAATCAAAGAAATAAAACAAGTAGGCTACCCTGGAGTGCCCATAGACCCAAAACGCCGCCCCAAAGCAGAAGCTGGCGATAAAGAACTGGATTGCACCGGCATGTATCTTACACCTGGTTTTGTAGATATGCATGGTCATATAGGCGGCAGCTCGCAGGGAACGCCTTCGGAGTATGTTTTTAAACTTTGGATGGGCCATGGTATCACCACTATCCGGGACCCTTCAGCCGGAAATGGACTAGACTGGACTTTGAAACACAAACAAAAAAGTCTTAAAAACGAAATCGTTGCCCCAAGGATATTGGCCTACACTGCCTTCGGAATGGGTTCTGATACTCCGATTACCACACCTGAGCAAGCCAAAGAATGGGTGCGAAATAACGCTAAAAAAGGTGCGGACGGCATAAAATTCTTTGGAGCAGAGCCAGATGTTTTCAGAGCAGCATTGGGCGAAAACAAGCTATTGGGTTTGCGTTCAGCTTGTCATCATGCTCAGCTAGAAGTTGCCCGAATGAATGTTCTGGCCACTGCAAAAGCGGGTTTGACTTCTATGGAGCATTGGTATGGATTGCCTGAAGCCTTATTTGATGAGAGAACTTTGCAGAACTATCCAGCAGATTATAACTACAACAACGAACAGCACAGATTTGAGGAAGCCGGTAAACTCTGGAAACAAGCAGCTGAGCCCGGTTCAGAAAAATGGTATAAAGTGATGGACGAGCTTCTCAAATTAGACTTTACGCTTGACCCAACATTCAATATTTATGAAGCCAACAGAGAGTTGATGTTGGCTCGGAGAGCCGAATGGCACGACGAATACACCCTGCCGTCTCTTTGGCGTTTTTACGGACCGAGCCGTATTTCGCACGGAAGTTACTGGCTCAACTGGGGCACTGAGCAAGAAATCCAATGGAAAGAAAACTACAGAATCTGGATGCGGTTTGTTAACGAATACAAAAACAAAGGTGGCCGTGTAACCACAGGTTCTGACTCAGGATTTATCTATCAGCTCTACGGTTTTGCGTATATCCGAGAGTTGGAACTCTTGCGTGAGGCCGGATTTCATCCATTAGAAGTAATCAGGGCCGCTACCATAAAAGGAGCAGAGGCCTTGGGAATGGACAAAGAAATTGGCTCAGTGGAAGTTGGGAAATTGGCGGATTTCGCCATTATGGAAGAAAACCCATTGGCTAACCTAAAGACACTATATGGAACTGGAGCCATAAAAGTGAACGATAAAAACGAGGTGATAAGAGTTGGTGGCGTTAAATATACCGTTAAAGATGGTATAGTTTATGATGCCAAAAAACTGCTCGAAGACGTAAAAGCCATCGTTAAAAAAGCAAAAGAAGAAGAAAATTATGAGATACTACAGCCAGGAATTAAGAGAACCGGTGAGGGAAAATTGGGGAATTGAGTTTTTTTGACAAAAATTATTAATTGAGACCAAAAAATTAGAGATAACAATTCCTATAAAATTATCCGTGTCACTTCATTTTAGTACGTGTTCTTGATGAGAAAAGGAAATCTTCTCTGAAAATAAAATAATGCTCCGAATTCCCTCCGAAATACAAGCCCATCAGTTTGAATCCTTAAAAATTCAAGAAAACACTTTTGTAGCTTACCGTAGCGATGTGTATCCATCCAAAAACGATGTGTTTTTTGAGGAAAATGCGGTTATTTATGTACTCGAAGGAGACAAAATATTTAGCAGCTCAAGTTCCGAAGTTCGTGTTCAAAAAGGCGATGTACTTTTTGTAAAAAGAGGTTATTACCTAATGTCAGAGTCTATCAATGAGGCCTACAAAAGTTTGGTGTTCTTTTTTGATGAAAAAATATTGAAAGAATTTGTCAGTCAAAACCTCGAGCTTTTCGAAAACACTTCAGCCATAGACCCAAACAGTTCATGGCTTTTAACCCTAAAATCCAACGAAGCTTTTGGCAAATATATAGAGTCCATTTTGCCGTATTTCAAAAGCAAAACCAAATATCTCAATCAATTTCTGAAACTTAAAGTGCAGGAATTATTGCTCCACTTGTTGGAGTTTGACCCAAATAATCAATTAAAAAATCTTCTTTTTTCTATTTATACGGGTCAAAAAGCAGACTTGGAATATATTCTGAATACATTCTACCTAAAACCCCTAAACCTCGATGAACTGGCGAAACTTTCAGGTAGAAGCTTGTCGGGTTTCAAGCGTGAGTTTCAAGAAATATTTGGTCAATCGCCTGGCCAGTGGATAAAAGACAAGAAACTCGAACACGCAGCTTTTCTGATAAAAAACAAAATGGGCAACATAGAGGAAGTTGCCGAAACTGTTGGCTACGAGAGTGTGTCACACTTTATTAAAAGTTTCAAGGAGAAATTCGGAATAACCCCCAATAAAATCAGCAAATAGTTTTAAACCACCCACTTGCCCGTATTTTGCCAATTTTTGCCGTTCAAATAAATTATATAGCGACGAGTACCGTATCCTTATTAAAATTGCACTCAATTATTGGATTAATGTATGAAATTCAAAAAACTACTCCTTTCGGTTTTTCTTATTTACGGTAGTCACTGCTTCGCCCAAACGAAAGTCACGGGTTCTGAAGTAGCACAGAAATATTCCTTACGGGCATGTATTGATTACGCCATAAACAACAATGTATCACTCAAACAGTCTCAAATGGCCGTGGAAAGTGGAATTGTTCAGCTCAATCAATCGAAAGTAGCCAAACTACCCACCGCCAACGGCCAGTTTAATTTAAATGGTAACGCAGGTAGAAACGTGGATCCGTTTACCAACGGTATCGTAACCAACACCATCGGTACCAACAACATGGGAGTAGGTTTGAGCATGCCGATTTTTGACGGTAGCAGAAATAAAAACACCGTAGAAAGAAGCCAGCTCAGTCTTGAGGCAGCTCAGATGGACGTTGCCACTCAGAAAAACAATGTGTCGCTACAAGTGACTGTTGCCTATTTGAATGTATTGTCGGCAGAAGACCTGATAGATGTGGCTCAGCGACAACTGGATGTAACAAGGCTGCAATATGAGCGTACACAAAAATTAGTTGAGGCAGGTTCTCTACCAGAAACTAACTTGTTCGACTTAGATGCTCAAACAGCCAACGACGAACTCAGTCTCATAAATGCCCAAAATAGCCTCGAGTCAGCAATTCTGACATTGAAACAAGCCATGAATGCACCAGCAGACATGAACGTACAAGTTGCGAGAATAATTGTTCCTGACCCGAACATTGTAAACTATGGCGAAAACGCCAATTCGGTTTATCAAATTGCAGTTGGATACCTGCCGGAGGTTAAGGCTGGTGAAATTAGGTTAAAAGCCGCGGATAAAAATATAGCCATCGCTAAAAGTCTTGGTTTGCCAAGCATATCTGCCAACACAAGCTGGGGAACGGCATTTTCAAGTGCTGCCAAAAGACTCACAGAAACAGGTACTACATCCAATCCGATTCCGGTTTCGGCACAGTTTGAAGGTCAAACTATTCCTTTTGTAATAAACTTTCCTCAAACTTCTTATGCGTCAGATGGCATACCGTATTTCAGACAATTGGGAAGCAACCAAAACCTGAACGTAGGTCTCTCTGCCAGAATTCCTATATTCAATGGTTACAACCAGAAATACCAAACACAAGCTGCCAAAATACAGAAAATGCAGGTTGATTTGCAAAATCAAAGTGTCAAACTACAAATCAAACAAAATATTGATCAGGCATACATTACTATGCTAAACGCTCAAAAAAGATACTCAGCAACTTTGGCTCAAACCAATGCTCTTGAGAGATCTTTCAAGGCGGCGGAGTCTAGATACAATGCTGGAGCAAGCAACTTTGTGGATTACAATTTGGCCAAAACCAATCTTGACAGAGCAAAATCTAACTTGGTTGTAGCCAAGTATGACTACATCTTTAGAATCAAAATATTAGACTTTTATCAGAATAAACCCCTTGAATTTTAAGTAAAATGAAAAAGAAATCGAATAAAATATGGTGGATATTGCTCGGTGCATTGGTAGTGTTGTTAGTTGCATTTTTGGTAGCTAAAAAACAAGGCTGGATAATGGCGGAAAAGCCAACTGAGGTAGAACTGGCCAAAGTAGGTTCTGGAACTCTCGTAGAAACTGTTTCGGCATCAGGTAAAATACAGCCAGAGGTGGAAGTAAAAATTTCGCCGGATGTTCCAGGAGAAATCATCGCTTTATATGTAAAAGAGGGCGACTCTGTAAAAAAAGGCCAGTTGCTTTTGAAAATCCAACCTGAAAACTACGTATCCGTGGTGGATAGGTTCAGAGCTGGAGTGAATCAGTCGAGGGCAACCGCTGAACAAACTAAAGCAAGTATCGCCAGAGCAGAATCACAACTATTAAGAGCTCAGATGGAGTACAATCGTCAGAAAAAACTATTGGCTGACAAAGTAATTTCTCAATCAGATTTCGAAACGGCTGAAACCAATCTTAAAATAGCTAAACAAGACGTAGATGCCTCAAAATCAAACTACGAAGCTGCTAAGTTTGGAATAAACAGTGCAGAGGCAGCATTAAAAGACGCTTCTGAAAACTTGAGAAAAACCAATATATATGCTCCAATGAACGGAATCGTATCGAAACTGGCAGTAGAACTTGGCGAAAGAGTGGTGGGAACTTCTCAAATGGCGGGTACAGAGCTTTTGAGAATAGCCGACCTCAACAATATGGAGGTAAGAGTAAATGTTAATGAAAATGACATAATAAGAGTTGGCCTTGGGGATACCGTTATCGTGGATGTAGATGCGTACTCGGCTTCTGGCAAAAAGTTCAAAGGATTAGTAACACAAGTAGCTAATACGGCAAACGGAGCAGGGGGAACATTAACAGGAGCTGCCAGTAATTCCACCGAATCGGTGACCGAGTTTGAGGTTAGAATCAAAATTTTACCTTCTTCTTACCGCGACTTAATAGACGTACGAAAAGGTAAAAAATACCCTTTCAAACCTGGTATGACCGCCACTGTTGATATTGTTACAGCCACAAAAACTTCGGTTATTTCGGTGCCAATCTCGGCTGTAACCACCCGAGTAGAAGGAAAAGATAAAGGTGCTAAAAAAGCAGACGACGAAGATGGAATGGGTCTGGGAGCCGTAACCGAGGATGCCGATTCTAAGAAAGAAAAACCGAAAGAAATAGTGTTTATCAATGACAAGGGTGTGGCCAAAAAACGTGAAGTAAAAACGGGCATAACAGACACCAGTGCTGGTTTGATAGAGATAACTTCCGGCTTGAAAGCTGGAGAGGAAATAATTTCAGGGCCGTTTTTGGAGGTTTCCAAAAAACTAAAAGATGGTGACAAAGTAGCCAAAAAGAAGGCTGAAGTGAAGAAATAATTTTGCAAGAGAAATAACAAAAGGGAGAGTGGTAAGGATTTGCCACTCTTTTTTTGTGAAAAAATTGTTCAAAAAAGCCTAATTTTGTTGTGTAAACATTTCAGAACAAATGAACGTAACCATAATTGGAGGAGGAAGCTGGGCCACTGCCTTGATAAAAATTCTTTCAGAAAAAAACATAAAGATAAAATGGTGGTTACGTGATTTGGAGGCCATAAATCACATCAAAAAACACCACCACAATCCACAATATCTGAGCAGTGTGGAGCTACATCCCTCAAAAATAAAGCCGTATCATAACCTCAAAGAAGCACTTAAGAATACAGATTGGGTGATTTTGGCCATTCCGGCGGCATTTATTGAAAGTGCAATCTCCGAGGTTAATCCTGAGTTGTTTGTTGGTAAAAAAATAGTTTCTGGCGTAAAAGGCATAGTTCCCTCATGCAATATGTTGGTTACGGACTGGTTTTCGAAAAAGTATAATGTCGCCAAAGATCAAATAGCAGCCATAGCCGGGCCATGCCATGCCGAAGAAATAGCTTTGGAAAAACAATCTTACTTAACCATAGCCTCTGAAGGTATCCTAACCGCCAAAGAATTTGCCGCCTTGCTCTCTTGTAGATTCGTCAAAACCGCCTACATCAACGACATCGACGGGGTAGAGTATGCGGCGGTTATGAAAAACATTGTAGCCATGGCCTGTGGTATTACACATGGACTGGGAGCCGGTGATAATTTCCAAGCCGTAATGGTGTCCAATGCCATGCTCGAAATCGAGCGATTTGTGAATAAAATATCCCCGAGTGAAAGAGAAATAAACTCTTCGGCCTATTTAGGAGATTTGTTGGTAACTGCCTACTCACAATTTAGCAGAAACCGTACTTTTGGCAACATGATAGGCAGGGGATATTCCGTCAAAACAGCTCAAATGGAACTTAACATGATAGCGGAAGGCTATTATGCCACTAAAAGTATCCACGAGATAAACAAAAATTTAGAGGTCAAAATGCCAATTTTGGAGTTTGTATATGGTGTTCTATACAAAAACCAAAGTCTCTTGAAAGCATTTGAAGTTCTGAAAGAGCAACTGGTGTAAAACAGATTTGAGCTTGACTAAAACAATTTTCCTAAATGTTTGAAATAACCTCTCTTTAACTTTTATAACCCAGCGATTTAGGAAAATCGCTCTAAGGGAGGTTCTTCATCAAAAAATCAATGAAATTTTGGTGCATTATTTTCGAAATATCACTTTCTCTGTACCCGCGATTTTTTAAAATATCTTCTATTTTTTGCAAATCTGCTATCGTTTCCAAATCATAAGGGCACTGCTCTCTGCCGTAAGCTCCGTCTAAATCCGAGCCAATACCTACATGATTCGTATTTCCTGCCAGTTGGCAAATATGATCAATGTTATTTACCGCTATTTCCAGATTACAATTGGTCGTTTTCGGATCAGAAACTCCACGTGTCCAATTAGGAACCATCATCCAGGCGTCCAGTGCCACTCCAATAACCCCATTTCTTTCTATGATCGCTTTTATTTGTTCGTCGGAGTATTGGCGGTTGTGGTTTACAAACTTTCGGCAATTGTTGTGGCTTGCCCACAAAGCACCGTTATAGTTTTCTAGAGCTTGCCAAAACGCATCGTCACAAAGATGGGTCATGTCCAAAATCATACCCAATCGTTCAATCTCTTTCAAAAGGTCAATCCCAGCCTTTCCCATTTTCCCTGTAGAATCTGTTCCGTTGGCATATCGACCTTCTTTATAATGAGCTGGTCCAATGGCTCTGAGTCCTTTATTGTAAGCTTTCTCCAAGTAACTTAAGTCAATAATAGAATCTGCTCCTTCCAAGCTTAAAACAAATCCGATGGCTTTTTTGTCATTTTCCCAAATAGAAAGATGGTTTTGTAAATCTGATGAAGATTTGATCATTCGCATTTCGCCCTTCGCCTCCATGGCTTCGTACCAAGCCAACTGACCCTGCGTTTGTGCCCATGCTTGCTCAGGCGAGTTCCAACCTGGCAAAGTACTCTCTGCCTTTACAAAACGAGCAATTTGTGTGGCTACCACTAAGCCAATGTTCCCTTTACGGAGTTCATTTAACGAAATAGTGGCCTTGCCCCTATCTGGTTTATCTGTCATGCCAAACTCTCGAGCGTTTATATCCGAAACCTCCTGGGTGAGGTCGCGATTCCATTCGAGGGCATTCATGGCTAGGTCTAAATGGGCGTCTACAATAAGCATATTTTATGGTTGAATTTCTGTTACAAAAATATGGGACAGATCTTGGAGAATCCTAGAAACAAGATTTTATTTCGGGGTTAGTAGTCAATTTTCAGAAGCTTAAAAAACTCCTCCTCCTCGTATTCTCTAACTTTTCCAACAGGCAAATCACCCAATTCAATATCTTCTATGGAAGTTCTAATCAGCCTTTTACACTTGTTGTTTACAGCAATTATCATTTTCCGAATCTGCCTGTATTTGCCCTCTGTGAGGGTCATTTTAAGCCAAGCGTGTGGGTGACGAGGGTGCAAGGTGTTTACGATGTTATAACAATCGTCGGGTTTTTCTATTCGTTCCACCTCACAGGGGCTGGTGGTCCACAATTTGTTTCCTCTTAGCAATATCTCTACGCCAGACCGTAAATTTTCAATGTTTTCGTCGGTAATGGTAGCGTCCACCTGCACCAAGTAAGTGCGTTTGTGTAGAATTTTGCTGTTAAAAAGCAATTTTGTAACCTTTTTGTTGGTGGTCAAAATCAACAATCCCTCTGAAAGATTATCGAGTCTACCGATAGCATGCGTGCCTTCTGGAAAATCAAAATCAATCTTTCCGAGCATGTTGTTATCAAATTTATCTCCGGTAAACTGCGAAAGCATATCATAAGGCTTGTTGAGAATAAAATAACGGTTGGGCACTTCTGAGAGGATTTCGATAAAGCTTTTTTGATTAAAATTTTCACCCAAAATTAAATGTATTTTGGCTTGAAACCTAAGAAATGGAGGAAGAGCTTATGCTTAAATTATAGTAAAAATATCATTGGGGAAGTATCTTTTATCAGCGATTTGAAAAATCACTCTACTTAAAAACTCCAAACCACCAAACGGCTAATCTTTTGGCCTTGAGCCATTTCTATGGTCTTGACTTGACTCACTTTTACTTTTTCTAGTTCTTTATAAATTCTATCGAGATGCTCTTTTTTTGAAACCAAACTCGTAAACCATTTACAATTTTCTGAAAATCTCACACTTTCTCGAATCATTGATACGATAAACCTCAGTTCGCCACCTTCGCACCAAAGTTCTCTGGCGTTTCCTCCAAAGTTTCGTAATGGCTCCGAATGTCTCTTACCAGTTAGATTTTGATTTTTTTGAACGTTTTTTTCTATAGCTTCTTCAGCCGAGGCATAAAAAGGCGGATTGCAAAAAGTAAGATCGAACCGTTCGCCTTTTTTTATGATTCCCTCAAAAAAATGGGACTTGTGGGGTTGTAATCTTATTTCTATACCGTTTGTAAGTACCTCATTAAAATCCAAAATAGCTTTGGCTGATTTCACTGAAAGAGGATCAATATCTGTTCCGACAAAACTCCAACCGTATTCCTGATGGCCGATGATGGGATAAATGCAGTTGGCACCCGTCCCAATATCCAAACATCTAATCGAGCTGCCTTCTGGTAGCTTACCAGCATTTTCTTGCATCAAAATATCCGCCAAATAATGCACATAATCAGCCCGACCAGGAATGGGTGGACAAAGATAGCCCTCTGGAATATCCCAGTTCTTAACCCCATAATAATAAGCCAGAAGAGACTTATTTAATATTTTTACTGCTTCGGGATTTGAAAAGTCAATGGTTTCTGTGCCAAATTTGTTTGTAAAAACATAAGCCTCCAGTTGTGGAAGAACCGTAACCAAGCTTTTAAAGTCATATTGACCCTTGTGCTTGTTTCGGGGATGAAGAGACGGTTTTTCTTTGAATGTTTTGCTTGGCATCTTTTAATATTTCGTCCCAAAATTAGCCTCAAAACCTCTCAAAAACGAAAAACCTACTGCTTTTTATAAAAGTAGGTGCTCCCATCGGCCAACTCAGCATCCAAAGGACATTTTTGGTAAAGAGCGATTTCACCCTTTTGTTCATCAATACTTAAGAAAGAGTAGGTTTCGGACTCCAAAAAAACCAGGGCCAAACGTGGATTTGGAGAACTTTTGGGATGATTCCCTATTTCTATTTTGGTAGATTCCGTCACTACGCCATTTACTTTTCTTATTAAAGTACTGGCCTTTGCGTCTATTTCCAAAGTTTCTGTTTCGGTTGGAATTAATTCCGTCGGACTATTGGGTGCTGGATAACCGACTCCAATTTTATATAATTTCCACGTTCCATCAAGCTTTACAAGTTCAGGATCAATATCGGCCTCACATTGTGCCGCACTTAAAACCAAACCGAATAGAAGAAACAATAGTCGAATCATAACTGTAGCGTTTTCATTAATGATTCAGAATACAGAGATTTAGTTGGAAATGAAAGAGGAGAGCCAAGAGACTCTCCTTCCATTATAATACTTAAATCAATTTCTTATCAAAACGGCTTCCAAGGTTTTCCGCCAACCAAAATCTCTTGAGCTTTGGCATCGAAAGTTACTTTTAGGCCAGTTCTGTAAGCAGCGTTTGACATCATTGTGGCTATTGAATGCTGATAACCAGCTTCTATAGGAGCATTTGGTGTTTTGCGGCTACGTACGCACTCCATCCAGTTTCTGATATGAGCAAATGTCAACGGATCACCACCAGTGTTGGCATCAGATGCTACTTTGTCTCCTTCCAATTTCAATGGTGAAAGCAAGTTGGCCTTCATTCCCATCGCTTTGGCTTCACGCTCACGTAAACCACCTGTGTCAGAGATTTCGTTCGTGTCCAAGTTAATCATACCGCCATTTGAGTAGTAAAGCTCTTTGGTGTCACCAGCCGAGTTTGAGAATCTACTTGTAAACTGCACTTGGAATCCATTTTGCGGTTTGTCAGCAGGACCGTAATCAAACACAACCGTTAATGTATCGGCATTCGTACGGCCATCTTGCCATTGGTAAATTCCGCCGTTGGCCACCACACTTCTTGGGTGACTCAATCCTGAGAACCAGTGAACAGTATCGATTTGGTGGCTCATCCATTGTCCCGGAATTCCTGAAGAGTACGGCCAGAACAATCTGTATTCTAAGTACTTACGAGGGTCAAATTTCTCATAAGGACGGTTCATCAAATAACGCTTCCAATCCACATCAGATTCTTTGAGGCTGGCAACCAAATCAGGACGTCTCCAACGACCTGGTTGGTTAACGTTCCACATCAACTCCACCATTTTGATATCGCCAAATTTACCTGATTTGATAAAATCTTCTGCGGCATGATAGTTGGTTCCCGAACGTCTTTGCGAACCGATTTGTACGATTTTTTTCGAATCCTTTACGGCTTTCAATACCGCACGGTTGTCAGCCATAGTTTCTGCCAAAGGTTTTTCGGCATACACATCACAGCCTGCTTTTACGGCCTCGATGGTATGTAATGCATGTTGAAAATCGGCTGTTGACATCATCACGGCATCTACAGATTTTGAAGCATACAACTCTTCGTTGTTTCTATAAACTTGTACGTTAGCTCCCAACTGTTTGTCCAAAAACGCCTTACCTTCCTCACGACGGCGATTCCAGATGTCTGAAAGGCCCACCATTTCGAAGTTCATTTCTTTTTGCAATGCTGCAAATGGGCCTACATGGGAGGCACGGTGACGGTCAGAGAAACCCACACATGCTACTCTTACGCGGTCGTTTGCACCTATGATTTTTCCGTAGCTTTTTACAGAAAATCCAGTGGCTACGCCCGCCATTATCGATTTTTTAACAAATTCTCTTCTTGTTGTCATTATGATATTTTGGTTGAAGTTTTCTAATTATAAAAATACTGTTTTATTAAAAATATTACTGTTTTTTCTTGAAAAAAATTAAATCAATAACTCAATCCTTGGCCGAAATTAAATAAGGCATATCCAGGATTTTCCTTACTTCCAGGTAAGTCAGACTTGTTTTCAGAGACAGCCTTTTCCGAACTTGGTGTTGCAAAAGGCATCTTTCCCGTTGGGTTAAATCTACCTGATATTACATCAATCAAAGCATCGACGGAAGTACCAAAAGTAGCCAATACAGTGGCGGTTTTTCCCCTATCTATCTCATCAATAACCCAAGGATTGGTGTAATTTACCACCACAACAGTCGGTTTGCTATTGATTAATTCATTTACATGGGTCACATCAACTTTGTTTTTTGAAAGGCTCAACTCTATAGGTTTTCCTCCAGAACTGAATAAGCCACCTGTGGTTGGAAAAAGCCACAAGAGAACCACATCAGCCTCCTCTTTTGTAGAAACGAACTCAATGTTGTCCGCTTTCGTTTCTGGTTTCAGGACTTTTATTGGTGACTTTGGAGCTTGGGCTTGAGGCCCTCTTCCTCCACCTTCTTCTCTATAATATTCAAAGTAAACCTTTGTTTTCTTTGTAATGGGTAACAGTTTCTCATCATTTCTCAACAATACGATTGACTTACGTAATGCCAAATCGCCTTTTTGCTGGAACTCTTCGTTTCCAACTATTTTTTCAGCTTTCTCGACATCCACAAAAGGATTTTCAAACAAACCCAATTCAAATTTTTCTTTGAGCAATCGACTTACAGATTCGTTGATTCTACTTTCTTTTACCAAACCTTTTTTTACGGTGTTGAGCAATACCGTTGGATCAGCCGCTCCTGAAAAAATATCCACTCCAGCTTCTATGGCTTTCACATATCGCTGCTCGATAGTTAGAGATTCTACTCCCCAAGGCATCATTTCTATGGGGCCCGTATCAGAGTTTATAATGCCTTTAAAACCTAACTTTTTACGCAACAAATCATCAATAATGGCCTTATTGAACGAGAAACCAACTTCCTCAAATTCCTTGCCTTTCGGTGCTGAATAGTACGGCATTATAGAAGAAGTACCTGCATTTATGGCTGCAATGAAAGGTTTCACGTGTTCATTGAAATTTCCACCCGGATAATGGGCAAACTTTCCCCAGTCAAAATGGGAGTCTTGTCCACCTTCCTGTGGGCCTCCGCCGGGGAAATGTTTGGTGGTCATCGCTACAGAATTTTTGCCCAACTTATTTCCTTGAAAACCTAAAACTATCTCGCGAATCATGGCTGAAGAAAGATCTGCATCTTCTCCGAAGGTTCCCTCGGTGCGGTTCCAGCGGGGTTCGGTAGCCAAGTCAACCATGTACATATATCCTTTTCGCAAACCAACTGCAGTCCATTCTTTTGCGGCAATTTCTGCAAACTCTCTGGTAAGTTTGAAATCACGCATGGCAGCCATACCGAGTTCTCCGGGCCATTTTGAAAATGCCGTAGCTCCTACACTCAAGCCCACTGCGGCATCGGTAGTGATGTGATTTCTTGGATTGGAAGCCACAATTGCTGGAATACCCAATCTTGTGGATTCGCAAAGTGCTTGCAAGTTATTTGACCATTCTGCCATTGTTTTGGCCGAAGTATTTGCTCTCAATATAAAATGCCTGAGCTGTCTTTCTGTAACGGCTTTGGTGGTTCCTGAAGCAGACATATTCGGCTCAGACAGTGGTTTACGAGTAAACATATTGACATTTTGTACCAAATCCTCCTCGTTGAAACCGCTTGATATTGGGGCATTCGGATTAGCCGATGGACCAAAGCCGCCATCGTTGGCCATTCTGGTGGTACTTATAAGCATGAAACCTACTTTTTCTTCGATGGTCATCTTTGAAAGCAGGTCTTTCACCCTAACATCAACAGGCAAACGCCAATCCTCGTACTTGTCGAGTGTACCGTTTTTGTTTAAGTCTTTAAACTCTAGACTTCCTGATTTTATTAGCTTCCCATTTTTACTGCCCAAAATAGGTTGGGAAGGTTTTTGTGCAAAAACCAGATTTATCGCAAAAAGAGAAACAAAAATTGTCTTTTTCATAAATTACCAGAATTGTTAGCTAACTGAAAATTTGAATTAAAGAATGCGTTTTAAAAAGCTTTACTTGATTTCTCGGATTTTTACATTTTTGAAAAACACATTATCGCTATGATCTTGCAACAAAATGTGGCCCTTTTCTCCTGATCCAAAACCCTCAATTTTGGCATATTTACTTCTCGCGACAAGTGCCTTAAAAATATTGCTATTTCGCTGATATTCAAGAACTTTGAATCCATTTAACCAATGTTGTACTGTATTATTTGGCATTACTACCACTCGTGCTTGGTTCCAGTCTCCTATTTTCTTTTGAAAACGCTTGTCTAATTTATCCGAAGGAATGAGGTCATACAAACTGGCAATTGTACGATTACCTACCACCCCTTGTTTAGCATCCGGATGTTTTTCGTCATCTAATACCTGATACTCAAGACCAAGCGGTGATTTCTTTCCTTCTTCACCAAGCATTTCGACGAAGTATTTTACGCCAGAATTTGCAGCATCGGTCAGTTTAAAGTCAAACTGAAGTTCGAAGGCTCCATATTTCTGTTCTGAAATTAAATCAACCCCAGGACTTTTGTCAGTATTGGCAGTTATGGCCAAAATACCATTTTCTATTTTCCAACGAGAATCTGGTGCTGCCGTGCTACTTCCATTTTTCCAACCGTCAAAATTTTGACCATTAAAAAGTAATTTGTAGCCTTGAGCTTTTTCTTGTTCTGAAATATTATTTGGCAGAAGATTAACTACTGGGCATTCATCCAAAGGACTTGGCTTTAGATTTTCAGTCTGAATTCTGATGTTTTTCCAGCGGATAGTCATACCGGGTTTCATGGCTGCATATATAGAATGGACTTGAAGGGCTATAAACCCTTTGGCGGTCATGTCGTCAATAACATGTGCTGTAGGTATGCCGTTTATAAATGTTCTTAGTATATTACCAATGGCCTCGATACGGTATTTGTTCCAACCAAGTTTAACAAATGCTTTTTGGCCGGCTGGATTGTGGTTTAAGTTATATAACCAATCTCTGCGACCTTCGTCATAAATACCACCTGACCAGGCTCTTGTAGATGGATCCACCTCCATTTGGTACCCATGTACTCTTCCGTTTTGATAATCTGGTTTAGACAAGCTTCGAAACTGAACTCCGCCATTCATTTCATCGTCGAGTTTGAGATCTAGTTCAAGAATAAAATCACCGTAATCTTTATCTGTACAAAGAAATGAGTTTGGGGTATCGCTAACAGTCTGACCTACAATCTGGCCATTTTCAACTTTATAAACTGCTTTACCACCTCTTTGGGTCCAACCTTTCAGGGTTTTACCATCAAAGAGGCTTGTCCATTTTTGTGCTGACAAGCCAGTAGAAAACAAAAAGAATAACAATATTAGTTTTTTCATATTTTTTAGATGAATATTACTCAAAATTACCTAATATTATTATTCCTAAATGATATAGAAAAAGCGAAAAAATATGAAATTTTGATGCTTTCTTAACAGTTTACATTAGAAAGGTGTTAAAATTTCACCTTTATTCCTTCTAAATAGGTTTTGCTAATTTGGCCACACTCCAAAGCAGTTCTTCCTTTCACCGGAACAGAATCCAATTCTATGATATTCCAACCTTTAAAACCAATCTTGTTTAGATTCTTGAAGATTCCTGGAAAGTCAACTTTACCTTGTCCAAGTTCAACAAATCTGTATCCTGACTTGTTCTCTGCGTCGGGGCGGGTATCTTTTATATGCGTAGCATAAATAATGTCTTTGTATTTCAAAACGGCATCGGCTGGTACTCCGCCGCCTTGGTGATAATGGGCCACATCTAACAACAATTTTATATATCTAGTATCCATTTCGTTGACTATGATTTCTATTTCCTCAGGCGTTTCACCAAGCTGATGCATGTGGTTATGATAGGCAGGCTGAATTCCTGTTTCTTCGAAGACAGCCTTCGCCACAGCCGACATATTCTTGGCATACTTGATTAGTTCCTCTTTGGTTGGCTGCCTGTCTTTCGGTCTTGAGGTATTTGTTATTTGCAATGAATGGCCGCCCAAGGCTTTAATGAATTTTGCGTGATTTAGGTGTGTTTCTGTATCTTTAGAAATATCATCAGTTATGCCCACATTTCCACTAGAAAACATCGCCAAATTTAACTTTGCCGAATCAATGGTTATTTTTAAATCTTCAGGTTTATCCTTGAAAATGGGATAAGTATTGGACCTGAGTTGGATACCCTTAAAACCTAATGCAGCAATATCCTTAATGGCTACCAAGTCATTTCCACTCCATGTGATGGCCGAATAAGCCATCTTTTGATTGTATTTGGCTGCAAAGGCATCAAATTGTGATGCTAAAACCAAGCTTGCTGCTGACTGAATAAATGTACGTCTGTTCATGATATTTTTTGGTTGAATATTAGAAAAGAAAACCCCGAATTGCTCCGGGGTTTTCTTTAGGAATAAATTAAGAAATATTAATATCCTGGGTTTTGTGCAAATGAACCTTTAACTGCACGGTCAATTTGTGTTTGTGGTATTGGACGAAGGTAGTGCTTCTCCGCAACAGCTGAGGCTTGTGGATTGTGTTTTTTAACTCTATCAACCAAAAGTCCCCAACGCTTCAAATCTAACCAACGTGTTTGCTCACCTGCCAACTCACGAGCACGCTCATCTACTATGAAATCAAATGTAAGTTGATCTTGCGTAATCCTCATAGCTTCTTTTTTCCCTGGCCAAGCTGCTCTTTCTCGAACGGCGTTAACATCTGCCAAAGCCTCTGCTTTTTTACCCAATTGGAACAAAGCCTCTGCTCTCATCAAATGAATGTCAGCCAATCTCCAAACAAAATGATCTCTTGAACCTCTTGGCTCTGTTCTGTCCGAACGCTTGGTATCAAAGAATTTTTGCAAAGTTGGGAATAGTGCTTCGTTGTAAGCACTTGGCACCAATACCTGATATTTCTTTGTCGCTCTTTCTTCTTTACTCATTTCATATCCAGGAATAAAGATGGTAGTATCTCCAGCAGCAAAAGTTACTTTGGCTTTTGAGTTATCAAAAGAAGTATTGAAGGTACCAGGGCTGTTTGATTTCCAAGTATCTCTAAATGACTTTTTGTAACGTGAGTCATTCACTCTATCAGCAAAAACTGTATTCAGAAGGAAATTTGTTGGTCTCAAACGCTTGAATGGTCTACCATAGAAAACGTCACGTACCATACCTGCTTGGGTATCATACTGCATACCGAAATACAAATGTAGGTTGTTACCGCCACCGCCTTCACCACCAACATTAGTAGCGTTAGAGATTTGGTCAGTAGTATATTGAACCGCAAAAACTACCTCAGCATTTTGTTGGTTATCTTCGTTATGTACCGCTGCGAAATCATCCAATAATTTAAATGAATATTTGGTAATCAGGTTAGTACACAAGTCCGCTGCCTTCTGAAAATCATCTGCTGCTTTATTTGGACCATAAGCCTTTGCCAAATACACTTTAGCTAAAAGAGCTTCTGCCGAAGCCTTGGTGGCTCTACCGTAATCTGCAGAGTGAGCTTTGTTTTCAAGATCAGCAATGGCTTCATTACAATCTTTGATGATTTGAGCATAAACTTCTGCTTCACTATTTCTCTTAGATTCCTTTGTTGGGGCCAAAGTTTCTGTTAATCTCAAATCAAGAGGACCATATTGCTGAAGCAAAATGTAATAATAGTGGGCTCTAAGGAACTTCACCTCTGCAACTCTCAATTTTTTTGTGGCATCAGAAACACCTGTAACCGCAGCTGATCTTTCGATAACAGCATTACAAGTATTAATACCTCTATACATTTCGTCCCATAGAATATTCAAATAATCAACCGTTGGTTGGATTTGATTATCATAGAAATGAAATCCTTTATAACCACCATCGGCTCCAGTGGCATAAATGTCGGTACCATACTCAGTCAAAGTAAGACCCAATTGTGTACCGTAAAATGTTCTCAGCGAAGAATATGCAGCCTTTGTGGCATCCTCAAATCCTTTGGCTGTATTCATATAATCATTACCAATGTTAGAGATTACTTCCTCTTTCAGTAAATCTTGGCAAGAGGTGCTCATAAGCAACAAACCACCCAATGCAAATCCTTTTAATTTATTTATATTCATGATAATCAATGCTTTAGAATTTAATATTTAAACCAAATGTAGTTACAGTTGTAGACGGTGTAACATCACTAGTAACAGCTGTTAAGCCTGTTGCCGAGGTAGTAATAGCCGCTTCAGGATCTACACCATTGTATTTAGACATATAGCTTGACCAAATTTTAGGCTGCTGAATTGAAGAGTAAAAACGAACAGATTCTGCACCGATTTTCTTGGCAATTCCCTTACTAAATGTATATCCAAAGTTGATGTTTCTCAACTTTATGAAAGTACCATCATAGTAAAACAAGGTAGAGTTATAAACTGGGAACTCTTGGTTGCTTTTTGGACGAGGAAACTCATTGGTTGGATTGTTTGGAGTCCAGTAATCAACTTTGATTTGTTGGTAACGACCAGCCAACTGTAGTTGGTTTCTGTGGAAACCAGACAAAATAGTATTGCCAAAACGACCAAATAAGAAGAAACTCAAATCAAAACCTTTGAATTCGAATCTGTTTGTAAGACCACCCGCCCATTTTGGCACATCTGTACCAATTAGTGTACGGTCATCGGCATTAATTTTTCCATCAGGTTGGCCTGTAAGATTACCTTGGGCATCTCGTCCATTATTATCTTGAACTTTAATCTGACCTACCTCAGATCCATAAGCTTTTGCTTGATCAGCTTCATTAGCTTGCCAGATACCATCTTTTTTCCAATCAAAATAAGTATTCAATGGATAGCCAATAAACCATCTGTTACCCAAGTCATCTACTTTACCGTTGTACAATTCAACGATTTCTTCTATGTTTTTGGTGAATTGGAAATCTGTTGTCCACTTAAATCCATTCTTGGAATTCACATTAACGGTAGTTACTCCTAACTCTATACCTTTGTTTCTTGTATGACCTACGTTGTTACTGAAGAAGTTGAATCCCACTGAACCTGGCAAGAAGTCGTTCAACAATAAGCTCTTGGTATTGGTTTCGTATAATTCCAAGGATCCTTGTACACGTCCACGAAGTACTGAGAAATCTAAACCAATGTTGGCATTGGAAGATGACTCCCATCTCAAATCAGGGTTACTGATAGTTCCTGGTCTAAATCCAAATGCTCCAGTTGCACCGAAAGCATAAGTTGTACGAGCTAATAAACCTTGAGTTTGATAAGGAGCAACCCCTTGGTTACCCACTTTACCCCAACCTGCACGGAGCTTCAACATATCTATGAAAGTCACGTTCTTCATGAAGTCTTCGTTGGTTATATTCCAACCAATAGCTACCCCAGGGAAGTTACCATATTTGGTGTTTTCTCCGAAACGGCTAGATCCATCACGACGCATGGTAGCAGTAATCAAATACTTGTCGTTGAATGAATAATTCACACGACCCATAAATGAGTTGATAGTCCACTGTACCAAACCTGACTGAACACCCAAAACAGACGTAGCAGAGTTTAAACTGTAAAATGATTGTGCTTGTGCAGGTATTCCTTGCACCTCAGTTCTGTATCTTTCAAAATTATCTTTTTGGATTGATTGAACACCTGTAACATTCAAAGTATGTTTACCAAAGGTCTTGCTGTAGTTCAAGATATTTTCCATTGTCATGTTGAAACCGAAACGATTCTCGTTGAATGCTTGGGCATCTCCACGACGACGAGCATTGGTTTCAGAACCTATGAATCTACCCCAACGTTGGTGCGTAAAATCAGGGCCAAGGTTTAGTCTGTAAGTTAAACCATCAATTATTTTAACTTCAGCATAAATAGAGTTAAAAATTCTGTACTTCTTCGTATTATCAATGTTTACTCCATCAACCACCTCAGAAAGTGGGTTTGATAGGAGGGCATCGTTTGTTGGCTCAAATATTAAGCTACCGTCTGCATTGAATGCAGCACCAAGTGGGTTGGCGTTAAGGGTATTGCCATAAGGGTTAAGGTTTTCACCATTTCTTACCGAATACATCATGTAAGATGATATACCTACTTTCAATCTTTTATTTACTTGGTGGTCAATGTTCGCACGAAGAGAATGACGCGTAAAATCTAAAAGTTTAGTGATTCCCTTGTCTTGGAAAAATCCACCAGAAATATAGAAAGAAGTTCTATCGTTACCGCCTTGAATACCAATTGTATGGTTTTGCATCATACCAGTTCTTAGAATAAGATCCTGATATTGGGTATTTCTTCCAGCGGCAATACCTGCTGCTACGTTAGGATCACCTCCTAATACAGCTATTTTAGCATCTGCTGCCGGATCTGATTTACCGGTTGGCACTGCATTTCCAGCAGCATCCTTGTAAAGGTTAGTGGCTCTATAGGCCTCTCTTACATATTCAGCAAACTCCTCTCCAGAAAAAAGCTCTAACTTACTGTAGGCATTTGAGGCACCAGCGTAAGTATCCAGAGTTACAGTAGTTTTTCCTTTGTTTCCACCTCTTTTGGTTGTCACCAATACTACACCGTTCGCACCTCTAGCACCATAAATGGCAGTCGCAGTAGCGTCTTTTAGTACCTCAATCGACTGGATGTCGTTAGGGTTTATGTCTTCATAACCAGCAGAAAGTGGAATACCATCTACTACATAAAGAGGATCGTTACCCGCGTTGAATGATCTACGACCGCGAATAAGGATTCTTGGTGCTGAACCAGGTTTAGAACCAGACTGAGAAACGTCCACACCTGCAGCACGACCTTGTAAAGCTTGTCCTAAGTTAGTTAGTGGCATTTCAGTGATTTGCTTCGATGTCACTTGCGAAATAGCCCCTGTCATTTGACTTTTTTTCTGAGTACCGTATCCTACTACCACTACCTCTGAAAGGGCGGTTGCATCTTCAACTAGGGATACATTGATTTGGCTTTTCGATCCAATAGTTACCTCTTGCGAAACATATCCAATGTAAGAAAATACCAAGGTGTTTTTATCACTTGGCACGTTTACACTGAAAGCTCCATCACCATCCGTTACAGCTCCATTTGTAGAGCTCTTCACCGTTACACTCACACCTGGAAGACCATTGCCACCAGCATCCGTTACCTTGCCTGTAACCGCTCTAGACTGAGCTGCTACAAACTGCGATTGGAGGCAAAAAAGCACTCCAAAAAGGAAAAGTAAACTTTTCTTCATAGTTAAAAAATTGGTTAAAAAATTGAAAAAATCTTAATTGTTCTAAGTTAATTTATACTAATGAAATTTTGCGAAAATTTGTACAATCTTGGAAAAAGTACATTTTTCTTAGAATTTATACAAAATTAGCACGGCGTAGATGACTTACCTTCCAATAAAAAAGCAATTTATGATACGATTTTGACGACAATAGTCAAAAAAGTGTCGATAAAGTGTTATAATAAAAATTTTTAAAAACCTACTTGGCTTTTGCAAAAATTTTATCAGTTCCGTAAGGAGCTCTTTGGGGTCGGCTTAGCATTTTATTTGCATTTTCGTTGTTCGTAAATCTTTCGGTTTTTGGATCCCAAATTAATTTTCCAGGAATTTTCATAGCCACATGACTGACCAAGCAAACCGAACATGCACGGTGGGCAATTTCTACTGGCGAAAGTACTGGTGTTTTGTTTAGGATACCTTCCAGCCAGTTGAGATGGTGTTCTTCACTTACTTGTAGTTTTATTTCGTTGTCTTTAATAACCGAAGACAATATTTTAGGGTCGCTGGCATCTAATGCTTTCGCACTTTTGGCTGCCGTCACAGGATCACTTGCAGAGGCCACATAGTTTCCTCGTGATACGAAAATCCACCCCTCAGTTCCTTCGTATCTAATACCGTTTGTAAAACCACCACTGGTGTACATGCTGATTCCGTTGGCATATTCGGCTTTTACCATAAAGTCTCCATGAACATTCCAAAGTCCTGCTTTCGGAAATTCCGCCACCGCTTCAACTGATATTGGTCCGGTAAGTTCTGTATCCATTCCCCAAGCCGCAGAATCAAAATGATGTTGACCCCAACCAGTAATCATACCGGCTCCAAACTGCTCCATTCTGAGCCAACCTGGTCTGTCGTATCCTTTTTGTGGATGAACACCAATCTCGGTGTAGGGCATCTTTGGTGTAGAACCTAACCACATGTCGTAATTGAAGCCTTTTGGTATAGGCATTTCAGGTGCAGGTGGGCCTGAAGGATCTCCTGGCAAACCTATTTTTACGGTATGCAATTTGCCTATTCTGCCATTTCGCACCAACTCGGCTGCTATTCTGAATTGTGGAGAAGAACGCTGCTGAGTTCCCACTTGAAAGACAACCCTTGTTTTGTTAACAATATGAGCCAACTGTCTGCCTTCTGAAATGGTAAGAGAAGTTGGTTTCTGTAAATAGATATGCTTTCCGGCCAAGGCGGCTTCCATGGCTGGCTGCGAATGCCAATGGTCAGGCGTACTTATCATTACAGCATCAATATCTTTATTAAGAAGCATTTCGCGGTAATCGTCATACATTTTGGTATCCATGTATTTATCATTACCCATTTTTTTAGCATAAAAACCATCAATTAGCTTTTTGCCGTCCTCTAGTCTATTTCTATCCACATCACAAGCGGCCATTATTCTGGCAGAATCATGTTTTAAAGTACTGGCCAAGTCATGGTCACGGGCTATTCTACCACAACCTATTTGCCCAATATTTACTTTATTACTTGGTGCGTTTTTGCCAAAAACCGAGGAAGGCACTATGGTAGGCATTGTTATTCCGAGTGCGGCCGTTTTTAGTGTTTTATTAAGAAATTCTCTTCTTTCCATGATTGAATATTGATGATTTAAACGATTTCGATTTTTTGGGCTTTACTTTGGGCTTTCAGGGCAAGTTCCATGGCCAAGAAACAATGGTCCTGCGTCATGGCAGTTTCAGTTCGATTCACCACGTCATTTACAAGCCTTTCTCCATAAGAAAGTGGATACTCACTGCAATCGAAGTAGGCCGTCTCTTTGTTATTGGCCATATAAAGGTGATTACCTATGTCTTTTCTAGCGATATCGATATTTTTCCTGATCTCAATGAAACCTTCTGTTCCGAGAATTGTCAATCGGCCATCGCCCCAAGTTTTGAGACCATCTGGCGTAAACCAGTCTACTCGTATATAACCCATGCCTTGGTTACCTTTGAGCATCACATCGCCAAAGTCTTCGAAAGTCGGATATTGTTTATTATTGAAATTCCCAACCTGAGAGGCCACAACTTGTGCCGATGTAGAACCTGTAAAATGCAGGAATTGGTCAAACTGATGCGATGCGATGTCAGTTATTATACCTCCGAAATATTTCTTTTCAAAAAACCACTCAGGTCTTGTTTTGGGATTCATTCTATGTGGACCCATACCAATGGTCTGCAATACATTGCCTATGGCACCTGCTTTTACTAATTCGCTGGCTTTTTCGGTCGCACGATTTTCGAAACGTTCACTGTAAACTATTGAAAATATTCGACCAGTTTCCTTCTGGACTTTCTTGACTTCTTTGAGTTGTTTGAGGTCAGTAAGACCTGGCTTGTCTACCATGTAGTCTTTTCCTGCTCTCATGGCTTTGATACCGATGGCTGCTCTTTCGCTTGGAATAGCTGAACTAAGTATCAGATGAATCTCTTTGTTTTCCAAAAGTATGTTTTCATCGTTTACACGAGGAGCGTTTGGAAATCGCTTAGAAAATTCCGCTGCCAAGTCATTTTCTTTGGCATAAAAACCTACCATTTCTCCCCCACCTCTGATAACGGCGTTGGCCATAGAGTATATATGTCCATGGTTGATGCCTATGACTCCAAACTTTATTTTTGGTGCGAGCGTCTTAACTAGATTGGGAGATTTTTCTTTGTAAAATTTCAGATTCAAGTCTAAATCGGCCATGAAGGGCAACATACCCAAGCCCGACAGTTTTAACGAGCTATCTCTTAAAAAACTTCTCCTATCTTGTTGTTTCTTCATATTTAAGGTTAAATTTCTCTTATAAAAGTATTATTTATTATAAGAATTTTAACAAAAATAGGGCTAACAATTTTCAAAAACTACTAAGCAGATGCTTATTGTGGTGATATTTTGACAGTAAATTTAAGCTTTGTGTAAAAATAGTCTTAAAAACAGGTGAGTACATGGTGATTATATGACAGCGATATAATATTTTTGGAAAATAAATACCAATTTATCATGAAACCTCAACTCCTAAAGATTTCGAACCCGGCCGATACTTCATTCAATTTGATAAAAATGGATGGACCAAACTTTCCTACTCCATGGCACTATCACCCTGAAATAGAGATAGTTCTGATGTTGGAAAGTACAGGAAAAAAATATGTTGGTAGCAGCATAACAGACTTTGAGCCCGGCGATCTGTGTATGATTGGTAGTTTCTTGCCCCATTATTATAAAAGCGATGAGGCTTACATGAAAAACAACCCAAATCTGAGAGCGAAATCTATGGTAGTGCATTTCAATGCCGACTTTATTGGAAATCAGTTTTGGGAAACCCCAGAAAGTTACAATATCAAAAACCTCTTGGAAAGAGCTAAGAGAGGTCTGCAGTTTAGCAAAGAAACCTCAGCAAACATACACCCAAAATTTGTAGAAATGTTCAACTTGGAAGGCATGGCTCGCCTTCTTAAATTTCTCGAGGTACTTGACGATATGGCCAAAAGCAAGGACATTGAATTTTTGTCAACAGACCCTATTCAGATAAGAAACGAAGTAGATTCGGATCGTATAAAAAAAGTTTTGGAGCATGTTAGTGAAAACTTTAAAAATCAAATAAGACTTGACGACGTGGCTCAGTTGGCCAACATGAGTGAGTCGGCTTTTAGCAGGTATTTCAAGAAAAGAACAAGGAAAACTTTCTCTAATTTCTTGACAGATATCAGGATAGAATATGCCTGTAAAATGCTACAAAACGATAAACTGAGTATTTCGCAGATTGCTTTTGACAGTGGATTTTATAATTTATCAAACTTCAATCGTCAATTTAAGGCTATAAAGAAAATCACTCCATTAGCTTACAGAATGAATTATTTGGATTAAAAGGAGGGTCTGTCTTAACAAGAAAAGGAATATAATAAATGGAGATAAACTTGTTATAATGTCTTTTCTGATAATTATTTCTGCACTTGAACTGGTATAAACCACCAGTGGATAAACAGTAAAAATTGTACCTGAAGGCAGGTATTAACTTGGAGATTTTAAATGATTAATACCCAAATTGTCATGAAGAATCTCTTTACTCTTTTTCTATTTCTGGCGGTTATATTCGCCAGCCAAGCACAATGTCCTTTTAACAATACTCCATCATTTGGCACATCAGGTAATACCAATGTGAGTAATTATACTGTGGGCAATCGAAACTTGCTTTACAATGCAGTTTGGGCGGGAGAATATGTAGAAGTGCAAAATGTTCCCGCTGGGGCTCAAATGAGATTTGATGTTTGCGACGCCTCAATCGACACTTATTTGACCATTTTCCCTTCAAGCTCATCCACTTCTATTGCATTCAATGATAATTTCTGCGGAACTGGCGGCACTCGCTCTCAGATAGAACATACATTCGTTACAGGAGGCAATTATAGAATCCAACTTAATGAAAAAACTGGTGGGAATAATTGCTCAACAGCAGGAGGAACAAACGTGCCATTGTATGCCACCCTTCTTTTCGCTCCCGTTGTTTCGGCTAATGTCAATTCTATAGTTAGAGCCAATACCTCACCTACAAATGCTTCATCAGTAAATTTTACAGTCACGTTTTCTTCAGCCATTACCGGACTCTCTGCAAGTAATTTTAGTCTAACTACAACTGGAGTAACAGGAGCTTCTGTAGGTTCTGTTTCTGGCTCGGGCACCACTTGGAATGTTTCTGTAAATACTGGTAGCGGAGACGGGACTATAAGACTAAATTTAGTCAATGACACGGGCTTAAGTCCAACCTTAGCCAATGAGCCATTCAATACAGGAGATACCTACAATATTGACAAATCGCCCCCGACAATAAACATAAGTAGCATTATAAATAGCCCTACCAATGTGAGTCCTATTCCATTGACCATCACTGCAAGTGAGAATATTACAGGTTTGGACTTTACTGATTTTAACGTAACAAACGGTTCAATAGCCAATTTTGCAGGAAGTGGGCAGAATTACACTGCAAACTTAATCCCTACAAACAACGGAACAGTGAATGTAACAGTTAACGCAAACTCATTTCTTGATGCGGTAAATAATTCAAATACTGCACCGTCGAGTTTTGTGATTCAATACGACAACGTAGCTCCGGTAGTTTCAGGAATTAATAGAAGTAATCCGAATACTCAAATTACCAATGTTAATACTGTAACATTTAGGGTTGTATTTTCTGAGGCTGTTTCAGGAGTAGATCTAACCGACTTTAGCATCGCAACCACAGGCAATGTCCAAGGAAATTTATCTGGTTTCTCCTCACTAGGTAGTTTATTCTATAATGTAACAGTTAACAATATTTCAGGTGCTGGGACGCTCTCTATTACACTTAAAAACTCTGGAACATCCATTGTCGATAATTCTGGAAACGCCATCACTAGTGGGTTTTCAGCGGGCCAGACTTATATCATAAATAATGAGCCCAGTTTTTCATTGAGTAGCCCACAAAATCAAACCATCTGTCAAAACTCTGGTTTTTATCAATTAAACAATCTACTAACAGTCAGCGATATAGATGTAGGGCAGACCTTGACTTGGAGTATTGTAACTGGTCCTACAAACGGAATTTTGGCAGGATTTAACGCTACATCAAGCTCAAATGGCGGAACTGTGACTCCAAATGGTTTAAGTTATACACCAAATTCTTCATTTGCTGGTATTGAAACCTTCACCATCAGAGTTTCTGATGGCGTAACTTCAAGAGACATGGTTTTTAATATAACAGTAACCACTTTACCAAATATTAGTATTTCTCCAGTTCAGACGTTGTGTGAGGGTCAAAACATTACTTTAACCTCAACTGGAGGAGGAAACTATTCGTGGACTGGGCCAGACGGCTTTGTTTCTACATTACAAAACCCTTCAATAACGGGTGCTACCTCAAACAAGTCTGGTACATATAGTTTAACTGTAACCGCAAATGGATGTACAACTAGTGCTACAACAGCCGTGACAGTAAATGTTTTACCAAACATAACCATAAATTCGAATCAAAACATATGTGAAGGAAATCTTATAAACCTGACTTCCTCCGGAGGCGGTGACTATTCTTGGACTGAACAGGAAGTGGAGATTTTTCATGGTCAGGACCAAACGGTTTTAGTTCGCTAATTCAAAATCCTACAATAAGTGTGGCATCCCTTAACCAAAGCGGGATTTATACAGTTACACTTTCTTTGAATGGTTGTTCAAGCTCTGCCACTACTTCAATAACTGTTAATTCTCTGCCAATAATAAC
>NZ_RJUF01000005.1 GCF_024343775.1 Lacihabitans soyangensis | reverse complement strand
AAAAACGAATGATGTTTTCCGTATTTGTCATAAACAAGGGCTGAGATTGCGATCAATGTTGCGATGATTCCACTTAAACTACCATTCGAAAAAGCGGAAATAATTGCTATTAACAAAAGCACAGTTCCGAAAATATAGGCATTTCTTAAGCTTATCCTTCCACTGGGAATTGCTCTTTCAGGCCGCTCGATTTTATCTAATTCTAAATCAAAAATATCATTAAAAACTATTCCGCCACCGTACAGACCAATAGTAGAAATACATAAAAGTATTACCCCAAACGGATTTATTTCGGTTAATGGAGTCGCAAAACTCGCTATTGCTACTCCTGCCAAAATATCGGCAATAGCTGTGATGATATTGGCGGGGCGACAGAGTTGAAGATATGCTTTTATGTTCAAAATATACTTAGCTAATAAAAATAGAATTTTTGTCCACTCTCGGAATCTGTCCGCCTCTTAAAACGGTATTTCCATTGAATTTTAGACTTTGATCGATTACTTGTGGTGTCTCGAAGTCCGCCACATTTATTTGTCCACTTTGAGCAAAGGCATCAATGGCGTTTTGGTAGCAAACCATTTTTATAGCTTCATCTGAAATTCCCCTGATTTTCATCAAGGCGGCTGTTTTTGGCACTGCCAATGGATCGCTTATACCCCAGTCTGCAGCAGAATTTATCATGATTCGTTCTGGCCCATACTTTTTTACGAGTTCTACCATGCGTTCATTACCCATTTTAGTGAAAGGGTAAATGGTAAATGCCGCCCAAAATCCTTTGTCCAGAACACTCTCCACGGTTTCTTCATTGTTATGGTCGATGATTACCATTCCTGGGTCAATGGCGTGCTCCAAGGCAATGGACATGCTCAATTCTGTTCCTTTCTTTTTGTCTCTATGCGGCGTGTGTACTTGCACAGGTAAGCCAGCCTCTTTTGACATTTCTAACTGCTGACGGTAATATTTTTCCTCTGCAGCGGTTTGGTCGTCAAAGCCAATTTCTCCAACGCCTACCACACCTTCTTTGTATAAAAATAAAGGCAAGATTTCCATAACTTCCTCAGCAAGAGCTTCGTTGTTGGCTTCTCTTGAGTTCAATCCTATGGTGCAATAATGCTTGATGCCAAATTGTGACGAACGAAAACGCTCCCAGCCTACCAAGCTGCTGTAGTAATCTTTGAAAGAAGCTAAACCTGTTCGAGGTTGCCCGAGCCAAAAGGCCGGCTCTATAATGGCCACTACGCCTGCATCTACCAGGGCGGTGTAATCGTCCGTCGTCCTGGATGTCATGTGAATATGCGGGTCAAAGAATTTCATACCTTTCACATAGTCCATGTAGTTGGCCTGTATGGTTTTTGACATTTCTAGTTCTTCAGCAGTACCTTCAAAATGAGAAGGGTTTTGTTTTATTTCTGATTCTTTTTGGCACATTTCATTAAGGAATTTCAATAAGTTCTTTCTACACTTCTAAAGCACTCCAAGAGAGATTTTTAGCTTTTTCGTCTAGTTCAATATGTTTTATTAACTCACTTTTTGCGAGTGGGAATTCACTGTTTTTACAAACTAAGGCAGCCGCCAATTGGTCATTATCATTTGTGGAGGCAAAGAGTTTTTTGATATCCTCCAAGATTATTTCATCTAAAAAATTAGTAACCAACCGCCACGCTTGCGGAGGAATGGTACGGCCTGCCGCCCAGCGTTCATGTGCAAGATTAGAAATGGAAATCGCCAACTCTTTATTGGGTCTTTCGTCCAATCCTTGTATTTTGTGTATCGGTTTGTCATTAAAAATACACTTCAGAACCAACTGATTCCAAGCTAATTCTGAGAAATAGGTCTTTGCGTAAGGATTGTCGAATGCAATGGCATCAAACACCACTCCTATGTTGGTTCTTACGGCATCGGTGGCTCGTAAAAGCCAAGATTCAGGATTTTCGAGAAGTGCCAAAGATGAAATTAGGGCTACAGCCTCGTTGTTTTCAGCAGTTTCAAAAAGGGTATTTAGCGTTTTGATGTAGATTTCTATGTCTGAATTATCTAAACAGACCAAAAAATAAGCACGCACTAGTCTGTCTAATGTCCAAGTTTCAAAACTAATGCCTCGGAGCGTGATATCGGAGTTGACCGGCGTCTTACTGATAAACCTTGGAGTAGCTACAAACGCGGTCTGCATAGATTGTAAACTGCCATTGGCTTTTGTTTCAATCCAATCTTGTTCTTTTTGAGAGGCATTGACCTTAATAATCTCAAAAAGATTATCCTTTAAATCCATTTTCTTGTTGTACGATTGCTCGTTTTATTACTTCTTTATTGTACTCAAATATAGCAGATAAACTAAATATTTGGACAACTAAATAGATAAAAAAAGCTAGTTTGTAGAGATATTCCGCAGGTATTGATTTGGTAAGACAACGAATAATAAAATGCTCACAAAATCATGGAATAAAACCAGATTTTTGGCAGAATTAAGCTTTATTTCATCGCTTGCTTATTTGCCGAAATTTTTAAAGTTGAAATGTTTTTTGGTAACCTGAACATCGATATGGTCGGAGTCGCCAAGTAGGAATCCCCACGCTTTAAGCGAGTCGGAGGAATCAAATATAACCTTGATGATGGCCGTAAGGGGTAATGCCAAAACCAATCCACTGATTCCCCAAAGGTTACCAAATAGGAGTAAGGATATGATAGCCGCAAGAGAGTTTATGCTTACTTTGTTGCCTATTATAAAGGGAGTTATGAAGTTGCCTTCAAGGAATTGTATCACAAAAAAAGAAGCAGCAACACCCAACGGATACCAGTAAGAATCTTTGGTTATTAGGGCTACTAATATGGGTAATGCTGAACCAATAGCTATGCCGATATAAGGAATCAGCACCAAAAAGGATGCAAAGAAGCCAAAGAAAAGAGCATGTTCTATGTCTAAGAAATAAAGTGCCCCCGTATTTAAAATACCAACAATAAGAATAACCAAAAGAAGCCCTACGATATAGTTTCTCACCACGCCATTTATTTTATTAATGGTATTGGATATGGTATGCTTACTGCTATTTCGCATTAGTTTATACACAAAAGTCTTGAGGAAGTCTCTGTACAGCAAGAACAAAAAAATGTATAGGGGTAATAATGAGAAATTTATAAGAAAACCCGAGGTGGTGCTAAGTGTTTGTCCGATCAGTTTGGTGCTATTTTTTAATACCTCCGTCATATATTTTTGACTTTCTGCCACCAATTGGTTTTGATTGATGTGGAGATTCCGTCTCAGAAGTTTTTCAATGGCTGTAATCCAAACGGTGCCTTTTTTCTCTATTAAAGGGATTAAGCTTTCCAACTGGATTATCTGAGTGTACGAGAAATAGATAATAGAACCCAATAATGATAAAGCCACCACAATAGAAACTAAAATAGCCAACGGTCTTGGAAAATGGTATTTTTCAAGAAACCTTGATATCGGAAATAGCAAGAACGAAAGAAGTCCAGCAATTATGAAGGGTATAAAAATATCTTTCAAAATATACAAGGCATAAACCACAATTACCAAAATTATCAATGCGAAAGCAGCATTTTGAATAGGGAATAAGCCTTGTCTTTTTGTCATGATTCGGTTTCTTTTAGTTTCTTGTTGTAAATTCTTTGCGATACCAATATACTGATTTCGAATAAGATATATAATGGAATGGCCACCAAAACCTGGCTAATCATATCCGGAGAAGGTGTAATAATGGCCGCAACTATGAGTATTATAACGAAGGCATGTTTTCTATATTCTTTCAAAAATGCAGGAGTAACTATGCCTATACGGGTTAAAACTAATATTGCCATAGGAAGCTGGAAGGTTACTCCACAGGCTAATGTAAGTGTGGCTAAAACAGAAATGTAAGACTGAATATCAAATTGATTTTCAATACTAGGATCTATCTGAAAGTTTACCAAAAAGTTAATGGCGAAAGGAGCTACTACATAATAGCCAAACATAATACCTAAGAAAAACAAGGTAGTCACAAAGAAAACCGAACCAGTGGCCGCTTTTTTCTCAGTAATCTTTAAACCTGGTTTTATAAATCTCCATATTTCCCAAAAAACATATGGAAACGCCACCAAAAGTCCCACTATAGCAGAAGCAGTAAGCTGCATCATAAACTGCCCGGAAACCTCACGACTCATTAGCGAGAAGTTGAGTTTTTCGACGCAAAGGCTGGGAATACCCACTTTATTTCCTAACTCACAAAGTTTTCTGTATGTCCAAAAGTCTGGCCTTGAAGGAGCTAGTATAATGAGGTTGAATATTTTACCCATCATGACCCAAGCCACAATCATAAAGATAAGTATGGCCGCTACAGAACGAATAATATGCCACCTAAGCTCTTCTAAATGCTCAATAAAGGTCATTTCCTTTTCGGCATGCTCACCGTTTTGTTCGTCTTCGTTGTCGTCGTAATGTATATAAGGAGATTGATCTAAGGGCATTTGTTTGATTTCTTTATGCAAATGTAATAATTTAATACACTTCTTTAAAACAAAATACCCCATCTAAACATTCAGATGGGGTATTTTTTAGTCTAAAATAATTATTTGAAAAGTGGGAATGCTTTCATCCACTCATTAACTTCATTTCTTACACTTGTGATCACTGACTCATTGTCATGATTCATTAATACCTTGTCTACCAAGTCAACCACTCTTACAAAATCACTTTCTACCAGTCCGCGTGTAGTCATGGCTGCAGTACCAACTCTCATGCCAGAGGTTGTCATGGCTGTGGCATCATCAAAAGGAACCATGTTTTTGTTAACTGTTATGTCGGCTTTGATAAGTGTATTTTCTGCCAATTTACCTGTTAATCCTTTCGGACGAAGGTCTATAAGTGCCAAGTGGTTGTCAGTTCCACCAGATATCACACTGTAGCCTTTGTCCACAAAAGCTTGTGCCATGACCTTGGCATTTTTCTGAACCTGTACGGCATACGCTCCAAAGCTATCTGACAGGGCCTCGCCAAATGCAACTGCCTTAGCTGCAATGATATGCTCCAATGGGCCACCTTGTGTGCCAGGGAAAACACCCGAGTCCAAAAGTGAGGCCATCGATCTGATTTTTCCTTTCGCAGTAGTGATACCAAAAGGGTTTTCAAAATCGTTTCTCATCATTATTACACCGCCTCTGGTTCCTCTTAGGGTTTTGTGAGTGGTGGTGGTCACGATATGACAATGATCAAATGGATCTGCCAAAAGACCTTTGGCTATAAGGCCGGCAGGGTGGGAGATATCTGCCAAAAGTACTGCACCAACTTTATCTGCTATGGCCCTAAGTCTCGCATAATCCCAGTCTCTTGAGTAAGCCGAAGCACCACAAATAATCAATTTTGGTTTTTCTTTGGTGGCAGTTTCTTCAACTTTATCCCAGTTTATAAGTCCAGTTTCTTTTTCAACACCATAGAAAAATGGCTGGAAGTATTTTCCAGATATATTTACAGGAGAACCATGAGACAAGTGGCCGCCATGTGACAGGTCAAATCCTAAAATTTTGTCGCCCGGTTGTAAACAAGCCAAAAATACGGCCATGTTTGCTTGAGCACCAGAGTGTGGCTGAACGTTTGCCCACGACAATTTGAAAAGTTCTTTTAGTCGATCTATTGCAATCTGCTCCACTTCGTCAACCACTTCACAGCCTCCATAGTACCTCTTTCCAGGCAATCCCTCGGCGTATTTGTTGGTGAGCACACTACCAGCGGCTTCCATAACTTGTGGTGAAACAAAATTTTCAGAGGCAATCAGCTCAATTCCATGTAGCTGTCTGTTATGCTCTTTTTGAATTAAATCAAAAATTTGATTGTCTCTGTTTGGCGTAGAATTCAATACTGACATTGATTAATTTGATAATTTAGATACTCGATTTTCTGTGCCGCAAAATTAAAACTTCTTTTTCGAGAAACGCGTTTAGTGTCTTTTTTTTTTGGAAATTATGTCAAAAAAGTATTGGCCTAAGGGCTAAATTTACAAAATGGGTTTGGGGTTAAATACTTGAAAGTCTTTTTTTTGCGTGTACTGAAAGCACTGGATGCTGAGTAAGTAAGTAAATTGTTGACAAACGAAGCAGTATCTTAAAGTCCTGTACAGAAATTTAATGTTGTGCCGGCATAATTGGGTAAGTCAAATAGTTTTATTAGTTTAGCACAAAACCTATATACCTATTAAAATTTTCTTAGCGGAGTGACAGATTCAGATCTCCATTCAAGGCCTAGGAAAGAGTGACCCAATTAGCTATGAATATCATTATTAACTTTATCGAGCAGCTTCGTACGGTTCTCTCAGAGCCGGTAACTTCGCTAACAGATTTGCTCTTGTCCATAAGTTGTTTCTACTTTTTTTTCAGTATTCAAAAACTAAATGACAACTGCAGTAGCCAATCTCATTGGCTTAAATTCTATCTTTTTCTTGGTTTTTCTACATTACTTGGTGCTCTTTCACATGGTATTTTTGAAAGACATAATAATGCCTTTTACAATTCCGTATGGCTAGTCATGCAAGTCACGGCCGGTTTTTCTACTTTTTTTGCTCAAGCTGCTGCATTTGGAGAGTTAAAGAATGAAAATGTGAGGAAATGGATGCTTGGGCTTTCCATATTTCAGATGTTAATCTTTTTACCTTCGGTTTTTTATTTCTTTGATTTCAGAGTTGTAGCTGTCAATTCGCTCATAGCTATGACCCAAATGGTGGTGGTGTTTTTTCCTTTAAAATTAGAAAACTGGGTACACCGAACCTACATCAGTTTTGGTTTTATAATTTCTTTTTTGACCATTTATGTGCATGCCCAGAAATTGTCGTTCTCCAAATGGTTTAACCACAATGACATCTCTCATGTAATCATGTATGTGAGTATATTATTGATATTCAGGGGCATAAAGTATCAGAGTAAGTCTCAAGCTGTGGGCTAAATCAATTTTTGACCAATAAATTGCTTAGTGCATTTTCGAGATACTCATATTTAAACTCGAACGGGAGTGTTTGTGAGTTGTAAACTCTACTGCTTCCTAAAACTACCACCGACATTTCTCCTAAAATCATTTTGAGTATAAAAGCTGGAGCATTGGGCAGAATTAATTTCTTTTTCATGACTTCGGCAGCCAATCTTGTGAAGTCTTGGTTGCGAACGGGGTTTGGAGCCACCCCATTAATGGTGCCTTTTATGTCTTCGTTCACAATGGATTGGTAAAATATTTCCACAATATCATCAATATGTATCCAAGACATCCACTGTTTGCCTGAGCCAAGAGCCGTGCCAGCATAATATTTTATGGGTTTGGTGATTTGTGGTAATGCACCGTCTTCAGCATCCAAAACTACTCCAGTTCTGACCTTTACTAATCTGAGGTTCTTTCTTTTTGCAAAATCTTCCTCTGCTTTTTCCCACTTTACACAACACTCGGCCATGAAATCGTTTCCATGAGGAGAGTTCTCGTCATTTTGCGTTTCGCCAGAATCTCCGCCATAATAGCCAATTGCTGAACCTCCAACGATTGCCTTCAACGAGCTTCCTGCATATTTTTTACCAATAAGCTCTATGGATTTTACTCTGCTATCTATAATTTCCTGTTTCCTTTCTGAGGTCCATTTTTTGTCTGCAATACCTGCTCCGGCCAAGTGAACGAGCACTTCTATACCTTCAAAAGCTTTGCTATCAACAGATTGACCGTCCCATAGGAATTCTTTGGCGGCACTGGTATGGGTGATTTTGCGAGTAAGAATGTTTACCTGATGACCCTCGGTCAACAGTCTTTTTGTAAGTGCCTTGCCTATCAAACCGCTACCTCCTGTTATTAAAACTCTCATCTTTTTTTATTGAGATAAACATTGTGCCGATAGGTATTGTTTCGAAAATCAAAACACTTTGGGTTAATTTTGTTTTAAAAAAAAGGAGCATTTCTGTAAAGGAAATGCTCCAAATTAGAATTTCGTATTTTCTTATTTCACTGAAACTTCATCTACAAATAGCCATGCTGGGCTTCCCTTTCCAGGATGATCTTCCGGAAGTTTACCATAATTTTCTGCTACTATTTTCAGGTACCTTGCGTTGCTATTGCCCACCGAAATATTGAGCTGCTGAACAAAATTCTCTTTCTTTACGGCCGAACCCAACTCCATTTTCTTGATTGATTTAAAAGTTTTGTTATCGTCTGATACAAAGATTTCAATGTTTTTTGGAGGCATTATCCATGAAGCGTAAGCCCCTTGAAATCCCACTGAAACCGTATTGAAAAATGTTTTTTGACCAAAATCCATCGTGAAGTCAAAATTTTCGCCCTGAAAACCAACCCAAGGGTCGTTGCTATTGTTTTCGCCTCTTATACCATTTGTAAGTGCATACTTTTCGCCGCCGTTATATTTTTTTGGTTCTTTGCTCAGGCTGTAGGTTTTACCGGTAGACTTCGAAATTACGTATGATTTCATGGTTGGTGCCCCCAACATTTGTCCACTTTTGGTGAAATAAGCCGCAGCTATGGTTCTATCGCCATCTATTGTGATTTTTTTGGCATCAGAATATACCAGAGATTTCTCATTCGGTTTGGTGCCATCCATTGTATATCTAATGATGCCATTTTTATCGTTAGAGCTCAGCGAAACCAAGGGCTGATTCAGGCTGTTTTTAGAAGTTGAAAACGCCACACTGTAGAATGCTTTGGAGTAATTTACTGCCAGTTGGTCAAGTCTTTCAAAATGTTTGGTCATGCGTTTGCTGAAATCCTCAAAGTTTTTTTCCTTTGAAGACCATCCTATTTCGGCAGTAGCTAGGGCTCTTGGGAAAAGCATATATTCGGCGTGTTCAGGTTTAGAGATATACTCTGTCCACAAATTGGCTTGCACGCCTTTTATGTATTTTGATTCCTCAGCCGTAAGTTCGGGAGCAAAAGGCTCAAAAGAATAGGTCTTTTCGATTGGCAGGAAACCTCCGATGGCCAATGGCTCACTAGAAGCACTACCTTGGTAATAATCTAAGTACATGTGGCTGTTGGGCGACATTATAACATCGTGTTTTTGCTTGGCCGCGGCAATGCCACCGTCAACCCCTCTCCACGACATTACTGTAGCATTCGGGGATAAACCTCCCTCCAATATTTCGTCCCAACCTATAATTTTTCTTCCTTTCGAGCTTACAAATTTGTCGATTCTTCGAATAAAGTAACTCTGAAGTTCGTGTTCATCTTTCAAACCTTCTTTTTTCATTAAATCTTGACAGAACTGTGAGTTTTTCCAGGCTATTTTAGGACATTCGTCACCGCCTATATGTATGTACTGGCTTGGAAATAAGTCGATTACTTCCGTTAGTACATTTTCTAGGAATTCAAAAGTTTTCTCATTTGGGCAAAAAACTCTTTCTTCAACACCCCACTCGGTCCCGACTTCGTATTGCTCGCCTGTGCAGCCTAGCTCTGGGTAGGAGGCAATTGCAGCTAATGCGTGGCCCGGCATTTCGATTTCCGGTACAATGGTTACATACTTTCGCTGAGCATAAGTCACCAAATCCCTGATTTGATCTTGAGTGTAGAATCCGCCATGGGGTTTGCCATCGTATTTTTGGTCTCTATGGTGGCCCAGCATTGATTCCTTTCTAACAGAACCAATCTCAGTTAGTTTTGGGTATTTTTTGATTTCTATTCTCCAACCTTGGTCTTCGGTTAGGTGTAGGTGAAGTGTGTTTAGCTTGTGAAAAGCTATAACATCAACCAGTTTTTTGATGAATTCTACTGGATAGAAATACCTGCCAACATCCATCATTATTCCTCTGTATTCAAACCTAGGTTTGTCTTTTATAGTGCATTCGGATAGTGTTAGGCTAAGGTTTGGTTGAGTCGAACTACTTAAAATTTGGCTTGGAAAAAGCTGCAAAAGTGTCTGAAGGCCATAAAAGTGCCCAATTGGGTTAGATGCCGCAATGGTTACTCCAGTTGGAGTTACTTTTAGATTATAGCCTTCTTTTTCTATTGTCTGATCTTTCGAAAAAACAATCTTATTGTTGCCATTTGCAGAGCCAATATCAATCGGTTTGTTAGAAACAATTTTCAGTCTTATGGCCAATTGTTCGGCCACATCGCGAGCTTCGGTGTTGTTAGACTCTACTACGATTTGAGTGGCAGAATTTATCGTAAACTTCCCCTTTCCTTGGGTAATGCTCTCGGGTTTTGGAATTATGGATATAGCGTTTTGTGCAAAACTCCCAATGGAAATTAGGCAAACAAGGAGCGTTTTTTTCATTTAAATGCTTATTAGGATATTTCGTGCAAAATAACGTATTTTTAAATATTAAATTATTTTAAAAATGAATTTTATTCATTCTAAACGGAAATCCGCAGTCTTGATATTTTATTTCATAATATTATGGCCTAGTTTGTCTCTTTTGGTTGTTAGATAACCCTCATTGTGTGGGTTCGACTCAATTTCGATTGGAACACAATTTACTATTTCTAGCCCATAGCCCATTAATCCTACTCTTTTTTTAGGATTGTTTGAAATCAAATTGATTTTTGAAACACCGAGGTTCCTCAAAATTTGAGCACCAACACCATAATCTCTCTCATCTGCACTGAAGCCCAACTCTAGATTGGCTTCCACAGTATCTCTGCCTTGTTCCTGGAGTTTATAGGCTTTTAGTTTGTTCAAAAGGCCAATTCCTCGGCCTTCTTGGTTCATATAAACAATTACTCCTTTACCATTTTTTTCGACCATTTCCATGGCTGCATGGAGCTGTTGCCCGCAGTCACACCTACAAGATCCAAAAATATCGCCCGTAACACATGAAGAATGAACTCGGGCCATAATAGGTTCGTCTTCTTCCCATGTGCCCTTGACCAATGCCAAATGAAGCTGGTCATTGTTTATTTGCCTAAAAGCTATCATTTCAAAATTGCCCCATTCTGTAGGCATGTTTACGCCTATTTCGCGTTTTATAAGACTTTCTTTTTCTAGTCGGTAAGCTATTAAGTCTTTGATGGATACCAATTTAAGGTCGAATTTGTCGGCTAAAACTCTGCATTCTGGTAAACGGGCCATAGTGCCATCTTCGTTAAGAATTTCTATCAAAACTCCTGCAGGATTTAGGCCTGCCAATTTTGCAAAGTCTATGGCGGCCTCTGTATGGCCAGTTCTACGCAATACACCGCCTTCGGCAGCTATCAGCGGAAATATGTGCCCCGGTCTACCCAAATCTTCAGGTTTGGTTACTGGGTTTACGAGTGCTTGAATGGTTTTTGAGCGATCCGAAGCGGAGATACCAGTTGTACAGCCCTGTCCAAGTAGGTCGACCGAAACAGTGAATGCCGTTTCATGTTCTGCCGTATTTTTTCTTACCATGGGGTCGAGGCCCAGTTCTTTGCATCTTTCGGCTGTCAGAGGTGCACACATAAGTCCACGTCCTTCTTTCACCATGAAGTTTACCAACTCAGGTGTTATTTTTTCTGCAGCACAAATAAAATCCCCCTCATTTTCGCGGTCTTCGTCATCCACGACGATAATAACCTTGCCATTTTTTATATCCTCTATCGCCTCTTCAATGGCATCTAGTTTTATCTGCTGCATTCCTTATTTTTTTTACAAAGTTATCAATAAAGATTTAAGTAGTAAACTATTTAGATGTCGCAAAGTGTAATGGCCTTAGTGAGGGAGCCTATTTTGTCAGGATTTTTGGGAATAAACTCTTGCCCAACAAAACCTTGGAAGCCAGTAGCAGCGATTGCCCTCATAATTGCTGGATAGTTGAGCTCTTGTGTTTCGTCTATTTCGGCTCTACCAGGTACTCCGCCAGTATGATAATGACCAAAAAACTTATGGTTTTCGTTTATGGTGCGTATGATGTCTCCCTCCATAATTTGCATATGGTAAATGTCAAAAAGTAACTTGAAATTTTCAGAATCAACCATTCTACAGAGTTCAACGCCCCAGTCTGTACTATCGCACATATAGTTCTTATGATCTATTTTGCTATTGAGCAACTCCATAACTAGGGTGATTTTTTTCTGCTTGGCATATCCAATTATTTTTGAAAGTCCCTCTGCACAGTTTTCTAGGCCTATCTCGTCGTCGAGACCCTCTTCACGGTTTCCTGAGAAACAGATTATGTTTTTATACCCTGCTTTGGCGGTTTCATCTATCAAATATTTATACCATTTTATCAGCCCTTGGTGATGCTCCGTTCTATTCCAGCCCTTTGTTATTCCCCATTCTTGACTCGAAATCGATACCATCGAGCAGGGAATGTTGTGTTTTTTCAATACTGGAAACTGATCCAGTGAAATCAAATCGATGGCCGCAATACCGATTTTCTTTATTGCTCCTGCGAATTCATCAAGCGGAATGGAGTTGTAGCACCATTTGCATACCGAATGTTTAATTTTCCCATTGAGCATGATGTCCTCTTGATCAATCATCAGCGGTAAGCTAAGACCTGAAAGAAGTATTTTTTTAATGGTTTCTCGCCGAGCAATAGAGTTTTCCATGATATAATATTTAGATTTGCCCCGAAATTTAAAAAAAACCTTCAGGAAAACTGAGATTTTGAAAACTTGATTTTGAGTTTTAAGAAAATTTTTCTCGGGAAATTGAACAGATCATGAGTAAATTATCAATGGACGAGCTCAACCGACTATCGGTAGGAGACTTTAAGAAGTCAGAAAAGAGCAATTTTTGTCTTATTCTGGATGACATCAGAAGTATGGCCAACGTGGGTTCGATTTTTAGAACAGCAGATTGCTTTTTGGCTTCGAAAATATATTTGTGTGGTATTACTGCTCAGCCGCCACATCGAGAAATCGAAAAAACAGCTTTAGGAGCAACAGATTCTGTTTTGTGGGAGCATGTTGTTGATGCTGTTGAACTTATTCGGCAGCTAAAGTCTGAAGGTTGGAAGATACTGCCTTTAGAACAGGTAAGAGATAGTGTTTCGTTAGATAAATTTTATCCCGAAAACGGTCAGAAATACGCTTTTGTTCTAGGAAACGAAGTCTTTGGCGTAAAACAAGAGATAATTGACTTGGCAAATATGGTTGTAGAAATACCACAGTTCGGTACCAAACATTCTTTTAATGTAAGTGTTTCTACGGGTATTTTACTTTGGGATTTTTATTCAAAAATCAATGGAAATGAACGTGTTAAGCCCATGTAGTTCATTTTTAGGATTCTTTTTCCCGTAATCTTTTTGGCAGAGAGGTCAATCTCAACTGGTAGCTTAAGGGTTTCGAAAGTTGTTTCATATTCTTTCTGGCCTAAGTCATTGTATATCGACACTATCACATTTTGAAGCTCTCTGTCCGCTGCAATTTTTACTTTTCCATCGCTCACTGGGTTGGCATATACACTGATACCGAAGAGGTTTCTATCCTTAGTAATAGACAACTGCGATGATACTCCAGACTTACATTCTAAAACTCTATTGGTGGTGGTTAATAATGATTTAACTGCTTTTACGGAATATAACCCGTTGGAGTTTACAAATAAATCTGGTTGGATTTGTGAGGTCAGAGGATTATTATCCAAAAACCATTCGAATTTTTGTACGGGCTCTAGTTCAATTGCTTTGACCGAGAAAGGTCCAGTTTTTTCGATATTCGGGGTTTTTGGATTTGATAAAAATCTGTATTTCAAAGTATCCGATTCTGGTGATGGACAGTCATAATTACTGTATAAAGTTACTTTTATCGGGATCTTCTGGTTATCGGTAATACTCAATTCTTGCGTTTTTTGTCCAGTGCTCCATACTACATCGTGGTTTTGAGGATTAAAGACTTTGAATTTAATGATATTTCCAAGACATTCATATCCATCCGAATTGAGGAGGTCTATGGTTGGTTTTTGAGGTGCATTTACAAAAACTGGGAACAAATCATTGGATTTTGGAGATAAACAACCTTGTGCAGAGCGATAACTGGCGAAATATTGTCCAACCTGATTGGCATTTATTTTATTAGCAATCAGACCATTGTTCCAATTTACCTCATACTTTGATGGATTGGCCTGTAATTCAACCGATTTTCCAACACATCCAACTATACTGACACTCGGAGTGATTGTCGGAGCAATCTTTGGATATACGCTGCCCACCTTAATCTGATTGGTGTAGATAAGGTTGCTGTAGCCGTCTCGAAGTATGGCACTTATTTCACCATCAGAAGCATTCAATTGGCTATTAGAACTGTTGTTACTCCAGAGGTAACTTTGATAAATTTTGTCAAATCTAAAATTCACCTCTGTTGAACTCAAACAGTTATATTTGATTTCTGCAAGGCCTTTGGCCACTACTGGCGAAATTTGAGAAAAGAAATTATTGGTCAGAGATAGGTTCCAAGCATCTGCCAATTGGCTAAGTCCATTTACACTGCTGTTGTTTTCGAAATGTGCTCCGTCAGGCCTGAATGGTTGAATGTCGTCAGTTGTAGGGCCGGCCCACACGCTTTCTATGTTGTTTATTATATTGTTTTGTGCAGAAATTATAGATGGGTAATTGATACCTTGAAACCTCGAAACTCTTGCCACAACCCAAGGGATTTTTTCGCCTACGTTGTTGCGGGTTTCTTGAATCAAATCGCGGAGGTTATTATAATAGTTTTGCTCGGTAAGTCTTGAAACACCATCAAATTCGCCTTGATGCCACAAAATAGCCCTCATCCCATAGATACTTAACATAGAGTGTAACGTTCTACGCAGAGCATGATATGGCATGAATTTTTCGAATTTTTGTCCGGTAAACAAATGATAGGTGTCTTTCCCGGAAATGGAAGATAGCCAGTTTTCTGTCGAAGTTCCTGAAAGAGCGGCATTATAAAACAATACCGGAACGTTAAGCTTTTTTACCAGAAGATCGCCCAATTCTCCCCAACACCAAGCTGAGTATCCTAGTGGGCCAATGTTTGTGTTGCTACCTAAATTTGTGAATTTATCAATTGTTAAGGTGGCCGGAAAATTTTGAATCAGGGCCGTTCGGTGGTCGAAGTAATTGGGTTCAAACGCCACAACTCGCTCATCGGTAGCAGCTTTGGCGTTTATATTATTACCATCACCTTGTGCATTTGATTGACCAGCAATTACAAATACTTCGCCTATGCCAACTCTCTCCACTGACTTCGTGAAGGTTATCTGTTCGCTCTGAACGGCTCGTACTTCTAATCTATACCACCCGCCACTGCCCTCTAAAGAACCTGTGAAACTAAGCCCATCTATGACATTGTCTATTACTTTCCAGTCTGTTTGCTGGCCTTGATTGGCTATTCTCGGTACAAGTCTTGCTTCTACACGATCTGCGTCTTGATCCAGTGTACCGGTGATATAAATGTTTCCTAAGTTGTTGTTGTTTCTTTGAAAAACAGATTTTTCGTAAGGGATTTTTATATTTATCTGGGCATTACATAGCATTAGGCCCAGCAAGTAAAAGCTGACAATACTAATTAAATACTTTACAGGTTGATACATTTATAGTTTTGAGCTGGTTAATAGATTGTAATATTATAGTCCGTTGAATTGTTTTAAAAATCTTACGTCATTTTCAAAAAACAATCGTAAATCGTTGATACCATACTTGAGCATAGTTATTCTCTCAATTCCCATACCAAAAGCAAATCCAGTGTATTCTTCGGGGTCTATGTTGCAGTTGGCCAATACATTTGGGTCCACCATTCCAGAGCCGGCTATTTCAACCCATCCCGAATGTTTGCAAATATTGCAGCCGTCTCCATGACAAATAAAACAAGTGATGTCGATTTCTGCACTTGGTTCTGTAAAAGGAAAGTAGCTTGGTCTGAGTCTGATTTTAGTGTCTTTACCGAACATTTCTTTGGCAAAATGAAAAAGAGTGTCCTTCAGGTCTTTAAAACTTACATTTTTATCAACATAAAGCCCTTCTACCTGATGGAATTGGCAATGTGCTCTGGCTGAAATCGCCTCATTTCTGTACACTCTACCGACCATTATGGATCTTATAGGTGGTTTTTTATACTCCATTAGTCTTATTTGGACATTAGAGGTATGTGTTCTCAGCAATAAGTCGTCTTTGGTTACTTCGTTTTTTTCTACAAAAAAAGTATCCTGCATTTCTCTTGCAGGGTGGTTTTCAGCAAAATTCAAGGCAGAAAAATTGTACCAATCCGTTTCGATTTCGGGGCCATCCTCGGTGTTGAAGCCCATTCTAGCAAATATTTCAACAATCTTCTGTCTTACAATGCTTAGTGGATGCAAACTTCCAATTTGATTCTGGATTTCTGGGAGTGTAAGATCTAAAACTTGAGATTGGTTTTTGGGAGAAACATTTGCAATATTGTTAGCTGAAAGCTCTACATGTACCTCTTCCAGTCTGTTTTTTAAATTGTTGAGGGTTTGACCAACCAAACGCTTTTGGTCGCCGCTTATTTTTTTAAAGTCCTCAAAAAGCTCGTTAAGAACGCCCTTTCTACTTAAGTATTTTAATCTAAAGTCTTCGTGCGTCAATTTTTTTTCAAGTAAAAATTGTTCTACTTCAGTAAATATATTTTCTATTTTTTCAATCACTCCAATTTACTTTAAACCGCAAAGATAATATTTTGTATTCTATTTTGCCTTATTTAAAACCCAAGAAAGTGGATTTTCTACAAAGCTTTTTTTGAAGTAAACTTAACACTAAAAATGCACCAAAAATTGCAGTAGGTAAAAATACCTGTTTTGCTAGGTGAAAATACCTGATTTTGGGAATTAGAAAATGATTAAATAGTTGAATAACAAATATTTATCTTATTATCAGGAAATGTGGAGTTTTTCAAACTGAAAATTATAAATGAACTTTGTGTCAAGTAGATTTTTTCTGAATCTCTTGATCTGAAACAACACAATTCCGTCATAGCGATTAGATATGGCCTTTGAATACTAATTTTTATAAAACTGTCGCCTAACTTAGTCCATGCTTTTACAATCCAGTAGTTGATTTTTCCTAATCGATTTACTGGATTTTTTTATTCTATTATTTTGTACAACTCTTTCGCCTTTTTTCTTGAGTAATAGTTGAAATGCCACCACTCGCTGGTTATGGGTTCAAAGCCTGCGGACTGCATCACTTTCCGGAGTAACTGCCGATTTTCTAATTGTTTTTCGGTTAAATTCCCCTGTTGAAGCATTTGGTTTTCGAGTCTTGGATAGGCCAGGTGGCCAAAGTAGTCGTATTTTGTGCCCATGTCTAACGCTTCCTTGGTTTCGGAATTGTAAATGGATAGATCAACTGCACAACCGAAGTTGTGTATCGAACCTTCCAATGGGTCTGCCACAAAATCCTTTCGTTTTTTTGGTGGTAAGCTATCTAGTTTATTCCAAAGGACTTTTTGAATTTCTATAGGTCGTGCAGCATCATAGATAATTAGCCTTAAATTCGGGTGAGTTGCCATAAGGGCTTCGTTGGCCGCCTTTAGGGCTCTGGCTGGTTTCTCCTGAAGATAGGCATTCTTCAAAATGCCATAAACATCCTCGCCAAAAAAATTATCTGTACTGCTGTACTTTAAATCTACCACAAGTGAGCTGTCTAATTTTTGAATGTTTACCAATCCTTGGTTCTGCATAGAAGACTCGTAGTCTGACATTTCTAAAGATATAACTATCTCTGTCGAGTCCTTATCTTGATGTTTTTCTGAGCCAGAGTTTGTGTTTTCCGTACAACTTACTGTTAGTAGGAAACTTAATACAATTTTCAAAGCCTTCAAAAGAGGTTTTTCGAAGTTTATGCTCATGAATTTTCTGAAGGTTCTAAAGTTTGAATTCGTAAATATCGTAAAATATCCATTAGAAATATTCCGAAATCTAAGATAAAAAACTAATTTGCTTCTTTTATAAAACTACCCGCTAAGCATGGTTCTGAATTATATCTGGATTGGTTTTTTTCTTGTTGCTTTTGTTGTTGCACTTATTAAGTTGATTTTTTTCGGCGACACCGAAATTTTTAAAATTATAATAGAAGGAATGTTTGATTCAGCTGAATCTGCGGTTATGAAGTTAGCACTTCCTCTTGCTGGCGTGATGACCTTCTTTTTGGGTATTTTGAAGCTCGGTGAAGAGGCTGGGGTTATTAGGCGTCTGGCCAAAATTATAGCACCTTTTTTTAGTAGGCTTTTTCCTGAGGTGCCGAGAGATCATCCAGCTAATGGACAGATGATTATGAATTTTTCGGCTAATATGCTCGGTTTGGACAATGCTGCTACGCCTTTCGGTTTAAAAGCGATGCAGAGTTTGCAAGAGCTTAATCCTAAAAAAGATACTGCCTCGAATTCCCAAATCATGTTTATGGTTTTGCACAGTGCCGGACCAGTGCTAATTCCTATTTCTATAATGGCTCAGCGTGCTATTTATAAAGCTGCTGACCCATCTGATATTTTTATTCCGGCACTGATATCTGTTTATGTAGCTACTCTGACTGGTTTGCTTTTTGTAGGTATCAAGCAAAGATTGAATTTCTTTGATAAGGTACTCATGTCTTGGCTGTTGGGAATTACTGGATTTATCGGTTTTGTTTTGTGGTATTTTTCTAGTTTGCCAAAAGAAGAAATTGAGGTGGTTTCGAAGGTGGTGAGCAATTTGGTTTTGATGACCTTTATTTCTGGATTTGTAGGTGGTGCATTATACAAAAAAGTAGATATTTTTCCGACTTTTATTGAGGGGGCCAAAAGTGGTTTCGAAACCGCCGTCAAGGTAATTCCGTATTTGGTGGGTATGTTGGTGGCCATAAGTGCTTTTCGTAATTCTGGAGCCTTGAATTATGTGGTAGATTTTCTCAAATGGTTATTTAGTTTTACAGGTATCAATACTGACTTTACCAATGCCTTACCAACTGCTTTGATGCATCCATTGAGTGGTAGTGGTTCCCGTGCGATGATGATAGAAACAATGGAACAATATGGGGTAGACTCTTTTGAAGGAAGGCTTTCAGGTGTATTTCAGGCATGTTCCGATACCATCCTTTACATACTTGCCCTTTATTTTGGTAGTGTGAGCATTAAACATACCCGTTATACATTGGTAGCTGGTTTACTCGCAGATTTGGCTGGAGTAATCACAGCAATTATAGTTTCTTACATATTTTTCTATTAATCAGTGCCTCCTTTTGTAACGCTGCCTGATTTCATCTCGTGAGCATGAGCTGTTACTACAGCCTGTGTTTGTCAAACTTTGAAACAAAAATCCAACACCCAAAATGTAAAGAAAAACATTGTGAGAAAAATATATAGCTGCCACCAATAAAACAATTGAGACTGCTAAATGGCTAGCTCGGAGTATAGTCCAGTTTTTTAATATGTTATCCATTGAGGAAATATGTTCTAACTAGAAACAGAATTTTGCTCGAAAAGATTTTTAAAAAGTAATAAATGCTAAAATATTGTTAAAATGCTTTGGTTTTTTGAATTTGTAAAACTGATGTCGTAAAATTGAATTGTTCTTGAAGTCTTGAAAATAAACCAAACAAAAAATAAAATGAAAGCTATGAAAATTATGATATTACTACTTTCTGTAGTATTAATTTCTTGTTCAAAATCAGGGAAAAAGGCCCTTGAGTCAGGGAAATATTATGAGGCAGCCTTACAGGCGATAGATAAACTTAGAAAGGACAGTAACAACGACAAAGCCCTCGAAGTATTACCAAACGCTTATCAGTTAGCTCAAGAGGATCTTTTGAGGGATATTAGTAGGGCCAAATTGGCCAATCAACAATTTAAATATGAAAGAGTTGTTGATGATTATGCTAAGTTGAACGAATTACATGATAAAATAGAAAAATGTCCATCGTGTAGAAAAGTAGTTTCGCCTGATTCATATTTTAGAGAGTATGAAGATGCAATGGAATTAGCCGCTACAGAAAGATACGAGTTTGCAGATGCTATTCTAAGAAAAGGAACAATTGATGCGGGCAGAAGTGCCTATGACAATTTCAGTGAGTTGGCCAGATATGCTCCTAATTACAAAGATGTTAACGCAAAAATCGAGGAGTCTTTATTTGTGGGGTCATATCATGTGGTGGTAGAACAACCGAATATCAACTCTAAAATGTATCAATACAGTAATGATTTTTTTAGGGGCAAAGTTGACGAATTTCTACAGACCAACAGAAGATTAAATAAATTTATAAGGTTTTATCAACCTGCTGAAGCCAAACAACTCAAACTCAATCCTGACCATGTGGTTCGTTTGGAATTTATTGAGTTTGTAGTTGGAGAGACAAATTTGAAGTCTGAAAAAATTAATGTCACCAGCAAAGACAGTGTAAAAACCGGTACTGCCAAAATAGGAGGGAAGAATGTCGACGTTTATGGATTGGTTAACGCCACCGTCACAAGAAACCATAAGTCAGTTCGTTCGAGAGGGTTACTTTCTATGGAAATTTATGATTATAAGTCTAAAAAGGTTTTGCTCAGAGACCAACTTCCAGGAGAGTTTATTTGGGATAACAAGTGGGCATCATTTAACGGCGATGAAAGAGCCTTGTCGAAATTGGACCTTGAGGCAGTAAAGTTTAAAGAAGAAATGCCGCCGCCCGCTCAGCAGTTATTTATCGAATTCTGCAAACCCATTTATGATCAGTTTTCTACAAGAATAAAGCGGTTTTATGATAAGTATTAAAACAGAAAAGGTCGAGATTGCTCTCGACCTTTTTTTGTAAATATCTCACTATTTTTATAAATCTTCAAAATTGAAGGATTCCAAAAACGATGTATTGAACTTGCCAGACTTAAACTGTTCGTCGTCCATCAGCTTTAGGTGGAACGGTATAGTGGTTTTAATTCCGTCAATAAAGAATTCTTGAAGAGCACGTTTCATTCTCACAATAACCTCTTCACGACTTCTGGCTGTCACAATAAGTTTGGCTATCATGGAGTCGTAATTAGGAGGGATAGTGTAGCCTGCATATACGTGCGAGTCAACTCTTACGCCATGACCACCTGGCCAGTTTATTTGCTTTATTTTGCCTGGGCTAGGTCTGAAGTTTTGTGTTGGGTCTTCTGCGTTTATTCGACACTCCATTGAATACATTTTAGGGAAATAATTTATCCCAGAAATAGGTATTCCGGCCGCTACTTTTATTTGCTCTTTTATAAGGTCAAAGTCCGTAACTTCCTCAGTAATTGGGTGTTCTACTTGAATCCTGGTGTTCATTTCCATAAAATAGAACTTGCCGTGCTTGTCTACAAGAAACTCCACAGTTCCGGCCCCTTCGTATTTTATGACTGTAGCTCCAGCAATGGCTGCTTTGCCCATTTCTTCTCTTAGTTCATCAGATACCACTGGTGATGGTGTCTCTTCAACTAATTTTTGGTGTCTCCTTTGGATTGAACAATCTCTTTCTGAAAGGTGACAAACCTTACCGAATTGGTCACCAACTATCTGGATCTCAATATGCCTTGGTTCTTCAATGTACTTTTCTAGATAGAGTCCGTCGTTACCAAATGCTGCTCCAGATTCCATTTTGGCGTCATCCCAGTTTTTCTGGAATTCTTCCGAGCTTCGGATGATTCTCATTCCTCGTCCTCCACCGCCTGCTGTTGCCTTAACAATTACAGGGTAGCCAATTTCCTCAGCCAAAGCAATACCTTGCTCCACAGATTCTAAAAGTCCTTCTGAACCAGGAATTACAGGTACGCCAGCTTTTTTCATGGTCTCTTTCGCTGTGGCTTTGTCACCCATTTGGTTGATTTGCTCCGCAGTAGCTCCAATAAATTTTATCTTGTAGTCTTCGCATATTCTTGAAAACTCGGCATTTTCAGACAGGAAGCCGTACCCCGGATGGATGGCATCGGCATTCGTAATTTCCGCAGCTGATATAATACTTGGAATGTTGAGGTATGACTGCTTACTTGATGGCGGCCCTATACATACCGCTTCGTCTGCAAAACGTACATGAAGACTTTCTTTATCAGCAGTAGAATAAACTGCTACAGTCTTTATGCCCATTTCTTTACAGGTACGTATAATACGAAGAGCTATTTCGCCTCTGTTGGCTATTAATATTTTTTTGAACATAGCTTTTGGTTTTTGTATGTAAGGACTCAAGACGGGTCAACCAAGAAAAGTGGCTGATCATATTCTACTGGTGTGGCATCGTCCACCAATATTTTTACGATTTTACCAGATATTTCAGATTCTATTTCGTTGAAAAGTTTCATAGCTTCCAAAATACATATAACTTTACCCGAAGCGATTTCGTCTCCAACTTCTACAAAATTAGGCTTGCCAGGTCCTCCTGAGCGATAAAAAGTGCCTATCATAGGTGCTTTAATTTCAATCAGATGGCTTGTGCTTGCTACAGTCTCAACAGGAGCTGCTGCCACAGCCTCTCTCACTGGAGCCGCAACGGTTTCGTTTTGTGGGGCTACGGCCTCAAAAACAGGAGCAGCCACATATTGAACTGGGCTATTTCCGTTTCTTTTTATTTGTAACTTCAGTTCGGAAGTTTCTATATTTACTTCGCTAAGGTCTGATTTCGAAATGAAATCTATAAGTTTTTGAATCTCTCTAGTATCCATATTTTTAAGGTAATTCGGTTTTATTGCAAATGTAGCAATTTAAAGAAACCATTAATTAATATTTTTTATTTCTCTTTAACTCTTGAGTCGTACTCGTAAGTAGAGGTGTTTACTTTTATAAGTTCGTCATTGTTGATAAACAAAGGCACTTTTATGGTAGCACCAGTTTCTACGGTAGCTGGTTTACTGGCATTTGTTGCGGTGTCACCTTTTATACCAGGTTCGGTATAAGTGATTCTTAATTCCACATAAGCTGGCATTTCTACCGATAGCGGAGTTTCTGTTTCTGAGTGAACCAATAAGTCTACGTTTGAACCTTCTTTCATTAAATCTGCCAAAGGAACCATGGCTTCTCCTAGTGAGATTTGCTCAAAAGTGTCATTATCCATGAAGTTATAACCTACTTCGTCTTTGTATAGGAATTGATATTGTCTTTTTTCAATTCTTGCGGTCGTTATTTTTTCGCCTGCCGTAAAGGTATTGTCAAGAACTCTACCAGTTTTGATGTTTTTAAGCTTGGTACGTACAAAAGCACCACCTTTACCTGGTTTTACGTGTTGAAAATCTACGATAATATACAAATCATTGTTCCATTCCAAACACAAACCATTTCTAAAATCTGCTGTAGTTGCCATTATTATTTTTCTATATTTGTTCTGATACTAATAAAAATTGAATTGTCGGTTATTTTCGAAAAACCTATTTTTTTTGAACTTTGGTAATAGTTGAATAGGTCATTGCCTCTATTTAAGCCTAATTTTAATGAGAAAGAGTCGCTTAAGGTATAGACCAAGTAAAAAGTGGAATTTAGATTATTTTTGGCCGAGAAAATATGGCTAAATCTGTTTGTTTTAATCTCATGATTCGCAGGAATATCCACCTTGGTTGAATCAAAACTCTTGGAAATATTAAAGTTAACGATTTCTTGCACCAATCCCAAACCGATATTTTTGTAATATATTTCTCCTCCAACAGGCAAGTTAATGTTCGAAGTAAATACATTTTGTTTCAGATTAAACCCAATTCCATTGTTGTTATTACCGGGCCAAAAGCCTTTTTTGGATATTTTCCCTGTATATTGGGCTGCAACCAATATCCTAAATGGAACCTTCTTCTTAATTTGCATCATTTCTCCAACAGAAAAAGAATAGTTATGTATTCGAGATGAAAGATTTGTGGTGAAATTGATGGTATTGAAAGTCCTTAAGTTTTGGCCATGGGATTTTGAAAAGACTCCAATCAGTAGCAAAAAGCTAAATATAAACTTTTTCATAGAATCAAATCGCCCACTTTACATATACCGATCCCCATGTAAATCCACCGCCAAAGGCTGCAAGTATTAGATTATCACCTTTGTTAATCTGATCTTGGTAATCAAATAAACAAAGTGGAATAGTGGCAGCCGTGGTGTTACCATATTTTTGGATATTAACCATGATTTTATCTTCACCAACTCCCATTCTATTGGCCGTAGCGTCAATAATTCTTTTGTTTGCTTGATGAGGAACAAGCCATCTGATATCCTCACTTTTGAGGTTGTTTTTCGTCATTATAGCTGCAGCTGTATCGGCCATATTGGTCACAGCGAACTTAAATACCGACGGACCTTCTTGGTGTATATAATGATAATGCTTGTCAACTGTTTCGTGAGAAGCAGGGTATTTACTACCACCGCCTTTCATTATGAGGTGGTTTTCACCCGTTCCATCAGAGTGTAGCATGAAGTCTATAATTCCTTCGTTTTCGGTGGTTGGTTCCAAAAGCACCGCACCTGCACCGTCACCGAAAAGTACACAAGTTGTACGATCGGTGTAGTCTATGATAGACGACATTTTGTCGGCCCCAACTACTATTACCTTCTTGAATCTACCGGACTCTATAAACTGTGCACCTGTAACCAAGGCGTAAATAAAACCCGAACAAGCTGCCAGAATATCAAAACTACAAATGCTTGGAATACCAACTTGAGTGCAAACCAGATTGGCAGTTGATGGAAACATGTAATCTGGAGTCACTGTGGCTACAATAACTAAATCTATGTCTTTGGGGTCTGTGTTGGTTTTTTCTAATAGTCCTTTTACAGCCTCGGCGGCCATTACTGAAGTACCTTTTCCTTCTCCCTTGAGAATTCTTCTTTCTTTGATGCCTGTTCGAGAGGTAATCCACTCATCGTTGGTTTCAACAATTTTCTCGAGATCCGCATTGGTGACTACATCCTCAGGTACGTACCCGTGAATGCCTGTAATGGCAGCTTTTAAATTCATAGGCTTAAAAATTCTTAATGGTGTATTATAAATATTACGAAAATACTTCTTTTATTTTGTCTACAACGTTAGATTCTATTTGTTTTTTAGCCAAAAGAATCATGTTTTTTATAGCTAATGGTGAGGATATTCCGTGGCCAACGATCACATTGCCGTTAACACCAATTATTGGGCTGCCACCGGCAACCTCATAATTCATACGGTTGATCAATGGGTCATTTATACCCTGAGAAACTGCATATTCGTATAGCGATTCTCCCATTTTAAAGAGAACATTGCCTGTAAAACCTTCGGTAACGTATACGTCAGCTTTTCCTTCAAACAGGTCGCGGCCTTCTACATTACCAATAAAGTTAATCTTTTTGTTGTTTTTGAGCAACTGATAAGCTGCCTGTGAGACGGTGTTTCCTTTCTCCTCTTCCTCGCCAATGTTTACGAGACCCACTTTTGGGCTTTCAATGTTGAGAGCAAACCGGGCATATAGGCTACCGAGTTCGGCAAACTGCATCAATACCTCTGGCTTGCAGTCGGCATTGGCACCGATATCAAGCATGAGACTGAAGTTGCCATTTTTCAGAGGGAAATAGCCCGCTATTGGAGGCCTTTGGATATTGCCTAAAGTTCTGAGCGTAAAGAGAGAGCCCACCATCATGGCTCCTGTATTGCCAGCACTGCAAAATGCCGAAACTTGACCCTCCTTTAAAAGTTTAAACCCAACTCCTATAGAAGAATTGGGTTTTTGACTAAATGCTCTAGTAGGATGCTCGTGCATTTCAATGACATCATTGCAATAAATCATTTCGATGGCACCTTTTCTATACTCAAGGTCGTGTAAGACCTCAAGCATAGCATCTTGTTTTCCGATTAAAACAATTTGATAGTTTTCGGGCAATTCAGAAGCTGCCAAGATAGCACCTTCAATCACTGCCTTGGGAGCAAAATCACCTCCCATTGCGTCAACTGCAATTTTTCTCATCGGTTAAATTATTTTGTTAGAAACTTAAAATACTACGAATTAGTTGTAGTTTTCTACTACTAATTTGCCTTTGTAGTAAAGGTTTCCTTCGCTTACGTGTGCATGATGACGCAGGTGAACTTCGCCTGTAGTAACATCTACCGACAATTGTTTTGCTGACAATGCGTCATGAGTTCTACGTTTGTCTCTTCTTGTTTTCGAAATCTTCCGCTTTGGATGTGCCATATCTGTCTAAAATTATTATTACTGTTCTTCTAAATTTTTCAAGTTCAAAAGTGCAGCCCAACGAGGGTCTGTACTTGTATCTGTTTCTGGTTTTTCGGCATTGGGGTCTACATAAACCAATATACCATCTTCGTCCTCATCATCCTCTGTTCTGAACCTCGGGTGGAGGTTTTTCATAGGGACGGCTAGTAAAATATAATCAGATATCAGGTCTGCCACATTAATTTTAGGAGTTCCGAATGGTATTACTTCCATCTCATCGCTCATTTCTTGAGCCGTCTCTCCATATTTGTAAATGTGCGTTTCCTGAATTTTAAAATTCTCTGTAAATTCCTCCAAACTTCTGTCACAAACCAATCTCAAATCGGCGTCGATGTCAAAACGTAGTCTCAAAAGCGTAGTTGTTTTTTCTAGAATCAACTTTACCCTAAAGTTTCCGCCCTCCACAATGTCTTGGTCGTAGTGTTCAAAAAAGGAATTTGAACCTTCAAATTGGTACTCATAGTTTTTGTCTTCTAAACCATGAATGTTAATGTCAAAATCCGAAATAACTTTGTTCACTTTTTTACAGAAAGGCTGCAAATTTACAGTCTTTTTTTCAGAACAAAAAGTTTTGATTGAATAAAATCCAAGATAGTCAAGAAATTAAAAGCCTTTTTGATGTTTTTCATGATTTATTCCTATTTTGCATCAAATAAAACACAGAGATGATTGTTTTTGATGTAGGCAATACCGACACCGTAGTCGGGTTTTTTAAGGGCGAAAATTTAATTAATAAGTTAAGAATTAGGTCTTTGAAAAATGAGAATTCTATCTATTTTGAGTATAGAATTTTGAATTTTATGTTGGAAAACAACATCGAAAAGCGTGGACTTCAGAAGGCAGTTATTAGTAGCGTGGTGCCTATACTGACACCTTTTTTTGTTAATTTTTGTGAGAAGTTTCTTGATTTGAAACCATTGGTGGTGACACCTGCACAGTCAGGTCTTTTGAAAATAAATATTGATATGCCTGAGGAGTTGGGTTCGGACCTTTACGTAAATGCTTTAGCGGCTCTTGAAACAACACAGTCTGATTGTGTGGTGGTGGATTTTGGTACTGCCCTAACTTTTACGGTTGTCAATTTTAGTGGACAAATTGAAGGGGTTACCATTCTGCCTGGTATAAAAACAGCCATAAAATCATTGTTTTCTCAAACCTCGTTACTGCCTGAGGTAATACTCGAAAAGCCAGCGTCTATAATTGGTAAAAACTCTATGCATGCTATACAATCGGGCATAATTTATGGCTATGAAAGCATGGTATTGGGTATTCTAAAAAAGATTAAGGAGGAGGTTGGAAGGCCTGTAACGGTTATTGGAACAGGAGGCTTGTCAGCTGTATTAACTGGTATATCTAATGCATTTGATATGATTGATGTTGACCTTACTTTGCAAGGCTTGGCTCTCTATGGTAGAAAAACTCAGATGTAGAATTTTTTGAGTTCTATATAAGCTTCTACAGTATCAGTAACCAGATATTTGATATTTTTCTGCTCTTGGAGTCGTTTGCGAATGTAAGTCGCTGAAATATCAAGCAGCGGTGCCTCTACAAATTTTACACTTTCGTGATTTTCGTAATTATGCGGTGCAGTATTGGGTCTTGGATAAACATAGATTTTGTAAAACTCGAGTATTTTCTCAAAATTTTTCCAATTCTCGAACTGGACCAGGTTGTCTTCACCCATTATTAAAACGAACTCGTGTTCTGGAAATTTGTCAGCCAAAACGGTCAGGGTATCAATCGTATAACTTGGTTTTGGAAGGCTGAATTCTATGTCAGAAACTTTGAGTCTGTGGTTATCAGCAATGGCACGCTCGACCATGGTATGTCTGTCAAACTCGTGAAGAAGAGAGTTGTTTTTTTTGAATGGATTCTGAGGAGAAACAATAAACCATACTTGTTGAAGGTCAGTGGAAGTGGCCATGGTGTTGGCTATTATCAGGTGACCCACATGAATGGGGTTGAATGAACCAAAAAAGAGGCCGATTTTCATTAGACATAAATGGGTTTTACTTCTAACAAAACTTTATCGTTACAGAAGTCTTCGTACAGTTTTTTTGTTTTAAGGAAGGAAGTTTCGAGATCGTCGTTGAGTAAAACCACATCAAACTGATCTTGAAAAGCCATCTCAAATTTTACTTTGTAGAGGCGTTTGGATAAACTTTCCTCGGTTTCTGTACCGCGGCCAACTAATCTTTTTTCGAGTTCTTCCATGGATGGGACTTTTACAAAAATAGCAATGGCAGTATCTCCAAAGTATTCTTTTAATTTTAGTCCCCCTTTTACGTCTACGTCAAAAATTACGTTCTTGCCACTATTCCAGAGTCTCTCAATCTCAGTTTTGAGGGTGCCATAGTATCCTCCTGGATATACTTCTTCCCACTCAACAAATTCTTTTTTCTTTATTTTGTCTTTAAATTCGTCTATAGAAAGAAAATAATAATCTTTACCATGTACTTCATTTCTACCCCGGCGATCACGCGTGCAGGCCGAAATAGAAAAACCCAAGTCAGCTTGGGTATCCAGCAAATTTTTAACAAGTGTGGTTTTGCCAGAACCCGAAGGTGCACAAAATATGATTGCTTTGCCTTTTTTCATGGTAAAAATAAAAAGCCACTGAAACAGGAGTTTTCCAGTGGATAATAAGGGTCAAGAAACAGTTTTAAGATAAGAAAATAGTCTGAATTACTTTTAGTTTAATGATAAAACCAGCCAATAATACGAGCCCTATTCCAATTTTAGCCTTTAATTGATCCACAGTATTTTGTGGGCAGCACTTTTTTTCTACTTTGGTTTGCAAACAATTTTTTATAGACTTTTCTAATTCATAACCATCAAAGCATGGTTTGCAAACGTCAACATTGGATTTAAAATGCTCAATCTCTTCGGGAGAAGCGGAGCCATCCAAAACTGCCTGAATCATTTTCATGCATTTTTCATGATTTTCACATTCCTCTTTCATCAACACATTACCTGAGCACTCAGCCATCCTAAAATAAAATTTAAAGTATCTTGATTTTAACGTAATTCCTTATATCCCATGGACTTTGCATAAGAACGTAATTTCTCTTTCAATAAGTTCCGTGCTCGGTGTAATCTTGAGCGAACAGTACCGATTGGGATATCCAAAATCTTGGCCATCTCTTCATAGGTGAAGCCTTCGATGTCGCACAGTATAATCACCGTACGGAAATCTACAGGTAATCCATTAAGTGCCATGGCTACCTCATCGCCAATCATATCTTGTACAGCTTCGATTCTCAGATCCGAAGTACTTTCAAATTCGGCATCTTCGGTAGAATTGTAGACGGTTTCAACTTCTTGATAGTCAACCTTAGACGGTTCTTTGCTTTTTTTACGGTAGTCGTTTATGAAGCTGTTTTTCAGTATTCTAAACAGCCATGCTTTGGCATTGGTGCCTTCTTGAAATGAATTGATGAATCTGAAGGCCTTCATGTAGGTGTCTTGCACCAAGTCATTGGCATCGTCTTCATCGTTGGTAAGTCTAAACGCAAAGTTGTACATGGAATCTATATGGGGCATAAATTCCTTGTCAAATATTCGGTATTTTTCCGTTTCCGAGTATCTGGGTTTACTTTCTACAAATTCTTCTTCTTCTTCGAACTCCATACCTTGTTTGCGTTTCTGCAAAATTACCTTATTTTTTTAAATTCTTTACAAGTATAAAGGCTATTGATACAAAAATAATAAAATAGTGACCAATGGCTCATATGCATAAAGATTGGTTGTTTTGGAGTGTCGAAAATGTTTTTTATTTACTTTTGTAATTCAAAATAGCGTTTCAATGACCAGAATTCAAATAGGAGAGCTACCCAATTTTTTTGACAGATACATATTGTTGTCAACAGACAATATCCAACTTTTAGAGGCCTTGGATGAATATTCGCCTGAAAAACTGTTTTCGGATATCGAGATATACAAGGCAATAGGGGATAATATCTATGCACCAAACAAATGGACATTGAAGGATATTCTGCAGCACTGTATTGACACAGAGCGTATTATGTCCTATAGGGCTTTGTGTTTTGCAAGAAATGACGATACTGTTTTGCCAGGTTTTGATGAGAATGTGTACGCCAAAAATACAAACTTAGAAAATAGAACTATAGAAAGTCTCTTGGTGGAATTTGGACAACTCAGACGTTCGACTATTGACCTTTTTACAAACATGGACAAGACCATGCTTCTTCGAAAAGGAACTGCAAACATGACACGCATATCCCCGCTGGCCTTGGGTTTCGTAATTGTAGGTCATCCTAAACACCACGAAAGTATAATTAGAGAAAGGTATTATTCGTTAACTTGATGAGGAGTATTTACGTTGTTTTGTTGCTAATAGCCTCCAATGCTTTTATGACTTTGGCTTGGTATGGTCATCTGAAGTTTGCGGAGTGGCGTTGGTTTAACAAACTTGGTTTGGTGGGAATCGTGCTGTTCAGTTGGGGCTTGGCATTTTTTGAGTACATTCTTCAAGTTCCGGCCAACAAATATGGTTTCAAAGGAAATGGTGGGTCGTTTACATTAATACAACTTAAAGTCATTCAGGAAGTTATAACACTTGTGGTATTCGTCCTGTTTTCAATGTTATTTTTTAAAAACGAGGCTTTGCAGTGGAATCATTATCTGGCTTTTGTGTTGCTGGTTTGTGCGGTATATTTGGTTTTTATTTAGTCTTAATTATTCTATTGTGAAAAAAGTCGTTGCTTGTTTTCTAATATTATTTTCTTCTCAAATAGTTTTCGGTCAGTCTCTTACGCGTGGGCCATATTTGCAAATGGGCACCCATAATGCCATGACTGTGAAATGGAGAACCTCAAAGGAAGGTAAGTCTATGTTAATTTATGGAGAATCTTATCAGGTTAAGGATAAGGCGATTCCTCTTGCGGATAATTCGCAAGTTCAGGAAGTAAGGTTGACAGGCCTAAAGCCTAAAACAAAGTATTATTATAGTATTTATCAAGATAATGTACTTCTCAAAGGAGACTCTACACATTACTTTGTGACTTCTCCAGTTCCAGGAAGTGTGAAGGAGACAGTTAGGATGGTGGCCTTTGGAGACTGTGGAACACAACAGCCTGCCCAAGTAGAGGTGGCAAAGAGAGTAACTGAGTATTTTGGTGGAAAGCCCATTGACGGTTGGTTATTACTTGGAGATAATGCCTACAATTATGGATTTGATAATGAATATCAAATCAAATTTTTTGATATTTATCAAAGTTATTTTCTCAAAAACACGGTACTATGGCCTAGTCCCGGAAACCATGATTATGCTGACAGGGAATGGCCCAATCCCATTGGGCAAAAACCTGACTACTTTAAGATATTTAATTTACCAACCAAAGGGGAATGTGGCGGTGTCCCATCTGGCAATGCTGCTTATTATTCTTACGATTACGCAAACGTTCATTTTGTTTCGTTGGATTCATATGGGACCGAAGAAACGAAAAAAATGGCAGACACCTTGAGTAAGCAAGTGCAATGGCTTAAAAAAGATTTAGCAGCCAATAAGTTACCATGGACCGTGGTGTATTTTCATCACCCACCTTACACAAAAGGAACGCATAATTCCGATACGGAGCTTGATTTAGTTGCAATTAGAGAAAACCTAGTGAGAGTGCTAGATCAATATAAGGTGGACGTAGTACTAAATGGCCATAGCCACAATTATGAAAGGTCTTACATGTTGCATAATTATTATTCAAACGAAATAAGTTTTAATGCAAATAATCATGCTAAAGGAAATTCATCAGCCAAATATGATGGCTCTCCGAACTCCTGTCCATACATTAAAGCAGGTTCGGGAACCGTTTATGTAGTAGCGGGTGCGTCAGGTTGGGTAGGAGGTACAACTATGGGTTATCCTCACAATGCCATGGTAAGCTCTAATTCAGAAACAACGGGTGCGATGGTACTTGAAGTGACAGATAATAAGTTTGTCGCCAAATATCTAACTGCCAACGGGTCCATCTTTGACCAGTTTACAATTTTTAAGGATGTTAATAAAAAGCACCAAAAGACTATCGAATGTGGTGAAATTGTAACTTTTGAAAGTTCATGGAAAGGAGATATTCAAAGTACTATCGGAAAAGTAGATAATGGGTTACTGAGAATTGACAGTTTGAATAAGAGCGTTCAATTTACGATTTCTGACAAAAAGAATTGTTTGCATGATACAATCCAAGTTAATGTCAATGCTTATAAAACACCGAAGGCAAGTTCTAATTCACCGATTATGGAATCCGAAACCTTGCTTTTAGAGGGTAAATTCGATGGAAACGGTCAATTAAGTTGGAAAGGACCTGATAATTTTATGGCCATTGGCGAAAAGCAGACTATTGAAAAAGTAAATCTAAACAAAGGTGGTAAGTACTTTTTGAGGGCAAGTTATAAGAACTGTTTTTCTCAAGATAGTATTGATGTCAAGATTTTGAAGATATTGGCCAATGAAATTCCGAAAACTGAGCTGGTAAAGGTTAGTCCGAATCCTAGTGAAGGAGTTTTTGAATTAAAGGTCGATGTTACCCAAGAAGGTACTTATGAGTGTTTTTTGGTAGATAATTCTGGTAGAGTGGTTTATACTTATGATGCAGAGAAATTACCAGTAGGACCTAAGAATTTTGTATTGGATTTGTCCAACAAAGAAAGTGGCCTCTATTATTTTATCCTTAGAAGTAGTCAAAAAATTATTTCGGCCAAAGTATTAAAAAAATAGCCCCGAAACTTTCGAGGCTATTTTCTTTTTTAAAACAACATTCTGAATTTTATCGTCTCGTCTATTCCTTTAATGTCTTGCACAAACTCACGAGAATAAGATTTTTCTATATCTACGATTACATAGCCGAGTGTTTCGTCGGTTTTGAGATACTGCCCGGTTATGTTTATGTTATGCTTCGCAAAGATACTGTTCAGCTTCGCCAAAATACCTGGTACGTTTTTGTGCACGTGCAATAGCCTGTGCGAGTTTTGAAGTAATGGAAGCGTAAGTTCAGGGAAGTTTACACTGCCTGTTGTGCTACCGTTATTGATGTATTCGAGTAGTCTTTCAGGTACATAAGTTCCTATTCCCTGTTGAGCTTCCTCTGTGCTTCCTCCTATGTGAGGAGTAAGTATTACATTTTCTAAACCCATCAATTCCGAAACGAACGGGTCGGTGTTGGCTTTTGGTTCCTCAGGGAAAACATCTACGCCAGCACCATGAATTTTGCCACTTTTGAGAGCTTTTACCAATGCCGGAATCTCCACCACCGACCCTCTTGCAAGATTCATGAAAATTACACCGTCTTTCATTTGGCTAAATTCTTTTTCGCCAATCAAGTTAGTATTCTCCTTTCTGCCATCAATGTGCAAACTTACCACGTCCGCTACATTGAAGACTTCCTCCATAGAGCGACATTTGCGAGCATTGCCAATCGGCATTTTGTCTACGATATCATAGAAGTATATTTCCATGCCCAATGCCTCGCCGATAACCGACAGCTGCGTACCAATGTGTCCGTAGCCAATCATACCGAGTTTTTTACCTCTCACTTCAAAGCTGTGGTTGGCAGACTTATCCCAAATGCCCTTGTGCATGCCTGAGCTTTTAGGAAACACCTTACGAATTAGCATAATCATTTCGCCTATTACTAACTCCACTACTGATCGGGTGTTGCTATATGGAGCATTGAATACTGCTATGCCTTTCTGTGTTGCAGTTTTGATGTCTATTTGATTGGTACCGATACAAAATGCACCAATGGCCAGCAGTTTATCGGCGTTTTCCAGAACTTTTTTGGTTATGTTGGTTTTGGATCTGATGCCAATGATAGATACATCTTTTATTTTTTCGATAAGTTCGTCTTCATCCATGGCTCCTTTGTGAAACTCCACATCGAATCCTTGCTGCTCGAACGCCTCAACCGCTGCTGGGTGAACGTTCTCCAGTAAAAGAACTTTAATTAGACTTTTTGGGTAGGACTGCCCTCTCGGAAGTTGATTGTAAAACAAGAACTCATCAAGCGATTTTATCGAAAAATCGGCTACATCTACTACTTTTTGACGTTCCACATTTTCTACAAATGCATAAAATCTATCAGCAAGTCCGTTTTGTTTGATTTCGTAATCGGTAAATCCATCGCCTATAACCGATACGTGAGCATCTAGGTTTAGTGACTGCACCAACTTGATTTTACCACCTGTTTGCGACAAAACGTTGGTGTTGTCTACCCCAGTGATATCGCCATTTTCGTTGTAGGTGAAGGTATTGGCATAAACGTTTTCAGGCTTAAGCCCTAAATGTTCTATAACCGGAACTATGAAATCTTTGAAACCACTCGAAACCACCAAAATTTGGTCGGCGTATTCTTTCAAGAATTTTTTATTTCTTTCGAAGGATTCCGAAACGTTTTCAAGGAGAAATTCCACTAAAGCTGCGACATGCTTTTTATTGGCATTGAGCAATGACATGCGTTTTGATAGAGACTCCGAAAGGGTAAGTTCTCCGTTCATGCCAGCGTCTGTCAACTCCTTTATTTGTTGTACAATCTTTTCACCATCTGAGCTTTGAGCAAGGGCTATAGCTGCTAATTGATCTAGTCCTTCTACCTTTGTAATGGTGCTGTCAAAATCGATTATGAATATTTTCTTTTCCTTGTTTGCGGTCACAAATATTGATCGTTTATTATGAGCACAAATTTAAAACTTGACTTTTGGTTTTACTTAGAGATATTGGAAAAGTATTTCTTTTTATGTAAAAAATGCAATGATATTTTGAGAAATGGTTGTTTTGTAGAATTTTTATTGGTTTCAGTTTGATCTAAAGCAAAAAAAAAGAGTTCGAGACATGCTCCAACTCTTTTCACGAATAATTCGAATATTTTTTACAAAAACATACTCTCTTTACCGAATTTTTTAGCCAAAAGGGCATAGACTACTGCTCTTTGCTTGTTTTTATTGCTCGAGCCCATTTTTGCAAGTACTTCTGCGATAGCTTCGTCAAGGGCTGGACTATCTGCCAATCCTAGCTTTTTAATCAAGAAATTGTTTTTTACTGTTTCTAACTCTTTGCTGTCAGAACCAGAAACTTTTGAAGAATCTGCGTTGTAAATAGATGGACCTAAGCCTTTAGCAACACCTGTTAAAAGTGCTTCGTCGAGTCCCAATCCAAGCTCTTCACTTTGGCTTTTATAAAGCTCAACACATTCATTAAATTTACTCATTGTTTGAAAATTAAGGGGGTTTTAAACTGACATTAAAAGTAATTTTTTTTATTTTATTATCAAAATTATTCTTTTCATTTTTTGTGTTTACTCCACTCCGCTCTTGTAGCTGTAGTATTTTGGAGAATTCAATCGAGCCTGAATACCTAATAATAGGGAAAACGGCTTTTCGTAGGCTCCAAAACTAACCGATGATTGGTCAACGTAGTTGAACGTGAATTGGTTATTTAAGAATTTATTGGGTCTCATAAAAGACTTTCCGAAGGCTGTAATCTCTATTCTTTCTGAGACTTTACCTCTGATTTCGGTGATGAATTCGAAAGCAAAAGGGAAACTTGACGAACTCATGTTAAAGTCCAAAGTAGTATAATCTCTCGGTTCTGGGGTCGGTCTTTGGTTAAAGAGAATTCGGCCTTGTTCAGCGGTTTTTTTCTGATTTTTGACCAAATAGGAGACCCCAAGGCCAATGTTTAAAAAGGCCGAGCGACTAACTTTATCTATTGTCCAGAGTCTTTTCTTTACTCTCAGAGGCACATAAAACTGTTTGGTTTCATTTCTGAAGGGCAGTGGGTTTCTTCCTAGTGCCAAAAAACTTGTGCTCAAGTAACTGTTGTATTTTGCAAGCCCGAGTTCATATATCCAATTGTCATTTCGGGTTTGACCGATACTGATATCCCAAAAACCTTCACTATGAGAACTTGATTCAATGGCTGATGGTGAAACGGCATTTTCGCCGAGAAAGGATTTTTTGATACCCACAGAAGCGGCAAGAAAATAGGTGATAGTAAAGGTATTGAGGTTTGGCATCGTTATTAATTCTGATCCGCTTTTTCTATTTTGAGGCAGTTGGTAATATGGTGATTCCTGAGCGAAAATGGATGTGAAATTAGATAGAAAAAAGGTAGCAATTAAGCCGATTTTTTGCTTCAGCCTCATTAAATTGTCAATATTTTTGAAAATGAAAGCTTTGTTATTCATTCTTTAAAATTACCTTTTTTTTTATTTTGGACAAATAGAATTATCTATTATTTTTGCAGAAATAAAGAATTGAAAATATGGGACAAGCAATAGAAAAAGTACCTTCTTGGTTGATGATTACAGTTTATGTTTTGATTTTGGCAGTTTTAGGTGTTTTCGGCGACCTTTTTACTTTCATAGTAGGTGCTCTAATCATTACAGGTATTTTTGCTAATGGTTACGACAGAGACAATCTTCACGAGCATTGATAAAACTGGCCTTAAAGAATATTTGAGTGCTCTCATTCTGCTGGATGAGGGCATTTTTTTTGCTCAAATTTTATTGTGAATGCCCATGAAATGACTTTTTATTCAGTAATATTGTATGATTTGTTTTCTTCAAGATTTTCTTAAATCGTATACCTATGCTTAAAGCTCTTTTTTTAGTCCTTCTCCCTACAGTAATGGTTTTTGCTCAAAATCAGGACTCTATTTTTATCAAAAAAATATATGATGAAACACTTGCCAAAGGCGAGGCTTATGATAACCTACGCGTATTGTGCAAATCCATTGGGCCGAGACTGAGCGGTTCTACTGGAGCAAAAAAAGCGGTCGAATACACCAAAAAAGTGATGGAATCCTATGGTTTTGATAAAGTCTTTCTACAAGATGTGACGGTGCCTCACTGGACAAGGGGTTCAAAGGAAGAGGCATATTTTATAAAAGATGGTAAGAAGATAAATGTTCCTATAGCCGCTTTAGGAGGTTCGGTGGCAAGCTCTAAATCAGGTTTGATGGCCGAGGTGATTGAGGTACAGAATTTTAAAGAGCTTAAAGACCTTGGAGAGCAAAAGATAAAGGGCAAAATAGTGTTTTTTAATAGACCAATGGATCCCACCAAAATAAACACATTTGAAGCTTACGGTGGAGCTGTAGATCAGCGTGGTGGTGGAGCCTCGCAAGCCGCTCAATATGGTGCAGTAGGGGTGATTGTTCGCTCAATGAATCTTCGGAATGATGATTTTCCTCACACAGGTTCTATGCGATACGCTGGTGGAGGAATGATTCCTGCTGCAGCTATTTCTACCAATGCGGCCAATGAGCTTAGTAGAACTTTGAAATCTCACCCAAGAACGCAGTTCTATTTTAAACAAAATTGTCAGACATTAGCAGATGCCCCTTCTCACAATGTCATTGGTGAAATCATTGGTTCTGAAAAGCCTGAGGAGATTATCGTGGTAGGTGGACATTTGGACTCTTGGGATTTGGCTGAAGGAGCACACGATGATGGCACAGGCTGTATGCAATCCATAGAGGTTTTGAGAACATTAAAGGCTCTCGGTTACAAACCCAAAAGGACCATTAGAGTGGTAATGTTTATGAATGAAGAAAACGGTCTAAAAGGTGGTACAACTTATGCAGATGTGGCAGAAAAGAAAAAGGAGAAACATCTTTATGCCATAGAGTCTGATTCTGGGGGATTTACTCCTCGTGGATTTGGGATTGTCGGTAATGATAATCAAGTAAATGCTCTGACAGCCTTTAAACCTCTGCTTTCCCCTTATGGCTTGCACGAAATCGGCAGAGGTAGTGGTGGAGCCGATATTGGCCCTTTAGCCAAAACTGGCACGGTCATAATAGGTTTCAAACCTGATTCTCAAAGGTATTTTGACTATCACCATGCGAGCAACGACACTTTTGAGACGGTAAATAAGCGTGAGCTGGAGTTAGGTGCTGCATCCATGGCAGCGTTGGTATATTTGTTAGATAATTTAAACTAGATTTCGCCCCATAATGGTAAGTTACAACCCTAAAGATTGGTGGAAACTCATATTTGATTTTCATAAGAGTGATACTTTCAGACAATTACTTCCAGGTATTTTGGGTGTGGCTTTATTTACTGCGTTTGTAGCGTTTTTAGAAAACGACTACTTCCATGTTACTTTTAAAAACACTACAGTCATTCATTCATTGGTGGGTTTTGTGTTGTCTATGCTGTTGGTTTTCAGAACAAACTCAGCCTATGATAGGTGGTGGGAAGGGCGAAAGCTTTGGGGAGCCATGGTGAATAACACCAGAAGTTTGACCCTCAAAATCAATCAAATAGAAGGGGGAAGTGAGATAAAAGCAGATATTAAGCTGTTACTTATTGACTTTGTTTATGCTACCAAAGAACACCTACGAAATGGGGTGAATTTGAAGTCACTGAATCAAAAAACTAGGGATTTATTGGCTGAATACCACGATAATATCCCTTTGGGTATAATGAATATCATTCACCAAAAGGTTACTTTGTTGTTGCAAAATCATGACGATAGTTATATGAAAATGGTGTATCTCAATGACGACCTGAAGTCTTTCATGGATATTTTGGGTGGTTGTGAAAGAATCAAGAAAACGCCAATACCTTTTTCATATAGTTTGTTTTTGAAAAAAGTAATTTTCATTTATATTTTTACTATGCCGATTGGTTTTGTTAGGGAATTTGGCTACTGGGCATGCCCTATTGTTGCACTTATTTTCTATGTTTTTGTCGGTATAGAATTGCTAGCAGAAGAAATAGAAGACCCCTTCGGTACAGATGCTAACGATTTGCCTACGGACACCATTTTTAACACAATAAAACAGAATTTGAACCAAATATTTTGATTAGTTTCTTAATATTTATTTATTTGTCTCTTCCTTAAATTAAAACGATATGTTGAAAAAACTGAAATTAGACGCTACAGCCGAAAAAAATATTAAAACTTGGTTAAAGGGACGTTATGACCAAGATGTAAAAGACCAAATACAGACTTTAATAGATGGTGAAAATACTACTCAATTGACCGACTCTTTCTACAAAAACTTGGAGTTTGGTACGGGTGGTATGCGTGGTGAGCTTGGGGTGGGGTCTAATAGGATGAATAAATACACAGTAGGTGCCGCAACTCAAGGTTTAGCTAATTATCTAAACAAATGTTTCGCCTGTCAAGAAATTAAGGTTGCGATTGCCTACGACAGCAGGAATTTTTCTTCAGAGTTTGGTAAGATAGCTGCCGACATACTTTCAGCAAACGGTATAACAGTGTATCTCTATAAAGAACTTCGTCCAACACCTCAGTTGTCGTTTACAGTGAGGGAGTTAGGTTGTCAGTCTGGAATAGTTATTACGGCTTCTCATAATCCCAGAGAGTACAACGGCTACAAAGTGTATTGGGTCGATGGCTCACAGGTAGTAGCTCCACATGATAAGAATATTGTTGCTGAAGTAAACGCCATTACCAATGTAAAATATATAAAGTTCAAAGGAGTAAAGAAAAGAATTAAAATGATTGGAGAGGTATTAGATAAAAAATACCTCAAGGCCGTAAAAAGCATTGCTGTTTCGCCAAGAATCATAAAAAAACAGAAGGATCTGAAAATCGTTTTCAGCTCCATACATGGTACAGGTATTACGATGGTACCACCAGCTTTGGCACAGTTAGGTTTTGAAAATGTGACCATCGTACAAGAACAAGCCACGCCAGATGGTAATTTTCCGACGGTGGTATATCCTAACCCAGAAGAAAAAGAAGCCATGAGCTTGGCACTAAAAAAGGCACAAGAGATAGATGCTGACTTGGTTATAGCTACTGATCCAGATGCGGATAGAGTAGGTATGGGTGTCAAAAATCCGGAAGGAGAGTGGCAGTTGTTAAATGGTAATCAGGCAGCTAGTTTGATTATTTTTTACTTGTTGAAAGTCTGGAAAGCAGGTGGAAAAATTACTGGAAATGAGTTTGTGTGTAAAACTATCGTGACTACAGACCTAATAGACGCCATGGCTGAAAAAGCGGGTGTTAAATGTTACAACACACTTACTGGCTTCAAATATATCGCTCAGGTTATTAGAGAGTTGGAAGGAAAGCAGACGTTTATTGGCGGTGGAGAAGAGAGCTACGGCTACCTAATTGGTGACAAAGTACGAGACAAAGATGCCATAGCAAGTTGTGCCATGATAGCCGAACTTACAGCTTACGCTAAAGATAAGGGTATTAGCCTGTTTGATTTCTTGGCTGATATGTACAAAACCTTTGGTTTTTACTATGAAGGCCTCATTTCGGTAACTAAAAAAGGTAAAACGGGTGCTGAAGAAATTCAACAAATGATGACGGATTTTAGAAATAATCCACCAAAAACCTTAGCAGGCTCTAAGGTGATTAGGATGGACGACTTAGGTGAGTTAACACGTAAAAACCTTGTAACCGGTGAGTCGAGCCTGATAGAATCTGGAAAAATGGGTATGGAGTCTTCCAACGTTCTACAGTTTTTTACCGAGGACGGTACTAAGTTTACTTGTAGACCCTCAGGAACGGAACCGAAAATTAAATTTTATATTGGTGTAAAAGATAAGCTTAAAAACAAAAGCGAGTTTAACCAAACTTTAGAAAGACTTAAGCAGAAAGTGGCCCATATTGGTCAAGAATTAGATTTAAATTGAAAAATCTTCGAGTAGCAGTTGTATTGAAACTGTCTATGTTTCTTTCAATATTTTTCTCGACTTCTTCTTTCAGGGAGTTGAGGGCTGCTACTTTGCCAAAAATTTTGATAGAAAATGTTGAAATTGCTGGTAAGGACAACGTTTTTAAACCCAAATATTTGGTCAATTATTATGACAATGTGGTGGAGGTGCATTTCAAAACTCCACCCAATAGTCAAAACATCCAATCGTATTATTATAAGTTAGACAAGAAAAATCTTTTTTCACATACTGCCACTAAATGGGTGGCTTTTCACGACAATCGCTTTAAGATTTCAGATATTACATCTGGAGAATATGATGTTTTTGTTACCTACAAAACTAAAAGTGAACAACTTGCCCCTGCTGTATTTTTTCAGGTGAAGGTTGAGCGGCCATGGTGGAGAACATGGTGGTTTTGGGGAGCCAGTTTTATTTCTCTTTTCGGTTTATTTTACGGAAGAGAACGTTTCTTGAAGTTTTGGGCCGATGAAGAACAGCGTCATACCAAAAAAATCGTAGAGTTAGAGTTGCGTACACTCCAACTACAGATGAACCCGCACTTTATATTTAATGCCCTCAATTCCATACAGTCGTATGTGATGACACACGATGCCATCACGGCCAATAGTTATTTGTCAAAATTTGCCAATCTTATAAGAATGTTTTTGGATTCCTCGAGAAGTAAATATATATCATTGCAAGAGGAAATAAAGATGCTTAACATTTACATTGAAATGGAAAGCTTAAGGTTTGAGGATAAATTTGATTATTCCATAGTGGTTGATCCTGAAGTAAATAAGTATATAGAGATACCAACGATGATTCTTCAGCCCTTTGTTGAAAATGCCATCAATCATGGACTTAGATACAAACGAGTTAAAGGTGTTTTGAAAATACATTTTTTTTATTCCAAAGACCACCTGATTTGTCGAATGGAAGACAACGGAGTTGGACGAAAAGTGGCCAAGGAGATACAGTCTAAAACACGTAAAGGATACAAATCTCAAGGATTGAAAATTACTGCTGAGAGATTGGTGACTTACAACAAGATAAACGAATCCAATATAGGTTTTTCGATTAACGACCTAATAATCAATCCTCAAGAGAGCCAAGAAGACACTGGTACAGTAGTAGAGGTAAGGTTTCCGCTCAATTGATATTGACATTCGTCTATACTTTGATTTTTAGTACTTAAGATATAGAAAATGGACACAGCTGTTATTTTAGTGATTATTGTTTTTTCGATATTTTCCTTCTTTTTAGGGAAATATTGGCGAATGGTATGGCCTCTTTTATCGAAATTTTTCTCAAAACAGAATAACTCACCGGAGCCCAATGTTATAAAATTGGAAAGAATGGTACTCAGCTTGGAGGATGAAATCGCCTTCAACCCATTGAGATTAAAGAGTTTCTTGGATTTGACTAGAATTGGTATTTGGCAGTATAAAGTAAATGCCGCTCAACTTGAAATTAACAACACCACCGCACGGATGTTTGGTTTTGAGTCAGTTGACATGCTCAAGATGGAGTCATTTCTTAAACTTATAGTAGGTCTTAATGATCTCCAAAACCTTATAAATTCCTTCAATGGAGTGTTATCAACCAAGAAAGAGTACGAAAATATCATACAAATACTGAGCTCGGATGGACAGCTCAAGACACTGAAAGTGACAATGGGTTATGGAGAAAGTGGCTCAAAATTTCCACTCATAATTGGCAATATTCAGGAAGTGCAAGGTCAAGTTTCTGAGGTACTATTGCAAGAACAGTTTAGATTGGTTGCCGATAGTATAACTGATGGAATTTACATTTTTGAAAAAGGGAAACTCATTTTTGTTTCTGACAAAATACGGAAAGGATTTGAACCTGGTTTTTTTGACAATGAAAACTTGACTGATCATGATCTTTTTAAATTTGTTCATCCTGAGGATGTTGAGCAGTTGGTAGAAACACTTAAACGAGCCAAAGATAAGAAGATGAGCAGTGTCAGAATTAACTTCAGGCTGTTGCCGAACCCATCAACGGTCATTTACCGAGAAGACATAGTCAACTACTACTACAACGAAAATGGAGAAATACTTAAAACAATTGTTATAGCCAAGGATATTTCAGAACTACGAAACGCTAAAACTAGTATTAGTTTTGAGGCAATAATGAGCATGGGTCTAATTGATAATTTCCCTGGTTTTTTGGCTGTGAAAAACTATGATGGGGAGTTTATTTTTGCAAATAGAAACGCTTCTGAAATGTTCGGAGTTGATCCTAATGAAATGATTGGCAGACGTGACACGGACTATAATTCGTTTCCTGAGTTAATTCAAAAATATCAAGAGGATGATAGAAAAGTCATAGATACTGGTCAATCGCTAATTATTCCGAAAGAAAAAGGAATTAGAAGAATTGGAGGAGTAGGCTATTTTCAAACCATTAAAATTCCAGTTTCTATTCCAGGCCAAGAAAAAAAATGTGTTCTACTTTTTGCGATAGACATCACAGATCGTGTCAGGCAAGAAGACAAAGAAGCCGAGCAAAGGAATAAAATTGTATTGCGAAACAAAATTCTGTTTGAACTTTCGAATAGCACAATCTCACAGAATACAAAATTTTCAGAGAAATGTAAACGCTTAACAGAGGCACTCACAAAAGGCTTGGATATTGAATTTGCCAGTATTTGGGAAGTGAATGCCGACCAAATTACCTGTCTCGACAACTTCTCAAAATCTCGAGATGAACACAATATAACTCCCCCATTGGCTTTGAGTCAATGGCAGCCTTATGTTGATATTTTGGAAAATGATCGGGATTTGTTAATCCCTGATGTCTTCGCTTCTCCTTTGGTTTTTGATGAACTTAAGAACTATTACACTGAGCATGGTATTCAATCTACCATGAACATTCCATTAAGATTGGGCAATGAATTCAAAGGGGTTATTTGTTGTGAACACACTTTGCGTAAAGAATGGGATGCCACAGAAATTGCTTTTGCAAGACATATTGGAAATATTAAAGAAACGCTTTACGAGCAAGAATTGCGTAAGGATGTTGAGAAAAAACTCATAGAAAGGACAGAAATTCTGAGAGTTACGGCGGAGGTAAGTCAACTATTACAACAAACATCAAATCTGGAAATGTCACTCGATGGTATTTTGGAAAAGATAGGTATAGCATCCAACTCCAGTCGTGTTTACTACTTCACAAATAATTTTGAAGGTGGGTATTTTAGGCAGGAAAAAGAGTGGGTAAATATTGGTGTAAAATCTGAAATGCAGAATGAGAGTTTACAATCGTTGGCATATTCAAAACTCGGCAGATACTATGATGAGCTTAAGAATGGGCGACCTTTCCAATTCGTCATTTCGGACATTGATGATGAAGAGCATTATCAAAGGTTGTTTTTGCAAGGCATTAAAAGTCAGTTGGTTATACCCGTAATGTCTATGGGTGTTATGATTGGCTTTATCGGTTTTGACGATTGTGAAAATGAAAAAGTATGGGGTGAGAACTATATTAATCTATTAGTTTCAATAGGGGCAAGCCTAGGGCTTGCCATAGAAAAGTTTGAAAATGAAAAACAAAAAGAAGAAAGTCAAAATAACTTTAAGCAAATTAGCGACGCCCTAGAAGAGGTTTTCTGGTTGTTTGATCTCCAACAATCAAAGTTTTTATTAATTAGTAGGGCGTGTTATGAGGTTTTTGGGATTTATGAGACTAAGGGTTATCTCGATTATCAGTTTATCGAAAAACTTATATTACAAGAAGATGTTGATAAAATAAAACAACGCAAAAACGGCTTTGAAGAAGGAGTTTTAAAAGACCTAAACTACAAAATCAAAACACCGATGGGCGAAATAAGAATTATCAATGAGAAAATATCTCCCATTTATGATGAACAAGGTCAATTAGTAAAAATCAGCGGTATTGCGAGGGATGTCACTGAAAAGGTTACCATTGACAACGAAATTCAGCGTCTTTCGGTGGTGGTGCAGAAGATAAATAATAGTATACTCATTTCTGATGTAGAGGCAAAGGCAATCTGGGCAAACAATGCATATTTGAATCTTTTGGAAGTTGATTGGGAAAATCTAAAGGGAAAGAGACCATCTGATTTGTTTGAGTTGGAAGATAAAGCATATGTTCTCGAAAATACTAATTTTAACTCTAAAAACCATCCTATTGAATTTAAAATCAAAACTTTCAAGGGGAATTGGATTTGGGTAGAAATGACTTCGACAATTCTTTATGATTCACAAGGAAAACCAACGCAGATCGTCGAAATTATAAATGATATAACCGAAAGAAAGAGAAACGAGTTACAACTCATTGAAAACGAAAGTCGCCTTCGCTTTATCACTGAAAATACTTCTGATGGCTTCATGATTTTTAATGATTTAGAAATCGTTTATTATTCCTCACAGTGTGAGAAAATTTTTGGTTATCCGTGGCAGGCAATAAAAAGTCTAAGTTCTGAGGAAATAATTGGCTTAATTCATAATGATGACCTAGTGAATTATTTTGAGGTTGTCCAGAAAATTCCTTCTCAAAGTGGACAAAATATATTTTTTCAGTTAAGAATAAGGCATAATCAGGGCCATTATTTCTGGGTGGAAATATGTGTTAATGCGGTTACAAATCAAGAGGGCTTTCCTACATCAGCCGTTGTGGTGGTTCGAAATATTGACCAAAGAAAAAATATGGAGTTGGCCCTGAAAGACAGTGAACAAAAATTGACTAATATACTGAATTCCCTGGACGAAGTTGTTTGGGCTTTAGAATATCCCTCACTAAAGCCACTTTTTGTGAGTGAGTCTATTAAAAACATTTATGGTGTTTCAAGTAAGGAATGGAAAAAAGATGACCAGGTGGTTCTTCAATATACCTTACCAGAGGACGAGGAAATTGTTAGAGGAATGATGCGGAAACTTGGTAAAACCGGGCATTCAAATGGTGTATTTAGAATTAAAGTAAAAGATAAGATCAAATGGATAGCCAGTGTGACCAAAGTAGTAAAGGGGCCTATTGCCAATAGTACAATGCTTATAGGAACTCTCAACGACATTACCAAAATAAAAGAGGCTGAAAGCGAGGCTGTTTTGGCCAAACAGGAAACTGAAATAGCACAAAACGCTTATTCTGAACTTGAACTAAGGGCATTGCAAATGCAAATGAACCCGCACTTTATTTTCAATGCACTCAACTCCATCCAAAGTTATATAATCAATAAGGAGGAGCAAATGGCCAATACTTACTTGACCAAATTTGCGGCACTTATTCGACAGTTTTTAGATTCGTCCCGTAGCAAATATATATCCTTGGATGAAGAAATAACCAATCTCAATCTTTATGTGGAATTGGAAAAACTGCGATTTGAAAATAAGTTTGATTATGTTTTTGATTTAGATCCCAAGGTTAGTAAGTATAGCGAAATACCCACGATGTTACTGCAACCATTTATAGAAAACGCTATTAATCATGGTTTAAGATACAGAAATAGCAAGGGAATGTTAAGAGTTTCTTTTATCGATAATGGCCGCCATATTTTGGTGAAAATTCAGGACAACGGCGTTGGGAGAGTAGCCGCTGAGAAAATAAAGTCACTTTCGAGTAAAGGTTATAAGTCTCAAGGGCTTAAAATAACTGCACAAAGGATAGAGAATTATAACAAACTCAATCAAGAGAATATTGAATATAAAATTTCTGATTTAATAGAAAACTCTGAAAATATCGGTACTTTAGTAGAAATTTATTTCCCTAAAATATAAAAATAATGTATAGCTGTTTGATAATTGATGACGAAAATAGAAGTATCGAAACTCTTTCAAAAATCATACTTACCTATTGTGATAATCAACTCGAAATCCTAGGCATTGCCAACAACATTGAAGATGCCTACCCATTAATTTTGAGTAAAAAGCCTGATATCGTTTTTCTCGATATCGAAATGCCTTTTGGTTCAGGTTTTGATCTACTTGAAAAATTCGATACCATCAATTTTCAGGTAATCTTTACTACGGGTTTTGATCAATACGCCATCACTGCTATCAAGTTTAGTGCCTTAGATTATTTGCTTAAACCAATTAATATTCAGGAAGTTAAAGACGCCATAGCCAAAGCTATTAAGAATGTAGAATCTAAAAACGTGAGTAATAATTTTAAGATTTTGTTAGAAAGTCTTAAAATGCCTAAAAACGCTTCGAATAAAATACCTTTGCCTGTTTTGAATGGTTTAGAGCTAGTCCAAATTGATCAAATTGTTTACTGTGAGGCTGACGAAGACTACACACATGTTTTTCTGAAAGATGGCACCAAAAAAGTGGTGACCAAAAGCATTAAGGATTTCGAAGAATTATTAACTTCTTATGGTTTTTTCAGAATCCACCATTCTTTTTTAGTTAATAAAACATTCATTAAAAAATATACCAAAGGTGAAGGCGGCACGGTGATGACGGAATTAGAAACCGAAATTCCCGTCTCAAGGAGAAGAAAAGTTGAGTTCTTACAGTGGCTCAACGAACTGTAAATCTAATTGATATCTGGTATGGCTTTAAGTTGTTGATAGCTCTTTTTATGGGCAATCAGTTCAAAACAAAAAGTTTTCTGTCCGTTTGTAATGCACAAGTATCTAGCCTGAACAGTAAGGTTGTATCTACTGGCCTGTTCTATAGTGCTTTGTGAAAGTGAAACGCTCGCTGCTTTGCATTCAACGAGTAAGAATGGCCTGCCCTCGGAGTCATAAACCAAAATATCTGATCTTTTGTCTAGAGCATTATATTTTATTGCGGATTCTAGCTTGATGAGATTTTTAGAGTATTTTTTTTCGAGAATTAAGTAGTCCAAGAAGTTTTGTCGCACAATTTCCTCCGAAGTCAGCAAAATATATTTTTTTCTGATAATGTCATAAATGTAAGATTTGCCTTGTATTTCTTTTATTTTGCGATTTTCATTATTAATAATCATATTGCACAAGGAATCTTTTTCTGACAAAAATAGTTTTCTACTTCAAATTTTAAACAAACTAACGATATATGCAAACTAAAGAAGAAATAGTTAAAAATTGGCTTCCACGATATACCGGAACCAAGCTAGAGGACTTCAAGCCGTATATTTTGCTTACAAACTTTTCGAATTATGTGAAAATGTTCGCCGATAAATATGGTGTTGAAATTAAAGGTATCAACAATGCCATGCAAACAGCCTCGGCCGGTAATATTACTATCATAAACTTTGGAATGGGTAGTGCCATGGCTGCAACCGTAATGGATTTACTTACGGCCATCAACCCGAAGGCAGTTCTTTTCCTTGGCAAATGTGGTGGATTGAAAAAAGTTAGTGCCTTAGGTGATTTTATTTTACCTATTGCAGCCATTAGGGGAGAGGGAACTAGCGACGATTATGCTCGTCCTGAAATCCCTGCTTTACCATCTTTTAGACTACAAAGAGCTGTTTCTGAGATGATAATAAAACACGAAATGGATTATTGGACGGGAACAGTATACACCACCAATCGTAGAGTTTGGGAGCACGATGAAAAATTCAAAGATTATTTGAAAGAAATTAGAGCATTGGGCATTGATATGGAAACAGCCACAATTTTTATAGTAGGTTTCGTGAATTCTATTCCACACGGTGCCTTACTCTTGGTTTCTGATAATCCCATGCAACCAGACGGAGTCAAAACCGAAGAAAGCGATAAGAAAGTTACTTCAAATTTTGTCGAGAAACACTTACAGATTGGTATAGAATCTCTTGATGAACTCGCCAACTCCGGTGAGTCTGTAAAACACATGAGATTTGAGAGTTGAGCATAAAAAAAGTGGCTTTTGCCACTTTTTTTATTTCTATGCTTTTCACGCGATCAATTACAGTAATCTTTGATAACATTATAAGCCGCAGCATAACCCAATTCTCCTGATTTGCTAAGATCGAAACATCCACCGTTATTATCTCCCAAAGCATTTTTAATCAAACCTCTCACATAGTAGGCCTCTGCATATTTCGGATTTATTTTTATTGCATTTCCGCAGTCTATCATCGCCTCTGATTGTGTCCCCATGGTAGATCTTACCAAACCTCTTGCAAAATGAGCTTCAGCATAGGTTGGATTCAAATCTATCGATTTGTTCAAATCCAAAAGAGCGTCTTTCAAGTTAGACGCTTTGTAATTGGCTAAACCCTTCGCGTAGTATACTTCCGATTTTTCCTCAGTAAAGTCAACAATTTTGGTTTTCTCATCTACAGCTCCTCTCAAATTGTCCAGAGTTGATTTAGTCAAAGTTCCATTGTAGGCTTCTTTATTGCCTTTGGTGTCAGATTTTTCAAAAAGAGCTTTGTTGTAATCAGATAGGGCCGCCTTTTGATTGTTCAACTTTGAATACGCAAAGCCTCTTGCGTAATAGGCGGGTTGATGGTTTGGATCAATTTGCAAACATTTATCAAAATCAAGTTTGGCACCGTTGTAATCCTCTAACTTTCCTTTAGAAAAACCTCTATAGAAAAACGATTGGGCATCTTGAATATCTAATTTTAGAGCTTCATCAAAATCTGTGATTGCGTCAGAATAGGCGTTCACTTTGATACGGTTTTTACCTCTTTCCACGAAAGTCTGGGCCCTTTTTGGATTAATTTCGATTGATTTTGTGTAATCGGCAATACTTCCGTTGTAGTCGTCTAGTTTGGATTTGCACAAACCTCTTGAATAATATGCTTGATATTTTTCTTTGTCGCTAGGATTCAGTTCTATCACTTTAGTGAAGTCCTGAATGGCTCTTGTGAGTTCGTTCAGTTTGGCCCTTATTGTACCTCTTTGAAGATACGAATAAGCATCATCGGGTGCAATTTCTATTGCTCTGTTAAAATCCTGCAATGCCGCACGATTATCATCTTGATAGCTCTTGCTCAGACCTCGGTAAAGATACGACATGGCGTCTCGAGGACTTAAATCTATGGCTTTGTCAAAATCTAAAATAGCCCCTCTATTGTCTTTCAGAGCTTGTTTGGCAAGTCCACGATTGAAATAACTCTGGTGATTGTCGGGGTTCATAGCTATGGCTGTACTAAAAGAAGCCAATGCACCTATATAATCACCAGCTTTGCTTTTGTTTACACCAGCCTCAAAGTACTCGGCAGCCGTTTGTTGAGAAAAAGCAAAACTTGAAATTAAGAACAAATAAAAGAAATAAAGAAAAGGTTTTTTCATGGGGTTTTGATAAAATTGTTCAAAGATAATCAAAAAAGAAATTAATCTAATTTTAATCCCCAGCCAATTTTTAATTATCCATTTTTATGGTAATATTAGAATCAAATAATACTAAAACCTACCAATAAAACATGGGCTAAAGAGGTCAATGCGAGTGTTTTTAGGTAAGGGTCTGGGTTTTCGGCTTTATATACCTGATAACCATTCAGAAAAATAAGAAGAAATGAAACTAAATAAAGCGGCTTAGTATCTTGAAAACTTGCCACAAAAGCCAACGTACTTACTATAGAAATCGAAAGAATTACCCAATGGTAAAATAAGGCTTTTTTTCTTCCTAGGCGAACCGGAATGGTTATTTTACCTGCTATTTTGTCTGAATTGATATCTCTAATATTGTTGATATTAAGAACTCCAGTGGCTAAGGCTCCACACATGAATCCCGGCCAGATTATCACACTATTGAATGATTGAGTCTGTAAGAAATAACTCCCAACCACGCCTACAATGCCGAAAAAAATAAAAACAGATACATCACCAAGCCCCACGTAACCGTATGGTTTACTACCTGCAGTGTAAGTATATGCCGCCAAAATACATAGTAGACCTATTCCTAAAAAAATCCAGAAAAGAGAAGATTCAAAACCTCCAAACGCCAAGTAAATAAGTGTAAGACCTGAAAGGAGGGAGGCCAAACCCAGGGTAATTATTCCTGTAAACATTTGCTTAGGACTTATCTTACCCGTTTGAACAGCTCTTGCCGGGCCAACCCGTCCAGCTTGGTCAGCACCGTTTTGGGTATCACCATAGTCGTTTGCAAAATTTGATAATACTTGTAGTAGTATAGTGGTCAAACAAGCTAAAGCAAAAATGGTGGGGTCGAACCTGTCGGCTTTATGAGCCAAAAATCCTCCCATAATAATACTCGAAAGTGCCAATGGCAGTGTACGCAAGCGGGCAGCTGAGAGCCAATCTTTAAATGAAACCCCCATTTTTATATACCAACAGCTTTTAAAAATTCAGGATTTTCAGGAGTTATTTTTGATTCAAAAAAATGAGTAAGTTTACCCTCTTTGTTTATCAAATACTTGCAGAAATTCCAAGTAGGCTCTTGGTTATTCCAACCATTAAGTTCTTTAGTGGTTAGCCAATTATATAAGGGGGCCTTGTCTTTTCCTGTCACGGTAACTTTTTCAAACATCCTGAAGGTTACACCGTAGTTTTTTTGACAAAATTCAGCAATTTCTTCACTTGTACCTGGTTCTTGCGACATGAAGTCGTTGGCAGGAAAGCCAAGTACAGCCACTTTATCACCATATTTTTCGTGGAACTTTTGCCAGTCGGCGTATTGAGGTGTAAAACCACATTTCGAAGCCACATTTATCAAAACTACAGTTTTGCCTTGAAAATCTTTCAGATTTACTGGTTTGCCACTTAGGTCGTTGACTATGAAGTCATAAAAAGAGCCTTTGTAGTTATTCACGTTAGTAGAGGATAATATAGATTGTTTTTTACTGAAAATGTTCTTGATTAAATTCCTGCTAAAAAAAGCCATTACTGCTAGTGTTACAATTCCGATTGTCAAAAATTTCATTTCATTTACTTTTATAAATTATGAAACACCCAATTGCCTCAACATGTTTATGTGTGAACCCAAAGCAGGGAAAAATCCACCTTTAGAATTGTAGTAAAGACCAAATTCTTTGGCCGTATCGGCAACAATTTTAGACAAATCCCTGTAATAGACGTGAGATATTTTTGGGAATAAGTGATGCTCTATTTGGAAATCAAGACCTCCAATGTACCACGAAAATAATTTATTCTTACCGAAGAAATTAGAGGTTGTTTTGAGTTGATGTACCGCCCAAGCGTTTTCTACACAGCCATTTTCGTCAGGAATTGGCTGTATTGCTCCTTCTACCACATGAGCAAGCTGGAATATGGTACTTAATATTAGACCTGCCACGCAGTGCATTATTAAAAAACCAACTATCCACTGGCCGAAGGTTATGTCCATCAATAGCATAGGAACAACCATAATAAAAACCACATACAATAATTTGGTGGTTATAAGGATTGTCAATTCTTTACTTGAGAATGGCTTCATGATTCCGTCTTTAGCCAGTTTATTAAACAAACCGATTTCTTTAAAGTCTTTCCATAAAAAGGATAAGGTCATTAAACTGTACAAGAAGAAGGCATAAATATGTTGAAACCTGTGGAAGAATTTCTTTTTGGCCGCAACATTAAGTCTCAACATAAATTTACCTGTTATGTCTTCATCCATGTCTAAAATATTGGTGTACGTGTGGTGCAGCGTGTTGTGTTGCATTTCCCAGTTGTAGGCATTGCCACCGAGAAAATATATACTTCCACCGAAAAGTTTATTTACCCATTTTTTATCTGAAAAAGTACCATGAATGGCATCGTGCATAACGCCCATACCCGTACCGGCTATACCAATTCCCATCAAAACCAGCAAACCGATATTTGTTAAGGTCGAGAAACCGCCAAAAATTACGAAAAAGTAAGGGATGAAATATAAAGAAAGCATGACAATAGCTTTGATTATCAAATTGTTTCCGCCAGATTTTGGGAGATTATTTTGTTGAAAATATTCATCGACTCGGGCTCTCAGTGAGGTGAAAAACGTGGCTTGGGTTTTGTTGATAAACTTAATTTTTTGCATTTAAAAAGGTAGTTTTAGGTATTCCGTTTTTACAAATTTCGCCATTTATTTTTTAGAAACCAAATTGTACTTTTCGCAGATACCAAATGCTAGTTAAGAACGGGAATTAGGTGTTTTTGTTCTCTTGAATTGACTTTATTTTTTAGATAAGTTCTTGAATTACACTTTGAGGTTTGCTTTCGTACTTTAAATCATTTAAAATGGAATGACATAGAATTTTGTATTCTGTGGTGAAAGTTAATACCTGTTTAATTTATTGATGTTTTGAATCAAAATGCGTTTCTCAATAAATGTTTGCCTATCCCTCAATTTAAAAATTCCTTAGGTGGTATTCCTTGATTATCTTTGTGCAAACATTGAGAATTAGGTGATAGATTTTTTAGCAGAACTTAACGAACCACAGCATCAGGCTGTAACACACGAGAATGGACCTTTGATGATTATTGCGGGTGCAGGCTCGGGTAAAACCCGTGTTTTGACCTACCGTATTGCTCATTTGATGGGTAGTGGGGTTGATGCATTCAATATTTTATCCTTGACTTTTACCAACAAGGCCGCTGAAGAAATGCGTCACCGGATTGAAAAAATCATCGGTTCTGAGGCGAAGAATCTTTGGATGGGGACTTTTCACTCTGTTTTTGCTAAAATTCTACGTTTTGAAGGTTTCAGATTGGGTTACACGTCAAATTTTACTATTTATGACACCGATGATAGTAAATCCCTCCTAAAAACCATAGTGAAGGAATTCAACCTTGACGACAAAACCTATAAGCCCAATTTTATACTCAATAGGATCTCTGGTGCCAAAAACAACTTGATATCTTGGCAGATGTATAATGAGAATCCGGTTTTTCAAGCAGAGGATATTTCTGCTCAAATGCCTGAAATAGGACGAATTTACAAAACCTATGCACAACGTTGTTTCTCTGCCAATGCCATGGATTTTGACGATTTGTTGTTCAATACCAACGTTCTTTTTAGAGATTATTTGGATGTTCTCAACAAATACCAACACAAATTTAAACATGTAATGGTAGATGAGTTTCAAGATACCAACATCAGCCAGTACTTAATTACTCGTAAACTTTCTGCAGTTCATCAAAACATTTGTGTGGTGGGTGATGATGCCCAAAGTATTTACGCCTTCCGTGGTGCTAACATTCAGAATATCCTCAATTTCAAGAAGGATTACCCGGATTTGAAGGTAGTTAAGCTGGAGCAGAATTATCGCTCAACCAAGAATATTGTAAATGCTGCCAATTCGTTAATAGCCAAAAATAAAGCCCAGCTCGAGAAAAAAACATTTTCTGATAACGAAGAAGGTGATAGGATAGAGGTGATAAAGGCTCATTCTGACAACGAAGAAGGAAAAATCATAGCCAACACCATATTTGAATCAAAACATCAGGGTCTTAGGAATCAAGATTTTGCAATATTGTATCGAACCAACGCTCAGTCAAGAGCCTTTGAAGAAGCCCTACGTAAGTTAAATATTAAATATCGTATCATTGGGGGCTTGTCTTTCTACCAAAGAAAAGAAATAAAAGACCTCTTGGGATATTTGAGATACACCGTTAACCAACAAGATGAGGAGGCCTTTAAGCGAATAATTAACCTCCCGAAAAGAGGAATCGGTGATTCCACCGTAGCCAAGATTGTGGTTATGGCTTCTGAAAATCAAAAGTCTGTTTGGGAGATTATTTGCAATATAAAACAGTATCTGGAGGGTAGGGCGATGAACTCTATCGAGACTTTTACCAACCTCATAAAGAGTTATATCATCATGGAAGAGGAGGGCAAAGATGCCCATACTATTGCCATGAATATAGCCAAAACTACCGGTATTTTGCACGAGTTGTATATCGACAAAACCGTGGAGGGTGTGGCAAGGCACGAAAACGTACAGGAATTGCTCAATTCCATTAAGCAGTTTGTAGATAATCCTGAAAACGAGGATAAAACTTTGGGATCATTTCTTCAGACTGTTTCTTTGCTCACTAATGCCGATCAGGAAGAAGACGGCGACCCAGACAAAGTAACGATGATGACTATTCACGGTGCAAAAGGCCTTGAATTTAAACATGTTTTTGTGGTAGGATTGGAAGAAAATCTTTTCCCTTCACAGATGATGCTACGTAGCAGGGAGGATTTGGAAGAAGAACGCAGGTTGTTTTATGTAGCCATCACCAGAGCCGAGAAAAAACTGACACTGAGTTATGCGGAACAACGTTATAATTGGGGAAAACTCAATTTTTGTGAGAAAAGCCGATTTATAGACGAAATTGACCCTGCATATTTAAAATTTGATGACCGTGGCTCAAGTTACACACCTAAAGGCTTTGATTTTGAATCTTTTGGGAGAAAAGAAAGGCCCGTGGTAACTGCTCCACCAACAAGGTCTCAAGCCATAGCAAATCTCAAACCAGTGTCTCAAGCCAAACCAGCTCCCGTACACGTACCTACGGTAGATTTTGTGCCTTCAGACACCAAAAACCTTAAGCCCGGTGACAAAGTAGAACACCAAAAGTTTGGTTTCGGAGAAGTTAAAAAACTTGACAATTTGGGGCCAACAGCAAAGGCGGTAATTCACTTTGATTCGGAAGGAGAAAAGACATTGTTGCTCAGTTTTGCCAAGTTGAGGATTGTGGAATGAGTTAATTTCAAAGGAGTATTTTCTCGAACAAAGCCAACCTAAATTGGGGAGAAAACTAAAAACTGGTTTTCATCGAAATTAGGTTAAGGTTTTCGAATAATTTGGTGGTTACCCCTCCAACTGCCTCAAATATAGTTGGATAGTATTCTCTAAACCATAATAAAGAGCATCACTAATCAAAGCATGACCGATAGATACTTCCAACAGTCCAGGAATATTTTTATAAAAGTAGGCCAAATTCTCAAGACTTAGGTCATGTCCTGCGTTGATGCCAAGTCCTACTTTCTGTGCCATTTCTGCGGCTTTTATGAAGTTTTCTATGGCTTTTTCAGGACTTTCGGCATATTCAGCAGCGTATGATTCCGTGTAAAGCTCTATTCTATCTGTTCCAGTTTCGGCAGCGGCTTCTACCATTTCTGGGTTTGCATCTACAAATATAGAGACCCTAATACCTTCTGATTTATAGATATTTACGATTTCTCTGAGTTTGCTTTTGTGGGTAATGGTGTCCCAACCTGCGTTGGAGGTAATGGCTCCGAGTTCGTCAGGAACCAATGTCACTTGCTCTGGTTTTACAGCCAAAACCACCTCTTGAAATCTACCCTCGGTAGGGTTTCCTTCAATGTTGAATTCTGTTTTTACAACCTTCTTTAAATCAAAAACATCTTGATACTTGATATGACGTTCGTCCGGTCTCGGGTGAACGGTGATTCCCTGTGCCCCGAAAATCTCACAATCAATAGCTGTTTTAACCAAATCAGGTATGTTTCCACCTCTTGAGTTTCTTAAAGTTGCTATTTTGTTGATATTGACCGATAATTTTGTCATTTTTGCATTCTCATTTATGGGTCCAAAATTACGATTTTTATTTTGGAATGAATTTTAATAACTACAATAAATATTAAAACAAATGTCGTTAAAAACTCAAATAGACGCAGATATAAAAGCAGCCATGTTGGCTCGTGATTCGGCTAAGTTGTTGGCCTTGAGAGATATAAAAAAGGTTATTTTGATAGAAGAAACGAAGCCAGGTGCCGAAGCTTTAACGGAGGCCGACGAAATGAGAATTTTGCAAAAGGCTGTTAAACAACGCAAAGACTCCGCGGAAATCTACAAAACACAAAATAGACCAGAACTTCTTGAAAAAGAATTGGCTGAAATTGCAATAATAGAAACTTACCTACCTGCAGCTATGTCTGCTGATGAACTGAAAAGCATAATAGCTGATATTATTGCCAAAGTTGGAGCGAAATCGCCGGCAGATATGGGCAAAGTTATGGGTGTGGCCAGCAAAGAATTGGCCGGCAAAGCTGAGGGAAGAGCGATTTCTGAAATGGTTAAAACTCTTTTGGCTCAGTAATAAATGGCCATCATAGACCTGATTTTACTGGTGCCAGTGATTATTGGTGCCTTCAATGGCTACAAGAAAGGCTTGCTAATGGAAATTTTTGGCATAGCGGCGTTTGTTGTAGCCATTGTTATTGGGTTCAAGTTTTTGAGCTTAGGAGCTGATTTTCTAGAGAATATTTTTGGTAAAGAAACACTGGTTTCAATTTCGCCATATTTAAGTTTTTTTGTAGTATTTCTTCCAACTATTTTCCTACTAAGAAAAGCAGGTTGGCTAATGAGAAAAGCCGTTCGGCTAACTTTTCTAGGCACTCTCGATGGCCTTTTAGGAGCATTTTTGGGCGGATTTACCGCTCTTTTTGGTGTAAGTGTTTTTCTTTGGTTGTTTTCGAAAACCGGAATTGATCTACCTCCAAAATGGATGGTTGACAATCAGTATTTTGAATTTGTGAAGTCATTTGCCCCAAATATGATATCCAAAATTTCAGATATGATTCCGGGTGGAAATTGGGTGGATTATTTAGGTAATTTAAAAACACGACTTGAAAATTCTTAAACACTGCCTTAATTCAAAAATTCTTAAATTTTGAATTGCATATTTTTTTTGATTTTTAACGATTCTATAATTCCATTTACAAATAGGAATTTGGATGTAAATAAGGAAATCATAACCAAAACATGATAAATTTTGGAGGGGGAAATGTAAAGGAAGTACATTGAAATAATATTAGAAAATAGAAGCAACCACACACTCCATTGAATTTGCCAATTGAGAAGCTTATTATTATAGGTGTATGCAATAAAGAAACTGAATTGTAGAATTCTGATAAAAACAATAGCTTGGGTACCAAAGTTGAACAATGGAAAGAAAAAGTAAATGAATATCATTCCTAATGAGAAGATGATGGTTAGTTTAATGAATTCATCCTTAATCGATTTGTCTTTGGGATAAAAATAGTGAGTGATAATGAAGAGTTGAATTTGAGTCTCTACAATAATGATAATAAGGACTCTAGTCAAATAGTTAACACCATAGGGTTGAGTATGCGTGACTATCAATCCAACAATGCTAACAATAATACTTGCAGCAATTAAACTCCCAATTGGCTCGAGCCTATATTTTTTAAATGACAAGTATCCTAAGTATGCTATCGGAAATGTTAGAACCCGAGAGACTAATACCACATTAAAATAGTTATAGTACTCACCAATAACGTCAATAATGGCAAAAACGAAGAACACTACGATGAACAACTTTTTCAAAATCTGTGTTTTTGTTTCTTGTCGAAGGTACTACTATATTTCGACTTCTAAAATTTAGATGAAGTTTTTGTTAAAATAGGTGTCAAGTTATGAATATTCGACAAAAAAGCTAAAAATTATTTTCGCTCAATATTTAATAAATTTAACAAAAAAAAACTGATTTTCTTACAAACCTTATTGAAAGTAAATATAAAAAAACCTCAGCATACATGCCGAGGTTTTTGTCAATAATTTTAGAACGTTTTAGTCATCTCTTCTACCCAAAAACATCATAACGTAATACATCAAGTTGGCTATGGCCGCCAAAGCTCCAACTACATAGGTTCTGGCTGCCCAGTCCAAAGCATCTTTGGCCATAGCATGCTCGCTTTGGTTCACAACATTTCTGTTCGTCATCCAAGCCAACGCTCTTTTACTTGCATCGTATTCAACAGGAAGAGTAATTAAAGCAAAGGCGGCCATTGCACCATTGGCAGCAATTAAAACTATCAATAGAATATCACCCATAGTACTTCCCTGCGAAAGCATATAGATACCGCCGAACATCAGGAACATATTTAGCATTCCCATTACTTTCGACGCCACATTTACTGCTGGAACCATTGCCGATCTCATTTTTAGTGGTGCATAGGCAAGAGCATGTTGAATAGCATGGCCGCACTCGTGAGCAGCAACAGCGGCTGAAGCAGCACTTCTACCATGAAAAACATCTGCACTTAGGTTAACGGTTTTGTCAAGTGGGTTGTAGTGGTCGGTAAGTTGGCCTTCAACTTGGGTAATTTTTACATCATAAATGTTGTTATCGTGCAACATTTTTTGAGCGATTTCAGCACCACTTAGGCCATTTGCCAGTCCGATTCTCGAATATTCGGCAAATTTGCTTTTCAGTCTGTTGCTAACGAACATTCCGATTAGCATAAACACAACTCCAATTATTAAAATCATCTTTTCTTAAATTTAATTGTATTCAAAATAACTAAACTTTAGACACAAAACAAACAATTAGGTAACAGGGTTTCTCTAAATACATTTTTTATTGATAAGTGGATATTTAAGGCTTTGAATGATCGCTTTTCGATTGTTAACTTTATCAAAATAATAATCTCTAGGTTTAATTTCAAAATGGTAAATGCCGAATCTTATCATAACCCAAAAAATTGAACTCTTCGATGCCCTAAATTATTCACGAACTACCATTGCCAAGCGAAGCTAACGGAAGATATCTGAGCGAAGCCACCATACGGTAGCTGAGCGAAGACAACGAACAGTAGCTGAGCAGAACCACCCTACGGTAGCAGAGCGGAGTCACCGAAAGGTAGCGGAGCGGAGCCACTGTAAGGTAGCTGAGCCACCCTACGGTAGCTGATCGGAGCCACTGTACGGTAGTTGAGCGGAGTCACTGTACGGTAGCTTAGCGAAGCCACTGTACGGTAGCTTATCTTAGCCACTGTAAGGTAGCAGAGCGGATTCACCGAAAGGTAGCAGAGCGGAGCCACTGTACGGTAGCTGAGCGGAGTCGAAGCTACATTTCCTTCATTTCACCAACCAACTTTGTAATAGTTTGCTTTGCATCACCAAACAACATTAAGCAATTTGGATAACCAAAAAGCTCATTTTCAACACCAGCATAACCTTTACCCATACTTCTCTTACTTACTATTACAGTTCGAGCTTTGTCAGCGTTAAGTATCGGCATACCAAAAATAGGACTTTGAGGGTTGGTTCTTGCAGCTGGATTTACCACGTCGTTGGCACCTACAATAAACACCACATCTGTATTCGAGAATTCATCATTGATGTCATCCATTTCTACAAGCTTATCATAAGGTACATTGGCCTCAGCCAATAGCACGTTCATGTGGCCAGGCATTCGACCTGCTACAGGATGTATCGCAAATCTAAAATCTATGTTGCGTTTTTCACATAATTCACTCAGTTCCCTAATCACATGTTGGGCCTGAGCAACAGCCATTCCATAACCGGGAACCACTATAACAGATGAAGCTGAATCAAAAAGCATTGCCGCTTCTTCTACTCCAACTTCTTTAACCACTATTTCTGAGCCACCCTCAACGGCAGCAGAGCTTGAGGTTGTTCCAAATCCGCCAAGTAAAACGCTTACCAAAGAGCGGTTCATGGCTTTACACATAATATTTGTAAGGATTATGCCAGATGCACCAACCAAGGCTCCTGCGACAATCAAAACGTTGTTATTGAGAACAAAACCAGTTGTACAGGCAGCCATTCCCGAATAAGAATTAAGCAACGATATAACCACAGGCATGTCGGCACCGCCTATCGGAATCACTGTCAAAACTCCCAGAAGTAAAGAAAGGGCAGTTAAAATAAGTAAATAAATTGGATCAGCTTGATACATTACTGCTAACACAGAAGCAACAATTGACGCCACAAAAAGTAGTAAATTTAAAGGATGTTGGCCGCCAAAAATGATAGCATTACCGTTTACTTTTCCCGAAAGTTTACCCCAGGCAATCATTGATCCTGTAAATGTAATTCCGCCAATAAAAATACTTAAAACTATACTCACACCAGTTATTATGTCAATATCAAAGTTGTTTTCTTGGCTTTTTAGCCAATAGTCAGATATAGAAACAGCGACCGATGCCAGTCCTCCAAAACCATTAAACAAGGCTACCATTTCTGGCATTTGAGTCATTTCTACTTTATAGGCCACGTATAAACCTATGGCAGAGCCAATAATGATACAAATAAATATATCAATCAAACTCAATACTTCCACTTGAACGACCGTAGCCAAGATGGCTATCAACATTCCGACTGCCGACAGCTGATTTCCGGTTCTAGCTTCGGAGGTTTTATTCATTTTTTTGATGCCTATGATAAACAAAACTGATGCTATCAAATAGGCAAACTGTATATAGATATTCATTTTTATTTCTTTTTAAACATTTTCAACATTCTGTCTGTAACCGCGTAACCACCAACCACATTTATAGTGGCTAAAATGATGGCTAACATACCTAGCCACTTGCTAACGTGCGTATAGCCGAGTTCGTTGGATGCTAAAATAGCCCCAACGATGGTTATGCCAGAAATGGCGTTTGAACCAGACATAAGAGGGGTATGTAGGGTGGGCGGAACTTTGGCGATTAGTTCAAAACCCAAATAACTACCCAAAACCAAAACGTATAATAAAAGTATTAAAGCTTCTAAATTCATTTTCTTATTTGTTTAAAATTGACTTTGTAAATTCATGAACCAACTCACCATTGTGCGTAATAAGCGAGCCTTTGGTGATTTCCTCTTCCATATCCCACTTGAAGCCATCTTTGTCTGCCAAGTGCATCAATAAGGTTATGATATTTGTACCATAAAGTTGACTGGCGTTGATAGGTAAAAGGGCTGGTAAATTAGAATCTCCAATGATTGTTACGCCATGTTTTACTACTGTTTTGTCTTTTTCTGAAATCGAACAGTTTCCACCTGATTCCGTGGCCATGTCTACTATCACTGAGCCTTTTTTCATCGATTTTACCATATCTTCAGAGACCAAGACAGGTGCTTTCTTTCCAATAACCAAAGCTGTAGTTATCACCAAATCGGCATCTTTTATTTTTGATTCTACCAATTCTTTCTGTTTTTGAAGAAACTCTGCCGAAACTTCTTTGGCATAGCCACCTTCTATCTTTACACCTTCTACACCTTCGACCATCAAAAATCTACCACCTAGTGATTCTACTTGTTCTTTGGTTTCTGGTCTCACGTCGGTTACCTCTACTACGGCTCCTAATCTTTTGGCAGTGGCAATGGCTTGTAAACCAGCTACTCCAGCTCCAAAAATCAGTACTTTTGTTGGGGTTATTGTACCCGCTGCTGTCATCATTAGAGGGAATATTTTTCCCAATGCATTGGCTCCAAGAATGACAGTTTTATAACCAGCCAAGTTGGCTTGAGAACTTAATGCATCCATTTTCTGGGCTCTGGATATACGAGGAACGGCATCCATCGAAAATGCAGCGATTTTTTTGGCCTTAAGAGCATCTACTACGGCAGGGATAGTGTACGCATACAAGAAGGAAATTGTTACAATGCCTTCTTTCAATTGTCCTACTTCCTCCTCTGTAAAAGAGTTTACTTTAAGAACAACATCAGACTGTGAAATCTCTGTTTTTGAGCCAATACTAGCACCTGCAGCTACATAATCTTGGTCGGAGAAGGAAGATTGAAGACCGGCCTCTGTTTCAATAGCTACCTCAAAGCCTTTTTTTAAAAGTTGCTTTACCGTATCAGGTGTGAGAGCAACTCGGGTTTCTAGTAGTTTTGTTTCTTTAAGAACTCCTATTTTCATGTTTTTTTGAAAAAAGTGATTAACTATGGTTGCAAAAGTAAAAACAATATTTAATTTCAATATTATTTTTACACCAAAAAATGCATTTTGGTTGAAATAGTATTATAAACTTTATTTTTATTAAATATCAGAACTAATATTTAAATTTCTACACCTTTTAGTCTAATTTTTTCAAAAAATAATTCAAAAAAATCAAGTTGTTATGCGATTGATTCAGTTTTCTTATTCTCTATTTAATTATGTCAAAGTAGTGGCTTGGAAGATCTAAATCTGATAGACGAGAGCCAGTTTTGATATTAGAAATTATATTATGTATTGGACCAATTTTATGGTTTGTTGCGACTTTTGCACCAGATGTGGTAGTTATCCAATTTTCCCAAGTTCCTTTGATGCCACCGTTTGGAAGGATTTTTACCCACATTTTAAAATAAACCGGGGTGTGGTTTTCATCTAAAACCCATAGGTAAGAATCGCCGGGAGTAACACCACCGGTTGAGTAAGTCACCAACAAAGCTTCTTTTTCGTCAGCTAGTTTAACGATTTTTCTACTAACTCCTTCGTCAAAAACCTTATAAGGAGCTATAAACCAAAAAGAATCATTACAAAACATAGTGTAGGCTTTTCCCCTCAAAACATCCAGTTTATTGTCTTTTACTTCTTTATTATTTACAAAAGCTTTGCCTTTGTTCCATTCCTGTAAATTCAGATAGACGAGGTTTTCACCCCATCTTACAGATACTTTTTCGTTTTTCTTGTCCCAAACGTACTTGTGGCCACCCGCAAAAGTCCAAGCTGCAATGTTTGTACTATCCCAAGCTGGTTTGTATAAGGCCGCCAGCATTTTCTTCGCCAGTTGGTCTGCTTTTTCTGGTTGGTCTCCAACAGGAAGTTTTTCGTTTTGTGTCAAATATATTATGCCGAATGTGCTTGCCAAAATGGCAAACATAACTACCAATATTATTCCAATTTTTTTGAGCATAATTTTGAGTTTTAATCAGTTATTTGGTTGATTTTTCTTTCTTGGCCTAAATATAAACCAATAAGTACCAATATCAAGCCCACCATGGTGTGCCAAGTGAATGGTTCCTTGAGGATGAAGGATGAAAATGTAAAACCAAAAATCGGACACAAGAAAAGGAAAAAAGCGGCTTTTATAGCATCTATTTTGATGAGCTTTAACCAAAGGTTTACGGCCAAAAGTGATACTGGAATAGTTAGCCATAAGATAGAAAGTATACTTTCTGTTGAAAATTGTATTGTTTCTTTTTTGAAATAAAAGGTTAGAGGTAGCATGAAAATACCTCCAAATAAAACCTGCCAACCATTTATTGCATATCTACTTAAATTCCATTTTTTTTCTGAGAAATATACTGCGGCCAAACTGTAGCTCAGCATGCCTATAAAGAGATAGGTTAGTCCTCGGAACGTAGCGAAGCTATTTTGCAATAAAGGCCAGACTGCTATAAATACGCCACCAATGCCAAATAATAAACCAAATATTTGCCGAGGTTCTATTTTCTTGCCTAAAATTAATCCACCAATAATGGCCATTAAAACGGGCCCTAAAGAAACCGATAAGCTACCGATACCAGCAGCTACTTCGTTGATAGCCAGTACGAATAGTGTTAGATATAGCGTTACATTAAGAAAACCAAAGATGCCGAGTGCTATGACCTCTTGGCGATTAGGCCATTGCCATTTTTCAAAAACGGCATGATAAGCCAACAGAAGAATCCCCGCCAAAAAGAACCTAAACTGAAACAAAACTAATGGCTCCATACTTTTTACTCCTATTTTGGCTGCCACCGATGCGGAAGACCAAAATATAGCAAAGACAATTCCTAAAAGAATAAATTGGAGACTCGTACTTGTTTTTTTCATTTCTGAATCAGTTTTTTTGCATTTTCCGTAGTTTGTGACTTTACCTTATCTTCAGAAATTTCATAAATGTCGCCAATCTTAGTGACGACCAAATCCAAATAACTGACTTCGTTTCTTTTGCCTCTATGTGGTACTGGAGCTAGGTATGGCGAATCCGTCTCCAAAACTATCATTTTTAGGGGTATATCTGCCAAGAATTTATCCAAGCCGCCATTTTTGAAAGTAACAACTCCACCAATACCCAAAAGGAAGTTGATTGAAGTTACTCTTTTTGCATCTGCTGCATCTCCCGAAAAACAATGAAAAATTCCCCGGAGTTCTTTCCATCCAAAATCTTCAATCAAGTCGCAACACCTTTGAATGGCGTTCAGCGAATTGTCTTTTGAGTTTCTGGAATGAATACAAATCGGCAATTTGTATTTTTTCGCAAGCGAAAGTTGGTGTAAAAAGACCTTTTCTTGTTGTGGAACAAATGCCAAATCCCAATAAAAATCCAAGCCGATTTCTCCAATCATTATGAAAGGTCTTTCACTCAGCCATTTCTCAATTATTTCTAATTCTTTTTCATAATCCTCACCCACATAGCAAGGATGAAGTCCGATCATCGATAAACATTTTCCCGGATACTGGGCTTCAAGAGATAGCATGCCTTCAATGGTTTCGTGATTACAATTGGGCATCCATATTTGTTCCACGCCTGCCTCAAATGCTCTATGTAACATTTCGTCACGGTCGTTTTCGAATTGTTCATCGTAGATATGGGCGTGCGTTTCTATTATTTTCGACATTTAAATTCTTTTTTGCAAAATTACAAGTTAGATGAGACAATTAGAAAGATAGCAAGGCTAATTCTAAAAAGTGGCGGATTAAGTTTTAAAGATTCTGATTTTGGTCATATTTTGAGATATTTTACAATAAGATGAACCATTCTAAGAACAAAATAAGCTACTTTTGCGTTACTATTTGTAATAAGTCTAATTAGATTGAAGAGCGTAGCTGATTTAAAAGAGGGAGAAAAGGGGGTAATTTCCGCATTTTTAGATAATAAACTTGCACTGAAATTGCTCGAAATGGGTTGTTTGCCAGGAACGGAAGTGAAACTGGATCACAAAGCACCTTTGGGTTGTCCTTACTGTATTTCTGTTTCGGAAGACTATCAACTTTCACTTAGAAAATCTGAAGCCCTTACCATTCTTATCGACTGAGCCCATGATTGTTGCATTAATAGGAAATCCCAATTGCGGTAAATCTTCACTTTTCAATCATCTCACGGGTCTTAGACAAAAAATCGGGAATTTTCCGGGTGTAACTGTTGATAAAAAAGTCGGTTTTTGTAAAATAAGCGATGGCTCTGATATTCAGGTTATAGATTTACCTGGAACCTACAGCTTATACCCTAATTCGCTAGACGAGCAGGTGGTTCTTGAAGTTCTTACCAATCAAAACCATTCAGACTATCCGGATTTAGCAGTTATTGTTGTTGATTCTTCCAATCTTAAACGTAATCTTTTACTTTTTGAAGAAGTAAACGATCTTGGTATTCCTACTGTTTTGGCTTTGAATATGCTGGATGTGGCCAACGAAATCGGAGTCTCAATAAACACTCCAAAGTTAGAAAAACTGCTCGGAATACCCGTTGTGGAGGTTAATGCAAGAGAAGGAATCGGCCTAGAAGGCTTGAAACTGACTATTTTTAGAGCTTTGGAGAAAAAGCAAGTTCATCAGAACCTCGAGTTGGTCTCAGAGGAAATGAAACCAGCGGTAAAACAGATTAAAGAAAAGTTTTCCTTAAAGACAGATTATGCGGCTCTTCATTATTTAACACAAACTGATAAGCTTTCGTTTTTAGGACAAAATGATCAAAGATTTTTGGAGGACATTGCTACGGATTTGAAATTGGATGCCGATGGATTTCAGGCAAAAGAGGTAATGGATCGCTACAGAGATATTGGCCAAACCTTGAGTCAGGTTGTTGAAATAGAGTCTGAAAAGCACAATTCACTTACACTTACCCAGAAAATTGACAATGTCCTCATTCATAGATTTTGGGGTTACGTAATATTTCTTGGAATACTATTCTTGATTTTTCAGTCGGTATTTACGCTGGCTAACTATCCGATGGATTTGATTGATGGAGGAATAGCTTCATTGAACGATTTCTTGAAATCTATCCTTCCTGAATCCAAAATTACTGATTTATTGACAGATGGTTTGATAGCTGGAATTGGCGGAGTGGTTATTTTTATACCTCAAATTGCCTTTTTATTTGCATTTATATCCATTCTGGAGGAATCGGGTTATATGGCTCGCGTGGTGGTTTTGATGGACAAACTCATACGTAGATTTGGCATGAGCGGCAAAAGTGTGGTGCCTTTGATTTCGAGTATGGCTTGTGCCGTGCCCGCTATCATGTCTGCTAGAACTATTGGGAATTGGAAGGATAGATTGATTACCATTATGGTGACGCCGTTGATGAGTTGTTCGGCCCGTTTACCAATTTATACTATACTTATTGCTCTGGTAGTGCCTGATGATAAGTTATTTGGCTTGTTTGGATTCCAAGGCTTGGCCTTGATGGGACTGTACCTTTTAGGTTTCTTTTCTGCTTTGATTGGAGGTTGGTTTTTGAAAAAAATACTCAAAACCAACGAACGGACTTTCTTTGTCATGGAACTTCCAACATACAAAAAACCAAGATGGAAACAGGTAGGTTTTACGATTTTAGAAAAAGTAAAAACCTTTGTTTTTGAGGCGGGTAAGGTTATAGTGGCCATTTCGATTATATTATGGGTTTTAGCTTCTTATGGGCCAGGGGAAGGTTTTTCAAAAGCGGAGGAAAGAGTTGCAGCACAAAATATTGGCCTAAGTTCAGATGAATTAGAGCCTAAGATTGCCGCTGAAAAACTTCAAAATTCTTATGCGGGTTTGTTTGGTAAATTTATTGAACCTGCTATCAAACCCTTAGGTTATGATTGGAAAATAGGCATTGCTCTAATTACTTCGTTTGCGGCAAGAGAGGTTTTTGTGGGGACTATTTCCACCATTTATAGCATTGGTGCTGACGATGCCGACGATTCGACCATAAAATCTCGACTGAAAAACGAAATAAATCCAGAAACAGGAGAGCCAGTATTTTCTGTGGCAACTTCATATTCTTTACTTATATTTTACGTATTTGCCATGATGTGCATGAGTACCATTGCGGTAGTTTATAGAGAGACCAAGTCATGGAAATGGCCAATTATCCAGTTGGTTTATATGAGTGCCTTGGCTTATGTTTCTGCGTTTGCTGTTTATTGGTTTTTGAAATAGAACCAAATTATAGATTAAAATCAATTCCGGCTTGCTTTAAAATAGCCAGAAATGTGCCTTTTTAATATATTTATTTCCATGTACAGGAACTATAGCTGTTTTGTTATTAAGTGGATTGAAGTAAACATGATGAGAACCTTTCGAACGTTTGAATATATACCCATTTTGCTCTAAAAGCTTTATTAGAAATTTTGGAGACTGGTTCACGCCACAGCAAGGTTTAAAGAATATTCGAATGTGTTGGTGTCGTCAGGTATATTTTCACCCCTTTCTTTAAGTTCTTCAATGTAAAGTTCAATAGCTTCTTTAGCCATAGCTATGGCGTCATCCAAGTCGTCTCCTTGTGTTATACAACCCGGTAATGAAGGAACGGTCACCATAAAACCGCCCTCTGTTTCTTTATGGAGATGTATTTTGAAATTGTAATTCATTAAGAATATTTTTAATCAAGTTATAAAAAAACAGATTTGAAAAAAGAAAATTTCAATTCTTAATTTGATATTGTTTAAGGTGGCTTCTTCAATAAGTGCATTTCCTTATGGAGAGGGATTTGAAATCTGAGCTTAATTAAACCAACTTGGGTTCCATACGTATTTTGTTTACCATTTCACTACCCTAAAAACAATCTCTTTATAATTGTCTCTTTCATAGAGAATACCAATTTTCCTTTTACTTATTTTTACGATATCAGAATAAGCCGTAAAGTCGCCACTACCGTCATTTCCATCTATTAAAATTGATTTTGACCAATTTTTTCCCTCGTCTTTACTAATTCTAAGCGTAAGGTTATTGCGGTTTTTTATATCCGATGCATTGGTGAAAGCAAGTTTTTTGCCACCAATATTTAAAATACTACCTTCACAAACTGGGTCAATAAGTTTTTCATCAAAATATTCAGAGGTCCACGTTTCACCATTATCCTTACTGATGGCAACAATTCTTTGCTTTACATCGCCTTTTTGATTTCGAGCATTAAGCATTAATTTATCATTGGACAATTGTGCCGCAGTGGCTTCATTACTTCCCTTTAGTTCCAGACTTTGACTCAACTTGAAAGTTCTTCCGTGGTCATCAGAATAAAATGCATGCGAATGATAATCCTCAAAATGTGCTAAAGGTTCGCCTTCACTGTGATTGGCAGGCACAAATAATCTCCCTTTTTTTGAGCCTTTCGTCAATTGTAAAGCATGTCCAGGCGTATTTGTGTACGATCGCCACTCTGAGGGTTTATGTGTTTGTGAAGTAATATCTACTGGAGAAGACCAAGTGTCTCCGTTGTCAATGGAGGTGACGTAAAGGACTTCTCTTTTTCCATTGCCTTTTCGAACCTCGTTTTCATGGTTGTTTCCTATGTTATAAAAAAGGAACAATCGACCTTCTGGAAATTCGGGGTCCAAGAAATCAAAAACTGGGGCTGGGTTACCGGCTTGGAGTTTGTCATTGTCTATTACGATTTTTAATTTGCTCCAAGTTTTCCCATTATCGCAACTTTTTCGCATTACTAAATCTATATTTCCAAAATCTCCAGCATTGTTTACTCTGCCTTCGGCAAATGCTATCAAACAACCGTTTTTTGCAACAACCATTGCTGGTATTCTGAACGACTGATATCCTTGTGTGCCAGAAGTAAAAATAGGTGTTTGGGCGAAAGAAAAAGAGAAAATTAAATTGAAAAATACGGTAATTCGTCTCATAATGAAGATTGATCAAAATAGTAAAATTAAGTATGACTCCAATACTTTTTCATCCCCTCGGATGAAATTCCTTCAAAGTTTGTTGCAAAAAGGCTCTGTCCAAATGCGTGTAGATTTCGGTGGTAATAATGGATTCATGCCCGAGCATCTCCTGAACAGCCCTAAGGTCTGCACCTCCCTCGACCAAGTGCGTAGCGAAACTGTGCCTAAGCGTATGCGGAGAGATACTTTTATGAATTCCCGCTTTCTCGGCCAGATCTTTTATGATTATAAAAACCATCACCCGACTAAGAGCTTTTCCACGGCGATTCAAGAAAAGATAATCTTCGTGACCTTGCTGAATGTCTAGTTGTATTCTTACTTGGTGCAGGTAGATTTTGGAATACTTAATGGCTTCATTTCCAATGGGTACCAACCGCATTTTGTTGCCTTTTCCAACCACTCTAATAAAACCTTCTTGAAACAAACAATCAGATATTTTTAGGTTAATTAGCTCCGAAACGCGTAAGCCACAGCTGTACATTACCTCTATAATTGCTTTGTTTCGAGGACCTTCGTGAGTACTCAGGTCAATGCTGGCCATCATTGCTTCTATTTCATGCAAATGAAGCGTTTCTGGTAATTTTCTGGTAATTCTTGGAGAAGAAATAAGTTCAGTGGGGTCAGCGATTATTAATTTTTCGATAAATAGAAACTCAAAAAAAGCTTTGATTCCACTCAAAATCCGGGCTTGGCTCGTGGCTGAAAGTCCCAAATCGTTTAAAAAAACCAAGAAATTATGAATGTCTTCATCTTTTAGAGATGAAACATGTTTGGTTTCTCCACAAAACTGAAAGAGTTTTTCGGCATCTCTGACATAGGATTCAACAGAATTACCTGACAAACCGCGTTCGAGTTTCAGGTAATTCTTGAAGTTTTTGATATCGTCGAGCCATGTCATGCTTAATTCAACCAATTGAAAATCATTTCTTGCTCAATATCAGGATGTAAACTCAACGAAACCGGACAAGTTAATGCCACTCTTTCATATCTTTTTTTATCAGAATCCGAAAGTGGAGGCTCACAAGTAAAGTCAAACTCGGCTATAATTTTGGCTATTTTTCTCGGGGCTTCCGAAGTCATTATTTTGGTAATTTGTACTTCAGAATTTTTAAACTCGTGACCAGCATTTTGTGCTGCGATGCCAATTACTGTGATGGCACAAGCACCCAGTGAAGTTGCAGCCAAGTCGGTAGGAGAGAAGGCTTCACCTTTGCCGTTATTGTCCGTCGGAGCGTCGGTTACTACTGTTTTTCCTGATTTCAGGTGAGTCATTTCGGTGTTTAAGCCACCGTTGTAAATAATTTTTGAGGTTTTCATATTTTTTGTTTTTCTTATAAAGTGGCAAAGCCGCCAAGTTTATTATTTAGCTCTGCTAAACTTTATTTTTTCATTAAATTTTCTATTTCTACTATTTCCAAAGGAATTCCTTCCATCAAATCTTCATTTCCATTTTCGGTAATCAAAACATCATTTTCTAACCTGATTCCGAGATTTTCCTCTTGGATATATATTCCTGGCTCCAAAGTTAGCAACATTCCGGCTTCCAGAGGTCTTTTTCTATCTCCAACATCGTGAACATCTAAGCCCAAATGATGTGAAACACCATGTGGAAAATATTTGAGAATAGTTTTTGGCTCATTTTTTAGTTTAGATGCAGAGCAAAGTCCAAGTTTTATGAGTTCTTTTCCAATCAAGTTCTGGGTTTCTTTTTTTAAATCGTCAATAGTGTTTCCCACCACCATTTGTTTTTTAATGGCTTGCATAACATCCAAAACAGATTGGTAAACTTCGGCTTGTCTCTCAGAAAATTTACCATTTATGGGCAAGGTTCTGGTCATATCAGCTTTATAATTGCCATATTCCGCTCCGAAATCCATCAGGATCAAGTCTCCATTTTTGCAAATCTCATTGTTGGTGATATAATGCAACACACAAGCATTTTTACCAGATGCCATTATGGCTTGAAAAGCATGATTTCTTGACCTTCGCTTAAAAAACTCGTGACTGATTTCTGCTTCTAGTTCAAATTCAAAAATACCACTTTTTAGAAATTTCGCACCTCTTTCAAATCCCGCATTGGTAATTTCGATTGCTTTTATAATTTGAATTATTTCTAAAGGATGCTTAATAACTCTCAGATTGTCAATTATTTCTGATGAATTAATAAAATTTTTATTCTGAAATTTTCTTTTCAAAAGTGTAGTCAGATATTTTTCTCTTGACCTGAAGGCTGTTCCTTTTCCTTGACTTAAATCTATGTGCGTGTAAATATTTAGGCAATTATTTAAATTGTGTTCTACTTTTTTCCAAAACTCTGAACTCCATTCTACGTTTTCAATTCCTGAAATCTCGCTGGCTTCTTCTTTGGAAAGCATTTCGCCTTCCCAAACTCGTATTTTTTCGTTGGTTTCTCTTACAAAAAGTATTTCTTGGTGAGGAGTTTTGCGTTTGTCGATAATCAAATAACCATCCTCTTGGTCAATTCCTGTCAAATAAAAGAATGTACTGTTTTGAATAAATCCAAAAGTGCCGTCAGCGTTGGTGGGTAATGGATCATTGGTCGAAAATACAGCTACAGAATTGGGTAAGATTTTATCTGCAAACTTCTTCCGGTTTTCTATGTAAAAGCTATTTGCGATTTTTTCGTACCTCATTTTATTTCAGATTATATTTGCAATAATATAAAAAATAGGCCCAATTGAATAGTTTGAAAGGTATAATTTTGTTTTTTTTAGTTTTGGCATTTGCTGTTTCTCATGCCCAGGAAAAGTATTGGGTGTTTTTTAAAGAAAGAGATTTGTCTCAACATCAACCAGTTTCAAACAAAACGTATAAAAATATGGAAAGTCTCGGCTTAGCAATATTTCAAGAATCTGATTTCGGACCTTTTCATAAAGAGGTCAAGGTGCTTTCTGATGCAGGTTTTAGGGTACAAAATACCAGTCGTTGGTTTAATGCCATTTCGGTTTATTTGTCTGATGATGAAATAATTAAGATAGGTCATTATCCATTTGTAAAAGAAATTCGAAGAATTACTACTTATCAAAATTTAGCTTTAAATAAAACTCCTACTTTTGACGGAATTTATCTTTCTTATCCTTTGCATCAAATCAATGCGGGGGCTTTTATAAAAAAAGGATGGATGGGGCAAGGAGTGGACATCGGTGTGATAGATGGTGGTTTTTTTGACGCACCAAATGATCCGAATCTTCATCATTTGTTTGATTACAACAAAGTTAAAAACGTCAAGGATTTTTTTAGTCCACCAAAAGTAGATTTTTATGGAGATAAAAAATCTGACGGAGAAATTCATGGCAGTTTGGTAACGACAGCCATTGCAGGTTTCAATTCTGAGAAAAAGCAACTTTTTGGTTTAGGTCTAAAATCTAATTTCTACTTCGCACGCACAGAATCCTCACAAAGGGAGTCTAGAATTGAAGAGGATAATTGGATTGCGGCCATAGAGTGGCTGGATAGTTTGGGTGTTAGGTTGGCGAATTCTTCTTTAGGCTATGCCACTGGTTTTACAAATCCTTCGGAAAGTTATAAGCCTGAGCAAATGGACGGCAAAACGAGTCTGATAGCCCAAGGAGCTAAAATGGCGGTCAACGAAAAGGGGATGATTTTGGTGGTTTCGGCTGGCAACGAGGGTGAGAATAAAACTTGGGGTGGTGTGGTGTCTACACCTGGCGATGTGGAGGAAGTAATAAGTGTCGGTGCCAATGATAATAATGGGATGCGAATGGCCTATAGTAGTAAAGGCGTTGATTTTGTGAATTTTATAAAGCCTGATTTGACGGTTTACTCCGAATATGGAACTTCACTAGCCGCACCAATCGTGACCGGAATAGTGGCCTTAATGCTCGAAAAGAAACCAAACCTTAAGCCAGCAGAGGTTAAAGAAATTTTGAGGCTTTCAGGAAGTTTGGCCACATCACCAAATAATTTTGTGGGATATGGATTACCAGATTGTGAAAAGATTGTTTATCAATTGGAAAACAAGAGCATGCTTTCTAAGAAAATAGAAACCAAAAAAGTTAGAAAAAGTGTGGTCATTAAAACGACTGAGAAAGAGGGGATTGTGATTTTTCACAAAAAGGATAAACAAAATGTTATTTCTCAGGAAATTCGTCAGGCTTTAAAAGGAAGGTTGGAGATTGAAAGGGTTGGAAATGTCAATCAAACGACAGTGGTTTTTAAAGATAAGTTAATTGAAATTATTTGGAGAAATTAATTGACCCTTAGAACTATCACTCCAGCATGCTTTTTAATTCTCATCAAATATTGCTGAAGCGTTTCCTCCGAGATAATTACCTTTTTCTTTTCTATGGAAGCATGCATTAAGTACAATTTGCCGTTTTTCCTTATCGCAAATCCTTCGTGATTTACGTCTAGACCAGCCACTGTGCTTGTAAATGCTACAATGTCTCCATTTTTTATGGCTGGTTCGTAGGTATTAAAATCTTCTTTTTTGATGTGATATAGGGCTTTTTTTGCTAGGTTTTTTTCCATTAACACTATGTCGAACAGTACTTTATCGTCTGTTGCAAAGGATGGGTAAAGATTTCTATGCTGGCTCATGAAATTTATGGTTTTGTCCATTTTCATGCCTAAAATCGGACTTAGATCTTTCAGGATGTTATTCTTTTCTGCAGTTTTTGCCCAATCCGTAAAGTAATGTATCCGTGAACCGTAACCATCAATTTTGCTATTTCGGTATCTTAAGTTTTGCAAAATCTTCATGTAGTTTTCAAAAGTGGGTTTTTCAGAATGCTTAGCCAAGCTGATGGCCAATACATTTTCGACAAAAGTGTAACAATCAAATGCATCGAGTTTGCAGATCAGTTTTTCTTCTGGGCCTTCGAGCGTGCCGCCTTCATAAGGTAAACCAAGAAAAGTTTGCCCAATCTGTAGAATTGTTTCATCGATGCTCGTCTTTTGAGGTAGTTTTAGTTTTTCTTCCACCAGTTTTTGATTAAACTGAGCAAATGAGCTAAGTCCTGAGAAAAAGAAGATTAAGATCAGTAAAAACGGTTTCATTTTAAATAATTGGTGCTGTTCTGGAGAGACTTTCTTCTAACGAAATAAAGGTCTCGGTTCGTTGAATTCCTTGTACTTTTTGTATTTTATCGTGCAAAACATTCCTCAAATGAGCGGTGTCACGGCACATTAATTTCACAAAGATACTGTAATTTCCGGTGGTGTAATTGATACTCACTATCTCTGGAATTATTTTTAGTTGTGCGGCTACGTCGTCATACTGCTCACTTTTTTCGAGGTAAATTCCAAGAAAAGCCGCTATGTCCCAGCCTAGTTTTTTGGTGTCTACACTGATGCTACTACCCGTAATTATCCCAGTGGTTTCCATTTTTTTTACCCGTGTATGCACCGCCCCGGGCGACAGAAACACTTTTTCACCTATTTCGCCATATGAAACTTTGGCGTCTTCTATTAATATTCTAAGAATCTTTAGGTCTATTTCGTCAATATTTTCTTTTAACATCTAAAAAATGTTTAGTTAAAACGATAGTTATCTTATTGTTTCTAAATAATATTTAGTTATATGTCAAAAATAATAAATGAAATGATAAATTTTGAATAAAATGATAAATAATTTTTATTGAATCAAATATTGGTATTACCTTTGTAATGTTTTCAGAGAGAGGCGAAAACAATTTAGTTCTTAATAATACTGTAGGATGACGAAATTGGCAGCCGTGCCCTCCTGTCTCGGGGGTGATGGTTACAGGATAAACGTAGAGTAAAGCCGAACGGGTTTTTTCAGTTCCGACTGGGGTTGACCACCAAATTTTGCTCTTTGGCTAACTGCATCGTGGGCGGTTCGACTCCCCCTCCTACAGCCATGCAAAGGGCGTGAGAAAGAAAAATGTTTGAATTATTTTTTTCATGCCCTTTTTTTTGCATATTTGTTACAGAAAAATATTTTAACAAAAATATTATTTGGTTTTTAGTTTGTTGATGAAGTGTAATTGCGACACACAGTCTCACCTTGTAGATTGTGTGTTTTGTTTTTAGGGCATTTTAGAATATGTATATTTGACCAAAAATCATCCTATGAAACCCGAGCCCATTTTTACCAACGATGCCGTTGTGGCCGCCATTCTTTTCGCACTTTTGCTTTTTATTTTTCAGCTGGCCAAGTCGCCAAACAAGCTCATACAAGGTTTATTTAAAATTTTTCCACCCATATTATTGTGCTATTTTTTGCCTGGAGTGCTTAATACCTTTGGCATTATTTCAGGAGAAAGTTCAGGAGTTTATCCTTTTGTCTCTAAATATTTATTACCCGCTTGTTTGTTATTGTTTACGCTTAGTTTAGACCTAGGAATGCTCAAAAAGCTTGGCTTGAAAGCCCTTTTGGTTTTTTTGGCGGGAACTTTAGGCGTGATAATCGGTGGACCGTTGGCTGTTAAAATCGTGAGCAGTTTTAAGCCGGAGGTTTTTTACATGGGTACCGAAAACGAGGTTTGGCGAGGATTGGGCACAATTGCAGGAAGTTGGATTGGGGGCGGAGCCAATCAGACTGCTTTGAAGGAAATACTTCAGCCAAGTGCATATGTTTTTTCTCAATGTGTGGCTGTAGATGTGTTGGTGGCCGAAACTTGGCTGGCTTTGCTACTTGTTGGTGTAGTTAATAATGCTAAAATTAACACTTGGTTGGGAGCTGACAATGCGGTTGTAGAAGAAATGAAAGAAAAAATCACTGAATTGAAGAATCAAAAGGAGAGGATTCCAGCCTTTGATGATTATCTTAAACTTGTAGCAGTTGCTTTTATTTTTACGGGCATTTCTTATTATTTGTCTGAAATAATTACTCCTTTCGTGAAAGAAAATTATGCACATTTGGAGAAATTCAGTCTGACTTCAAATTTCTTTTGGGTGGTGTTTTTTATAACTATATTCGGAATAATAGCTTCAAGGACAAAACTGAGAGAGTTAGAATATGTCGGAGCTTCCAAGCTTGGCTCGCTTTTTCTATACATTTTGGTGGCTTCTATTGGCATGCAAATGGATCTTTCGGCCGTAGCTGACAATAAATGGCTTTTTCTGGTCGGCATTATTTGGATTCTTATCCATGTCCTTTTTGTGGTGCTAGCTAGTAAATTATTGAAAGCACCTTTCTTTATGCTTGCGGTTGGTTCACAAGCCAACATTGGTGGTGCGGCCTCGGCCTCGGTTGTTGCTGGAGCTTTTCATCCTTCCTTGGTTCCCATTGGAGTTATTTTTGCGGTCTTAGGCTATGCTATAGGTACTTACGGTGGATATTTAACGGCACTTTTGATGCACTGGGTTTTGTCATAAATTTGGCTTGGTTTTTGCGTTAATTTAGGCTGCCGATCATTATGTTTATTCGGTATCAAATGATTAAGAATTTGCTGAGAATCATACTTCTAATACTTTGCACCTTTTGGTGTACTGGAACTCTTTTTGCTCAAAAAAAACAAAAAGCCAAATATTCGGTGGAGTTGGGCGGGTTCTACTCTATCAATAACACAATTCCTTTTTGGCTGAGAAGTAATCAATTCGGAGCATTTCCCAATACTGATAATACGGTTTTGTTTAGGCAAAATTTAGAATCACGAAAAGACACGAGTAAAGCCAATTTTAAAACTTCCTATTGTTTTGATATGGTGCTGTTTGTGGGTTCACAGGCAAAAATTATAATTCCAGAAGCCTTCTATCGTGTTGATTATAAGAAATTTGCCCTTACGGTTGGGCGTAGAAAGCAAGTGCACGGTTTGGTAGATTCGACCCTCAGCAGTGGTTCCATAACATGGTCGGGAAATGCACTGCCATTACCAGAAATACAGCTCTCAGTGCCTGAATACACCAAAGTCTTGTTTCCCTTTTTGAGTTTTAAGGGCCATTTCTCACATGCGTGGTTTGGCAATCAGACCAGTGTAAGAGGTTATTATTTGCACCAAAAAAGCCTTTATGGCAGAATAGGTAGGCCAAATTCCAAAGTTAAACTTTACGGAGGCATACTTCATCATGCCCAATGGGGAGGGACTCCAAAGTACGGGATTCCAGACTGGGATACCCGCTATGTCAATGGCAAATTCCCAACAGGATGGTATGTATACAGAAATATTTTGTTGCCCTTTACTAACCCCTCCAAGGATTCTTTGGTAAATCCCAATACCAGCCCTTATGATTATGAAAACCGTTACGGTAATCATTTGGGACAAATAGATATGGGTGGAGAACTCATTCTGAAGAAACTAAAAATGCTTTTCTACAAGCAAATTATTTTTGAAACTGGCCAGACCTTTAGTAGTCTTACGAATATTGACGACGGACTGTACGGTATTTCAATATCTTCGCTCAAACCCGAAAGTAAAATCAATAAGGTAGTTTTTGAGTTTCTGCAAACCACCAATCAAGGCCTCTATAGGTCGGGTTTTCTTCGTCTAATTGGTTTTCAGGGTAAACATTACGGGAGAAATCAAAACTTCTATTTTAATCATGGTCAGTACTTTGAGGGCTGGTCTTACAATGGACTTACTATTGGTTCGCCGTTTTTGATTCCCAATCCCGATATTCGTTATGAGAACAAGGATAATGGACTAATACAACTTTACGCCAACAATAACAACATAAAAGCTGGTTATATTGGAATGTCCAATAAGCTGAATACCATTCTCTTAGAGTCAAGAATGTCTTTTAGTAGAAATTATGGTACGGGTAATAATCCCCTAAAGGCCGATCAGTTTTCTATTGCCACCAAGGCCGCCATTCCTGCCCCAAAACTTAAGGGAATTATCAACGTCGGCGTTGGTATTGAGCAAGGCGACCTTATCTATGACAATTACGGTGCATTTGTGTCCTTCAAAAAGATCTGGTAATTGTTGGTTTTTTCGTAAAATATATTAATTTTTTCCACCGAATTTCTGCTTTTTTGTGCTATTTTTGCACCTCAATTTCATTGTTTGGATTAAATAATTTTTTGTGAAAAATATTCGTAATTTTTGTATAATAGCCCATATTGATCACGGAAAAAGCACACTTGCTGACCGATTGTTAGAATTTACAGGCACGGTTACAGCACGAGAAATGCAGGCTCAGTTGTTGGATGACATGGATCTTGAAAGAGAAAGAGGTATCACCATCAAGAGCCACGCTATTCAGATGGACTATATTTTCAAGGGAGAAAAATACACACTTAACCTTATTGACACCCCAGGTCATGTCGACTTTAGTTATGAGGTATCGCGATCAATTGCTGCATGCGAAGGAGCACTTTTGATTGTAGATGCAGCACAAGGTATTGAAGCTCAGACGATTTCCAATCTTTTTTTGGCTCTTGAGCATAACTTGGAGATTATTCCGGTAATCAATAAAATTGATTTGCCAGGTGCCATGATTGAGGAAGTTAAAGATCAAATTGTTGACCTTATTGGAATTGATCCAGACGGTATAGTTTTAGCCAGTGCCAAAGAGGGTATCGGTATAGATGACATCCTTACGGCCATTATTGAAAGAGTTCCAGCTCCAGTGGGTGATCCAAAAGCCGAACTACAGGGTTTGATTTTCGACTCGGTTTTTAACTCTTATAGAGGTATTGAGGTTATTTTTAGAGTAAAAAATGGTACTATCCGCAAGGGAGACAAAGTTAAGTTTGTTGCCACTGGGAAAGAATATATTGCTGATGAAATCGGTAGTTTGAAACTAAAAAAACAACCCAAGGATGTGGTTGAGTGTGGAGATGTTGGATACCTGATTTCTGGTATTAAAGTAGCCAAAGAAGTAAAGGTTGGAGATACCATTACACATGTCGACAGACCTTCTACCGAAGAAATCCAAGGATTTGAAGAGGTGAAGCCAATGGTTTTTGCGGGTATTTATCCTGTAGATACTACTGACTTTGAGGAGCTTAGAGAGTCGATGGAGAAACTTCAACTCAACGACGCTTCACTTATTTGGGAGCCAGAGACCTCTGCTGCACTCGGTTTTGGTTTCAGATGTGGTTTCTTAGGAATGCTACACATGGAAATTGTGCAAGAGCGTCTGGAGAGAGAATTCGACATGACGGTAATCACTACGGTTCCATCGGTAAGATTCACAGTAAAAACCAGAAAAGGTGAGGTTCTTCAGGTGTCTGCCCCTTCAGAAATGCCTGATCCAAACTTGGTAGTTTCTATAGAGGAACCCTACATCAAGGCTCAAATTATTACGGCTTCAGATTATGTCGGACCGATTATGAAGCTTTGTATGGACAAAAGAGGAGAGGTTAAAAACCAAGTTTATCTGACTGCAACTAGGGTTGAATTGACTTTTGATATGCCACTTTCGGAGGTTGTATTTGACTTTTTTGATAGATTAAAAACAATTTCTCGTGGATACGCTTCTTTAGATTATTCACTAATTGGCTACAGAGAATCTGCATTGGTCAAATTGGATGTTCTACTAAACGGTGACCCTGTGGATGCACTTTCGGCTATTGTCCATAGAGACAAGGCCTATGATTGGGGCAAAAAATTGTGTGAAAAATTAAAAGAGCTTTTGCCGCGTCAACAGTTCGAAATCGCCATTCAGGCAGCTATTGGAGCGAAAATCATCGCAAGAGAAACTGTGAAGGCTATGAGGAAAGATGTTACAGCCAAATGTTATGGAGGTGACATCAGTAGAAAGCGTAAATTGTTAGAAAAACAGAAAAAGGGTAAGAAGAGAATGCGTCAAATTGGTTCTGTGGAAGTTCCTCAAGAGGCATTTATGGCTGTTTTGAAAATTAATCAGTAGGCATAAATTCAACCCGACTTGATTGTAATAGTCAATATTATGGCGGTTGATTCTGCGGAATATTGTTCTGTAGTTTTTTAGAGCATTATTTCAGAATAAAATAGGATAGAATATTAAAATATAAAAAAGTTTTTAGGGAACTTTGAGACGAAAATCAATTTTAGCCTAAAGCATTTAATTCTAAGCAAAAAAATAATAAATATGGCAGAAGTTATTAGAATGCCCAAAATGAGTGATACCATGGAAGAAGGCGTAATAGCCGCATGGAATGTCAAAGTGGGTGATGTCGTAAAATCAGGTGATATTTTGGCGGAAGTAGAAACTGACAAAGCCACCATGGACATGGAGTCTTACTACGATGGTACGATATTGTATATTGGAGTTGAAAAAGGTAAGGCGGTGCCGATTGACGCTGTAATAGCGGTTATAGGTGCCCCTGGTGAGGATTACCAAGCCCTTCTTAGCGGAGGTTCGGCCCCTGTTGCTACCCCTGCGGCGGTTGAAGCTGCTCCAGTGGTTGAAGTTGCTACTCCAGCTGCGGTTGCAGTCATTGATACTTCTAATATAAAAGCCACCGTTGTGCAAATGCCACTTTTGAGTGATACCATGACTGAAGGTGTGATTCACAAATGGTTGAAAAAAGTGGGTGATTCTATAAAATCTGGCGATATGTTGGCCGAGATAGAAACCGACAAAGCTACCATGGAAATAGAAGCTTATGAGGATGGTAAATTGTTATATATAGGTGTCAAAGAAGGTGAAGCAGCTCCAGTAAACTCAGTAATTGCTGTCATAGGCGAGGAAGGTGCTGATTTTGAAACTTTGATAAAAGCCCAAAGTACTCCCAAAGCCACTGTGGCCGCACCCGCACCAGAGGCTCCGAAAGTTGCCGCTGCTCCTGCCATCAGTACTCCAGCTCCGGTGGTAGCACCTGTTTCAGCACCAGTTGTTGAAACTCAAAATTCAGACGGAAGAATTCTTGCATCTCCTTTGGCAAAAAGTTTGGCCAAAGAAAAAGGCATCAATATAGGTGACATTAAAGGTTCGGGTGAAGGCGGTAGAATAGTAAAAGCTGACGTGGATGGATATGTTCCTTCTGCTAAACCTCAGGCTGCTGCATCAACTGGTGCTCCGGTACCGACTAGTTCAGGTGTTGAAAGCTTTGAGGAAACAGGTCTTACACAAATGCGTAAGGCAATCGCCAGAAGTTTGGCCGATTCTCAATCTACAGCGGTTGATTTTTCTCTAACCATGGAAATCAACATGGACAAGTCTATCGAAGCACGAGGAATCATGAACGAGTCATCACCAGTGAAGATATCATTCAACGACATGGTATTGAAAGCTTGTGGAGTTGCTTTGAAAAAACATCCAAACGTGAACTCATCATGGAGAGGAGATAGTATTCGTAAAAATAACCATGTACACATCGGTATGGCAGTGGCTATTCCTGAAGGTTTAATCGTACCAGTGATTCGTTTCGCTGATACCTTGCCTTTGTCTGTGTTGGCAGCCACTACCAAAGATCTGGGTGGAAAAGCAAAGAATGGCAAATTGCAACCTGCTGATTGGGAAGGTAATACCTTTACCGTAAGTAACTTAGGCATGTTTGGAATTGAACAATTTACCTCAATTATTAACAATCCGAAAAATGAATCGTGTATTCTTTCTGTAGGAGGAATTAAAGAAACGGTGGCAGTGAAAAACGGACAGTTTTATGCTACCAATGTAATGAAGGTAACTTTGACTTGTGACCACAGAGTGGTAGATGGAGCCACAGGAGCAGCATTTTTAGTGACGCTTAAAGAGCTTTTGGAGCAACCTTACAAACTTTTGGTTTAATACAAAACGAAATAAATTGAATCCCTTCGCATCTATTTCGGAGGGATTTATTTTTTTATAAACAATGGAAAAAATTAAATCGACAACCGTCTTGGGAATTCTGCACAATGGCAAAATTGCCTTGGGAGCAGACGGACAAGCAACTATGGGCAATACCGTGGCCAAGTCTAATGTAAAGAAAATCAGAAGATTGGTTGGTGGTAAAATTTTGGCAGGCTTTGCTGGTTCTACAGCCGATGCGTTTACGCTAATTGAGAAATTTGAGGAGAAAATAAACAGCTATGGGGGCAACATGAAGCGTGCGGCCATAGAATTGGCCAAAGACTGGAGAACAGACCGATATTTGCGTAGATTGGAAGCCATGATGATCGTGGCCAACGCCGAGGAGATGTTGATAATATCTGGCACTGGCGACGTATTAGAGCCTGACAACAATGTGGCCGCTATAGGTTCTGGAAGCATGTATGCACAGTCTGCAGCCTTAGCTTTGAAAAAACATGCCACCCATTTAACCGCGGAGGAAATGGTGAAAGAAGGTTTGACCATTGCTGCGGATATTTGTATTTATACCAATCACAATTTGGTTATAGAAACGATATAAATTTTAGCAAAATACTTTCAGTTGCTTTTAATACAATTATATTTGAATATTATTCTTTTTAAATGCCTTTAGTTAACGAAAATATCAAAGTTTTACGCAAACGAATGGGAATGACCCAGGAGAAGTTTGCCGAGGTTTTGGGTATAAAACGTTCATTAATTGGGGCCTATGAAGAGAATAGGGCTGTTCCGCCAGCCGAAAACTTGAATAAGATTTCAAGAGTTTTTGGAATAACTCTGGATCAACTCATTAATTATTCCTACGAGAGAGAGTTTAATAAAAGGCCTGATGCAGGTTCTTTTAATTCTGATAGTAAAGAAGAGGCTCCATTCCCGATAGAGAAACGTACGGCATTTCAACATACAAACAGGGAAATTCCAAGTGTGCAACCTTCACTTTTTGAGCCGGTTAAGTCGGTTTCTGTTAGTACATTTCCAGCAAAAGAGAAGGGAATAAAATACATAAATGCCAATCTTTTTGAAAAGTACCTGAGCGGGGAAACCTTTGAGCAATTTGCTGAGAATTTGCCTTCTATCAGTTTGCCCTTTTTTACGCAAGAAAATCTACGAGCCTTTGATGCTCCTGTTGATTTTCCTTTAGAAAACTGTATTCTCATAGCTGAAAAAGTATCGGATTTTAACCAAATAGTCGAAGGTGAAAATCACTTGCTCATTAGTAGATTATATGGATTTAAGTACAGAAGATTATATAATCAGATTCATATCAAAGGTGTCTTGTTGACGAGTTCAGACAAAGCCAATACCCAAAGTCAGGAAATAAAAGCTTCTGAAATAAAAGAAATTTGGAAGCCAATAAGTTACATCAGCAAGGCCATGCCTTTACCAGATATTTCTTTGGAAAGTATTCAAGATAAGGTAGATAGTCTAAAAACGGAACTTGATTTTCTTCTTAGTTTTCGAGCCAAGAAGTAATTTTTGAAGGTTTTGTCAAATAAGATTTCCCCAATTCAAACCAATATTCATCTCCAAAGTTTAGGAACAAACCTGTCTTTTTTGGTAGCTTTTCAGTGGCTTTTTCGTAGTCAAACTCTGCCGAATAAAAGTCTCTCAACAAAGGCTTCAGTTTAGTCCAAGGCAGTTGGGACTGTTTCTCTGAACTTTCAATTGTCAGCGATTTGTGCTCAAAATTTCCCTCGATTTTGTATTCTTTTTGAGTCTGGTTATCGGCTCTTATTATGGTAATTTGAAGCGGGTTTTCTAGTTTATTTTGCTCAATTACAGCTTGTTGTAGTTCTTCTATAAACTCTTTCCAGTGTTTGGTGTTCTTAGGATAAAAGTTCTCCTTACCGATTTCTAAATCCCAAAATTCTTGGTCGTCTTCTAACTCTTGCGGATAAGTTTTTTCGGTTTTAAGTACCAAATTTTCCAATTGTTCTTTCCAAACTGTGGGCAATTGACCCGAAAGGGTGAGGTTATCTTCCATCGAAAAACCCTCATCCAATATTTCCTCCTTGGTTAACTGGTCTCTATCAAGGTATTCAAGCTCAAACTTATACTCCAAATTTTTCTGAGCCAACGAGAAAGTAACTTCAATAGCATGGGCGTAAGGGGCCGGGATCAGTGCTGAGGTTTGGAATCTAAGAATTAAGGATTTCATCTATGGTTTTGCGTTTGTCAACTTTTGAAGAGGAGGTTTCCGAGAATTTCTCTACAAAATAAATTTCTTTTGGAACCTCAAATTTACTCAATATAGTCGACAATTGCTCTTTAGAAATCGACATTTCTTTGGATTCTACAATCAGAACCAACTTTTGACCCAGTTTTTCGTCTGGCATTCCGTAACAAAAATACCTGTTTCCTATCTTAAGATTCTCCTCTATTTTCCTTTCAACTTCTTCTAGTTGAATCTTTACGCCACCACTATTGATGATATTGTCGAATCTACCGATAAGTCTAAAGGTTTTACTGTCAATGATTTCCACAATGTCGTTGGTGCTTATCCATTCGAAGTTCGTTGTGGGGGCTTTAATCATTAAACACCCTGAATCGTTAAGCTTAATCTCAACACCTTCCAAAGTTTTAAAGGCATCTTCTTCCAAACGAATGTTTTTTATGGCAATGTGGCTGATAGTTTCGGTCATGCCATAGGTTTCATAAACTGGCAAGTATAATTCTGCAATTTTTGCTTTTAGTTCGGCATTCATGGCTGCTCCACCAACCAAAATTGTTTTTGCTGTTTTTAGAATTTGGATGTACTTTTCATTTTCTAATAGCTTTTGCAGTTGCAGAGGCACAAATGCGAAGACATTCCGACCTCGGTTGTCCGAGAAGAGATAATCCAGATTTCCAAGTTTTTCTAAGGGGTCAGAGCTGGGTTCTACCAACATTAACTCGCCTTTCAGCTGTTGTGAACGCAGGAGCATCATCAAACCAGCAATGTTTTCGATATTTAGGCAGCAAAAAAACAGGTGACCATCGTATAGGCCAAATGCCTCTTGGGTCATTTCTACAGAGGCCTTTATTAATTCTCTTTTAAGTTGTATGGTTTTTGGAATTCCGGTAGAACCGCTTGTTTTTATTTCAAATTCAGTCTTGCCGAAATTCCAATCGTCCAGTATCTGCATGGCTTTTTTATAATACAAATTGCCATTTTCAGTATTTATCAGTTCACCTTCTTTAGAAAAATATAGCATATTTTATTCAAACACGCGAATGGTGTTAGTGTTGGCAGAGAAGGTTACATTGTATTTGGTAAGCGGCGAGGACGCTGGAGATTTTGTAACCGCACCTGTTGCACTAAAAGTAGATTGATGGTTTGGACATAAGAAATCATTTGAGTTAGCTCTGTAATTAATAGTGGTACCTTGGTGAGTACAGGCCGATGAAACGGCTATCCACTGATCGGCCAAAGTTCTCGCTATGATTACTTTTTTGTCTGAAACTACCAAAAAACCACCTTTGGTTTGCAATGCAGTATTACCAGACGCTGTAATATCTATTGAAAAATCTAATTTACCGGTGTTTGGCATTGGGTTTGGATCTGGTATTTCAGTTTCTGAGCAACTTTGAAGGCAGTTCATGAGCATTATAGCTCCAAATCCCATTCCTACTTGTTTGAGGAAGTCTTTTCTGTCGATAGTTGAGTTGTTCGTCATTGTTATTGATAAATTTTAAGATTTTGTAAAGATAAAATATAGGATACGTAAATCGACCTTTTATGGTTGAAATATTCTTTTGATATCATTGTTTTTAACGTTCGACAAAGATTTCTTATTTTTACGAAAGAAAACATTTCTATTTTAATACGGTTTACCCAATAAAAAATTAATTGTGAGCGACGCTTTAGACAAAAAAAATGTTTCGAGAAACCCAGGTTTGATAGGGTATGCACATACTGCTGGTTCTGCAGTTATCAGGCCAGAAGACATGGGCAAAGTAAAGGGAAAGGCCCAAATGGCCATGCGTCAACAGACGCAAGATTCTTTGCATAAAATTTATAGACAGATAGAGCTTTTGGGCAAGCAAGCTCAAGAAATTAACAATCGTATAGAAATTTCTGAACGTATATATGATGCTCAAATGAGTTTCGAGCCTATCATCAATCATACCTATTATCTCTACGAGCGGCCGGATGGTGGCGACGTCCTCTCTATGGTTGGGCAGAATGAGTGGGGTAGGAAATTTCCTTTTACGAGGTTTTTGGCAAAGGTTTATCTATTGGCTGACCATACCTGGAAAGTGGAATTTATGAATGAAGAAGAAATTGATGTAGAATTATAATAGTGGTATTTATGAATTATTGGTTGGTAAAATCGGAGCCGTTTAAATTTTCTTGGGACTTTTTCGTTAGTAAAGGCGGAGATATGTGGGACGGAGTCAGGAATTATGCGGCAAGGCTAAACCTTGTAGCAATGAAAGAGGGCGACTTGGTGCTTTTTTATCATTCAAACGAAGGTTTGGAGATAGTCGGTATAGCCAAAGTGGTTAAAGAACATTACCCTGACCCAACCGCTGATGACCCAAGATGGGTTGTGGTGGATTTGGTGCCAGTTGAAAAACTACCGAAACCTGTCTCTTTAAAGACAATTAAAACAGATCCGATTCTTCAAAACATGGCCATGGTGAAACTCTCGAGACTTTCGGTGGTGCCGGTCAAGGTTGAGGAATTCGATAGAATCATGGAATTAGCAAATGAAATTTAAACTTTTTGTATTTTTTGTTTTTTGTTTTCTGGGTACAAAAGCCCAAAATATGGTTCAGATTGGCATTCAAGGAGCCAACAACCAAGTCAGGATTGTAAATTTGAAACAAAACGGCCTCGTTTTATTGGATAAATCAAATGCCGGACTTTTAAAAATAAAGAAGATTGACAAAGACCTCCATATGGCCTGGGAGGTCGAGACAGACATCTCAAACCGAGTGAATTTTCTGGATGAGTTTTATGATGGTAAGTTTTTATATCTTCTTCTTGAGCAAAAAAACTCTATAAATTATCAGCTTCTTAAGATTTCTACTTCGTTTGCGGCTGTGCAAAAGTCTACCATAAAAACAGTTAACGGTTTTGCCTTGAGCCATTTTGTGGCATCTGATGCTGGGGTATGCCTGGGTGGTTCTGTCAAAAATGAGCCTTTTTTGATATTTATCGAAAGTGAGTCCAATGCTCCCAAATACTATTCGAGTAATCTGAAAGGCGAGACGCTGATTCAGTCTGTGGATTTGAGCAACGACGGATTGGTTATAGCTTTTCTGAACAAACAGAAAAAAAGCACGCAGATATTTTTCAGGGAATATTTTTTCTCAGGAAAAATAAAGAAATCTATGCCGATTTTAGCAGCAGAGCCTTACACTTTTCTTTCTGCCAAATTTTTTAACTCTAAAAATAAAAGATTGCTAGTCGGAAACTACGGAATAGGGAAAGCCAATAGCGATGGTTCACAAAGCTCACAAGGGATCTATGTGGCTGATTTGGACCAATTAAAGAATATTAAGTATTATAGTTTTGATAAGTTTAAGAACTTTTTTGGATTTCTAAACGAGCGTCAGAAAGAGAAACTCGAAAAACAGGTTAAAAGAAAAAAAGAAAAAGGTTCTGAATATAACTTCAATTACCGTTTACATATCAATGAACTCATTCCTTCAGGTGAAGATTTGTTGATTTCCTCGGAGGTTTTTGTGCCAGAATTCCGAAACAATTCTTTGAACTCACCCTTGTACAGCAGCCCGTTTTTCTACCCAACTTCGGTTTGGGGCAGGCAGTATATCAATAATTATTATTGGATGAACAGTCCGTCTATGTGGGGTTTTCGTAATCGGAATTCTTCCATTTTCGACGGCTTTAAATACATCGAGGGTGTGGTAATAGCCATTGATGGCAACGGTGACCTGAAATGGGACAACTCTGTTCAATACAAAAACCTGAAATATTATGAGCTCCGACCACACATAAAGGTTAGTCAGGCTGGCAAGAATACGTTTCTGTCTTACACCAATGCTGAAAAACTCAACATCAAAGAGTTTACAAATACTGGTGAAATGCTTCAAAATGAGTCATTTGAAAAAAATAGCCCAGAGATATTTCAAAAAAGTAGAAAATCGGAATTCGAAAATTTTGAACACTGGTACGATAACTATTTCTTCAATTGGGGAATTATCAAAAACAACGACTCGAATTTCAAGCAAACATGTTTTATCCAAAAAATAGCCCAGTGAGACTTGTATTGCTCTTTATTTTGATTTCAACGAATCTGACAGCTCAGATAATCCAAAGCGTTGAATTGGAGGTAGTAGGAAAGCCGTCTTGGCAAAATGTTATTCCGATTGGCAAAAATGGTCTGATGCTTTTTATTAAAACCGATCAAGCAAAAGCCAAAGCAGTGATGTACGATGGGGATTTGCAAAAAAAATGGGAATCAGATGTTTTTTTGGATGTCGAACGAGCTCCTACGGCCTACACTTTTGATCAAGAACAAATCACTTTTCTTTTTAGGGAAACCAGCGGAATGTACTACCAAGTACTGATTTTTGATTTGGCGACTGGTGCTTTTAAAAACCGAGGTTTCGAACTCCGAGATTTTTTTGATGATCAGAACTATGTTTTTTTGAAGAATAAGGTGATGCTTGCCGGTGCCACCAAAGAAGGTGCGGCTTTCTATACTTTTGATTTTGAGAGTGAAGAAGGAAAAATGATTCAGCTCGATATTAAGGGTAAAGTGGCTTTGCAAGAAATGATTTTTGACGAAAAAACGGGCAAAATTCACAGTATTTGGTCTGTTAAGGAAATAGGGTATGTCAATGCCAAAAAGAAGAAAGGAGAATTTATTAAAGATGCCTTTATGAATGTTTCGGTGTTTGATACTGCTGCCAATGTTTTGGAAGCCAGTAAGATTTCTCAAAAATCAGGGAATTTTCCAATGACTGCCAAAAGTGTTCTAATGGCCGATGATTCTAGGGTTATTGTCGGTACTTATCAATCAAAGACCGGACAAAGGGGTATGTTTTATTTGCCTGATTATAAGAAAAATGTCTCCAATATTACCTTTAAGTCTTATAATGATTTGCTGCAAGTTCAGTCTGAAATTCCTGAAGCCGAACTCCAGAAAGTCCTGAAGGAATATACCTTTCTAATGCATGAACCCATTTTTAGTAACCAAAGTTTGACAATGGGTGGGGCTTTTTATAAACCAGAATACAAGACGGTTTCGCAGCAAGTTTATAATCCTTATGATAATTTTTCTCCAACCAGAAATCCTGGTTTTGGAAGGTCTAATACAAGAACCCAAACTGTTTTCTCTGGTTATAATTATGCCGTTGGCTTTATTGCCAATGTGCAGATGAGCACCGGAAAAGTTTTTTCGAATAGAATAGATATCAAACAAATGAGTCCACAAATCAAGCAGCCACTAAGTTTCAATAGTGCAGGTTCGGTGGCATATTGCGTGAGAGGAAATCTGGCCACAAAAAACTTTAATATTGGTACAAAACCTATTTTGTATAAATTGTCAGACGAAGAACCCTCTGCTGCCAATCAATCTTTTTTGCCTGCGTTTCAAGAAGTAAAATTTTGGTATGATAATTATTTCATTGCCAATGGCTCAAAGAATAAGTTGGAGGTTCTCAAACTTCCAAATGGTGAAAAGGTCAAGGAGAGAAAGCGTAAAAAGAAGCAAAGTCCGACTTTCACCCAAGTCCGTAAAACCATATACATTACCAAAATAGCCTCGGGTTCTTACAGTCAAAATTGATTCTTACCCCTTATTGCAGTTTTATTGAAAGTTTGCAGGCATTTACTTCCCATTTTGTTAAAAAATTCGGATTTTTGCGGTTCAATTTTTTGAGTTCCCCTTATGAGGTACGTTTTGTTTTTATGTTTTCTCACACTTTTTGCTTGTGCCGACCAATCACGAGATGGCTACGATATTCCTGTCGGTCAAAAACAAAATGAAGAAAATCAGCATTTGGCGGCTCTAAGTATCCTTTCAGATGCCATAAAAAACAACCCAAGTGATCCTGATAATTACTACAAAAGAGCGGTGTTGCAATACGACTTGGGAAATCACAAAGATGCTTTGGTAGATATCACAAGAGCTGAGAGATTAAATCCCAATTCTGGTTTGTTTTTATTTCAAAAGGCCCGGATTCAGAACGTATTAAATGAAAAAGGTGCTTTGAAGAATGCCCTGGATGCCGAAAGTCAGCAGTTTAGCTCGCCTTCTCTTTACATACTCATTGCCGATTTGTATCTCAAAGAAAAGAACTTTCGCATGTCTCAGCAATATATGCAAAAGGCAGAGGTCATTTATCCTTACAACTCGGAGTTGTTTCTGATTAAAGGTAAATACCACGCCATGCAAAATGACACCGCTACGGCAGTCAATAATTTCAAAAGGGCCTTGGTACTCAGACCGCATAGTTTTGAGCCTTACGACCACCTCATAAAGATATTTAATGCGGCTCATCTGGTAGACTCGGCTCTGACGTATAACGAAAAAGCATTGAAGAAATTTCCAACCAATAGGGAGCTAGTTTATAACAAAGCCCAAATTTTGGAAAATGTGGGTGCCTTAGACAGTGCCACCAAGGTTTATCAGTCATTTTTGAGGTTGGAACCCTCAAGGTATGATGTTTTGGAAAAAGTTGGGAACATTTATTTACGTAAAAAAAACTATGCGGCAGCATTTTTGATTTATGACAAATGGAGCAAAGCAGTTCCAGACAATGAAAAGGCTTATCTGAAGGCTGCCTATTGTTACGAACTACAAGAACGCTACACCAACGCCAAAACGTATTTGGAAGGTGCGGTAGAGAAATTGCCCGATAACAAGGAATTGGCCATGAGGTTGGAGTTAGTAAACAATTTGCTGGAACAAAAAGCCAATGCTTATTCAGAGACTGGCCAACAGTTTTACTCCAACACACGTAAAAAGAAAGTGGAGGATGCAGCGGAGCCAGAACCTCAAAGAAGAATATTTGATATCGGAACTATAGAAAAAATACAAAAACGGAGTCAAATTACGATTGGTAAAGACACCACTAGAAACTAAGAATATGATGATCAGCGTTACTCTGCCGGACGGCAGTAAAAGAGAATACGAGAATGGAGCCACTCCCATGGACGTGGCCTTATCTATAAGCGAAGGCTTGGCTAGAAACGTTTTGGCAGCCAAAGTTGACGGTCAAGTAGTTGATTTGAACACACCTTTGGAGAAAAGCGTAGAGCTACAATTACTCACATGGAACGACACCGAAGGTAAGTCTACATTTTGGCATTCATCGGCTCACCTGATGGCCGAGGCCCTGGAGGTTTTGTATCCAGGCGTGAAGTTTTGGGTAGGTCCACCAGTAGAAAATGGATTTTATTACGATATAGACACAGGCGAAAAGAGCATTTCTTCGGACGATTTCAAGATGATCGAGGATAAAATGTTGGAACTTGCCCGTCAGAAAAACGAATTCAAAAGAATTCCAATCACCAAAGCCGATGCTTTGAAATACTTTGGTGATAAAGGAGACGAATACAAATTGGATTTGCTTTCAGGCTTAGAAGATGGAAACATTACTTTGTATCAACAAGGTAACTTCACGGATTTGTGCCGCGGGCCGCATATTCCTAACACTGGTTTCATAAAGGCCGCAAAAATAATGAATGCCGCGGCAGCGTATTTCAAAGGCGACCAAAACAACAAAATGCTTACCCGTATTTATGGGGTAACGTTTCCGAAAGCCAAAGAACTTGAAGAGTATTTGACGCTTTTGGAAGAAGCCAAACGCCGTGATCACCGTAAGTTAGGTGCTGAACTTGAGTTTTTTACGTTTTCAGAGAAAGTTGGAAAAGGCCTTCCACTTTGGTTGCCAAAGGGTGCTATGTTGAGAGAGCGTTTGGAGAATTTCTTGAAAAAAGCTCAATTGAGATCTGGCTACTTGCCTGTTGTAACTCCGCACATCGGTAGTAAGGCCCTTTACGTGACTTCTGGCCACTGGGAAAAGTATGGAGAGGATTCTTTCCAGCCTATCAAAACTCCAGAGGAAGGGGAGGAGTTTATGCTGAAACCAATGAACTGCCCTCATCACTGCGAAATTTACAAATCTAAGCCACGTAGCTACAGAGATTTGCCTTTACGTTTGGCAGAATTCGGTACAGTTTACCGTTATGAGCAAAGTGGTGAGTTGCACGGCTTGACCCGTGTACGTGGATTTACACAAGACGACGCCCATATTTTCTGTGCCAACGATCAAGTGGAGGCGGAGTTTATGAAAGTTATTGACTTGGTACTTTATGTTTTCAAATCGCTCGGTTTTGACGATTACAGTGCTCAGGTTTCATTGCGAAGCAAAGAGAAAAGTTCGAAATACATCGGTTCTGATGAAGATTGGGACAAAGCCGAGTCAGCCATCATAAAAGCGGCCGATGAAAAAGGACTCAAGACTGTTGTAGAATATGGCGAAGCGGCTTTCTATGGTCCAAAGCTAGACTTCATGGTCAAAGACGCCCTAGGTCGCAAGTGGCAGTTGGGTACTATTCAGGTAGATTATCAGTTGCCAAACAGATTTGAGCTAGAATACACAGGAGCTGACAATCAGAAACATAGACCTGTCATGATTCACCGTGCACCATTTGGATCAATGGAGAGATTCATAGCTATTTTGATAGAAAATACGGCGGGTAATTTCCCATTCTGGCTTTCACCAGAGCAAATTGCTGTTTTGCCAATATCTGAGAAATACGAGGACTACGCCAACGATGTGTTTTTGAGTTTACAAGAAAACGACATCAGAGGATACGTGGACCATCGTTCAGAAAAAATTGGCAGGAAAATTCGTGACGCAGAAGTGGCTAAAGTGCCTTTGATGCTCATTATTGGAGAAAAAGAAGCGGCTGAAGGCAAAATATCACTTAGGAAAAAGGGAGAAGGTGACTTGGGTAGTTTTACCATTGATGAGTTTGTGGCTTTTGCCAAGACAGAAATAAATAAAAATATACCGACTTTTGGTAAAAATTGAAAAGTAAATAATAAATTTGATGAAATTTTAAGTTGTAAGTAGCTTAAAATCTCACATTTAAATTCTTTTATGGCAAAAAACATGAAAAAACCGTATCGTCCACCGGTTAGAAAAGAAGACGAACACAGGATTAACGAAAAAATTAGAGGTGTTGCAGAAGTAAGATTAGTAGGAGAAAATATAGAAGTTGGAGTTTATCCGTTCGTCAAAGCCGTAGAAATAGCGAGAGAGCAAAATTTGGATTTAGTAGAGATTGTTCCGAATTCAGTGCCGCCGGTTTGCCGAATCGTAGATTATTCTAAATTTAAATACGAGCAAAAGAAAAAACAGAAAGAACTTAAAGCCAAGCAAGTAAAGACGGTTATCAAAGAAATCAGGTTTGGTCCTCAAACTGATGATCACGATTACGAGTTTAAGCTAAAACATGCTGAAAACTTTTTGAAAGAAAACTCAAAAGTGAAGGCATATGTACAGTTCATCGGTCGCCAGATAGTTTTTAAAGAACAAGGATTTAAACTTTTGGAAAAGTTTGTAAAAGCCCTTGAAGACTTAGGAAAACCAGAAGCACCACCGAAATTAGAAGGAAAAAGATTGAACGTGATTATCGCACCAAAATCTAAAAAATAATATTAAGCCGGCTCAATTGAGTCGGTTTTTTTATGTTTCAAAAGCTAATAAGTATTCAAATTTTAAATCAAATACCCATGGAAGACCGCACATTGGTGTTTAAAACTCAATTTCAAACCATGAAAAATGTCTTGCGTCTCTATCTGATTTTAAATTTGATGACTTTTTCAGCATTTGGTCAAAAAAATGATCAAAATTTAAAGGAAAATCAAAGTCCGACCAGTGTAAAATTGGAATCAAAGGGTATTTCTACGCCTCAAAAAAACAATATCAAAATGAAAAATATAGGCATTTTACTTTTTAATAACTTCGAAACCTTAGATGTCTTTGGCCCTGTAGAAATATTCGGGAGGTTAAAGGATTTGTATCATATCGAATTCTATTCCTTGGAAGGTGGGGTCGTAACCAGTACCCAAAATGTGAAGATATTAACACAGAAACTTTCAGAAAAAGACCAATTTGACATATTCTTAATTCCCGGTGGAATGGGTACCAGAAAAGAAGTGGACCACCCAGAAATGATTTCTACCATCTCAGATATCTCATCTTTGTCCACCCATGTTCTGACAGTTTGTACAGGTTCTGCACTTTTGGCTAAAACGGGTCAAATTAATGGTCTGTCAGCCACATCTAACAAACGCTCCTTTGATTGGGTAGTTTCTCAGGGTTCTAAAGTGAATTGGATCAAAAAAGCAAGATGGGCCGTTGACGGGAAATATTACACTTCTTCAGGTGTTTCGGCTGGTATGGACATGACTTTGGGTTTCATAAGTGATGTGCATGGGATAGATTTGGCCAGGAAAATAGCCTATGAAATTGAATATACTTGGCAAGAAAACAAAGAAGTGGATGAGTTTTATCTACAAGACTTTAAACAGAATTAAAGTAGTGCGATTTTTCAAATCGCACAAAGAAAATAATGCGTAACAGCGATTAGAAAAATCGCTCTACAGTTGTCTTCTCAAAATAATTCTCCGTCACCTGAAAGTTAGGAATCGACTTCTAATGTAAATTTGCTCAAAGGAAAAACTTGTACGTAATGAAAAAAAGTCTGATTTTTTTAATCATCCTAATAGCCCTCTTTAAAATCCCGGCTGGCTTAGCACAATCAAAAAATCCAATAATTGAAGGTTGGTATGCCGACCCTGAGGGTGTGATTTTAGATAAGCAATATTGGGTTTTTCCTACTTTTTCGGCCAAATATCGCCAACAAGTTTTCTTGGATGCGTTTTCGTCAAAAGACATGGTTACATGGAAAAAGCATGAACACATCATAGATACGACGGTCATAAAATGGGCTTACATGGCCATGTGGGCACCTTCTATTGTCAAAAAGGACAAGAAGTACTATTTATTTTTCTCAGCAAACGATATTCAAAGTAAAGCCCGAAACGGAAAAGAAGATGACCATATTGGAGGCATTGGAATCGCAGTGGCCAACAAACCAGAAGGGCCTTACAAAGATCATTTGGGCAAGCCGCTTATCAATCAGTTTTATAACAATGCCCAGCCGATTGACCAATATGTATTTCAAGACAAAGACAACCAGTTTTATATCATTTATGGCGGATGGGGACGCTGCAATATTAGTAAATTGAACGATGATTTCACTGCTTTGGTGCCATTTGCAGATGGTAATTTGGTAAAAGAAATTACTCCAAAGAACTATGTGGAAGGCCCAACAATGTTTATCAGAAATGGAAAATATTACCTCATGTGGTCAGAAGGCGGCTGGACAAACGGTACATACAAAGTTGCTTATGGCGTTTCGGATTCAGTCTTTGGCCCTTTTGAACGTGTTTCAACTGTTCTTGAAGCTGATGAAAGTATCGCCACGGGTGCTGGGCATCATTCCGTAATAAATATTCCGAATACCGACGAATGGTACATGGTATATCACCGTCGCCCTATTCCGAATCTCGACCGTGACCACCGTGTGGTGTGTATCGACAGAATGTTTTTTGACAAAGACGGAAAAATCGAAAATGTAAAAATGACTTTTGAAGGCGTTAAACGTAAGTTGAAGTAGAGTTTATTTGGGAATTATTTACTTTCGAGGGAGAGTTTTATCTGATCCAAATGCCCTTGATTGTGCCATACGACTTTATCAAATTCGTCTTTAAGAGTTCTAAGTCCTGTTTCACTATGGATAAATTCCTTGGGACCCAAGGTCTCATAATATTTTTCAGCCAGATGAATAACCATTTGTCTATTAGCCAGATATACAGCTTTGCTAATTTCTAAAGGGAAGTTTTTATAATCTAAATTCTCATTCCAAAGGTCTTGGTCAAAAGCCCAAATGACTTGCTTAGGCTCAGAAATTACTCTTTTAATTCTATCCAATAACACACTATCGGCATCGGCTAAATGCACCAATATTTGCTTGACAGTCCATTTGCCTTCTCCATAAGTTTTTGCCAAATCTTCTTCAGACAAGTCAAAATACTTTTCAGTTTCGTATTTGGTGTTGGTTAGGGTGGTAAGGATGTTCATTTTTTTTCGTTTTTAATTGTAAATCAAGAATTTAGAGGTTTTTGTGGGCAAACTTAAGCCTAAAGGGAGATTCTGCTAGGGCGAAAATCTACATTGGATTGGTGAATTAGAAAAAAAACTATTCTTTAGAAGGTATATTTAAATTTCAGTTCTTTTAAATCATTTTTTATTATTTTCTGCAAACTTGCAACTAAGATAAATGAGGATAAAGTACTCATTTCATATAATTCTTCTTTATGTTTTTCGTCATTGATTATTGCCTCTTTAATCGGAATACTCAATCCCCCGTGGATTAAAGATGAACGAAAATTATATAATTTTTTTAATCTTTTTTTGTCTGTTTCTATTTCGCCTAGAAAAACTGGTATTTTATCATTTAGTTGTTGGGTTATTCCAGTATCTCCTTCTACAAACAAAGCTTCTAATCCACTTATTGCCCAAAATAATGCCACGGGTATATCACTATGATAACTATCAGAAAATAAATATGTGAAACTACATAATGCCCTTTCAATTTTAGTGCTACTAAATTTTTCCAGTAGAGTTGTTTTATTCAATATGTAATTCCACACTTCAATTATCTTAACAGTAGTTTTTTCAGGCCAAGCATCTTTTAAAAAATCATTCTCTTCAAGTATAGACGAAATTCCTTCGACTTTATCAATAAGCTTATCATATAAATAAACGAAACCTGCTCCAAGCCATATTGTCCCTGGATGAGATATTTGTGTAAATTTTAAAAAATGACGCAACTGTGCATTATATAATACTCTAAAATATGGTAAAACCAATTGCTCAGGTTTTATTTGTTTATCAAGTTCTGAATTAAATTCAATTTGTTCAGAGATTTTGTGAAAATCAATTTCTGCTGTTGATTCAATTACTAGATAAAGCTCGTGTTTATTACCAAATTCTGGGAAATCTACTTTTTTTACAAATTTAAAATTTAAATAAATCTTCCCATAGATATTTAATTGTAAATAAACTTCATTGTTAATTGATAAAAGGTCATTTATGAAATCTTCTAGTCTATTTTTCTTCCTTTCACCTAGGTTATTTAATGGATAAACAGTAGTCAGTCTTAACGGAAGATTTATCTCTTTTGTTGTCATTATATGTATAGTGGTTAACTAGAAAGTTTACTAACTACAATTTTATATTATCGTTAAATTGAAAAGAGTTCTAAGTTTTTCAATCCATTCAGAGTCTCCCTTTAGGGGACTCTGAATTTCGCTTAAATCTCTATTATCACCCCAAAATCCCCTCAATCCCCTCCAATTCAGAAGCATCAAAGTGTTTATTATCTACAGCTTTAAGCGAGTCCAGAAGTTGTTCTACTCGGCTGGCACCTATCAAAACTGTGGTTACTCTTTGGTCCTTCAGTAGCCATGCTATGGCCATTTGGGCTAGGCTTTGGCCACGTTTTTCGGCTATTTCGTGTAAGGCTTTTACTTTGCTGATGGTATCGGTGGTAACTTGGTCTTTTTGCAAAAATCCGGTTGATTTTCCTGCTCTTGAGTCCTCTGGTATGCCGTGGAGGTATTTGTTGGTCAATATACCTTGTGCCAATGGTGAGAAAGGGATACAGCCCACGCCATTTTCACCCAAAACATCCAATAGCCCGTTTTCTGGGTCACGAACGAGCATGGAGTATTTTGGTTGGTGTATAAGGCATGGCGTGCCGAGTTGCTTTAGTATAGCTAAGGCTTCTTTGGTTTGATCGGCGTCGTAGTTCGATAAGCCCACATACAGTGCTTTACCTTGTCTCACGAGCGTGTCCAATGCACCCATGGTTTCCTCCATTGGGGTGTCGGGGTCTGGGCGGTGCGAGTAGAATATGTCCACATAATCTAAGCCCATGCGTTTGAGGCTTTGGTCGCAACTGGCTATGATGTACTTTCTTGAGCCCCACTCACCGTAAGGGCCAGGCCACATGAGGTAGCCGGCTTTAGAGGATATGATGAGCTCGTCGCGGTAAGCGGCAAAGTCTTTTTTCATCAAAAGGCCAAAATTTTCCTCAGCCGAGCCTGGAGGTGGGCCGTAGTTGTTGGCGAGGTCAAAGTGTGTAACGCCTTTGTCGAAGGCCGTGCGGAGAATCGCTCGGTAGTTTTCGAAGGTATCTACACCTCCGAAGTTGTGCCAAAGGCCCAATGAAATCTCTGGCAATCTGATGCCACTTTTGCCACAACGTCTGTAGCTTATTTGTTCGTATCGTTTTTCGTCTGCTATGTACATCATTTTACCACCACTGGTGTATTGTATTTTTAAAATATTTAAGGTAAATCTCTTTTGCTTGGCTCATTTGTAGGTCACTCAAAGCTGGTTGTTGTAGGCAATTGAGGTTTTCTACCACCTGTTCTGGTCTGGAGGCTCCTGGTATTACGGTACTCACATTTTCGAACATCAAAATCCATCTCAAGGCTATTTCTGCTAAATTTAACTGGCCAGAGAATAATTCTTTTAGTACTGCAACAGCTTCTAAACCAGTGTTATAGTCTATACCCGAGAAAGTCTCGCCTTTGTCGAACATTTCGCCATTGCGATTGAAAAAGCGGTGGTCGCCTGCTTCAAAACTGGTGTCTTTGGTATATTTGCCTGTCAATAATCCACTGGCCAAAGGAACTCTTACGATTACACCCACGTCCTTCTTTTTCGCTTGTTCGAAAAACAATTCGCATGGCCTTTGGCGAAACATATTGAATATGATTTGTACCGAAACGACATTGTTAAATTCAATACCTTTCAAGGCCTCTTCTACTTTTTCCACACTTATACCCAGATTTTGCACTTTCCCTTCGGTTTTTAGGTCCTCGAAAAGACCAAAGATTTCGGGTCTGTAAAACACCTGAGTAGGAGGGCAGTGGAGCTGAACCAAGTCTAGTGTTTCTAATTGTAGTCTTTTTAGGCTGTCTTCCACATATTTTCGTAAAACTGCAGGCGTGTAGCCTTCGTTGGTATGCGGATTGATCTGACGACCGCATTTCGTAGCCACAAAAAACTTCTCTGAGCGTGTTTTTAGGAAATTACCGATTGCTCTTTCGCTTTCACCATCGCTATACACATCGGCGGAGTCTATGAAGTTTATGCCATTGTCGGCAGCAGTATTGAGGATGTTTTCAGCTAATTTGTGGTCAAAGGTTGAACCCCATTTTCCACCCACTTGCCAGGTGCCGAGGCCTATTTCTGAGATATTTTGATTGGTTTTACCGAATCTTCTAAAATTCATTTATTTGTTTAGGTTGAGTTTTCAAAATTAGTAAAAATTGGGGGTTTTAGAAGTAAAATGTTGTGTAAATGATAATTGAAATTAAGAAGATTGTTTTTCAATTATTGATTTGAAAAAACAAATAATAATTCATTCGAAGCAAATAGTTTTTCGTCTAAGTTGTGATGTTGAAGTTTAATGTGTTTTTAGCCAATAATTTACATAAGTTTCAATAATGGTATTTACACTGAATTATACATATACTGTCTTTTGTGATTTCATAGACGAGGCGATGTTCTGCAGTAATTCGTCTAGACCAATAACCAGATAATTCATTTTTTAAGGGTTCTGGTTTTCCTGTTCCTTCAAATGGAGTTCTTAGACATTCTTTGATTAGTTCATTGATTTTCCTAACCATTTTTCGGTCAATATCTTGCCATTCAACGTATTCTTTCCAAGCTGTGTGTGTCCAAGTGAGATTCATAATTCTAATAATTCCCGATTTATGATTTCCCCTTTTTTAAGCTCCCCGATGGATTCTAATAGGGATTTTCTGTTTTTCTTACTTTTAAGAAGGTAATCAGTTGTGTCCAATTCACTTTTTTTAGCAACCCTATAATTAACGCCAAATGCAGTCAGCAAGGTTTTAAGGGCTTTTATTTTTTGATTTTCGGCTTCAATTATCAATGTTTCCATTTTCGAAAATTATTATTTTTTTAGTAATTGAGGAAATTTCCCAATTCTAAAACAAATATATTCATTAAATAAATACATTTGCAAATAAAAACAATACTTGGAACCCTTTGCACCATTAGCCGAAAGGCTTAGGCCTCGAAATCTGGACGAATACATTGGTCAGGAACATATTTTAGGTAAAAATAAGCCGCTCAGACGCACGCTTGAGTCGGGTATTGTGCCTTCTATGATTCTTTGGGGGCCTCCAGGGGTAGGTAAAACTACATTGGCTTTGATGATGGCCGAGATTACCAAACGCCAGTTTCACAGTCTGAGTGCCATCAGTGCGGGAGTGAAAGATTTACGTGAAGTTTTGTCAAAGCCTTCGGGATTATTTCCCCCGATTTTGTTCATTGATGAGATTCACCGATTTAATAAATCTCAACAAGATTCGCTTTTGGGGGCTGTTGAAAAAGGCCAAGTGACGCTAATTGGTGCAACAACCGAGAATCCTTCCTTTGAGGTAAATTCAGCTTTATTATCTCGTTGTCAGGTTTATATTTTGGAGGCTTTTGGTAAGAAAGAATTAGAATCACTACTCGATAGGGCTTTAAAATCAGATACTTGGCTAAAAGATAAAAATATAAGAGTGGATTCTTCTGATTCACTTTTTAGGATTTCTGGAGGAGATGGTCGAAAGCTTTTGAATCTTTTGGAATTGGTAGTGAATGCACAAGTAGGTCAACCCGAGATGGTCATCAACAACGATTTGGTGGAGGAAGTGGTGCAGAAAAACTTGGCTCGATATGACAAATCAGGTGAGCAACATTACGACATTATTTCGGCTTTTATAAAATCTATCCGTGGTTCAGATCCCAACGCGGCCCTGTATTGGATGGCGAGGATGATTATTGCTGGCGAGGATCCCAAGTTTATTGCCCGAAGAATGTTGATTTTGGCAAGTGAGGATATCGGTTTGGCCAATCCCACTGCCATGATGGTGGCCAACTCTTGCATGGATGCCATCATGAAAATCGGATATCCTGAGGGAAGAATTATTCTCTCGCAAACTGCCATTTATTTAGCTACCTCGCCTAAGTCTAACGCGTCTTATGTAGCGATTGATATGGCCATTGCATTGGCCGAAAAAACATCACATTTACCAGTTCCTGTTGATTTGCGAAATGCACCTACCAAACTGATGAAAGAGATTGGTTATGGTAAAAACTACCAGTATTCGCATAATTATGAAGGGAATTTTGCCAAACAGAATTTTCTACCAGATGAACTGAAAGGCGAAAAACTGTATGAACCAAGCAACAACGCTAGGGAAAACGAGATCAAAAGAAGTTTGCAAAATTGGTGGGGAGATTGGTACGGTTATGAATAGAAAAAGGAGCTCGAAAGCTCCTTTTTCTTTGGGATGTTCATGAAAAATTTAGGCTTTTTTGAAAGTCAAAGTATATTCAAATTGAACCATTTGGCTCAAAAATAAATCCAAAAATGCCTTAGTGAATGGATCTAAGCCTGTTCCGGCTGCTTTGAAACTATCTTTAAGCTCATCTAATCCAATGAAAAGAACCAATTGCGTGTCAGAGTTGGTTTTTATTTGCATGCTTTGAGTCATTTCTTTTCCAAGATCTTCGTCCTTGTAAGTAATGTTCAAAGTATTTCCTTTCACGGTATATTTTCCAGTGGAAACCGTGCCATCTGTGGCTATTTCACCAATTGACCAATAAGCGTTGGTTTTATAAGTACCATCAGCACTGAAAGTATAGTACATTTTCTGTGAAGCCACATTCTCGTTTTCTTCTTCCAGAGCCTCATCCACTACCTTTGTTTTTAGAGCTATAGTCTCTAAATTGTACGTTCCCTCAAGACTCGAAGGTGTTACATCATCTTCTTTCGAACAAGACGCCAAGCCAAGTCCAACCACCCCTAAAAGAATAAAAAACTGTTTTTTCATTGTAGATATATTTGTGTTTAAAAATTGATTAAACTTTTTCAGAAACGAAATAGTCGTCTTTACTAACGCCTTGTTTTACAAATAATTCTCCTAAGAATCCTGCGAGGAATAACTGCGAGCCGATGATGATGGCCACCAAGGCAAGATAAAACAAAGGATTGTCGGTTACGTTTCTGTATGGCTGGCGGTTATAGATAGATATTATTTTTTCGGCAATTAGAAAAATCGTCATAAACGACCCGAGAAAGAAGGAAATTACACCAAAAAGACCAAAGAAATGCATAGGACGCTTTCCGAACTTGTTAATGAAAGTTATGGATAGCAAATCTAAAAAGCCATTCAGGAATCGCTCTAAACCAAACTTCGTCGTGCCATATTTTCTAGAGCGGTGTTGCACCACTTTTTCACCTATTTTAGAAAAACCATTCCATTTGGCTATAACTGGAATATAGCGATGCATTTCGCCGTAAATAGTGATGTTTTTAACTACTTTACTGTCGTAAGCCTTCAGTCCACAGTTGAAGTCGTGGAGGTAAATATCTGATATATAGCGAGTAGTGGCGTTGAAAAGTTTGGTGGGGAGCGTTTTGGTGATGGGGTCATAACGTTTTTGCTTCCAACCTGATACGATGTCGTATTTCTCCTCTTTGATCATTTTGTATAGGCCAGGTATTTCGTCGGGACTGTCTTGTAAATCGGCATCCATTGTGATAACCACCTCGCCTACACATTCGTTAAAACCAACTTGTAGTGCGGCAGTTTTTCCGTTATTCTTTGAGAATTTAAACCCTCTAACTTCTGGATTGGTCTCTTTGAGTTTTTTTACAATGTTCCAGCTTTCATCTCTACTTCCGTCGTCTATCAAAAGCACCTCATACGAAAATGCATTCTCATCCATGACTTTTTTGATCCAAGCATGTAGCTCAGCGAGAGACTCGTCTTCATTGTAAAAAGGAATAACAACCGAAATGTCCACTTTGCTCATTCTTATATTTCTTAAAAAATCAGGTAATAGTCTCTTAAAAGCTCTACAAAAATAGGGCTATATTGGTGGTTTTCATAAATATTTATGGCGGAGATTTCCACTTGTTCGGTTTTTATTCTTTGTAATTCAACTATTTCTCGAAAAACGGGCTTGTTTTCGTCATGTTTTACCGAGTATTTTCTTTTCTGGAACAAACCTCTTTCAGAGGAAAGTTTCAAGAAAGTGCTCATTTCAAAAGGTGGTAAAAGTATCCAAGTACTGCCTTCGGGAGTTAAAAGCTGGTCAATACTTTTAGTTAAGTCATTGAAAGTGAGCTCATCGGCGTGGTGGGCTATGTTTTTACTACTTTTGTCAGATTTAAGATTGTTTTGATAAAATGGTGGATTGCAAACTATTAAATCGAACTTTTCCTTTGATTTTTTCGAAAAATCTTGAACAGATTGATGAACCAAATCTATCTGATTTCTGTAAGGACTTTCAAGTATGTTTTCTTTGGCATCCAAAACGGCATCGGCGTCTATTTCGATGGCTGTAATTCGTAAATCTTTACTTTTTTGAGCGAGAATCAGGCTCAAAAGTCCAGTTCCGCAGCCAATATCCAAAACGCTGTCTTTATTTTTTACAGAAACCAATGCACCAAATAGGCAGGAGTCGGTGCAGACCTTCATGGCGGCACGTTCTTGTTTTACAACGAAGTTTTTAAAACTGAACATTATTTTCTGCCGAAGTCAGCGGGGTTTTCGCCCCACCATTTGGTTTCCCACTTCAATATTTTGTTTTTGTAGGTATTGTCTTTGAGCCAATCTTCCGCTCTTTTTATAAGTTCAAAAAGTTCGGCATTTCTACCTGTTGGGTCTAGTTTTGTATTGGCTTTTTTTGCTTTAACCCAAGAAATGGCCGTTTTGGAGTCCGAAAAAATTGGAACCTCTGAATTGTGTTTTTTCAATAAAGCTAGTGCATGTACGATAGCCAGAAATTCACCGATATTGTTGGTTCCATCAAAGAAAGGTCCTTTTCTGAATACCAATGTTTTAGTTTGTAAGTCAACGCCTTGGTACTCCATATCGCCGCTTTTGGTATTCCAGGCTGCATCTACCGCCCAAGCTGCTATGGTTGGGGAAGGCTGTTTTATACTGGCTTGTCCAGGTGTGGGCTTAGGGTTAACTACTGCGTAGTAATTTCTTTTGAGTGCGTTTTCGGCCTCAGTTTTGCTTTCAAAAGATTTGTATTGAGCACCTTCAAAGCCATCTACTTGTTTTTTGCAGTCATCCCATGAACTAAAAACGCCTTTTTCTCGACCAGCCCAGACAGCATAAAATTTGACTTTCTTGGCCATAAACTATGCTGAGATAAGCTCCTGAGTTTTGCAGTCGAATACGGCCACAAAGTCGTTTATAAAAGCTTCTTCTGATATTTTTGAAACTGAAAAATCGACATCACCCACATAGAATTGGCGAATAGCTGCCGTGCTTTCTATGTTTTTCTGAATAAATGGATGTTTAGGTTTACCGATGGACATTCCGAATTCCATTATGTCGGGCTTGAACATCAAATTGAGCGGAATTCTGTATTTACCACCGTTAAGTGCCGAACAAACAGCCACAGGTTCGAATTCCTCATTCCCTCCGAACTGACCAAATTTGGCCCGAGCTATTTTGTACTCTTCCTCGTTTTCGCCAAACAAAATAGCCAGCTTTTTTCTAGGTTTTCCTTTTGCTGTATTAATCTTATGGTCAACTTCTTTAAGCAAGTTTCTGAGATTGAAAACATTCTTTCCGCTTCTGATTCTTTCTCTGATGGACTGTCTAATGAGATAAGTAATAGAGTCCGTTATTCCAAAGCCTATCTCAGCCATTTGTTTAAAAATAAACGAGGCCGGCGACATCCCCGGAATGGTATTGGGGTCATGCAAAATTACTACATCGTCCGCTGTCAGGAACCCATCGATTCGACTGATAACGCTCATGCTAGTAATTTCAAATGCCTTCAGTATATTTTCATGAATTTTTTCAAGGTTCTCATACTTGGTTTCCACCGGAATACGCTTCTTGCTAACAGTAGACTTGTATTTCGATTTAAAATCGAATGTTTGTACGTCGCCATAAACTTCGGCAGGGGGTAGAGCGTATGCTTTTCCCGAATCGTCTTGAATTACGCCTACAGAAAACTCTTGACCCGAAATAAACTCTTCAATCAGCACATAATCTTCAGCATTTGTTGAGCTGATGGTCGCATTTTCATGAAAATTTAGATAAATGTCTAATCTTTTAAGTAAGTCAGCCGGATGGTAAATAATTTCGCCATCCAAAATCACCGGAAAGCCTATTCCCTCGTCTAAATTTGATGTTTTTTCCATCAAATTTTTCTTTTGCCTCGGGCTTAGTTTTACCCAATCTTTTTTGAGAATCTGAGTTTCGAAAAAACACTGACTCATACTTTTCGAAAACTCCTCAAGACTGCGTTTTTTCACAATAGCTACTCCGATAGACGAGCCTTGATGAGGGGCTTTTACTACCAAAGGAAAGCCCAATTCGGCGATTAGATTGGCGAAGAGTTTTGATTTATCTGATGACTCCCATGTGTCTTTTGAAATCGTTTTATATTTTTTGGTTTGACCGGTGGCCAACTCCATGAGGCGGTTTTGTACGGGTTTGTCTATACCAACTCCTGAACCAAGTATACCTGGGCCCATATATGGTATGTTGAGCCATTCCATGAGACCTTGTATGTTACCGTCCTCAGAATAAGGACCATGCATGACCATAAAAGCGAAATCAATGTGCTCCTTGAGCTCCTCTATTTTGATCTGTGTGCCGATTTTGTAGATCAGTTTGTAGAGTTGTGTATCTCTTAATGGACCTAAAGACTCAATGTAGACTTTATAACCGTTGTTTTGGTTTTTTGAAGGATAGAAACTCCTGATATCCTCTTCGTAGAGCATTTGTGGGTCAATTTTTATGAAATTGCCTATGCTATCTACAAAAATGGTTACGGGTTCAAAATACCGCCTATCGATGTGTTCATAGGCAGTTCTACCACCCAAAAACGATATTTCTCTCTCTCGAGACTGACCGCCAAAAAAAATACCAACTTTTATTTTGTTATCCATAGTGATTTAGGGACATGTAGATATGAAAATAATGTGCAAGTTATGAAAAAGAATTTGCCAAAAAGACAAATTGGAAGCAAGGAGCGGATTTTTTTATAGATTATGCACCAAAGGCGACCATATTTATGGCTTCCACTTTTTTGATTTCGGGTACATTTTTCAGAATAGCTTCTTCAATACCCGCTTTGAAGGTCATTGAAGACATAGGACAAGAGCCACATGAACCTGTAAATTCTAACTTCACGGTAAAGTCAGGAGTGATTTCCAAAACGTCAACATTGCCTCCATCTGCGATGAGATAAGGTCTGATGTTGTTTAGAGCCAGTTCTACTTTTTCTATTAATTCGTCCATCGGATAGGTGAAAGTTCCTACAATATTACAATATTTGACCCATATTTGTTCATTTTGATCCAAATAATTGTGTCCAATAGTTGTTGTATTCGCCCACGGCCATTTCTTTAAAGTGTGGGGCCATGATGTTTACGCAATGCGTTGGGCTGTTTAACCATTGATCGATAATTTCCTGTGGAGTAGGGTTGAAGCCAGTGGCTGAGTAGATGTTTTCGCCGAAGGATTTGAATGGATAATTCTGAGCTAGAATTCTTGCTCCCGGGTCGGTGCCGTTTTTGGAAATATGAGAAAAATATTTGTTCTCAAACATGTCTTTGCTATGCAGATAGGCAGCTTTTTCGAGGTTATTGTTCCAAATTACAGGAGATGCGGCCGCAAAACTTTGAGTTCCGCATTTGCGGCTTTTGGCTCGAGCTTGGTTGACATATTTTAAAAACTCCTCTTTTGAGGTCAATAATGTCTCTTCTTCTGGTGTAACGGGATTGCTACAAGACATGTCTGTAGCGGTAAGAAGTAACAAAAGGTATTTTCGCATCTGATTTTATGGGCAATTTGTTTATTACTTAACAAATTTTGTTCCAACCTATAATTTCAGCCTTAACGAAAATACCTTTTGTAATTATCTGTAAGTGAGCTTAAATTTTTGGTAAAGTGTAACCATTTTTATAGTCTGACTTCATCAAAGCATTGGCCTCTTTATCATTTTTGAAATTACCAGCTGCGGCATCCCAAAAAACTTTTCTTCCCAGCTTGTAAGATATATTCCCCATGATAGCATTTATAGCAGCCACACTTCCTGTCTCTATTCCACATTTTAACGAGTTGGGGTCGTTGTTTCTAATCGCATTGATGAAATTCTCTGCATGGTTGTAGAGATAATCGTCTTCAGCCTTTTTAGTGAAAGTTGGGAGTGGTTCTACCTTGGTTTTCTTAATTTTATTTTCGGTGTAAGTTTCAGGAATTAATTCCCAACCGCCTCTGTGAACAACCAAAGTGCCGTTGTTTCCGATGAAAGCTATGCCTTCAGTTTTGCCATAATTACCACCGTCAATGCCTGTAGCGTGCTCCCAAAGCATATTGAAGCCGTCGTATTGAAAAACAGTTTGTAGTGTATCTGGGGTTTCAGAGGCATCGTCGGGATAGGCAAATTTTCCACCAGAAGCCATTACAGATATAGGAGCTTTTGCCCCCATGGCGTGTAAGGCAATGTCGATTTCGTGAACACCCCAATCGGTCATTAATCCGCCGGCATAGTCCCAAAACCATCTAAAATTAAAGTGAAAACGATTTTCGTTGAAAGGATGTCTCTTAGCTGGACCTTGCCACATATCGTAATTTACACCCTTTGGTACTGCGGTGTCGGGCAATACATTTACAGGTTTCATCCAGCCTTGGTAAGCCCACACTTTTACGAGTCTGATTTTGCCTAACATGCCCGATTTCACCATTTTAAATGCTTCTTCGTAGTGTGGTCCGCTGCGTTGCCATTGACCCACTTGTACTATTTTTCCATATTTTTTTGCCGCCTTTACCATCAGATTACACTCGTCCATGTTGTGAGCGATGGGTTTTTCGACATACACATGCTTACCTGCATCTAATGCTCCGATCATATTGAGGCAGTGCCAGTGGTCAGGTGTTCCAACTATCACATAGTCAATGTCTTTGTTGTCAAGCATTTCTCTGTAATCGCCGTAGGTTTTTGCCTTGCTTCCTTGCATCTTTTCAAGTTGAGCAGAGCGTTCATCGAGAACGTTCTGGTCAACATCACAGAGCCCAATGCATTCTATGCCTTTGTTTTTTATGTGGCGTTGGAGGTTAGAGAAACCCATACCTTTGCACCCTATTAAGCCAATCTTCATTTGATCTGATGGAGCAACCTTTTTCGGTCGGGAATGAGCAAGGGCTGTAGATAAACTCGGAAATGCAAGGCTCGATAGAGCCACATTCCTAACGAACTGTCTTCTAGAATTTTTCATATTATTAAGGTTGAAGTTTCAATCAGAAAGGTAAGGAATTTTTCGATTTCTCTTCCAAATTCATCAAACAAAAAAAGACCTCCGATTGGAAGTCTTTTAGGAAAAATATCTGTAGAGCTTTTATCTCATTTTGACAGGCTCTGTTTTAGGTAAATTGGCATTTCTGATGGCGATTTGCTGAGCCAAATTTTCTGCTGCAGAAAAGAATGCTGTTGATACCACTTCGCTCTCGTCCATCATGATTGGTCTTCCGGAGTCACCACCTTCTCTAATCTTCTGAACTAGAGGTATTTGCCCAAGCACCGGCACATTAAATTTGTCAGCCAATTGCTGGCCGCCGCCTTCTCCGAATATAAAGTACTTGTTGTCAGGTAGTTCTGCTGGTGTAAAGTACGCCATGTTTTCTATAATACCCAAAATAGGTACATTAATATTGGCCTGACTAAACATTGATCCACCTTTTGTGGCATCTGCTAAAGCCACTTTTTGTGGCGTAGTAACTATCACAGCACCGGTAACAGGAACAGTTTGTACCAAAGTAAGGTGTATGTCTCCCGTCCCTGGAGGTAAGTCTAGTAAAAGGTAGTCGAGTTCACCCCAATCTACATCACCAAAAAACTGTTTTAGGGCTTGGCTGGCCATAGGGCCTCTCCAAACTACTGCACTGTCGGGCGGAGTTAGAAAACCTATGGAGATCATTTTTATGCCGTACTGCATAATGGGTGATATGAAGTTTTTGCCGTCTTTTACAGAAACCAAAGGCTGCAAATCCTCGGCACCGAACATTATCGGAATTGAAGGTCCAGATATATCCGCATCAATGATTCCAACTTTAGCACCTGATTTTTTCAAGGCCATTGCAAGGTTTACTGTAACCGTAGACTTTCCTACGCCACCTTTACCTGATGATATGGCAATTATATTTTTGACCTGAGGCAGTAGTAAATTTTTATTTAAAATAGACGTAACATTAGACGTCATGTTGATATTTATTTCAAAATCATCGCCCAAGTCTCTGTGAATGGCATCCACACACCTTTGTTTGATCAACTCTTTAAGCGGACAAGCAGGCGTGGTAAGAATTACCGTAAAAGTAACCTGATTGACACCAATTTCTATGTCCGAAATCATGTTGAGTGTGACCAAATCCTTTTTTAGATCGGGTTCTTCAACCGTGCTTAGTGCGAGTAATAATTTTTCTTTTGTAACTGTAAATTCTCCCATGTATAGTTTTGTACTGAAATAAGAAACATTGTCAAAAGGCTTAAAGTTCGAGAATTTAAAAAACTAGAGGATCTGATTTTGAATTGCAACTTTTTCTTTTGAAATATCTATCTGGTTTTCAAATGATTGTATTTTGGTTAGTAAATTCTTTAAGAATTTTTGGTGACTTTCGGATTTCGGGTTGAAGGGTCTGTGTTCAATACCTGCTTTGATTTTTTGCCAGTCGTTAATGAATGCTTTTAGGTTTTCGTCGAAATAGGTTTCAGAGAAAATATCTAAAATGTATTTTTCGGCTTGCTCGTTTGGATGTATCAAATCCGCCTTGTAAAACCTGTAATCTCGTAAATCGTCGATCATAATTTCGTAAGATGGAAAATAGAATACATCTTCGTGGGATTGAGTGAGGTAGTAGCAAAGTGATCTAAGAATGGCTTTCGAGACGCTGTTGAGTTGTAGGGTGTCTTTTATATGCCTAACTGGGCTTACAGTAAGTATTATTTTGAGTGCTGGATTAGCCTTTTTTACAGATAAATAGATATTTTGAAATACATCTAATTGTTCCTTTTCCGACAATAACCTTTTCTTGAATAAAGAAGCTTTTTGCTTGTGACAATTGGATACAATGCTTTGGGTATCTATTTTTTCATAGACCCAACTTGTGCCAAAAGTAAGTATCAAATAATCAGCTTCTTGTAGTGTTTTTTTTGTAGAGTTAATGATGGATTCTAACTTTTCAAGAAGTTTTTTTTCGGAGTAATCTCGGATTTCAGAATGGTAGTTATAATGATAAAAGACGCCATCGTTTTCGATAATGGCGTCTTTGTTAGGCTCTGATTTATCTAGAATTCCTTCAATAATATCGGCTATGGATTGAATGTTGTAAACATTTCCAAATGGATTTGCAACGCATTCTATTTTGTTATCTAACAAATATTTTCCCAACACATCTGAAAAACAAGAGCCAAGGGTTAGGATTTTAGACTGTAAATTAAAATTAAACTCTGGGTTTATTTTTTCAATTGAAGTTCGGAAATCTGACATATTAATGGGACTCTCTATTAACCTTACTGCCTGATTTGCCCACCAAATAGTCAAAATCGGCACCTAAATGTGCTTGATTCACCGACTCGATGTACATCTTAGCATAGCCTCTCACATAGCCCAGATCCAATGGCTTCCAATTTTTTCTGCGGGTTTCCATTTCTTCTTCCGAAATATCTAAATTTAATATTTTGTTTGGAACATCCACAGTAATCATATCGCCGTTTTGTACGAATGCCAACGGGCCACCCACGGCAGACTCTGGTGAAACATGCAAGAAAACCGTACCAAAGGCAGTACCGCTCATACGAGCATCTGAAATCCTCACCAAGTCGGTTATGCCTTTTTCCAATATTTTTTTCGGAAGAGCCATGCTGCCTACTTCAGGCATACCCGGGTAACCTTTAGGGCCAGAGTTTTTCAGAACCATAATTGAGTTTTCGTCAATATCTAGTTCTGGGTCATCTATTCGAGCGTGATAATCTTCAATTGTTTCAAAAACTACTGCTTTTCCTCTGTGCGTCAGTAGTTTATCTGTTGCGGCAGAAACCTTAATAACCGATCCATCAGGGCAAAGATTACCTCTAACAACCGTTATTCCTGCTTCTTCTTTGAGCGGGTTGTTGTACGGGAATATTACTTCTGGATTCCAGTTTCTGGCTTTTTCCGAGTTTTCCACAATACTTTTACCATTCACACTGATGGTATCTTTTCTAAGAACTTCAGACATTTCTTTTATTACTACAGGAAGTCCACCTGCATAATAGAAATCCTCCATCAAGAACTTGCCAGAAGGCATCAAGTTAACCAAAAGAGGGATTTTACTACCCAAGTCATCAAAGTCCTCCAACTTTAAATCCACGCCAATACGGGCTGCAATGGCCAATAAGTGAAGAATAAGGTTGGTAGAACCTCCAACCGCTGCATTTATTTTTATGGCGTTTTCAAAAGCTCCTTTTGTCAGAATATCCGAGATTTTTAGATTTTCTTTAGCCATTTCGACAATTCTCATACCGGTCATGTGGGCCAGCATTTTTTTGCGAGAATCGACGGCTGGTATAGCCGAAATACCTGGTAGTGTGAGACCTAAAGCTTCGCACATTACGGCCATTGTAGAGGCTGTGCCCATGGTAGAGCAGTGTCCTGCTGAACGGCTCATGCATGCTTCTGCTTCTTCAAAGTCTTCGGCAGACATTTTACCTGTCCTGAAATCGTCTGCGAACTTCCAAACATCAGTTCCAGAACCTATGTCCTTGCCCTGGAACTTTCCGTTGAGCATTGGTCCACCCGGAACAACTATTGTCGGTAGGTCTACGCTTGCAGCTCCCATTACCAGAGAAGGTGTGGTTTTGTCGCAACCTGTCAGAAGTACCACTGCATCAAAAGGATTGCCTCGAATACTTTCTTCAACGGTCATAGCCGCTAAGTTTCTATATAACATGGCGGTTGGTCTGATGATTGTTTCTCCAAGAGACATCACCGGAAACTCCAGCGGAAAACCGCCCGCCTCATAAATTCCGTTTTTTACAAATTGTGCGATTTCCCTAAAATGTCCATTGCAGGGGGTGGTTTCAGACCAGGTGTTGCAAATACCTATGACGGGTTTGCCTTTAAATTGATGTGCAGGATAGCCCTGATTTTTAATCCATGAACGATAAATAAAACCGTCTTTTCCGGTTTTTCCGAACCAGTCTCTACTCCTTAATCCGTCTTTGTTGTCGTTTTCCATTAATGATTGAATAAAATTTGACCGTAAAATTATAAATAGCCCGCATAAATATAGGTAAAACAACGTTTTTTTTGTTTTTTTGCACGCTAATTTTAAACTTTAACACAAAAATGAATCTTTTCGAAAACTTTGAAGATATTATCAATGATGATTTTATTTCAAAATTAAAATCACATACCAACGATAATCTGGGAGATATTGAAGTGGCCGTTAAAGGTGTTTTCTATACGTTAGTGGCTGGTCTAATCAGACGAACAAACAGCGACATGAGTGCCGGGATGCTCTACAATCAAATCAAAGAAAAATATAATAAAAGTTCTATCCCTGAAGATAAATCCGAGCTTTTCAGTCAAAAGGGTCTGATAGAAAAAGTGGCTGAGGATGGCTCAAAAATCATCAGTCAGATTTTTCCGGCCTACAAAAGTCCATTGTTGAGCATGATTGGTTCTTATGCAAGCACGAGCAAAAATGTGACCGTCATTACTTCTGGTCTTACTGCATCTTTACTGGTTGACTTGTTAGGAAAGAAAATTACCAAGGAAAACTTGGATAAAGAAGGGATGATGTATTATCTGAAACAGCACCACGAGGTTTTGCTTCAAAAAGCACCGGAATCTTTGATGGAAAAAATGATACCTGCTCTTGGTCTTCAGGAGTTGATAAATACCAAAATTATTGCACCTAAAAAGCCAGAAGCTGCTGTTAAGTCATCTGCGGAAGAAACGGAAACTCCAGCGAAGATGGTTTCGGTTGCAAATGATTATGAAGATGATTCTTCATCGGAGACCTTTTTCAATAAAAAAATACTTTTGGGTTTGGGGGTTTTGGTTTTAGTTGGCGGTATTCTGTATTATTTATGGGCCCAAAACGGAGACTTTAGCTTTTTTAGTAAAGAAGATGCACCGGTAGAGTCTATGAATGAAGAACTTATGTTCGCTGACTCTTTGGCCAATTTAGCCAAAGATTCTTTAGCTACTGCAAATGTGGCTGATACTACAAAAACTGTACCACTTAATAATTCTGAGTTCACGGCTTTTAAAATTTATGTAGACGACAACACCACAGCTGAAGGTAAAGAGTTTGACTTCAAGAGTATTCAATATCTCGATAAGACCTTCGACCTGACAAGTGCGTCGATGAATATTATTGATAGTTTGGCAACCTTGATGAACAGCAACGACAAGGTACAAATAAAAATCACGGCTTTTTCGGAAAATGGGGACCTTAAACTAAACAATAAGAGGGCGTTTGCTGTAAAAAAAGTTCTAATGAAAAAAGGAGTTAACACGATAAGGATTGATGCAGGCTCGGGTGGTTCTGGTGGTAATTTCCCAGTAATAAAAGTAGTAAGTAAATAGAAAATTTTAAGAAAAGGGTTATAAGAGCAAGGTGAGTTTTTACTCATTTTGCTCTTTTTTTTGGACTAAAGTATCTTTGAAATAAATCATAAAGCTTTAATTATTAGTCGTTAAAAAAAACGGCACGGTTTTTGAATAATAAAGAAAGGACCAATTGAGGTTAGTTTTGAGGTGATATTTCAGAAATATTTTTGAAAAACTCAAGAAACTTTTCGTCAAAAGGTAGTCTTAACCTAGTGCCCCAAAATATAAAAAATTGAAAAAATTCATTGACCTAATGCAATTATTTGATAAAAAGTTTTCTGGTTGGATAAATATCCTTAAGATTACGATAACAATTGTTTTCCTAAATCACTCCAATCTGTTTGCCCAATGCACAGTGGGTACAACACAGGTTACTTGGGAGGCCGCTGCCTCTGGCTCACAAACGATAATTCCGACTGTAGGTACTGCTGGTGGTCCACCCGCAGCTGTAACTGACGCCGTACCAGGCTGTACCAATGTCAATTCCATAAACCCTTTTAATTTTACGACAACTATAACTGAGGTTGTTGGAAATGTTTACGATAGAATAAGATCGGGTACCAACGGCTTATATGGACAGCCCTATTTAACCGTCGTGATTGATAATTTTGATGGGGGCTGTACAACCTGTGATAATACCACCAATGCCCCTTATGCTAACGGCAGTAGGATTGACATCAGATTAAATTTTCAATATCCTGTTTTATTAAACAATCTTAGAATAGATGACATTGACGCGGCTGATATAGCTCGTGCCCCAACAGGTCAAAGTTCTTTTCAAGATGTTGTTACTGTTTCTGCTCTTTCTATTACTGGAACAAACGTTCCTTTAAACTTATCGTTAGGTGCAAGTGGATTTGTCAATTTATCCGGCCAAACAGCCACTGCAATTTGGACCAGTGGTGTAAACAATAATTTGTCAGAAAACGATCCAGCAGGGCAGCTTACTGTTTCAAGCTCTCAAGCAGTTACATCCGTAACTATCAGCTTTATTGCAGGGTCAAGTGCTATATCTCCTGCCCAACAGGCGATTAGAATTGGTACCATAGATGTATGTTGTCCCAGTCTTATTGATATAACCGGTAATGTTTTTAATGAATGTAATGGTCTGAGTGATAATATTATCAATGGTACTGGGTTGGGAAATCCAGCAAACACAACTCTATATGCTAACTTGGTTGAGCCAACAACAAACAGGGTAATTGCTGTAGGAACCGTTTCAAGTAATGGTACATATTCTATTGTAGATGTTCCCGTAAACACGACTTACAACATAGTTCTGAGCACGACACAGGGAGTTGTCGGCAATGCCCCACCTTCGGCTTCTTTACCAACTGGTTGGACCAATGTGGGTGAAAATTTGGGATCAGGTTCAGGGAATGATGGCACTGTAAATGGTATATTAACAGGTATAGTAGTTGGAACATCTAATATAACACAAGCCAATTTTGGTATTTTAAATAATGCAACTCAAACGACTGTTACTGCTTCAAGTTCAACTACCACATTATGTGCCAATCAAAGTTTTACCTTAAATGGTACAGTAACGAATGGTGTCTTAAGAGAATTTTTTCCAAATATTTCAGGCGTCTTAGTTACTGATTTAACCAGTAATGCGACTTATCCCAATAGCCCAACTGTAAGCGAAATTTTATCCACCACAATTGGTCCTTCGGGAATTGCGGATAATTATGGAACAAGAGTTAGATATTATTTCACTCCAAGTACTTCTGGAAGTTACCAGTTTGTAATATATGGAGACGATCAAACTACGTTATCTTGGTCAGGAAGTAGTGCAACTAGTCCGCTTACTACGATAGCAAGCATACCGGATTGGACCAATGTCAATGAACTAACCAAATACGCTAGTCAAACTACTGCATCGCTATCTCTAACTGCAGGTACACAGTACTATTTTGAATTGTTACAAAAAGAAGGCTTTGGCGGTGACCACTATGGTATTCTATATCGATTGAGTCCATCAACGACCTTCATAAATATACCTACTGCCGAATTGTCTCCTGTGAGGTATAGTTGGTCGGGTCCAAATGGATACACCTCACAAAATTTGAGTAATACTATAGTTAATGCTCAACCTAACCAGTCAGGTATCTACACAATTACCACTACCGACTTTTACGGATGTCAAAAAACAGCTACAGTGAATGTTACTGTGAATGCCTTACCAACACCAACAGCGGCAAGCAATAGCCCAGTTTGTGTGGGACAAACCATAAATTTAACTTCAAGCGGTGGAACAGGATATAGCTGGTCAGGCCCTGGTGGTTTTACATCGACATTGCAAAATCCTACTAGAACATTATCGACCACTGCAATGGCAGGAACCTACACCGTAACTGTAACAAATGCAGCAGGTTGTACGGCTACAGCTACCACGGCAGTAGTGGTGAATACCTTACCAATACCAACGGCAGCAAGCAATAGCCCGGTTTGTGTGGGTCAGACGATAAATTT
>NZ_RJUF01000004.1 GCF_024343775.1 Lacihabitans soyangensis | reverse complement strand
TTTTGTGTAATCATCAACTGCATTTTAAAACCATAATAATGCATCTTTAAAGATGGGTTATAACTCGTTGAAGGCTGTACATTGTTATCGTCCTTGCAAATTTTACTTCTAAGAATTCTTGGATTCATGCAAATTTGAAGTGGAATTGAGTCTAAAATTACTTTCCTATTTTCACCATCAATCTGCTGAGCCACCCATTCAGAAATAGAATTTATATACCCACTTAACCTCCTTTTCCTACGATTATAATTTGATCTATCTATCAACTCGGAAAATATCATCAATAAATCATTGTTCAATTTTGAAAACATCCAATTTTCAGAATCCAAGCTAATAGTTTCAGCTAAAATGGATAGTGTAACTACTTCAATATCAGACCATTTTGGCTTATTCTTGTAAGTCTTAAAATTACCATCAGGTAATAAAAATTCATTCAAGGCCAACTTGACTATTGGCAATATTTTGTCGTAATTTGCTTTCAGGTTGTACATATTAAAGATTTGTCGTTATTTCTTTAAGTTACTGAATTTCAGTTATATGTACAACCTTTTTCTATTTATTTAAACCGCACAACGGGTTTCATTATTTTTACGTCAAACAATAAGGCATTGAAAAAAATATTGCTTGTAGAAGACGATACACATGTTTGTGCCATTGTCAAGAAAGGACTGGAGGAAGAAAACTTTGAGGTAGAAGAAGCCAATGATGGTGAAAAGGGCTATTTTTTGTCTCACACCAACACTTATGACTTGGTAATATTAGACATAATGTTGCCAAAAATGAATGGTTTAGAGCTATGTCAAAAAATAAGAGCCCATAGCAACGTGCCTATTTTACTCCTGACGGCACTGGGCACTGCTGAGAATGTGGCCATGGGGCTAAATCAAGGAGCCGATGATTATCTGGTGAAGCCATTCAAGTTTATTGAGCTCATTGCCCGTATCAATTCTCTCCTACGGAGGTCTACACTGGCTGTTGCTGAGCCATCAAAACTCATATTTAGGTTTTCGGCAATAGAAATAAATGACACTTCAAAAGTTGTAACCGTAAATGGGAAAGAAGTACAGCTCACCAGCACCGAGTATAAACTGTTGCTTTTGTTACTAAAAATGCCCAACAAAGTCTTTTCTCGTCAGGAAATTTTAGAGGAAGTGTGGGGAATAAACTTTGACCTAGGAACCAATGTAGTAGATGTTTATGTGAACTATCTACGCAAAAAATTGGATAAGCAAAATTGCCCAAAGGTTATTCAGACCGTTGTTGGAATGGGCTACGTGATTCGGGAGTAAGGATTTGAAAAATAATGTTCCTTCAGATGAAAACCCAAAACAAGATAATTCTTTTACTGTCAAGCATATTACTGAGTTTTATCTTGGTATTTGGAGGTTTTATATACTATACTTTTACCCAGTATTCTTACCAGGATTTTCATGAAAGGCTACACATTCGGGCCGTTACCACTGCCAAAATCCAACTGGAGTACCACCGAGAAGGTAGTTACTTAAAGTCATTTAAGGCAGAATACCTAGAAAAACTGGCCAATGAAAAAGACTATGTTTTTGCCCTGGATACCCTCAAAGACCTAACGACTCTTTCTAAAAAACTGGATGTTAGCCGTACTTTTTTAGATGATGCTGTTCGTCTAAAAGAATCTTATTTCAACAAAAACGGTGTTTTCTTTACTGGAATCAGTTATCCGGTAGAAGGCAAAAATTACTTGGTGATTGTTTCTGCTGAAAACTATTACAACACACACCACGTGGTTTTTTTGAGACAGTTGCTTTTTGGAGCTTTTATAATATCTCTGCTCCTGATATTCTTTGTTTCTTACTGGTTTTCTCTCAAAATTACGAAGCCGCTGAAGGAAATTATGGGCGATATTAACAAAATCGGAACGGATAATTTGTATCTGAGGCTTGAAGGCAAGAATCAAAACCACGAACTAGGTAGTTTGATTGTAACATTCAACCAAATGTTAGACAGGCTAGAAACTTCTTTTGAAGCCCAGAACAATTTTGTGTCTAATGCCTCACATGAATTGCGTACACCTCTGACCACCATTATAGCCGAGGCGGACCTGTCGCTAAGCCGAAAAAGAGAAAGCAGTAGATATGAAGAATCACTTAAAGTCATTCTTGGAGAAGCTGAAAAACTAAATACCAAAACACAGGCATTGCTGTTTCTTGCCCAAACAGGTTTTAAGGGCAAAGAGCTGCATTTTGAAACCATCAGAATTGACGAACTTTTGATAGACTGCAAGCAGACCATCGATAAGATTCACCCCAATAATCATTTGGCACTTAATTTTTCTTCGTTACCCGAAAACCCCGAGAGTCTTCTCATAAAAGCCAATCCACAGCTCCTACTTTTGGCTATTTCTAACATTATCAGCAACGGGATAAAATACTCCAATAACCAACCTGTTATTGTAAAAGTGGAGTCTGTTTTAGGTTTTATTAAGCTTATTATCAGCGACATGGGTATTGGTATTCCTGATAAAGAACTGCCATATATTTACGATCCATTCTTTAGAGCTTCCAACACTTCCAACTTCGAGGGTTATGGTATCGGACTTCCATTGGCCCGAAATATTATCAGAATTCACAAAGGCGAATTGAGTGTTTTCGCAAACAAACCTTCGGGTGTTGTGGTTGAAATTAGAATTCCGTTAAAACAGGATTAGAATGTAATTAAAATCATATTAGAGACCAATGGTTCTCAACCTTTATTTCATTTAAGGCGTTATTTTTACAAAACTCAGAACCTTTCAAGGTTGCTAAAAGGCTTTTGTTTTTACTTAAAATTAATACCTAGAAATGTCTAAAATTTTTCAAAACTTAAAATATGATTTGCCTTCTGGCTTGGTTGTGTTTTTGGTTGCACTTCCACTCTGTCTAGGTATTTCTTTGGCATCAGGAGCACCCTTTTTTAGTGGAATTATTGCGGGTATTATTGGAGGAATGGTTATCGGTGTCATTAGCAACAGTCAGCTAAGCGTGAGTGGTCCTGCAGCAGGACTTGTGGCGGTTGTTTTGTCTGCAATTAGTACTCTAGGCTCTTTCGAGGCATTTTTGGTGGCGGTTGTACTTGCAGGTTTAATGCAGATTGCGTTGGGTTTTATGAAAGCCGGAGTTATAGCTAATTATTTCCCAAGCAATGTTATCAAAGGTATGCTTTCTGGTATCGGGGTCATCATTATTTTGAAGCAAATCCCGCATGCCTTGGGCTATGACAGAGACAATGAAGGGGACTTTGCATTTCTTCAGTTAGATGGGGAAAACTCCATAACCAGTTTGTTTTCAGCTATTCATCATATAGACTTGGGTGCTACCCTAATAGCCATTATAGGTATCATAGTCATTTTGCTGTTCGAAACGTCGGCTTTCAAGAAAGTTTCGAAAATTGTACCAGGAGGTTTAGCAGCGGTTATAGTTTGTGTTTTAGTAAGTGAGCTCATTTTCAAAAATTTTCCCATTTTAGCAATATCTTCAGCACATTTGGTGAATATTCCTGTTCCTACCACTACTGAAGAGTTTAAGGCACTCATTACCTTTCCAGATTTTTCAAATATCACAAACACTCCTGTATGGATTGTGGCCTTAACCATTACAGCGGTGGCTTCAATAGAAACGCTTTTGTGTATAGAGGCTGTAGACAAGCTTGATCCAGAAAAGAGAATCACGAGTACCAATAGAGAACTCATAGCCCAAGGTATAGGTAACACCCTGTCAGGTTTAATAGGTGGTTTGCCTATCACAAGCGTTATTGTGCGAAGTAGTGCCAACCTCAACGCCAACGCCAAGACCAAGCTTTCTACTATTTTTCATGGATTTTTGTTGCTAGCCAGTGTTTTACTTATTCCATCTTTACTTAACAAGATTCCACTCGCGGCCTTGGCGGCGATACTTTTGTTTACGGGATACAAGTTGGCCAAGCCAAGCATATTTGTGGCTATGTTTAAGAACGGAAAATACCAATGGATTCCTTTTGTGGTTACCGTTTTGGCAGTAGTTTTTCTTGACTTGTTGAAAGGTGTCGGTATAGGTCTGATGGTAAGTATTGTATATATTCTGTTAGGAAATCTTAAAAACTCTTACTACTTCCACAAGGAGAATTACGAAAAGGGAGAAACCATAAAAATTAGACTTTCGGAGGAGGTTTCTTTTTTAAACAAAGCGGCATTACGCGAAACACTAGACCATTTGCCTGAGGAAAGCAAGGTGATAATAGATGCTACAAACACTACATATATAGATTTTGATGTAATAGAGCTCATAAAGGAGTTTAAGGAAATAAAAGCTCCGCTCAAACACATTGATTGTGAGCTACTTAACTTCAAAGGAATCTATCAAATAAACAGCAATTTTGTTTCTTCAACTCATTAATTTAGTAAAATAGTATGAAAGTTCAGAAAATAAAGCCTATAGATAAACTTATTGAGAACAACCGAAAATGGGCGGCGGATGTCGTTAAAGATGATCCAGAATTTTTTTCTAGATTGTCTAATACGCAGAAGCCTGACTTTTTATGGATAGGTTGCAGTGACAGTAGGGTGCCTGCCGATAGAATAACTGGTACGCAGCCAGGCGAAATTTTTGTACACAGAAATATTGCCAATATGGTCATTCACACAGACATGAATCTGTTGGCAGTTTTAGAATATGCTGTGGACCACCTAAATGTTAGCCATATTATAGTATGCGGTCATTATGGATGTGGTGGTGTAAGAGCAGCCATGACGAGACATAATTATGATTTGATAAATAAGTGGATTCGAAATATCAAAGATGTTTATAGAATGCACCGTGAAAGGATTGATTATCAAACCAAGCCTGAAGAAAGGCTAAACAAGTTGATAGAGTTGAATGTGGAAGAGCAGGTGATGAATCTGGCCAAAACCAGTATTGTGCAGCGAGCTTGGAAAGCCAAGAAAAGTCCAGAAATTCATGGCTGGGTGTACAGTCTCGAGGATGGACTCATAAAGGAGCTGTGTACCATGACACACAAGGATCACCTAGATCCACTTTACGAATTCGACGATCTTTGAAATAAAAAATCCCGCAAATTTTGCTTGCGGGATTTTTGTTTTAATCCACTTTCATATTGACACTCCAAGCCTCAAAAAGCTTCTTTTGGGCTTCTGTGGGGTTTTCTATTTTATTAATTTCTACCCTTTGTTTTCCTATTCTTTTATAGCTCAAGCCAATTTTGGATAAATATTCTTCATGAGGAAACGGCTCATTATTTACGATATATTTGCTCGTAAAATCTTTAATTTCAGGAAATGTAATGGCGGCCAAATCATCAAAAAAGGTCTTTTCGTTAAAAGGGTTTCCTTTGCCGTACTTTTTGATTAGGTTCAATAGCACTTCTCTTAGTCCAAACTTACCGTTTGAGAGTTCCAATATTCTGATATCTAAATAGCTCGCTGTCAAAGCTCCCTTATAGTAGATGTTCCCATACTGTTGTGCTCCATCACCACCATTAAATGACTCTTCAGCAATTTTCTTTAAGCTCCAGTCTGGCTTAAAGTAGTTTTCGCTCACTATTATTTTTTGTTTCAGGCCGTTAGTAATGTATTCTTCGAGAGTAGTTACGCCTCCTCTGAAGAGTTGCACATGAGAAGCCCATTCGGTAACGCCTTCATAGAGCCACAAGTGCTGTGATGGTGTCGGCTTTTCGAAGTTGAACGATTCTATTATTTCGGAGTGAATGTTCAAAGGAGTAATAACGTGGAAAAACTCGTGCGAAGCTATATCCACCACCGATTTTAGAAAAGCAGGTGTTGGTTCTTCTTCGGCAATCACATACTCCGAGCTATACGAATGCTCCCAAGCACCAGTGACACCGCTGGGATTTTGCAAAAAGTAAAAAAGAAATGTATAATTGTCAACTGGTAACTTCACCAAGAACTTCTCTGCAGCTTTGAGCATTTGTGTCATTTCTTTTAGTAGCATTTCAGAATTCACCTTGCCGTTTTCCGAAAAAGTATAGATTCTCACGGGTGTATCGGCTATTTTAGTTTCTGCAAAGGACAGTTTGCCCGACATAATGGGCGAATCTACCAAATGGTCAAAATCATCTGCCATAAAGTATCCATCTTTCTCTTTTAATGCAGTTCCTGTTTTCCAGCCCTCCTTTCCGTGTATTTTTATACCTACCGGGTGGTTTTGCATTCCTTTAAAATACCCACTCAATGTGTGAGCATTTACCAAAACATTATCTCTTTCTATTGAGCTACCTGCCATCATATATATAGGCAATTCTTTAAGGTTGGTGTCAAAAGTCTCGGCTACCTTATAATGGAGACTTTTTACTTTCTGTGGTTTGGCGATAATATATTGGTTGGGAGCTTTTAATTCTGACTTCAATAACTTGCCGTTTTTATCGTAAGCTTCGAAGTTACTCACCAGCCTTCCGATGTTCATGGTTTGGTAAGTTCCGGGAGCCGTGGCCGGAAATTGGAAAATATTCTGTTTTTTGGAAAGTTTTTCTGGCACAGTGAGTTTTACAAAAAAAGTATCCACATTTTGTTTGACATCCACATCAATCAGTATGGGTTGTTGTGCAAAAGCGGCAACACTGAGTATAGAAAGTATTGCAGTACATTTAAGTTTGTTGAGCATTGATTTTGGTTTTAAAATGATAAACATCCACAAAACTAAAAAAAATAAAGTTTAATGGATATTAATTGGGTTTTTTCAGCTATTTATTCCTCCTCCTCTCTATCGGCTCGGTTGACGGTGTAGTCATAGCCGTCTTCGCCTCCATAAACTATACATAATTCGTCAAGGGCATTCCAGAAACCTAATTCCTCCTCCGTCAAAAGATAAAATTCTTTAAGCGAAATATAAACGCCGCCTTCATCTTCTAGGGTTTCCCAATCAAAAAAGAAGTCTTGTTCGCTTTCTACATATTCGAGAATCAGCTCTTCCAGCTCGTCGGCAAAATCTTCGGACTGCTCAGTATAAACATAAAAATCTTTGAAAATCAGGTAGTCACTGTCATAAAACATCGACTCCTCGTCATCTACAACCACGCCTTCGCTGTAGTCTAGATTTTCCACTGCCTTTATAATCCAACTGTCATGAGAGTTATATTCTGGGTGAATCATATAATCGTATGGGATGTAACAATATCCCTTGTCGCCCCATTCTTCACTCCAGGAGTTTCTAACAATAAAAACCCTATCGATGTCTGAGTAACCCACACAAAGCATGGCATGCCAGCCATGAGTTTCACGGGTGTTATCCGTGGCTTTGGGCATAGGCACACGGCCTTTGTTGTTACAGGCCTCATCGAATGAGTCGAACGTGTTGATAGCAAAAGCTATCGGATAGCCTTCGGCCAAAGTTTCTCTCCAGAGATCTAGATCAGTATCGATATATTCTTTTTCGACTACTTTGAATGATGCACCTTGCTCATAGGCTTCGGGAGCTGGTTCTTCATTTATTTTGTCCTCTTCGTTTGGCCAAAGTTCCTCCGAACATGCACCGTATTCTATCAAACCGTCAATAGCACACTGCATATATGAGCCCGAGTCTTCGTCTTGGCTGCCATCCACATAGCGGGCATTGTAATAAATATATAATCTACTCACATCAGAGGATTCTCCCAGTTCTCTTTTGGCCAAATACTCGTATGCTCCAGCCATAGCGTTGGCCACACAGCTGTTGCCTACTTGATACTCTACGGAGGTCAGAAATTTACGCAAATCTACTTTTTGAGGAAGGCTGCTGGTGTTTTTTAGAGCTTTCATGGCTGCTCCGGCAGGTTTGCGGCCAATTTTGTAGCCACCAATACGATTGTTCATTTTCAGATGTTGATTAAAATAAGACCAATAATAAAGAGAATCGTTGGCCCAGCCGCCCAATAAATCGAGTTCTGCGACCAAGTTTTATAAATACAAAAAATAACAAAAATAGGGTACAAAACCATAGCCCCGATGAGCAAATACGGCCAAACAGACTTGGTAGAATCAGGAGCATCAAATGCCATTAAAGACATGGGTGCCGAAATAGCCCAAGGTACAAGCGTACCCGCATTGAGGATGGTCAAGAGAATTAATAATATTTTCATGGCAAACTTATAATGGTCGGGTATTGCTTGGCAATAATAGTGAAATTTTTCATGTCGACGCGGCTTAGGTTTGTTTTTTTGGAATTTTGACCGATAATTTTCTTATTGCATAATAAACATAGGATTGAAAAAGCAAGCCGAAAAAATTTTAAAGGAAGCAAAAGCTATAAATAAAACTACAAGTGGAGCACCTGGAGCACTAGTTAGCAGTTCAGGAGGAGAAACAACAAAATGTAAAATAGATTAAGAAAATGGTGTTTAAAAAGGAAAGCTTCATTCGTATTTTTTGGATTCTTGTAATTTTAATTGGAATATGGTTGATTTTCATAAGGCCGGAGATTCATATTTATAAATTAAAGAATAATGGACAAAAAACCAAAGGTCTAATTTATAGAAAATCAGGAGTTGGATCAAAAGGTACAAGCCGTTGCTTCTATAATTTCGTGGTTAATGGAAAGGTGTATGAAGGTTTTTACGACAATACAAATTTAAATCAAAATGATAGCATCGTAATTATTTATTATTTAAAAAATCCAAATTTAAATCAAGCCAAGCAATTTGTAGATGATTACTGAAGATTTTAAATGCAATTATTTTGACTTAAATACCTTTTAAAAATTGAATTATTATGCTTAAGGCTTATTTCTATAAAAATCATTTTACTTTTTTGTTACATAATTGTTTAGGTTTGTCAATATGCGCTATATTTTATTTTTTTTATAGTTTATTGAGTCCATCGAACGAAGTTTCAGGTTTTTTAAATATATCAATTCTATTCTTGATTATTGTCCTATTTTCCATTATTGCATCTAATAGTTATTTAGTTTTTATTCCTTCGGCTAAAATTTATGTTAAAGAAGAAGGTATTGAAGTCTACTATTCTAATAAAAAAGTACTATTTTATGCTTGGGATATTATTTCAAAAATTGAACTTAAAATTGAAAATCATCACTTATTAAACTTTTATTTATTTTTAATTGAGGGAGGTAGTCTAAGATTTATTTTGATGAAAAAATGGCATTTATCTATAATTGGCCGAGAATCGCTAAAAACGAATTTTAGTTTAATCGAATTTTTTATTCAAAACAATACCCAATTTAAGAGAAAGTTCGACATTGACCATTTGATTGCATTTACAGAACACCTTAAATAATGTTAGGTCACACGGTCTTTTTTTCTCTCAATTGTAAATTTTGATATATAAATTTCTTATTGCATAATAAACACAGGATTATGACTAGCTTATTTTTGGGAAATTTAGGTCTCACCGAGATATTCGTTATTTTATTTATAGTTCTAATTCCATTGACAATTGGGTTTTGGATAATTGCAATTTTGGATTTAGTAAAAAGGCAATTTGTATCCAAAGCAGCAAAAGTAATTTGGGCAATAGTAATATTGCTCTTACCTTTTCTGGGGTCTATTTTGTATTTATTGATTGGTAGAAAAGGTGGGGATCGGAACTAATATATGTTTTAATACCATGAAATTAGCATTATGGGATTATTTTATAGAGCAACGGATAAAGAAATATTAAAGGATAGGAATAAAATTATAACAGAAGTTGCGATTCCTTCTCTTTTCAAGAATGGTTTGGTAAAGTCGCCATTTTTAGGTATTTGGTTTGGTGAATACGATAAGAATATAAGAGGTTATTCCTATGAACTTTGCAGACTTTCCAAGGGAAATTTATTGGAAATACTTGAAATTTCAGTTCTAAAAGGCGAACCTTGGATTAAAATTCATATAAATATTTTTATATTAGGACAGGCACCGAAGCATATAGAAGATTTAAAGGGAATAGACGGAATTAATTTTCACCTTCCGCCAAATAGCAATACAAAGATGCGATTACGGGATGATGATTATAAAGGACCACCACTTTTTTATATGTTATTTTTACCTGAGCATAAACTTGGGACTTATTTCACTAAATCTGGGTATGAATCAGAACTGGAGAAGTTAAAGAATTTAATTAAATCTGATTTAGAAAATATTGATTCTTTCATTAAACGATGGCATGAACTTCACACACCATTAGTCACAGATTGGGAAGGAAATCCTTTGAAAAATGTTAAACATTTAAATTCTCACCAAAAAGTTCTTTTTGCATGTATTCTTTCTACAAGGTTAATTGAGAATTATCGCATCTTTTCCTTAAAATTCGGTTTTGGTTCAACTCAAGTTCTAACTAATATAATTGATAATGTTGTGGATTCAATTTCTAAATCCAATCTAAAATCTTTAGAGGAAATTGATAAAATGATTGTTGAAATTGAAAATATCACACCTGATACTGAGGATTTTGATTCGGTAATGGTTTCTTTTGCACTTGATGCTTGTGTTAGTGTTACAAGTACTTCGCAATTTTTGAAAGAACTAGATGACAAATGGATAGAGGGAGTTAAAGTTTGTACGTTTGATTCGTTGGATAAATTCATTCAAGAAAAATTGAATTTAACTCCAGATGATATAGATTTTGAATTAAAAATAGCAAACCATGAAATTATGAAAAAGGAGAGTCTATTCCAGCAAAACTTGATTAATGAGATTTTGGATAATCGCAATGACAAAAAAGATATATTTCTGAATTTCTCTAAAACTCCAATTTTCGATTTAGGAGAATTGGAATGAAATTGTCATTTTTTTAAAGTAAAAGTAGTGCTAATATTTCAACTTTGGACAGAATTTTGAGGAGTATTAAATTCCATAAATTTATAAATCAGTTAATGCTATCATGAGTAAGAAAAATAAGAAAATCATTGGTTCAGTTTCTAAAGATAGAACAAGTCAAGTAGCAGATTTTCACGATGAATCTGCTAAAAAAACTTCAATTTTTGAAAATAAATGGCTCACTTATTCAATCTTGGCTCTCAGTATATTAATAGCCTACTTTGGTGCATTTAATAATGACTTTGTAGGTTGGGACGACAACGCCTACGTATATGAAAACCAGGATGTTTTGAAGCAAAATTGGGGTAGGTTATTGGGAGCAATTTATGAGGCCAATTATCATCCTTTGACCATGCTCACACTTGGAATCAATGCCATGATTTCTAAAAAAGCGGGTATTTTTATATTCACCAATGTTTTAATTCATATTCTCAATGCTATTCTGGTTTTTGTCTTTATCAAAAAACTCACCATTGGGAAATTGAACATAGCTTTTTTTACTGCCTTGTTTTTTGGAATTCATCCCATGCACGTTGAGTCAGTGGCATGGGTTTCGGAGAGAAAAGACGTGCTTTATACTTTCTTTTTCTTGCTTTCGAGCATTTATTATGTGAAATATGTTCAAGAAAAGACCAAGAAATTTCTGACGCTTTCTTTACTGATGTTTTTACTTTCTTGCTTGTCAAAAGGTATGGCGGTGGTGCTTCCACTCGTTTTGGTTTTGATAGATTACTGGATTGAGGGAGAAATAAAACTGAAAAACATTCTTTCCAAATGGCATTATTTCGCTATTGCTTTACTTTTTGGGTTAATAGCCTTAGACGCTCAATCTGGGGGAAACTTTGGAGGTTTGTTTATTAGAATTAGTGAAGGCTCAGCCATGAACCAGTTTTGGAGCTTTTCGGATAAATTGTTATTTGCGGGCTATGGATTTTTTACGTACATCGTCAAGCTTTTCGTACCATATAATTTGCATCATTTTTATGCGTATCCTTATGTCAACGAGGTAAAAGGGAGTGTATTCTATTTTTTACCTGTGCTGAGTTTACTACTTTTAGTTGCTGCGGTACTTTCTTACAAACGCAATAAAGCCCTCTTTTTTGCAGTAGGTTTTTATTTTGTTACGCTCGTGTTGGTGCTACAGATTATTGCAGTAGGTAACGCCACCATGGCTGAGCGATATAGCTATTTGCCCTACCTAGGTCTAATATTTGGGATTCTGTATTTGGTGGACAAAAACTTAGATTTCAAGAAACTCACGCTTGTTTTTGGTTTAGTTTCTTTGGTTTTTATGTTTTTAACATCTAGGCAGGTGGAAACTTGGAAAGACACCAAGTCGCTTCTTGAAAACTCCATCCCACATCATCCGGACGATTCATATTTGGCAAGTTCGTTGGGTACTATTTATGCAAAAGAAGGTAACTTGGACAAGGCTATAAAAGTTTGTGAAGGACCAATTTCAAGAGGAGCAGCTAACTACAAATTCTACGAAATTACAGGAAATTCTTATTTTTTAAAGAACGACCTGAACAAGGCTATAAAGTACTACAATGACGGTTTGGTGTTTGCAAAAGATAGTATAGGTAAAAATGTGCTTTATCGAAATTTGGGTGTTACTTATCAAAAAATTGACCAAAACGAAGCCCTGAAGTATTTTACCTTGGCCTATGAAAATAAAAAAGAGGTAGACTTACTGAAGCTCAAAGGAGGATCTTACATAGCATTGGGCAGATACCAAGAAGCATTAAACGATTTGAATGAAGTGTATAGACAAGGTTTTGCATCAGACAGTACATTTACTGACATGGCCGTGGCCAAATATGAACTGGGAGATAGAGTAGGGGCAGTGAAAGACTTAGAAACAGCATTAAAAATTAATCCTAACAATCAGACGGCAAAGAACAATTTGAAGGTTTTGGGAATTAATTGAGGTTTTTGAACACCGCCTCCACAAACCTATTCGGTCCTTCAGATGCATGTTCAAAAAACAAATCTGGCTCTATCATCTCTACTTCCATCAAAAGAAAGCCATTTTTGGTCATTACACCATCAATACGGGCATAAACGGAATCTTTTCCGGTAATTTCCACAATGTTTTTTGCGATGGATACTAGTTCATTTGTAGGTTCAAATTTTAGATATTGAGCACCAAATTGTTTCTGAACTCTAAAGTCGCCAGACTTTGGAACTTTCTGAATGGCATGAGAAAATTCACCTCCGAAAAACAACATGGATATTTCGCCGGCTGACTTTATTTCTTCTAAAAAAGGCTGAACCAGCCAATCGCCAACGCCTATTTTGGTGTCTAGAACTTCTTGTGTTAGTGTGGCGGTTTCAAAAACCTCGGTTTCGTGTGAACCTGCCGAAACTGCCGGCTTAATGACCACTTTTTCCCAAGTTTTGATGGTTTCTAAATCTATTTTTTCTGATGAAAACAAAGTGGGTATAATATTGACTCCTTTTTCAGAAAGCTCTTTTAAGTAAAACTTATGCGAATTTTTCAGAACTGTCTCAGGAGAATTTAAGAGCCGAGTTTTTGAATTCACAAATTGTGAAATCCAGTTTTTGAACGCTTCAGGTTTAAGATAATAATCCCAAGTACTTCTAATCAGTACCAAGTCGTAGGTCGTCCAGTCCACTTCTACATTATCCCAGATTTCAGGTACAATCGTATGGCCTTTTGCCTCAAAGATTGTAATAAGCAAGCGGTCATTCTCGGTTAAATCGGGTAGTTTGTTGTACGTTGCAATAGCGATTTTTGACATTTCTATTATTTTCAAGTCACAAAGATATCTTTTTCTGCATCAAGGATTTCAAATTATTCTCTATGTTTAAAAGCTTTTATTTCGATTTTTGGGGTAGATGACTTGTGTCGTTTTTTAGCTTTTTGGTATAAAAACTGGCCAAATGGTTCTATTTTTCTTAAAATATAGCTAAGTTTATGGCATCTATTCTATCCCTAAAACCATGAGAAAAATACTTACGAGTATTCTGATATTATTTTCGGGTGTTTTGTATGCCCAGAGTTATTACCCTTATCAAGGCATAACCTTTAACAAAGTACACTTGAACGATAATTTCTGGCTACCTAAAATAGAAATTAATCGTACCGAAACCATTTCTTGGTCTTTTCACCAGTCTAAAATTACGGGCCGAATCAAGAATTTCGAGCAAGCGGCTGCTCGCTCTGGAAAACTTTGTGGGGTGTATGTCTTTGATGATTCGGATGTCTATAAAATCATCGAAGGAGCGTCTTATTCCCTTCAAATAAAATATGATAAAAAACTCGATGATTACGTCGATTCATTAATTGCAGTCATTGGTGCAGCTCAAGAGCCTGATGGTTATCTTTTTACCACCCGAACCATGGGCGATACCCACGAATGGATAGGCTCCCAACGCTATGAAAAGGAACACGAATTGAGCCATGAACTCTACAACATGGGTCATTTTTATGAGTCGGCTACGGCACATTTTTTGGCTACAGGCAAAAGAAACATGTTGGATTTGGCCATAAAAAATGCCAATCATCTTCTGACGGTTTTTGGGCCGGGTAAAAAATCCGTTGCTCCGGGTCATCAGGTCATAGAAATTGGTTTAGTTAAGATGTATTTGGCTACTGGCGATAAAAGATATCTAGATTTGTCACAGTTTTTTATAGAATGTAGAGGTAAACGTATTTATGCCAAAACGGCTGGCGACAAAGAAGCCACTGTATGGGAAACTGGAGAATATTGGCAGGATCACAAACCGGCCATAGAGCAAACCGAGGCCATAGGACATGCCGTTCGGGCAACTTATTTATACTCAGGAATGGCCGATGTAGCGGCTTTGACTCAAAATCAGGCTTACCTAAATGCCATCATTAAAATTTGGGAAAACGCAGCTGGAAAGAAAACATATATCACTGGCGGAATAGGTTCGTCTGGTGGCTGGGAAGGTTTTGGGCCAGACTACCAATTACCCAATGAGTCGGCTTATTGCGAAACCTGTGCGGGCATAGGCAATGTGTACTGGAACCACCGGATGTTTATGCTCACCGGCGAATCAAAATACATGGACATGGTGGAGAGAACGCTCTACAACGGTATTTTGGGCGGAATAGGTCTCGACGGAAAGACATTTTATTATGCCAATCCGATGGAATACACCACAATCAATGGAAAACTTAGTGGTGAAAACAAGCGATCGCCATGGTTTAAATGCTCTTGTTGCCCTTCAAACATTTGTAGATTTATGCCTTCTATACCAGGCTATATTTATGCCCAAAAAGGAGCTCAAGTATTTGTGAATTTATACATTGGAAGCGAAAGTTCTTTCTCCATCGATACCAAAAATAGTGTAAGTGTAAAGCAAACTTCCAACATGCCGTGGGAAGGAAATGTGAAGTTTGAGGTTGGTACCAACAATAAAAAAGGAACTACATTTAGTTTAAATCTTCGTGTTCCAGGGTGGATAGATGGCCGCATATTCCCTACAAATCTGTATGAAGTAAGGGAAATTTCTGAATACGGAGGAATTGTTAAAGTGAATGGAATAGAGGTAGATGTCAGAAGAAATAATCAAGGATATTTTGAAATTAATAGACTTTGGAAAAAGGGTGATATTGTAGAACTCAATCTGCCGATGTACACCCAAAAGGTGTATTCAAATGAAAAAATAGAAACTAACAAAAACTTGATTTCTATACAACGAGGGCCACTTATGTATTGTGCTGAATTTGCTGATAATGATGGTAAAACCTCCAATATAGTGTTTGGAACGGCCAGTAATTTCACTCATAATTTTGAGCCGAATTTGCTTAACGGCGTTATAACTTTGTCCACAACTGCTAAGGTGTTTAATTTTACAGAGCAAGAGATAAATACCTCCACCAAAACGGTTAAGTTGATACCCTATTACGCCAGGTCGAATAGAGGAATTGGAGAAATGAAGCTTTGGTTTCCTACCAAAATTACGGGAGTAAGAATAGAGAATTAGAATTTGTGAATATATAGAATTGGAAATTTTTGAATTGAATAAATAGTGAATCAATACCTACAAGCCGACAAGATAAACCTAGCCATAGATTGTTGCATATTCGGGTTTGACGGCGAAAACCTTAAATTATTACTCATCAAACGAAACTTTGAACCCGAGCAAGGCAAATGGTCGCTCATGGGAGGTTTTTTGAAAAGAGACGAAGATCTTGAAAATGGAGCCAAAAGAATTTTGAATGAACTCACTGGCTTAGACAACGTCTATCTTGAGCAACTCCAAAGTTTTGGCAATGTAACCCGCGACCCCGTTGAACGTACGATTTCTGTTTGTTTTTACGCCTTAATAAACATCCAAGACCATGATTTTGAATTGGCAAAGTCTAAAAATGGCTATTGGTTTTCTTTAGACGAGAAACCCAATCTGATTTTTGACCACAACGATATGGTAGAAAAGGCCATAGCTGAAGTAAGATATAAGGCAGCATTGCACCCAATCGGGTTTGAACTATTGCCGGATAAGTTTACCATTCCTGCTTTGCAAAGACTTTACGAGGCTATTTATGGGTACAAATTGGACAGAAGGAACTTCAGTAGAAAGATTTTATCGACCAAACTTTTGATAGACACAGGCGAAAAAGATAACAATTCTACAACCAAAAAGGCTTCCTTGTTTAAACTAGATACCGAAAAGTACACCTCACAATTCAACGCATTTCATTATTTCATGAATCTGTAGTTGAACCAACTCTTGTATTTTTTTGTAGAAAAGCAATAACACTGAATCAATGGAAATAGGAATAGATAGTTTTGCGGCAAAAGATAGTTCAAAACCCGACACAAATAAAAATAGTCAAATAGCAATTTCTGAATTATTGGAAAGAATTGCTTTTGCTGATAAATCAGGCTTGGATTTTTTTGGCATAGGCGAACACCACAGAAAAGAATTTTTGGATTCAGCACCTACGATGATTTTGGCAGCCGCAGCCGCAAAAACCGAAAAAATAATACTAAGTAGTGCAGTAACGGTTCTAAGTGCTGCAGATCCTGTTAGAGTTTTTCAGAACTTTGCGACTTTAGATTTAATCTCAAATGGCAGGGCAGAAATGGTTGTGGGCCGTGGTTCATTCACGGATGCTTTTCCTCTTTTTGGGCTTAATCTGCATCATTACGATGAGCTTTTTGTTGAAAAATTAGATTTGCTATTAAAAATCAAAGAATCCGAAACCATTACTTGGTCAGGTAAATTTAGGCCTGCTTTAAACAACCAAGCCATTTATCCTAGACCTATTCAAGAAGATATTCCTATTTGGTTGGGAGTTGGGGGTACACCACAATCTTTTGTAAGAGCTGGTGTTTTAGGTTTGCCACTTATGGTTGCCATTATCGGTGGCGATACACACCGATTTAGACCCTTGGTAGATTTGTACCGAGAGGCTGGTCGCAAAGCTGGCCATTCGCCTGAAAAACTCAAAGTGGGCTTACATTCATTGGGTTATGTGGCCAAAGATTTGGATACGGCCATCGAAGAATATTACCCAGGCTACGCCGAAATGTTTACTCGAATTGGCAAAGAAAGAGGATGGCCACCTGTAACAAAATCTCATTTTATGTCTCAAATTGGACCCTTGGGTGCTTTTTTAGTGGGCAGTCCGGAAGAAGTAGCCGCTAAAATACTTAGACATAGCGAAGCACTCGGTGGAGTTTCAAGGGTTACCTTCCAAATGGATAATGCAGGTCTTTCTCATGAAAAATTGTTGAATGCAATAGAACTGATTGGTAACAAGGTGTCGCCTTTGGTGAATGCAGCTATTTGATTTCATGACAAGTCAATGGTTGAAAGTATTGAGAAATCTCTATATTTCTAATTTTTGAGTTAACTTGAATCATTATATTTCTTGGTAAAATCTTACATTACCTAATTTTATTTTTCCCTTACCTACAGTGTTTTAAATAATAGTGTTATTCGATAAACGATAGATCGAACAACTTTATTCGTTGATCCTGCCCAAAAGGAGTTCTTCTAAAATCCTTGAATTTTATTAATATTTATTAGAACATTTGAAAATTACATTTATATTTGTGTAAAAATGACACATATAAATATTAATATAATATATTGATATATAAATAGATTGTTAAAATAGTCATTTGATCTGTTTTACAGTAGGTTTGTTGTTTTTTCAAGTTCGGCATTTTGCAGATATTCAACCTTTACAATGAAAAAAGTAACGCTTTGTTTCTTTATTTCTTGGGCAACATTCGCCCAAGCTCAAACTCCTTTAAAACTTTGGTACAAACAACCAGCCGGAAATACTTGGGAAAACGCTTTACCAATTGGAAATGGCCGTTTGGGGGCGATGATTTATGGAAATGTAGAAAAAGAGATAATTCAACTTAACGAACATACGGTTTGGAGTGGAAGCCCCAACCGAAACGATAATCCACAATCACTCGAAAAATTAGCTGAAATCAGAAAGTTAATTTTTGAGGGTAATCATAAAGAAGCCGAAAAATTGGCCAATCAAGCCATTATCACCAAAACTTCACACGGACAAAAATTTGAACCCGTCGGGAATCTCAACTTAATTTTCGATGGCCATGAAAACTTTACAAATTATTACCGAGAATTAGACATTGAACGAGCCATTTCAAAAACAACTTATCAAGTAGGCGATGTGACTTATACCCGTGAAGCCTTTGCTTCATTGGCCGATAGGGTTGTTGTGATGAAAATTTCGGCCAGCAAAGCGGGAAATCTTTCATTCAATGCCAATATTTCTTCTCCACAAAAAAGAAAAACGATTGCCACTACCCCAACCAAAGATTTAACGATTTCGGGCACAACAAGCGACCACGAAACGGTGAAAGGTATGGTAGAATTTAAAGGAATTACCCGAATAAAATTAGAAGGTGGTAGCCTTCATTCAACCGATACTTCTTTGATAGTGAAAGGAGCAAATTCTGCTACAATTTTCATTTCAATAGCTACTAATTTTAATAATTATCAAGATTTAAGTGGTGACGAAAACAAACGTGCCGCCGAATATTTAAACAAAGCCTACCCTAAAACTTACAGTTCGTTACTAAACTCGCACACTTTAGCTTATCAAAGATTATTTAATCGAGTAAAAATTGATTTAGGTGAAACCGATGCCGTAAAACTTCCGACCGACGAACGCCTAAGAAATTTCAGAAATACCAACGACCCACAAATGGTGGCTCTTTATTATCAATTTGGGCGGTATTTACTCATTTCTTCTTCACAACCTGGTGGACAACCTGCCAATTTGCAAGGAATTTGGAATCATCGCATCAACCCACCTTGGGACAGCAAATATACCATCAACATCAACGCCGAAATGAACTATTGGCCAGCTGAGAAAACTAATCTTTCAGAATTGCACGAGCCTTTCTTGAAAATGGTACAAGAACTTTCGGTGACTGGTCAGAAAACCGCCAAAGATATGTACGGTGCAAGAGGCTGGATGGCTCACCACAATACAGATATTTGGCGAGCAACTGGTGCAATTGACGGTGCATTTTGGGGAATGTGGACAGCTGGCGGTGGCTGGGTGAGCCAACATTTGTGGGAACATTATTTGTACACTGGTGATAAAGCATTTTTGGCTTCGGCATATCCTGCACTCAAAGGAGCGGCACAATTTTATGCCGATTTCTTGATTCCGCACCCAAATAAGAATAATTGGTTAGTCGTAAACCCTGGAAATTCTCCTGAAAATGCTCCTGCGGCTCACGATGGTTCTTCGCTTGATGCGGGCGTTACGATGGACAATCAGATAGTTTTTGATGTGTTCAGCAAGGCAATCAGTGCCGCTCAGATTCTAAAAAAAGATGCTGCTTTTGTAGATTCTCTCAAAAAATTAAGAGATAAATTACCGCCAATGCACATCGGGCAGCATAATCAATTACAAGAATGGCTCGACGATATTGACGACCCGAATGATAAACACCGCCATATTTCGCATCTGTATGGTCTTTATCCTTCTAATCAAATATCGGCTTATCGAACACCCGAACTTTTTGAGGCTTCAAAAAACTCCTTGATTTACCGTGGAGATGTTTCGACAGGTTGGAGTATGGGCTGGAAAGTAAACTGGTGGGCGAAATTGCAAGACGGCAACCACGCTTATAAATTGATTCAAAATCAATTAACACCAATTGGCAACGAACGTGGTGCGGGCGGTACTTACAATAACCTTTTTGATGCTCACCCACCTTTTCAGATTGATGGAAACTTCGGCTGTACCTCGGGTATTACCGAAATGTTGATGCAGAGTTCAGATGGAGCAGTGCATTTACTTCCTGCATTGCCAGATGTTTGGCCTTCGGGAAAAATTTCGGGCTTGAAAGCAATCGGAGGTTTTGAAATCGTAGAAATGCAATGGAAAGATGCCAAATTGATGAAATTGGTCGTAAAATCTAATCTCGGAGGGAATCTTAGATTGCGTTCGCCAAATGAATTGAAACAAAACAATGGAGCAAAACTAAAAGAGGCAAATGGCAAAAATACCAACCCATTTTTTAGTTTAGATGAAACAGCCAAACCTGTTATTTCAGAAAAATCAAGTATAAAAGTTCCTACTTTGGCAACAACAAAATTGTATGACATTGCCACTCAAAAAGGTCAAATCATCACTTTATCACTTTAAAATTTACGAATTAAACAAAGATTACAATGTTAAAGAAATTAGCAAAAATTTGTAGCATCATCGTATTGGTTTGTTGTGTAAAAATCGCATCGGCACAAGTAACCCTTACAAATCCGATATTAACAGGCTTTTATCCCGACCCAAGCATCGTAAAAGTAGGTGCAGATTATTATTCTGTACATTCTACTTTTTCTTATTTCCCAGGTTTGCCCATTATGCACAGCCGTGATTTGAAAAACTGGAAACAAATTGGCAATGTAATTAGCCGCCCCTCACAAATGGATTTCATGGGCGAGCGTATGAGCCGTGGGCTTTTTGCTCCTGCTATTACTTATTACAAAGGTATTTACTACGTTACTTGTACTGATATTGACCACGACGGCAACTTTGTGGTGACAGCCACGAATCCTGCTGGTCCTTACAGCAATCCTGTAAAATTGCCACAAGTAAGAGGAATCGACCCATCAATTTATTTCGATGAAGCCACGGATAAGGCCTACATCGTTTATAACAGTGATGCTCCTGATAATAAGCCACTTTACCCTGGCCACCGCACTGTGCAAATGTATGAGTTTGATTACAAAAACTTGAAAACCATTGGAGAGAAAAAGCAATTGATAAACGGTGGTGTGGACATTACCAAAAAACCTGTTTGGATTGAAGGTCCACACATTTTGAAACGTAACGATTGGTATATTTTATATTGTGCAGAAGGTGGAACATCGGTGAATCACTCGCAAGTGGCCTTGCGTAGCAAAGACATTTGGGGGCCGTATGTGCCGTATGAAGGAAATCCAGTTTTAACTCAAAGAGGTTTACCTGCCGACCGCCCAAATCCAATTACTTCAGCAGGACACGCCCAGTTTATCGAAGGGCCGGATGGTAATTGGTACTCAATTTTCTTGGCTGTTCGCCCTTACGAAGGCGATTATTACAACACTGGTCGTGAAATGTTTATTGCTCCGCTTACTTGGGTGAACGATTGGCCAATGATTGAACACGGCGAAAAAGCCATCGAATACAAATACAAAACCAATATCAAAGAAGTTAAACAAAAAGGAGCTTTGCCACAAAACGGCAATTTTTCTTACACAATGAAGTTCGACAAAGGTCTTGACCTTTCGATGATGCACCTAAGAAAAGTTGATAGCAGTTCGTTTAAAACTTCTAAAAAAGGTCTTACGCTCAACCTCAAACCTGAAACTATTTCAGAATTGGGGAATCCTTCTTTTGTAGCCAAACGCCAGCAACACATGAACAGCACGGCCGAAACGGAACTTGTTTTTACTCCAAAATCTGAAAAAGAAAAAGCGGGTTTGGTGATTTATCAAGACGAAAGTCACTACTATTTCTTGGCAAAATCAATCAAAGATGGTAAAACTCAGGTAGAATTATACAAAAGTGTTCACCGCAAAAAAGATGTAGAGTTGATAAATACGTTACCAGTTGGCAATGGAAAATTAGTGCTACGTATCACTAATAATGCAGATAAATGCCATTTTGCTATTTCAGAAAACGGCAAAGACTTTAAAGTTTTGGCCGAAAACCAAGATGGTAAACACCTATCTACCAGAGTTTCGGGCGGTTTTATTGGTAATGTTTTTGCCATGTATGCCACTTCGAACGGAGAAAAATCAGACAACAACGCAACATTTAAGTATTTGAAATACAGCGGTGATGATGCCGTTTTGAGATAACATTTAATTCTATTTACTAAAATGAATTTCGAGCATACCATAACATCAGAAGAGCAACTGCGAGCCACTTTAGGTTATCCGTCAGAAATAGTAACTAGAAAAACCATCAATTATATAGATGAACATTGCCGAAGTTTCATCGAAAAATCGCCATTTATTACAATCGCTACTTCGGACTTGGAGGGAAACATGGACGTGTCGCCCAAAGGAGACCCAGCAGGTTTTGTGAAAATATTGGATGAAAAAACATTGGCGATTCCCGACAGACCTGGCAACGCCAAAGCGGATACGCTAAGTAATATCATCAAAAACCCTAATATCGGACTGATATTTTTGATTCCGGGTGTGCGAGAAACTTTGCGAATCAATGGTGAAGCTAAAATAGTGCAAGATAAATGGGTCTTGGAGCAACTAACTGTGGATGGTAAAACGCCATCTTTCGCCATAATTGTAAGCGTAAAAGAAGCTTTTATGCACTGTGCCAAATGTATCATTCGGTCGAAGTTGTGGCAAGTTGATGTGGCAAAACAAGCAAGTGTGCCTTCTTTGGCCAAAGTTTTGGTTGAGCATGGAAAACTCGAAATTTCGGTAGATGAACTGGACGGTATGATAAAAAATGATGAACAAACAAATCTGTATTGATTTGTGGTAAGCATTACGCTTTAAAAATGAGAAAAATCTTAAATATTTATTTTTTGCTATTGGCAGGTCAGATTGGGTTTGGGCAAGCTCATAACCCAATCGTCCATGCCGATGTGCCAGATTTATCGATGATTCGTGTGGGTGATACGTATTACATGAGTAGCACCACGATGCACATGAGTCCTGGTTTGCCAATTATGAGTTCAAAAGACTTAGTAAACTGGAAACTCGAAAGCTATTGTTATGATAGATTAGTTGAAAACGATGCCATGAATCTAACGAATGGCCAAAATACCTACGGTCGAGGTTCTTGGGCGAGTTGTATTCGCTACCACAATGGCGAATTTATGGTCAGCACTTTTGCGGCCACATCGGGCAAAACGCATATTTATACCTCAAAAAATATCAAAGGGCCTTGGAAAGAAAAATCCTTTGCCCCTGCTTACCACGACCACAGCATTTTCTTTGATGACGATGGTAAAACTTACCTCATTTACGGTGCAGGAAAACTCAAAATTATAGAATTAAAGTCTGATTTGAGTGGAAAAATGGAAGGTACAGAAGAAAAAACCTTGATAGAAAACGCTTCTGCCGCTGCCAATGCCCCAATTATGTTGCAGGCAGAAGGCTCGCAGCTTTTCAAGCACAATGGCAAATATTACCTTTTCAATATCGTTTGGCCACGTGGCGGAATGCGAACGGTGCTTATTCACCGTGCCGACAAAATCTCTGGACCTTGGGAAGGGAAAATTGGTTTTCAAGATTTGGGCGTAGCTCAAGGTGGCTTGATTGACACGCCAGATGGACGTTGGTTTTCTTATCTTTTCCGAGACAATGGCGGTGTGGGTCGTATTCCTTATTTAGTGCCTGTCGAATGGAAAGATGGTTGGCCAGTTTTGGGTGAAAATGGTAAAGTACCTATGAGCCTAAACTTACCAGCTAATAAAAGTCTGATTCCAAATATTGTGAATTCTGATGAATTTACTCGAAAAAAAGGTGAGCCTACGCTACCATTAGTTTGGCAATGGAATCATAATCCTGACAATTCGCTTTGGTCGCTTACCGAACGAAAAGGTTTTCTTCGCCTAAAAACTGGCAGAATTGACACTTCTTTTGTTTCGGCAAGAAATACGCTTACGCAACGTACCATTGGACCCGAAAGTACAGGTTCGATTGCTCTTGATGCTTCAAAAATGAAAGATGGTGATATTGCTGGATTGGGTTTACTCCAAAAAAATTATGGATTTGTAGGTTTGAAAAACGAAAACGGCACAAAATCTATCATCATGGTAAGTACCAAAGGTGGCAAAGCTGTTGAAATTGAGAAAGTGTCAGTTTCACGAAACACCGTTTACTTCAAAGCTGAATGTAATTTCAAAGACCGAGCCGATATGGCGAATTTCTTTTACAGCTTAGATGGAAAATCTTGGGTAAAAATTGGTGAACCACTAAAAATGCCTTATACGCTACCGCATTTTATGGGTTACCGATTCAGTTTATTCAATTTTGCCACCAAAGAAATAGGCGGTATTGCCGATTTTGATTATTTCAGAATCGAAGATAAAATTTCAGAAAAATAAAGAACAATGAAAAAGCTATTACTTTCTATTAGTTTACTGCTGTTGATGGGCAAAGTTTTCGCACAAGACCCTAATTTCCATATCTATCTCTGCATTGGTCAGTCAAATATGGAGGGTGCGGCACGCATTGAAGCACAAGATACCGTCAATATCGACAGTCGTTTTAAAGTCTTGGAAGCCTTAGATTGTGCTAAACTCAACCGCCAAAAGGGGCAATGGTACACCGCAAAACCACCTCTCTGCCGTTGTGATACTCGTCTTTCGCCAGCTGACTATTTTGGTAGAACAATGATTCAGAATATGCCTCAAAACCAAACACTCGGCTTGGTTCATGTAGCGGTGGCAGGAAGTAAAATCGAGATTTTTGATAAAGTAAAATATAAAGCTTACTTGGACTCCTCTGCCAAAGAGAGACCATGGATGATACGAATGGCCGATGCCTACGGTGGAAATCCCTACGAAAGGTTGATAGAAATGGCCAAAATCGCTCAAAAATCAGGATTTATCAAAGGCATTTTGCTCCACCAAGGAGAATCAAATACGGGTGACAAAACTTGGCCAGCCCAAGTTAAAAAGATTTATGATGATATTTTAACCGATTTAAACATAGCCCCAAATTCTATTCCTTTGTTGTCAGGTGAATTGGTATCAGCAGAACAAGGGGGCAAATGTGCGAGCCACAATCCAATCATCGCCACGCTTCCACAAACAATTCCTAAAGCGGTGGTGGTTTCATCAACTGGTCTTACTGCTGCCAAAGATGGTTTGCATTTCGACTCAGCAGGTGTTCGTGAATTTGGCAAACGCTACGCTGAAGCTTTAATGCAATATTCAAAAAAATAAAAAAATGCCATTGTCTGTGTCCGCACAGACAATAACCGATATTTTAATTCAACCTTACAATGAAAAATAAATTCCTCTTAATAACCGCTCTCTTGTGTGGGTTTTCCGCTTTTTCGCAGGAAATTATAAAACTCTATCCTGCACAAGTTGCCAACGCCAAGCCTACTGAAAAAGCGGAGACATTTGACCGTGGCATGTACCGCAATGTAACTGTGCCAACACTCGAATATATTAAGCCCGAAAAACCGAATGGAACGGCAGTAATCGTAATTGCGGGCGGTGGCTATGGTGTAATCGTTTATAATGGAGAAGGTCTCGGAACAGCCAAAAGCCTTGTAGAAAAAGGGATTTCCGCATTTGTATTGAAATATCGTTTGCCAAGCGATGAAATCATGGAGGACAAGAAAATCGGGCCTTACAAGATGCACAACAAGCCATCAAATACTTGCGTGAAAATGCCGAAAAATATGGTATAGACAAAAATAAAATTGGCATAATGGGCTTTAGTGCGGGCGGGCATTTGGCAAGTACAGCCGCTACACATTTCGAGAAATCTTACATCGAAAACCCTCAGAATACCAATCTTCGACCTGATTTCCAGATTCTCGTTTACCCAGTAATCACAATGCAAGATGCCCTCACGCATGGCGGTTCTCGTGATGCCTTGATTGGTAAAACGCCTTCTCAAGAAGACAAAGATTTGTTTTCTAATGAATTACAGGTAAAAGCTAATACGCCAATCACTTGGCTTACTCACGCTGCCGATGATAAAGTGGTGGATGTTGATAATAGCATTCAATATTTTGAAAAACTTCGTAAAAACAAAGTTGAGGTAGAAATGCACGTTTACCCAAAAGGCGACCACGGATTTATCTTCCGTTACAAGGGGTGGACAGACCCACTTTTCGATTGGATGAAACGAAATAATTTATTGTAAATCAGATGATTATGAAAAATGCTATAACTAACAAATTAATTGCATTTCTATTCGTACCATTGCTCAATTTTGCTCAAATCAGTGGCCCAATAAAGGTAAAAGAAGGATTGATTCAAGGCACAGTCGAAAATGGATTGGCTGTTTTCAAAGGTATTCCTTTTGCCGCTCCACCAGTTGGTGAATTACGTTGGAAAGCCCCACAATCTGCACAAAGTTGGTCGGGAGTGAAAGAAACCACCAAGTTTGCACCTGTTCCGTTTCAAGGTGGGAATCCGCCTTCGGGTAAAAGTGAAGATTGCCTGTACTTAAACGTTTGGTCGCCAGCCAAAACGGCCAACGAAAATCTACCTGTATTGGTATGGATTTATGGCGGTGGTTTTGCCTTTGGTTCTACCGCAGAGCCTGTTTCTAATGGTGAAAAATTAGCCAAAAAGGGCGTAATTTTGGTAAGCATTGCCTACCGAGTTGGTCAGTTGGGCTTTTTGGCTCACCCCGAACTCAGTGCCGAAACTGCACAGAAAACATCAGGAAATTATGGACTTCTGGACATGATTGCTGGTTTGAAATGGATAAAAGAAAACATCAAACAGTTTGGCGGAAATCCTGATAAGGTTACCATTTTTGGTGAATCAGCAGGAGGAATTGCCGTAAGTATGCTTTGTGCTTCACCTTTGGCAAAAGGACTTTTTCATGGAGCTATTTCGCAAAGTGGCGGTTCGTTTGGACCAAACAGAACTACTACGTACCCAGGCGAAAACATGAAGTTATTATCTTTGGCCGAAATCCAAGGAGTAGAATTCATGCAAAAAACAGGTGCAAAATCTCTCGCTGAAATGAGAGCAATTCCAGCCGAAAAACTCCCAGGCGGATTTGGGCAGCCAGGCGGCTGGCCGATTGTGGATGGTTATGTAGTTCCTGACGACCAACACGTTTTATACGAAAAAGGCAAATACAACCATACTCCTGTCTTAATAGGTTATAATTCAGATGAAGGAGCGAGTTTTCAGCCTCCAAAAACACCCAAAGATTATATCGAAAGTACCCAAAAACGCTATGGGAAATTTGCAGAAAGTTTGATAAAGGCCTATCCTGTAGGCGAGAATAATGTACCAAAAACTGCTCGTGACCTCGCTCGTGATGCGGCTTTTGGCTGGCAAACTTGGGCTTGGGCTAACCTGCAAGCTAAAACATCGAAAGAAAAAGTATTTTACTATTATCTCGACCAACACCCAGAGCATCCAGTTGGTTTTCCAAAATATGGCTACGGCTCACCTCATGGGCAAGATGTAGCTTTTGTGTTTGGAAATTTGAATCCTGCTGACCAAAATCGTACTCCAACCGACGAAGCCGTTTCTGAAACTATCATGACCTATTGGACAAATTTTGCAAAATACGGTCATCCCAATGGCGGTTCTGTACCTAAATGGGAGGCGTTTTCACCTAAAAATCCTAAGGTGATGTATTTCAACCAAAAAGCCTACATGGGGCCAGTTCCAAGTGAAGACGCCATGAAAGTTTTGGATAAATATTTTGAATGGCGAAGAACGCCCGAAGGTAAAGAATGGGCTAAGTAATTAATAATCAATCCTTAAATTATGAAAACAAAATCACTTTTACTTTTTTCTGGGTTAATCCTAAGTGCTACCCTGAATTTCGCCCAGCCTACACCACGCCCAAACGTGGTGTCTCCCGAAGTACATGCCGATAACAGCGTTACTTTCCGATTTTATGCCCCAAAAGCCACGGAAGTAAAACTGAGTGCTCAGTTTGAAAAAGCCGCTTTGGCCATGAGCAAAGATGAAAAAGGAGTTTGGTCGGTGAAAACTTCGCCTATCAAGCCAGATATGTATCCTTATTCGTTCAATGTTGATGGCGTTTCGGTGGCTGACCCAAACAATACCGCTATTTTTCCGAATGAAGGTTTTCAAAATAGTGTAGTCGAAATTACAGGAAGTACTCCATTAGTGCATACTTTACAAAATGTTCCTCATGGTACGGTTTCTTATCGCTATTATCAATCGCCCGAACTCGGTACTCGTCCTGTGGTAATTTACACCCCAGCTGGCTATGAAAATAATCCAAATGTCAAATATCCAGTGCTTTATTTGCTTCATGGCACCACCGACACCGAAGAAACTTGGACAAAAGTAGGCCGTGCGAATATCATTCTCGATAACCTCATTGCCCAAGGAAAAGCCAAACCCATGATTATTGTAATGCCCTACGGAAGAGCCTATCCAGTTATTTCTAAATCGTCGGGAAGCCTCAGAAATTGGGATAATCTGCAAGAATTCAAGAAAGACTTTTTCGGAAATCTGATGCCTTTCGTAGAGAAAAATTACCGAACTATCAACAACAAAGATAACCGAGCAATCGCAGGTTTTTCAGGTGGTGGTGGCACTACCATGTATTTTGGATTTAACAATACTGACCAATTTGCTTACGTGTGCGGATTTGCCCCTGGAATGCTCAAAAATGAATTCGACCGTAACAATGAGGCGGCTTTCAAAGACCCAGCAAAAACCGATAAAAATCTCAAACTTCTTTGGATTGGTGTTGGCAAAGAAGACCCGCTTTATACTGTCAATCAAGAATTTATGAAAGTTCTTGATGAGAAGAAAATCAAGTATGAAAGCCTTTTTACCGAAGGTGGACACACATGGATGAATGTAAAACACTATCTGAGTGTAATCGCCCCCAAACTTTTTAAATAATAAACCTTTCTCTATAATTATGAAAACAAACAAAAGTCTATTCCTTTTGGCTCTAATTGCTTTTTTGGGCTTTAGCAATTTTGCACAGGGACAACCACCTCGTGGCCCAATTGTGGTTTCTCCGAAAGTAAATCCTGATAAGACAGTAACTTTCTCATTTTTAGCACCGACTGCCACCACTATTTTGCTTGATGGCAACCAATTTGGTTCGGCAAATGTACCAATGACCAAAGGCGAAAATGGTGTTTGGTCAATAACAGTTGGCCCTGTTAAGCCTGATATTTATCCGTATGGATTTAAAGTAGATGGAGTTACCGTAAACGACCCAGCTAATACGTATTTATTCCCAAATGAGCGTTTCAAGGGTAGTTTGGTAGAAATCCCATCGGATTCTCCTGCAATTTATGCACTTCAAAATGTACCTCATGGCTCAATCACATACGAATATTATCCATCAGTTGAAGGCTCAACGGGTACTGTTGTAGTTTACACGCCAGCAGGTTATAGCAAAGAAACGGCAAAAAAATATCCAGTTTATTACCTAATCAGTGGTACAACAGATACTGAGGAAACTTTTTGGAAAGTAGGAAAAGTTCACTTAATGCTCGATAATATGATTGCCCATGGTAAAGCAAAACCAATGATTGTGGTGATGCCTTACGGAAATCCGATGGCACGCATTGCCGAACAAACTGGTAAAGATAAACCATCTGATGTGATGAGCCGTGATGGTGAAGATGCCCTCAAACGCATGAAATTGTTTGAAACAGACCTTATTACGAACATTATTCCTTACGTCGAGAAAAATTATCGAGTAATTGCCAACCGTGATAACCGTGCTATTGGTGGTTTCTCTCGTGGTGGCGGTCAAACGCTCCGTGCTGCCTTTAACAATGTCGATAAATTTGCTTACGTATGTAGTTATGCGTCATACATTTCGCCTGCTGAAATGGACAAAAGTTTTACGAACATCACGGCAAATCCTGCTAAAACCAACAAAGATTTTAAACTTCTATGGTCAGGCATTGGTACGGAAGATTTCTTATACAAAGGCACAACTGAATGGGAAGCATATTTGAAAGATAAGAAAATAAATGTGAAAACCTACGCCATTCCAGGTGGACATACTTGGATGAATGTGAAGCAATACCTCAATGAAACTTTGCCAATTTTGTTTAAATAAAACCAAATGAAAAGCTCAAAATTACTCGTTTTAATTCTTCTTCTTTTGGGAGGATTTGCGAAGGCACAGCGACCACCTATCATTGTTTCGCCTCAAGTACATGCCGATAAGAGTGTTACGTTTAGGTATTTCTCTAAAACGGCCAAAGAAGTGAAACTTTCAGGGGAATTTCTGAAAGACCCTGTTTCATTGAGCAAAGACACTTCGGGTGTTTGGAGCATCACCGTACCTTCGATTACGCCAGATATTTATCCCTACAATTTTGTAGTGGATGGTACTGGAGTTTCTGACCCAAACAACACCTATGTATTTGCAAATGAGCGTTTTAAGCGTAGTATTGTAAATATTCCGGGAGATAAACCATTGGTTCATTCTTTACAGAATGTGCCACACGGAAAGATTACGTATCAGCTTTATAATTCAAAATCGTTGAATACAACTCGTCAAGTATTGGTTTATACGCCACCGAATTTTGATGCAAGTGGCAAAACCAAGTATCCTGTTTTGTATTTGATTCATGGCGGTTCAGACACCGAAGAAACATGGACGAAAGTTGGAAATGCAAATTTTATCGCTGATAACCTCATTGCTCAAGGTAAAGCTAAACCAATGATTATCGTGATGCCTTACGGAAATGTTCGCCCTGCACCGATGCCCGATTTTACAAAAGATGTTGTCAATGATGTCATTCCATTTATTGAAGAAAATTATCCTGTAAAAGCTGGCTCAGAAAATCGTGCCGTAGCGGGATTCTCGGTGGGCGGTGGTCAAACGCTCCATATCGGCTTTACAAATACCGATAAATTTGGCTATATCTGCTCGTATGCACCTTTTACAGCAACCGAAGAATTCAAGAAAAACTTCGATAACTGGACTCCAAATGCAGATTTGATAAACAAACAAGTCAAATTATTTACTATCAGTGTAGGTACAGACGATTTTCTTTATGAAAGCGTGAAGAAAAATATTGCCATGTTTGAAGAAAAGAAAATCAAAATTAAACCGCTCATCGTTTCGGGTGGACACACTTGGATGAACTGTAAGTTGTTTTTAGCCAATTCTTTACAAGAAATTTTTAAATAATATTCAACTCATAAAAAAATGAAAAACTTTCTCAAAATTAGCCTTCTCGCTACTTCAATCGTGGGTAGCATCAACTTTGCACAGGCACAACAGCCTGCCATTGTCGAAGATTTCAAACCTTCGGTACTTAACCAACCGCAACAAGAATACCCGCAGGTAAACTCGCAGGGTTATGCACGCTTCAAAATCGTTGCTCCTACTGCCGATAGCGTAAGAGTGAGTTTAGGTTTGGGTGGCCGTGGCGGTACAAAGCTCGCCAAAGCAGAAGATGGCACTTGGATGGGAACTACTGATGGCCCTATGGACGAAGGGTTTCACTATTATAATGTTAAAATAGATGGCGGAAAATTCAATGACCCAGGTACATTAAACTATTACGGCTCGGTTCGTTGGGAAAGTGGCATCGAAATTCCTGCCAAAGACCAAGATTTTTATGCTCTCAAGAATGTTCCTCACGGTAATGTTCAGCAAATCTTATTCCCTTCTCCAAGCACCAATACTTCTCGCCGAGCGTTTGTTTACACGCCTCCAGGCTATGAAAAAGGTAAAGACAAATATCCAGTTTTATACTTACAACACGGTTGGGGCGAAGACGAAACCGCTTGGATGAATCAAGGCAGAGCCAATTTGATAATGGATAATTTGATTGCCGATGGAAAAATCAAGCCATTCATCATTGTGTGTACGTATGGTATGACTAACGAAATAAAAATGGGCGGAATGCGTAATTTTAAGATTGATGGTTTTCAAACTGTTTTGGTGGATGAATTGATTCCTTATGTTGATGCCAATTTCAGAACAATCGCTAAAAAAGAAAAACGTGCAATGGCAGGCCTTTCGATGGGTGGAATGGAAACAAAAACTATCACTTTAAACAAACCAGAAGTATTTGATTATTATGGTCTTTTGAGTGGCGGAACTTACGCTTCAACCGATTTCAAAGATAAACCAAAACCAAAATACATCTTTTTAAGCTGTGGCAGCAAAGAGCGTCCAGATGGAATCCGCAAGGCAGCCGAAGAACTAAAAGGTGCTGGTTTTAACGTTGATGGATATATTTCGGAAGGCACAGCCCACGAATTCCAAACTTGGAGACGCAGTTTATTACAGATGGCTCCAAAGCTTTTTAATTGATAACCAAAATAAAGTATAGCTTTATTTTTAGAAATGGGATGCTGAAATCAACGAAAAATCTGCGGGCATCAGCGTTGCTTTCATCAGCGTTATCAGCGTTCCATTTTTAGAATATTTTAAATTACCAAAGATTGATGAAACAAGAAAAAACTAAATATTACAATCAATATAAAAGGCTCGTCGGTCTTTTAGGTTTATTGCTCTTTTGTTCGTTTACCATAAATGCACAAAAACCTAAGTACAGAAATGTATTTAAGGAAATGGGTTATAGCCAAAAAGATATAGACGCCAAACTTCAAAAAGCATATTATGATGTTTTTGAAGGCCCAAACAAAGTTTATTTTGAAGAAGAAGACTCTTTGGCTTATGTTTCGGATGTAAAAAACAAAGATGCACGTTCCGAAGGAATGTCGTACGGCATGATGGTGGCCGTTCAACTAAATAAAAAAGAAGTTTTTGATAAAATTTGGCGATGGGCAGTTAAATATTCTCAGCACCAAAGCGGGCCAAGAGAGGCGTATTTTGCGTGGAGTATTAATCCTATAACAAAAAAGAAAAACTCGCAAGGTTCGGCTTCTGATGGTGAACTCTATTTTGTAACTAGCCTTTTGTTTGCCTCTAACCGTTGGGGCAACGATACGGGCATCAATTATTACAAAGAAGCCCGCCGTATTTTAGACAATATGTGGAAAAAAGACGGTACAGGAAATATCTACAATGTCATCAATACCGATGCCAAACAGATAAGTTTCGTGCCAGAAGGTGCCAATTATAAATGGACTGACCCATCTTATCACTTGCCAGCATTTTATGAAATTTGGGCAAAATATGCAAAAGATGGTCACGAAGATTTTTACAAAGCCTGTGCCGATACTTCAAGAGTATTTTTACACCGAGCTTGCCATCCAGTAACTGCCTTAAATTCAGATTATACCGAATTTAGTGGAGCTCCACACCCCACTCGTTGGATGCCGCCAGGTTTTAGATATGACTCTTGGCGTGTACCGATGAACATTGCAATGGATTATACTTGGTACGGAAAAGACAAAAAATGGCAATTGGATTATGCCAAAAGATTCCAAAACTTCTTGCGTTCAAAAGGTTTGGATACCTACGACGACCAGTTTAATCTCGACGGCTCAAAACCAGAATTTATTTTGCAAGCTGGTCCAGTTAAAAAACTTCGCCATTCTATCGGTTTGGTTTCTACAGCGGCCACAACAGCCCTTATAAATAACAAAAAAGACAGCAAAGATTTCGTTGATGCCATCTGGAATGCCAAACTTGAACCTTACGAAGATGGTTATTTCGACCCTTACTTCGATGGGTTAATGTATTTATTCAGTTTGATGCACCTCAGTGGAAATTACAAAATCATTGAACCCGCCAAATAACCTCAGTCTTTCACCTTTTTAACCTCTAAATATGAAAAAACTACTTTCAATAATTGCTATTCTGTTTTTGTGTCAAAGCATAAGTTTCGCACAAAATATGGAAAAAGAAATGCCAAAAGGCTACGAAAATGCCAAAAATGGTATTGCCGAAGGAAAAATTGACACCGTGCTTTACGAATCAAAAACTGTAGGAAGCACCCGTAAAACTTTGGTTTACACGCCGCCAAACTACGATAAAAAGAAAAAATATCCCGTATTTTATCTTCTTCACGGCATCGGTGGCGACCACCTCGAATGGTTTAAAGGAGCAAATACACAAAATATTTTGGATAATCTTTTTGCCGAAGGGAAAATTCAACCAATGATTGTTGTAATGCCAAATGGTCGTGCCATGAAAGACGACCGTTCAACTGGAAATATCATGGCTCCCGACAAAGTTCAGGCCTTTGCAACTTTTGAAAAAGATTTATTGAATGACCTCATTCCTTACATCGAAAAAAACTATTCAGCACTAACTGACCGTGAAAATCGTGCGATTGCTGGGCTTTCGATGGGGGGAGGACAATCATTGAATTTCGGACTGGGAAATCTCGATAAATTCGCTTGGGTGGGTGGATTTTCTTCAGCTCCAAATACAAAAGTGCCGAAGGAATTAATGCCAAACCCCGAAGAAGCTAAAAAGAAGTTGAAATTGCTCTTTATTTCATGTGGTGATGCCGACGGATTGATAACTTTCAGTAAGCGTACACACGATTACATGTACGAAAACGATGTGCCTCATATCTATTATCTTGAAGCAGGAGGGCATGACTTTAAAGTGTGGAAAAATGGATTGTATATGTTTTCACAGTTTTTGTTTAAACCTACCAATCCAAGCACTTTTACTAAATATTCAGTTTTAGGAACTCCTGCCGCAAGCAATATTCGCAATGCCAAATACCCGCAGATTTTGCCCGATAATCGTGTGATTTTCAAGGTAAAAGCACCTGAAGCACAAAAAGTGCAAATTGATTTAGGCAGAAAATATGACATGGTAAAAGACACCAGTGGTTTCTGGAATGTAACAACCGATTCAATCAGCCGTGGGTTTCATTATTATTCATTATTGATTGATGGCGTAGCTGTTGCCGACCCAGCCAGCGAAACTTTTTATGGTATGGGCAGAATGGCCAGTGGCATCGAAATTCCTTACAAAGAAGGCGGTTTTTATGCTTTGAAAGATGTACCTCACGGCGATGTTCGTGTAAAAAAATACTATTCAAAAGTAACCAACTCTTGGCGTGAAGCATACATTTATACGCCACCAGGCTACGATAATTCTACCGAAAAATATCCTGCGGTTTACTTACTTCACGGTGGTGGAGAAGACCAACGTGGTTGGGCTACTCAAGGCAAAACTGATTTGATTTTAGACAATCTTATTGCCGAAAAGAAAGCAAAACCAATGGTAATAGTGATGATGGATGGTAATTTTCAAGGTGGCGGTGGCCCCGCAGGATTCGGCATGCAGCAACTCAATCAGTTTGAAAATGAGCTAAAAAATGCACTAATTCCATTTGTAGAAGCAAATTATAAAGTTTCTATCGAGGCCAAAAATCGTGCTTTAGCAGGTCTTTCGATGGGTGGTTTGCAAACTTTGCACGCTGGAGTTCGCAATTCCGATATATTCAATTATCTCGGTGTTTTCAGTTCGGGTTGGTGGGCCAATAATACCAAACTTTCAGACCCACAATACGAATTCATGAAAACCAACAAAGATAAAATCAATACCAACATCAAAGAGTTTTGGATTTCGCAAGGTGGTAAAGAAGACATTGCTCACGCCAATTGCCAAATTATGATGAAGAAATTTGATGAAATGGGCATCAAATATAAATACAGCGAATATGCTGGCGGACATACTTGGCCAGTTTGGCGACATGACATATATTTGTTCTCTCAGTTATTGTTTAAGTAAAAACCAATTTCGAAATAAAGTGAAAAAAACAATTTTATCATTGATTGCGGGTTGTATTGCTCTCACTGCAACAGCCCAAACCAAAATCACATTGAACACTGATTTGGCCAAAACCAAAATCAATAAACATATCTACGGTCATTTTGCCGAACACCTCGGTCGTTGTATTTATGGGGGTATGTATGTTGGAGAAGGAAATACTAAAATTCCTAACATAGCTGGCGTTCGCAACGACGTCATTCAAGCATTGAAAGAATTAAAAGTGCCAAATCTTCGTTGGCCAGGTGGATGCTTTGCTGATGCTTACCAATGGAAAGATGGTATTGGCCCAAAAGAAAAACGCCCTAAAATGGTCAATGTTTGGTGGGGTGGCGTAACTGAAGACAATAGCTTTGGCACGCACGATTTTCTCGATCTATGCGAAAGAATTGGTGCAGAGCCTTATTTGGCAGGAAATGTAGGTAGCGGTTCGGTAAAAGATTTGGCCGACTGGGTAAGTTATGTAAATCAACCAACGGGTAGCCCGATGTCTGACCTTCGTATCCAAAATGGTCGTCAGAAACCGTGGAACGTAAAAATTTGGGGCGTTGGCAACGAGGCTTGGGGTTGTGGTGGCAATATGACACCCGAATATTACGCCAATATTTATCGCCAATATGCCACATTCATGAAAGATATTACGCCAGAGTCTAAACTATACAAAGTAGCTTCGGGTGCAAGTAGCGATGATTTCAACTGGACAGAAACCTTGATGAAAAACATTCCGCACAACATGATGTCGGCTTTGGCATTGCATCATTATTCGGTGTTGAGTTGGCGAGAAACCAAGGGACCATCAGTTGGTTTTAACGAAGCAACCTATTTCAAAACTATGGAAGAAGCTTGGAAAATGGAAGATTTTGTAACCAAGCACAGCACCATCATGGATAAATATGACCCAGAGAAAAAAGTTGATTTGATTGTGGACGAATGGGGCGGTTGGTACGAAACCGATGCCGAAGGTAAAGGTGCTTTGTATCAACAAAATACGATGCGTGATGCCATGATTGCGGGTCTTACACTCAACATTTTCAACAATCACGCCGACCGTGTTCGTGGAGCAAACTTAGCACAAATTGTAAACGTTTTGCAAGCTGTTATCTTGACCAACGAAGAAAAAATGTTGCTTACTCCGACATTCCACGTCATGAAAATGTATAATGTGCATCAAGATGCTACGCTTGTACCAATGAGCATCGAGTCGCCAACTTATGAGTTTAATGGCAAAAAACTGACAGCCATAAATTCGTCAGCATCAAAAGATGCTTCGGGAGCTTTGAATATTTCATTGACAAACATTGATTACCGTAAATCACACGAAGTTACAATTAATCTTAGAGGTGAAGATTTCTCTAAAGTTTCGGGGCAAATTTTGGCATCTGCCAACATTAGCGACCACAATACTTTCGAGCAACCAAACAAGGTTTCGATAAAAGATTTTTCGGGTGCAAAATTGGAGAAAGGTGTTTTGAAATTGACAATTCCTGCATATTCTGTTGTAGTTTTGAATTTGAAGAAATGAGGTTTTAGGAATTTGTTTTTTAGAATTAATTATATCCTTCACGTTCATTGAATGAAACTCAAAAAGAAATCTCCCAATAAGCAATTCAATTATAGAAGACTTTTTGCTATAATTGGATTAATAGTTCTTGCAATAACATGTCAGCCAGATTTTTTTGTTTTTAGGCCAGTTTTATTTATCTTAGAACATAAACGTTCAAAAGGTGTGGTTATTAATGAGAAAAATGCTATGAGAAGGGGGTATATTACAGGTATGTACACGTTTTCATATTCATTCGTGGTCGGTGGTAAAACTTATAAAGGTGATACACGTGAAGAAGGGTTAATAATAGGGGACTCCGTAAATGTTATTTATAATCCTATTTTTCCAATTGTAAATAGACGAGAATTTGATTATTAATAAATTCAATCAATAATAAGTTTAGAAAGTAAAGCAGTGGGTTAATAAAAAGGAAGTTAAAAAAAATGAGTATAAAATACATTATCGGCCTAGACTTTGGCACCGACTCCGTAAGGGCACTTTTGGTAGACACCACGGGTAAGGAAATCGCATCGCATGTGCATTACTATGAGCGATGGAAAAAAGGGATGTATTGTGATCCTTCCAATTCGCAGTTTCGTCAACATCCATTGGATTATTTGGAAGGTTTAGAAAATGCCGTAAAAGGTGCTTTGCAAAATCAAAGCGAAGAGGTGATCCGAAACATAGTTGGTATTTCAGTAGACACCACTGGCTCAACTCCAGTGGCTGTAGATTTAAATGGGATGCCTTTGGCATTGTTGCCGGAATTTTCCGAAAATCCAAATGGTATGTTTATTCTCTGGAAGGACCATACCGCCAATACAGAAGCTGAACAATTAAATACTTTGGCTCATGGTTGGAAGGTTGATTACACCAAATATGTAGGTGGAATATATTCATCAGAGTGGTTTTGGGCAAAAATCTTAAGAACCCTTAGAGTTGATCCAAGTATTCGTGAAAAAGCTTTTTCGTGGGTAGAGCATTGCGACTGGATTTCTGCAGTTCTGACAGGCAACACCAATCCTTTGACGCTGAAAAGAAGTCGTTGTGCTGCTGGGCATAAAGCCATGTGGCACCCCGAGTTTGACGGCTTGCCTTCGGAGGAGTTTCTAACCACATTAGATCCACTTTTGGCAGGTTTGAGAGATAGATTGTTTTCAGAGACTTATACTTCTGACCAAGCCATGGGAACTATTTCAAAAGAGTGGGCGGCGAAACTAGGTTTGCCTGAAAACGTAGTTATCGGTGTGGGTGCTTTTGATGCACACATGGGCGGTGTTGGTGCTGAGATAGAACCATACTCACTAGTTCGTGTAATGGGAACCTCAACCTGCGATATGCTAATTGCTCCAAACGAAGAAGTTGGGCATTTATTAATTAAAGGAATATGTGGTCAAGTTGACGGTTCTATTGTACCCGGAATGTTGGGAATGGAAGCTGGTCAGTCTGCTTTTGGTGACGTCTATGCTTGGTTCCAAAAAATGCTTCTCGGACCGGTTTTTGATTTGATAGATAGTCAGGATGAAAAAGATAAATTAGCAGAAAAGCTGATTCCTCAATTATCAGAGAAAGCAGCACAAATAGCACTTACCGAAAATGACCCAATCGCCTTGGATTGGTTTAATGGCCGCCGCACGCCAGATGCTAACCATACTTTGAAGGGAGCTATTTATGGACTTAATTTGGGTTCAGACGCAGCACAGATATTCAAAGCTTTGGTAGAGGCTACTGCCTATGGGTCAAAGGCCATTGTTGATAGATTTATCAATGAAGGGGTGCCAATCAAACAAGTGATTTCTATAGGTGGCGTGGCTAAAAAGTCGGCTTTTGTGATGCAAACATTGGCAAATGTGTTGGACATGCCCATAAAAGTGGCAAGTTCCGATCAGGCATGTGCATTAGGTGCTGCTATGAACGCCGCCACTGCCGCCGGTGTATTTATAAACATAAATGAAGCTCAAAAAGCCATGGGTTCAGGTTTTGATGCTACCTATTTTCCTGAAAAAGAGAAGGTGGAGATTTATAAGAAATTGTATTCGAAATATTGGACTTTTGGGGAGTTTATTGAAGGTAAGGCTTGATTTTAAACACATTTGGAGAAAGTAAACATAGCGGGATAATTTTTTTACGAATTGAAATAATTAATATAACTTAAATACATTAACATATTAGAAAAGAAGGCTTTGTGAGCTATGATTCTATGTGTTGAATAATACCAAAAATGATAAACCTAAAACAATACGAAGTTTGGTTTGTGACTGGCAGCCAACATCTTTATGGAGAAGAGACTTTACGCCAGGTGGATGAACATTCAAAAGTAATTGCAAATGCCTTGAATAGTTCTACTGAAATACCAGTAAAAGTAGTTTTTAAGCCTGTAGTAAAAACCCCTGAAGAGATCCTAAGTATTTGTAATGAAGCAAATTATGCTCAAAATTGCATTGGTATCATTACTTGGATGCATACTTTTTCTCCCTCTAAAATGTGGATAAAAGGGCTAACTTCTTTGCAAAAACCTCTTTTGCACCTTCATACCCAATATAACCGTGATATTCCTTATGCCGAAATAGATATGGATTTTATGAATCTCAATCAGTCGGCACATGGAGATAGAGAACATGGTTTTATATTAACCAAAATGAAAATCAACCGCAAAACAGTGGTGGGTCATTGGGACTCGGCAAGTGTGAAAGCAAAAATTGGTGTTTGGGCTAGAGTTTGTTTGGGTAGAAACGAAATGAAAAACCTGAAAGTGGCTCGTTTTGGTGATAATATGCGTCAAGTGGCAGTAACCGAAGGCAACAAAGTATCGGCTGAAGAGAAATTTGGGATGGCAGTGAATACTTATGCAGTTGGAGATCTGGTACAAGTAATTTACCAGATTTCGGATGCTGAAATTCAGAATTTGATAAAAGAATATGAAGCCACATATCAAATGATGTCTTCCTTGAAGGCGGACGGAGGAATGCGTTCTTCTTTGATAGAGGCTGCAAGAATCGAGTTAGGAATCAAGGCATTTTTGGAAGATGGCGGATTCGGAGCCTACACCAATACTTTTGAAGATTTGCACGGCATGCGACAATTGCCGGGCATAGGTTCGCAACGTATGATGGCCGCAGGCTATGGTTACGGTGGCGAAGGCGACTGGAAAACGTCAGCCATGGTGCGTGTGATGAAAGTAATGGCATCTGGACTGAAAGGCGGCACCTCGTTTATGGAAGATTATACCTACCATTTTGATCCTGCTAATCCTATGGTTTTGGGGTCACACATGTTAGAGATTTGTCCAACTATAGCTTATGGAATAGTAAACTGTGAAGTGCATCCATTGGGCATTGGCGGCAAGGAAGATCCTGTAAGATTGGTATTTAATGCTTGTGCAGGACCATCTATAAATGTAAGTTTGATAGATTTGGGAAGTAAATTTAGATTGTTGGTAAATGAGGTGGAGGCTGTAGAAGTTACAGAGAAATTTCCAAAATTGCCCACTGCTCGTGCTTTGTGGAAACCACTTCCAAACATGGAAATTGGTTTACAAGCATGGCTCATGGCCGGTGGAGCACACCATACGGTTTTCAGTCAAAACTTAACAACTGAATACCTAGAAGACTTTGCAGAGATGTTTGATTTGGATTTGGTTGTGATAGATGCAGATACTAGGATTAGGGAATTGAAGAGGCAGCTTTAAAGCCCCCTGACCCCCAAAGGGGGAATATTTTTGCTACATATAGCATTTATGTGGAAATTGATAGAAATGATATTACTTGGGAATCAATGGAAATAATTATAAAACCCCCACTGGGGGATTGGGGGCTACTTAAACAAGAATGCTTCGAAGCCAACATGCAATTGCCCAAATTGGGCTTGGTGCTGTTTACTTTTGGTAATGTAAGTGCGGTAGATAGAGCCAATGGTGTTTTTGCCATTAAGCCTTCGGGGGTGCCTTATGAGGAATTAAAATGGGAAGATATTGTAATTATGGATTTTGATGCCAAAGTGGTAGATGGTAAAATGAGACCTTCGTCCGACACCAAAACCCATGCGTTATTGTACAAAACTTGGGATGATATTGGTGGCATTACGCATACGCACTCCACACACGCTGTGGCCTGGGCACAAGCCGGTATGGACATTCCGATATTTGGGACTACACATGCCGATCACACACATCAGGATATTCCTTGTGCTCCAGCATTGTCAGACGAAATGATTAAAGGAGATTACGAACACGAAACTGGCAACCAAATTTTTGGTATATTTGAGCAGAAAGGTTTGAGTCATAAAGAAGTCGAGATGGTGCTTTTGCAAAACCACGGTCCTTTTACTTGGGGAAAAGACGCCGCAAAGTCGGTTTACAATGCAGCTGTGCTCGAAGAAGTGGCAAAAATGGCGATGTTGACCTTACAAATAAATCCTAATACCCCCAGGTTAAAAGATTCTTTGAGGATGAAACATTATGAGCGGAAGCATGGAAAAGATGCTTATTATGGGCAGGGGTGCTAAAAGCCCCCAACCCCAAAGGGGAGCAATTGTAAGCTATTATGATTTCGAAATTTTTGCGTAAGGGATGGTAGCGGTTACCCCGCAGGAGCCGACCTAAGGAGGCGACGAGGAGTAAGAGCGAACAGCCCGACCCCGGAGGAACGGAGGGGATACGCCCTTTAAATGAAGGAATGATTGAAGGAAATAATGATTGAAGGATAGAATTAAGGAATGATTGAATGATAGAATGAAATAATGATAGAATGATTGAATGGGTGATTGAATGAGGAATAGAATTATTGATTGGAAAGTTGGATAGATTTTGGTTGGCGGCAAAAGCTCACAACTCGCAACTCACACGTCAATACTCATAACTCTCCACTCATAACTCACAACTCAGAACTAAATAAAAAAACAACCCTAAATAAAAAAACGATATGAAACTTGGATTGGAGACGCTCGATTATTTAATTTTTCTGGTATACTTTGTTATAGTAGCCACTTATGGTTATTGGGTCTATAAAAATAAAGGCAAACAGACCGCCGACTCAAAAGACTTCTTTTTGGCAGAAGGTTCGCTCACTTGGTGGGCAATTGGTGCCTCATTGATTGCTTCTAATATTTCAGCTGAACAGTTTATTGGTATGTCGGGACAGGCATTTCAGCTGGGTTTGGCGATATCGGTGTATGAGCTTTTGGGTGGAGTTTCCCTAATTATTGTTGCAGTGTATTTTTTGCCGATGTATCTCAATAATAAGATTTTTACGATGCCGCAGTTTTTGGCAAAACGATACGATACACGCTTGGCTACCATCATGGCTGTGTTTTGGCTGTTTTTGTATATCACTGTAAATCTTACCTCGATTATCTATTTGGGAGCCTTAAGTTTGGAAAAAATGACAGGTTTTGGTTTTATGTCATGTGCGTTTTTTCTTACGGTTTTTGCGATCATAATTACTTTAGGTGGGATGAAAGTTATTGGCTATACCGATGTGATCCAGGTGGTTTGTTTGGTGATTGGCGGTTTGGCTACGACATATTTGGCTCTAGATTTATTGTCCAATAGAGTGGGGTCGGGTTCAGGAGTATTTGAAGGCCTAAGCTTGATAAAAGAAAAAGCTGATAGCCATTTGCACATGATGTTTAGTCCTGGTCAATACTCGGTGCATGACGGTAAGGGAGGTTTTATAGATGCATACCAACAATTGCCGGGCATCATGATGTTTGTAATCGGTGGGCAATGGGTTAATAATCTTAATTATTTTGGTTGCAATCAATATATTACTCAAAGGGCATTAGGTGCCGATTTGAAAACAGCCAGAAACGGTCTGTTGTTTGCCTCAGGTTTGAAAATGCTTATGCCTTTTATAGTGGTGTTGCCAGGTTTGGCAGCGTATGTATTGTTTCAGGAAAATGCAGATCCAGCAATTGTTAATGGAATCACGCAAAACGGCATCGTAAAACCCGATAATGCTTATCCGGTCTTATTAAATATTTTACCAACTGGGTTAAAGGGCTTGGCTTTTGCGGCTTTGACGGCTGCCATTGTGGCAAGTTTGGCAGGTAAAGCAAACAGTATTTCGACGATTTATGTATTGGATATTCACCAGAAGTTTTTCAATAAAAACATGAGTGAGAAACAGACTGTAAGAACTGGTAGAATTGCGATTTTGGTTTCGTTTGCAATGGCACTGTTGATAAGCCCCTTATTGGCCAATTTTGGACAGGCTTTTGAATATATACAGGTGTATACGGGGTATATTTCTCCAGGTATTTTGTCGATTTTCCTTTTGGGTTTCTTCTGGAAAAAAACTACAGCCAATTCTGCTTTGGTTTCGGCTATTTTAAGTATTGCTTTGAGTAGTTTGATAGCTTTTGTTTGGCCAGATTTTCCTTTTATGAATCGTATGGGCGTGGTTTTCTGGATTTGTACTTTGGTGATGATTGCCATCAGTTTGGTTGAATCTAAAGGAAAAGAAAGCGAAAACGCATTTGTAGTAAATAAAGAATGGTATAAAGTTACACCTGAGTTTAGATACGGAACTATTGCCATCCTTGCTGTTTTCTGTGTTATTTATTATATTTTTTGGTAAGAATTTCTTAAGAATTTCATATAAATTTCAACCTCAATTAAAACAATGAAAAAATTATTAATCGCAATTACTGCTCTGGTGGCATTTGCATGTAACAACAATAAAACAAACGACAAAACAATGACGGAAAGCAATATTTCGGAGGCACCATTTGGTGTTTTAGCTTCAGGAGATAGCGTAAAACTTTACACTTTAAAAAATTCCAACGGCATGGAAGTAGCCATCTCAGATTTGGGTGGAACTATTATTAAATGGACAGCACTAGATAAAGACGGCAAACTTGAAGACATCACCTTGGGTTCGAATAACCCTGAGGATTACCTTACAAGTACCAAATATTTGGGTGCTCTAATCGGAAGATTTGGTAATAGAATAGCCAAAGGAAAATTTAGTTTGGATGGCAATGATTACACCTTGGCAGTAAATAATGGACCGAATGCTTTGCACGGAGGTTTGAAAGGTTTTAATGCTGTAATATGGAAGGCAACTCCAATTGAAGGTGCTGAGCCAGGTTTAAAATTGACGTATTTGTCGAAAGATGGAGAAGAAGGATATCCTGGGAATTTGAACGTGGAGGTGGTATATACTTTAAAGGCCGACAATTCACTATCGATAGATTATACTGCCACAACCGATAAAAACACAGTGGTTAACTTAACAAATCATGCCTACTTTAATTTAAAAGGCGAGGGCAAAGGCGATATTTTGGATCATGAAATTGTAATAAATGCGGATAAGTTTTTGCCAACAGATGCGGGTTTGATACCCACAGGTGAGTTGAAACCCGTTGCTGGAACTCCCTTTGACTTTACTTCATCACATTTGATAGGTGAGCGAATCAATGACACCACAGATATTGATATCAAATTGGGTGGAGGTTACGACCACTGTTGGGTATTTACTGATCAAAGCAATAAACTGAAGTCAGTGGCAATGGTTACAGAGCCTGTTTCGGGTCGTACTATGGAAGTTTTGACAACAGAACCTGCCGTGCAGTTTTATACAGGTAATTTCTTAAACGGATCAGCGACAGGAAAATCGGGAGTGAAATATGAGCGTAGATATGGTTTTTGCCTAGAAACACAGCATTTCCCAGATTCTCCCAATCAAGCTGCTTTTCCAACGACGGTATTGAAGCCTGGCGAAACATATAAAACTACCACTGTTTATAAGTTTGGTGTGAAGAAATAAAAAATATGGTCAATAAGCGGTCAGAAGACATTCGGACCTGAAATTAGAAGTAAATTGAAGCCACGAATACACGAATTTTTTTGTGTGTTTGTGGTTTTTTTCTTTTTATAGTCAGACGATAGTCGGACCTACTAATGCAAAGTCAGTTCTCTTCATAAGTACAAATTTGAGCATTCTTTGGGTTTTTTAACCACATAGTTCACAATAGGAAATACATCATAGGCACAAAGAAATAATAGTAAAAAAGAAATTCTCTATGACTATATTTGAATTTCAAGACAAATCAATGCAATGTGGCCTATAAGGTTTTAAAAAGAGCATTTTATTCCTGTTTTTACAAAAAGACCTATTACAGGAGGAAATTCATTTACAAAATTAGTGTTTCTAAATCCATTACTTATTAAACAGCAATCATGGTTTTTCTTCTTCTGGAAACCCTTGTTTTTGTGCCATCACTCATAAATATTAAGGTTGTTTTCCCCTCCTCTTTTAATTCCGAAATATAGTTGGGATTTAGTAAATAGGCTCTATTAACTCTTAAAAAACCAGTGAGTTCAGATTTCTCTTGATGATGTTTCAATGTAAATCCCGAGATTTCTTTTTTTCCATTTTTAAAATTAAAAATAGTGTAATTAGCGTCAGCTTTTAAATATATGATTTCGTTTGGTTCAACAATTTTAAGATTGTGCATGTTTTTGTTTAATTTAATTGTTGTTCTGACAGCCCCTTATTTCAGCCTTTAAAACCGTGCCAGGCTCCGCAATAAAGCCAGTTTTGAATTCTATAGAATTAGCCGCTGTGTATATTGTTCTAGCATTAATTTTATTTTGGTTTTCTACTTTTAATGTAGATGATGATTCATATCTTTCTTTTGAATATGAATTTCCCGCTATAGTTTGATTACTATCACAATTTCCACTTTTAGTAAAGGCAATATTATTTAATTTAACATCAAAAGGTATGTAATCTACATTGTTACTAATTACTGAAAAAGTAATTGCATTTATATCATTTCTGTTAATTGGTTGATTGTCAGATCCTCTAAAGTCATCCATGTTAATATAGAATCTTTTAGTTGTACTATCCAATTGAACAATAATTCTAGATTGCTCAAGCCATTGACTGACGCTTTCTTTACTTATAACTATTTCAAGCCAATTGATACCCGACCCAGTAAATTGTAAATATTGAAATTCAGTGAGATTAACAGGTTTTAATCCAATTTTTAAAGGTCGGTGCATAGAAAAATAGTTTTTAACCTCTCCTGTGGCTACAATTCCTCTTTCAATCCAATATTTTTCAATATTTCCTTCATTTATTTTAGTATGAGGATTTACTGTTAATGTATTGTTTCGGATATTATTTGATTCAAAGTTTTCTACCCAAGCTCCATCAGCAAGATAAAATGCATCTACCTTTGGTTCTCCAATTTTTTGAATATTAAATCCGGCATCAAAAATTCCATTTTTGTTTAATATAAAGGTTTGGTCAAGGGCATTTGTTAAAGAAATTGTATCGTTGAATACAATAGAAGGCGAATTTTCGCTTTGTCGGTAAGTTCCCCAAATATTTATAAGTCCAGAGGTTTTAGGATTATTTCTAATGTTCAGATTTATTTTCCCTTGATTGTAATATCCAGACTTTAGGAGAATTGAAGGTGGTGGGGTAAACAAATATATAGTATCAATTGTGTTTGATATTTGAAAATTTTCAATAATCTTTTCAGCCAAATAAAAAACCTCCGTTGGTTTTACTCCCCAAACCTGGAAATTTATATATTCAGAATTGGAAGGAAAATCTGAGACATTCCAATGGCTGTTGTAGCGGTATCTGTTGTTACTTAATTTTTGAAATGAAAAACTTAAAGCAAATTCTGTTATTTCTTCCTCTTTTTTTAATGTTATTAAAGTAGCCGGGTAAATTCCATTTATGTTTATATCTCTTGTGTTTTCTAAACTTGCACCAGCCACCCTGTCGCAAATTGCTTTAGTGTGTACGTAAACGCTTGTCAAGGTTTTAGTTGATAGACAAACCGCTCTTCTTTCCGAGGCCAAAAAGTAATCAGTACTTAATACATCAACTGCATTTGTTAATTGAATTAAATCGGTTGGGGTAGATATATAAGAAGTCGAAGAGTCTAAACCAAAAGACGGTATGAATTCTTGTAATGCTGAAGTTTGTATTTGATAATTATACTTTGTTAGTTTTTTTGGTTCGTCAAAATTAATTTTAGGGTTTATCAATTCTTTGTTCACATTTCTTTTTGCAATTTGTTGGGCAAGCGAACCATTACTTTCGAGTCCTCCGATATTTCCAGTACTTATTTTTGCACCTGGTTCTGTCGTAGTATTTATATTCCCTAAATTTATTGCTGTATTTGGTGTTGCAGTTATATAAAATATTGCATCATTAAAATCATTATCACATGATGAATTATCTCTTCTGATATCTTCAAAACCCAATATAATTCTGTTAGTTATAGGCTCATTTAATAATACATTGTGATATCTTAAATTTACATTTGCTTCTGGATTTAAAATATAATTGGAGTATAATTTCCAAAGACCGTTACCAACCAATCGAGTGCTAGGATTCCAAGCATTGGCTAACAAAACCCAACCGATACCTGTATTCGGTGCAAATCTTCCTAATTTCACCTTATCACCTGCTATTAATCCTCCACCACTATTGAGACCTGAAACATTTGGGAAAATAATATTAATTTGATTGGCATTAGGAACTGTAGTTGGAGGATTGCTTAGGTCATATGTATAAAATCCAAGTGTGTTCATATATCCTGCACCTTCTAACACAAATGTTACCCATACATCAGCAGAGTCTGAACCGTTTATTTCAATATTGGTTTGTGCCCCATTTTGAATGTAATGAGGGTTATAACTTGGAACTGGGTATCGTTCTGGCAAAGAAGTATTTACAGTATTTAAAAATGAAGTACTAATTACATCTCGTGGTGTTACTAAGTAATTCGGAACTCCTTGATTGTTGTAAGTGCCCATGTAATTATAAGCTTGCGAAAAACTTCTGAAACTGATAAAAATAAGTATGAAAAGGAGTATTTTTTTTTTCATTTGTCCCTAAATGCATTGTGAAATATTTCAAAACAAGTTTCCTGCCATTGAATACAATTTCTTAAAATTCTTATTCAACGGTGTCAGAATAAATTTATCTTAAAGCTCCATGATATTATCCAACTTTGCAGGTCGAAACCATCCTGTCCTTAATTGATAATTAGACTACTTAACCATGTTTAAACCATTCCAATTGATGAATTCGTGGTTTTTTATTTTGCAAGTGGTCAGACTATAGCCAGATTTGAATATATATATTAGCAATTATTAGAAAAATCAAATTAATATTTTGCCACGAATACACGAATTTTTTTGTGTGTTTGTGGTTTTTTTCTCATTATGTTCAGACGATAGTCGGACCTACTAATGCAAAGTCAGTTCTCTTCATAAGTACAAATTTGAGCATTCTTTGGGTTTTTTAACCACATAGTTCACAAAAGGAAATACAACATCGGCACAGAGAAATTATAGTAAAAAAGAAATTCTCTATGACTATATTTGAATTTCAAGACAAAGCATAGCATAGCTATCTGACCTATGTGGTTAGAAATTGAGCATTTTCTCCCTATTTTTACAAAAACAACCTAATCATGAAAAAAATTTTTAAAATACTTCTTGGTCTCGTCTTGGTAGTTTTGCTTTTCGCATTTCTATTTGTGCCGAAAATAGTAGACAAAAAATTCAATACTGTTTCCGAAAAACCACCTTACAAAGTTGACAAAGATGCTCAAATGCTATATGATTCTTTAGATTTTGTAGCAGATATGCATTGCGATGCTTTACTTTGGGAGCGAGATCTTTTACAAAAAAATGATTTCGGATCGGTAGATATTCCTAGAATGTTGGAAGCCAACATGGCCTTACAGGCTTTTACAATAGTTACCAAGGCTCCAAGAAATATGAATTTCGATAAAAACACTGGAGAAACGGATCAAATTACCCTTCCATTTATATTACAAATGCGACCAATTGCATCTTGGTTTAATCTTACCGAGAGAGCTTTAACACAATGTGCGGCATTGTATGATTTCGAGAATAAATCTGAAGGGAAGTTTAGGGTAATTTCCTCTGTGAATGGTCTGGAAAGTTATATTTCTGATAGAAAGTCAAACAGAAAAATTACTGCCGGATTTCTTGGAATAGAAGGTATGCATGCTCTAGATGGCAAATTAGAGAATGTCGATGTTTTATACAGGGCAGGGGTAAGAATGATGTCGCCGGTACATTTTTTTGACAATGAGCTCGGCAGTTCTGCTCATGGTGTGGAACATGGCGGATTAACGGCTTTTGGCAGGCAAGTAATGAAGAAAATGCAAGATAAAAATATGATTTTGGATGTTGCCCATTGCTCGCCAAAAATGGTGGATGAAATTTTACAGATTACAACAAAACCGATCGTCAGCTCCCATACAGGTGTGCAAGGCACACACATGTCTGTAAGAAATATCTCCGATAACCACATAAAAGGAATAGCAAAAACCGGTGGATTAATTAGTATAGCCATGTTTGAACCCGCCACTGGGAATAAAACACCATCTTCTACGGCCAAGGCAATCAAATATTGCATTGATTTAGTAGGAGCCGATTATGTTGCCTTGGGGTCAGATTTTGATGGAGCCATAGAAATTCATACCGATGTGACAGGTTTGCCGCTTTATGTAGAGGAATTACTTAAATTGGGAGTTTCTAATGCAGATATCAAAAAAGTAATGGGAGGAAATGTGAAAAGGTTTCTTCTGGAGAATTTACCTAAAAACTGAGTCATTCTTTCGTTAAATATTTGCCGCGAATTCAATTTGTATATTTGTGGCAATTACTTTAGGCAAGCGGTCAGACGCTAGTCGGACCTGAAAATAAGTGAGATATCTACCCCTCTTTCAACATGAACTTGTCAGACTGCCACGAATTCACGAATTCAATTTGTGTATTCTCGGCATTTTTTTTAGCGAGCGGTCAGACAACAGTCGGACCTGAAAGTAAGTTTGATAGATTAAACCGACTTTTGGCATGAAGTATTCAGACGCAAGGCAGACCTAAAAGTTAAGTATGAGAGTATACCGTCTTTTGGCATGAAGTGGTCAGACGCCAGTCGGACCTGAAAACAAGTATGTCAAATCAGATTTAAATCAAATCCAAAATTTTCCAACCAAATTTTCGAAACAAAAAAAAAGCAGCAGAAATATAAACCTCTGCTGCTTTTTATTTAAACTACTTCCTTCAAATCAATGCCCACCTTTCACATTGGCCACTTCTTTGTCAAAATCAATATTTTGTTTTCTTAAAACTTGCTGAACCCTAATGCCAAACCAGAATAGGTAAGAAAAACAAGCCACGGCCAGTAAATAAGAGGTTTGAATACCTACGGTATCAGCAATAACGCCCTGCAAAACAGGGATAATCGCTCCACCCAAAATCATCATAATCATAAATGCCGAGCCTTGATTGGTGTATTTTCCTAGGCCAGCGGTGCCCAATGAAAATATACTTGGCCACAAAATAGAACAGAAAAGTCCACCACTAATTAAGCTAAACAAGGCAATTTTTCCAGTGGTAAAAACACCAATTAGGGTCATAATGGCACCAACTCCTGTATAAATCAGCAAAGTCCGAACTGGTTTTTCTTTCGCCATGAAAAATGAAACAATCATTACTATTACACAGAAAGCATATGGATATAAATCGCTCACATCTCCGCTCATGATAGAGTTTACATATAGTACAATACCAAAAGCTATGAATGGTACCACTACCCAAAGGATTTTCTTCAGGCTGTCTGATAACCCAAAGTTACCCACAGAGGCTGTCCAACGGCCAACCATCATACTTCCCCAGAAAAGAGATACATATTTGGATACTTGTGACGAAACCAAGCCTTGTGTTTCTTTCAGATATTCCGGCAAATTACTCCCGATTGTTACCTCTACACCTACGTACACAAATATCGCACTCATACCCAATATTAACTGTGGGTATTTTAAGGCTCCAAGTCCAGCTTCTACATGCTCATCGTTCGTGATTCGAGGAAGTTTCGAGATCCAGAAAAATACTGCCACCAATACAAACAAACCACCGAGTAGGAGATAAGGAACTTTTACAGATTCAATTGTTGCACTCAATGCTGCCTCAGGAGAGATAGAACCAAAGATGGCATAAGAAACAATCAATGGTCCAATGGTACCACCAAAGTTATTTACAGCTCCACCCAAGTTTATGCGGGTAGCACCTGTTTCTGGAGGTCCCAAGGCTATCATAAATGGCTGAGTGGCAGTTTGCTGCAGTGAGAAACCTAATCCTACTACAAAAAGTGCAGTTAAGAGCAAAAAGTAAGACTTAGTCTCAGCAGCTGGATAAAATATAAGTGAACCTACTGCAGATATAATCAAACCGTAAATGATTCCATTCTTATAACCAATTTTATTCAAAATATCTGTTTTCATAATACTTGAAAGTATCAAATACAAAACTGAGCCCACAAAATAGGCTGCATAAAAAGCAAAGTCTACCAACTGGGCTTGCCATTGTTGTAATTCGAATTTTTCTTTAAAAAGTGGAATCAATATTCCGTTTGAGGCAGCTACAAAACTCCAGAAAAACCAAACGGTCATCAGGGTATACAGTGCGGGTAAATTGGTTGAGGTGTTTTTGTTCTCCATTTTTAGGGTTATTTGTTTATTGTTAGTTTACTTCTGATTCATCTTGCCATTCGTAGAACACGTTTTTGGCGGCATCCCAGTTGGGATAAATCGTAAAATGCTTTTCTCTTACAAGTTTGAAAATCACATCTCGTAATTCGGCAATATTTTCATTTTGTGTAGCTGAAATAAAAACTACATTTTCGGCATTTTTTTGTAAATATCCGGTTTTGAGTCTTTCCAAGTTTATTCTTAAATCCTCCTCAGTTGCCAAATGTCTGTCCAAACCTTCTACGGACAGCGGTTTGTATTGGTCCAGTTTATTAAAAATAATTACCGTAGGCTTATCTTTGGCATTTATATCCGCAAGTGTTGCATTTACCACATCTATTTGTTCCTCAAAAGAATCATGCGATATGTCCACCACATGGAGCAAGATATCTGCATCTCTTATCTCGTCTAAGGTTGACTTAAAGGATTCAATAAGGGTGGTCGGAAGTTTTCTAATAAACCCTACAGTGTCGGTTATCAGGAATGGGATGTTGCCTAAAACCATTTTTCTTACTGTCGAATCTATGGTTGCAAACAACTTATTCTCGGCAAATACCTCTGTTTTGGCTAGTTTTTGCATCAATGTTGACTTACCGACATTGGTGTAACCAACCAATGCGACTCGCACAAGCTGGTTTCTTTCCTTTCTTCTCGTGGCCGATTGTTTATCTATTTTCTCCAATTTCTCTTTTAGCAATGCTATTCGATCTTGAACAATCCGCTTATCGGTTTCAAGTTCCTTTTCTCCGGGACCTCTCATACCAATACCTCCTTTTTGCTTGCTCAAGTGCGACCACATACGCGTAAGTCTGGGTAGGAGATATTTGTACTGGGCCAATTCCACCTGTCTTTTGGCTTGGTCTGACTGTGCCCTTTGTGAGAAGATATTCAAAATAAGCAAGCTTCTATCCAGCACTTTAATATTCTCAAACGCCTTTTCAAGGTTTCTTACCTGCGAGGGACTCAGTTCATCATCGAAAATAATCGTATCAACTGGATTTATGGTTATCCATGCTTGTATTTCTTCTAGTTTTCCCTTACCCACAAAAGTCTTTTGATCGGCAAAGTTGAGCCTTTGTACAAATACCTTCTTGGTTTTTACGCCAGATGTCTCTGCCAAAAAAGCCAGTTCGTCAAGATATTCTTTAGTTTTTTCGGCATTTTGTTTTTGTGAAATCAAACCCACCAAGATGGCCGTCTCTTGGGGTTTGGTGGTAGACAAAAGAGGTTTATTCTGCAATTCCTGAGTTTTTACTATTGTTGTAAGTATATTTTTAAGGACCAATGATTTCTTTCAATTTAAAATGACATCATCAAGTCTATTCTCCTTATTTTGATCATTAAACCTAATCCTCCTCGTTTCAGAGATGATTGGTAACGTTAATGATAGACACTTTCATGCTATTTTTGACAAAAAGGTAAGACAATATTAATCAATTTTTCCTGTCATTCTTCTTTTTTCTTGGGCCAATATTCTGGCATCATATAAGTTCACTTTGGTTGAATTTTGTCAAGAATTTCCCAATATTATTGTAAAGATCTTAAAATCAATGGGTTAATTTGCTCGAAAAAAATATTTTTATTTTTTTTATCTTCCTTAAAAAATATTGGCACAGTATTGGTAAAGGATAATAACATAACAGAAAGTTATTAAACGGAGCTAAAAGCCACATTTAATACTGTAGAATGTTAAAAAACGGAGATTTGATTGGAATTTTATTTTTCGCTTTTTACATTTGCTAACTCGAATCTAACACAGACAAAGATATTAGAGCAGAGCTCTTAAAGACTTAATCCCTCGTAAAGGCCTATGGCCAGCACATGGATTATTAGGAAAGCACGTAAGTCGGAATCCCTGTCACTATCATTGAGGCAGGGATTTTTTTGTTACTTTTGTGTCCCATTTATTTCTCTTCAAAAATGAAATTTGTCAAAACTACGGATATCTCTAACAAAAAAGCCCGCTTCGAGTTTGCATTTCTCGAGGAATATTCGGCTGGAATGGTACTCACGGGTACCGAGATAAAATCAATTAGAGAGGGAAAAGTTAGTATGGCCGATGCTTATTGTTTTTTTCAAAAGAACGAACTTTTCGTTAAAAACCTCAACATTTCGAAATACGACAACGGTACCTATAATAATCACGAACCACTGAGGGAGCGTAAACTTTTGCTTAATAGAAAGGAAATAAAGAAACTTATTAGTAAACTCACGGACAAAGGCTTAACCATTATACCGACCCGTATCTACATCAATGAAGGCGGCCTCGCCAAACTGGATATTGCCCTGGCAAAAGGTAAAAAACTGTACGACAAACGTGAAAGTATTAAAGAAAAGGATATTTCTAGAGACAGAAGTAGGGAGGAGTAGGTAGTGAATTGCCTAAATGTCTGGTATTGAAAGATTTGACCATTCAATATTATTTTCTTATTAATTTCATTTTAGGTATTCATATTTCAGAAAGAATTCATTAAATTGCCTGACAATTAGTCTATTATTCAAAAACCTAATTGTTTATGGGGCGGAAAGTGTTAATTCTAAATGCCGACTACAGAGCCATTAGCATCTGTACAGTTCCAAAGGCTTTTCTACTGGTCTATCTCAACAAGGCCGAATTAGTTGCCGAAAATCCAAAAGACAAAATTCGAACTATCAACAAAAACTATCCTCTTCCATCCATTATTCGTCTTAATTCTTACGTCTCAGTGCCATTTCGCAATGTTGTCATGACACGGCAAAATATCTTCAAAAGAGATAACAATACTTGTGCTTATTGTGGGAAACAGACCGACTTGACCCTCGACCACGTAATGCCCAAGTCGCGTGGTGGTAAGACCCATTGGGAAAATCTCGTGACTGCTTGTAAGCGTTGTAATTCCGAAAAGGGTAGTTACACACCAGAGGAGGCCAAAATGAACCTGAAAATTAAACCTTTCAAACCTACTTTTTTGATGTTTGTTCGGGATTGCTCAGGGAACCTAGAGGAGAATTGGTTGCCGTTTTTGAGTAAGAATAGGTAGAGTCTCAGTTGCTTTTCTTAATCTATTCTTTTATCAAATTATATATGTTCAGTTAATATTCAGTCACGTCACTTTGTCTGACTTTGTGTAAATTTGGGTCTTTTGTCAGATATCTTTCAATATGATTCATTACTGAAGAATTTTTATGAAGTCATACTAATGATCATGAGGTGCATCGGTGTTGGCTGAATAGTATCCACCTTCACTGAGCCAATGGTGGCCGAGCGAAGCCGATGGTGGCTGAGCGGAGCCGAAGCCTGATTTTTAACCATTTACCTAAAAAATCTATACACTTTTCTTGCATATTATATCAAATTCCCTACCTTTGCACTCCTTTTTAACGAGGAATTATCAATTTTTAATCAATTTCAGTAGAAAAGCTCGGTCTATTGATGTAATAATGAGCAGTTTAATTCATATATGACAAATCAAACATTTCCTGATTTCGATTGGGAGAAAGTAACAAAAAAAGGCATTGGTGGAGGATACACCGCTGCCGAGAAAGCAGATTTAGAAGCAGTTTACGGTGAAACTTTCGCCGCAATCGAAGAAAAAGACGTAGTAGATGCCCTAGTGGTAGGTATTACTGACAGAGAAGTTTTGTTAAACATCGGATTCAAATCAGATGGTATCGTTTCTCGTTCAGAATTCCGCGACTTGCCAGATCTTAAAGTTGGTGATAAAGTGGAGGTTTTCATCGAAAAACAAGAAGATGCTCTAGGTCAATTGGTTATTTCTCGTAAAAAAGCCAGAATCCTTACAGCTTGGTCTAAAATTGAAGGTGCTCTTGAGACTGACATTATTGTTGATGCCTTAATTAAGCGTCGTACAAAAGGTGGTCTTATTGTAGATATTTTTGGTATTGAGGCGTTCTTGCCAGGTTCACAAATCGACGTTAAACCTATCAGAGACTTTGATGTGTTTGTAGGAAAACGTATGGAAGTGAAAGTGGTTAAGATCAACCATACCAACGACAACGTAGTAGTATCACACAAAGTGTTGATCGAGAAAGACCTTGAGTCGCAACGTCAACAAATCCTTACTAACCTTGAGAAAGGACAAGTATTGGAGGGTGTGGTTAAAAACATCACTAACTTCGGTGTATTCATCGACCTTGGTGGCGTAGACGGTTTACTACACATCACGGATATCTCGTGGGGTAGAGTAAATCACCCTAACGAAGTATTGAATCTTGACGATAAAATCAAAGTGGTTGTTCTTGACTTTGATGACGACAAGAAACGTATTTCATTGGGTATGAAACAATTGGAGTCGCACCCTTGGGATTCATTAGCTGAAGGCCTTGAAGTGGGATCTAAAGTGAGTGGAAAAATCGTAAACATTGCTGATTACGGTGCATTCCTTGAATTGAAGCCAGGTGTTGAGGGTCTAATCCACGTTTCAGAAATGTCATGGTCACAACACTTGAGAAACCCATCTGATTTCTTGCAAATCGGTGACGATATCTCAGCTGTAGTATTGACTATGGACAAAGACGAAAGAAAAATGTCATTGGGTATCAAGCAAATGACAGAGGATCCTTGGACTAAACAAGATCTTTTGGCTAAATATGCTATCGGTACAAAACATAAAGGAACAGTTCGTAACCTTACTAACTTCGGTCTATTCTTAGAGCTTGAAGAAGGTATCGACGGTCTAGTTCACGTTTCTGACCTTTCTTGGACTAAAAAAATCAAGCACCCATCTGATTTCGTTAAAATCGGTGAAGAACTTGAGGTTATCGTTCTTGAGTTAGACGTTGACAACAGAAGATTGGCTCTTAGCCACAAGCACCTAGAAGAAAACCCTTGGGATACTTTCGAGACGGTATTCGAGGTAGGTACAGTACATGAGTGTAACATCGTTGGTAAAAACGACAAACAAGTTACCTTGGAACTTCCTTACGGTATCGAAGGACAAGCTGGTCTGAAAGCTATAGCTAAAGAAGACGGAACGCTTGGCGAGATGGGCGAGAAACTTTCGTTTGAAGTAATCGAGTTTAATAAAGAAGAGAAGAAGATTGTTCTTTCTCATACAAAAACTTGGGAAGTTCAGAAAGAAGAGCCTAAGGCAGAGAAGAAGAAAGCTCCTGCTAAAGCTACAGATAAAGTGAAATTGCCTGAAATGGAGAAATCTACATTAGGTGACTTATCTGCTCTTTCAGCCTTGAGAGATCAACTTGAAAGCGAAGAGGCTTCTCCAAAAAAGAAAGTAGTTAAAAAGAAAACATCTGATGAGGCTTAATCTCAGTTTTTCTCAAAAATAATTTTTCTTCAGAAATGGCTGTCTATAAGGCAGCCATTTCATTTTTTAAGAAAAAATTAAGAATAATCTAAAATAATTTTGGCAAAACAGCTATTTGGTCATAAATTTGCATTCCTTTAAATAAGAGGGTCCTGTGGCCGAGCGGCTAGGCAGAGCTCTGCAAAAGCTTCTACAGCGGTTCGAATCCGCTCGGGACCTCCAAAAATTTGACAAAAGTCAAAATCTAAAATTAATACCATTTGATAGGTTAGTAGTAACTAATTTTCAAGTGGTATTTTTTGTTACAAACAATTCATTTTCAATAGGTTGCATTCTTATTTAAAATGATTCTAAATTTTTTTAATTCAAAAAAAATCACATTACATATTTTGATAAAATGCATTCCTCCCTTAGCTTTGTACTCTCAAAAATTGCAATATTATAATTAAAAATGATAAATAATATTTCGAAAAAATTACTCACTCTTGTAGCCCTCGTTTTTGTTTTCACATTAAACACTTTCGCCCAAGATGGTGATGCTGCTGCAGGGGAAACTCTTTTCAAAAATAACTGTGCTCAATGTCATGCCGTAGGTGCGGAAGTAGTTGTGGGTCCTGGTCTCGCTGGAATCGAAGAAAGAAGAGACTATGCTTGGTTGAAGAAATGGATTAATAATCCTGCCTCGGTTATCTCAAGTGGAGATAAATATGCTGTTGAATTATACGAAAAATTCAACAAAACGCAAATGACTGCCTTTCCAGCTTACGGAGATGCAGAAATCAAAAACATATTGGCTTATGTGAAGTCTGCTAATGCTGCTCCAGCGGCAGCTGCCCCAGGTGCTGCCGTGGCTGCTCCTACTCAAGAAACATCAGGCGGAAAATTCTTCAATATAGTGCTTGTTGCTTTATTGGTAATTATGGGTCTTGTACTTGTTGCTCTCCTAGCAGTTCTAAAGTTATTGTCTACGCTAGCCAAGGGAGAGTCAATTGAAGGTACTCCTTCTGCAATGGATAATCTAAAATCTGCTTTGAAAGGTCTATCGGCCAACAAAACTGTGGTAACTGCGGTTATCTGGATGTTTGTGCTTTTGGGTACTAAAGCTACATTGGATGGTTTGTTTAAAATTGGTGTTCACCAAGGATACGCTCCAACACAGCCAATCAATTTCTCTCACAAATTGCATGCAGGTGACATGGAAATCAACTGTGCTTACTGCCATACTGGTGTTTATAAAGGTAAACAGTCTGGTATTCCTTCCTCAAGCATATGTATGAACTGTCACAATGCCATTAAGAGAGAGTCTCCAGAAATTCAAAAAATATACACTGCTATAGAGAAGAATCAACCTATTCAGTGGGTACGTGTTCACAATTTGCCTGACTTGGCTTATTTTAATCATGCTCAACATACCAATGTAGGTGGATTAGATTGCGAGAATTGCCACGGAGATATCAAAAATATGGAAGTTGTTCAACAACGCCATACACTAACTATGGGCTGGTGTATAGACTGCCACAGAAAATCTGATGTGAACTCAAAAGGAAATGCTTACTATGATGCATTGCTTACGGCTCACAACAGCACTTCTAAGGAGGCTATGAAAGTAGAGGACATTGGTGGTTTGGAATGTGCCAAATGTCACTATTAATTATTTTTTTCAAGTAATAAAGAGAATTTTATATATACATACTCATGGAGAATACTAATAAAAGGTATTGGAAAGGTATTGAAGAGTTGAAAAACGATATCAACGTTGTTAAAAACGCGGATAAAGAATTTAATCTTGAGGGTTTAGAGGGCGGAACATACCGTAGAGATTTCCTTAAAATGTTAGGTTTTGGTGTTGCGGCTGTTTCCTTGGCCGCTTGTAATGCACCTGTTAGACATACAGTTCCTTATTTAAATAAACCTGAGGATATTGAACCAGGCATTCCTAATTACTACGCATCAACCTTTGCTCAAGCAGGAAGCTACTGTAGCATATTGGTAAAAACCAGAGAAGGTAGACCAGTAAAGATTGAGGGTAACAAAATGTCAGGCGTAACCAAGGGTGGTGTTAATGCTCAGGTTCACGCTTCATTATTGTCCCTGTATGATAACGAAAGATCAAAAGAGCCTACTAAAGGCGGCAAAAAAATAACTTGGGCTGAATTAGATAAGCAGGTTTCGGCTGCATTAGCTTCGTCATCTAATATCAGAGTGGTTTCTAACACTATTCTTTCACCAAGTACAAAATCGGTATTAGCAGATTTCGCTGCAAAATATCCTTCCACAAAACATGTGACTTATGATTCTAACTCAGCTTCGGCTTTGATAGAGGCAAACGGAACTAGTTTTGGTAAAGCAGTTATTCCTTCTTATCTTTTTAATAAAGCCAACGTAATTGTTGGTATCAATTGCGATTTCTTAGGAACTTGGCTTTCACCTATTGAGCATGCAGCACAGTGGGCAGAAACAAGAAGATTAAGTAGTGCAAAAGGGGGTAAAAAGACCATGTCAAGACATTATCAGTTTGAAACTGGAATGAGTATGACAGGTGCAAATGCGGACTACAGAGGTATGTTCAAACCTTCTCAAGAAGGAGCATTTGTAGCAAACTTGTATAATAGAATCGCTGGTATCATGGGAGTTGGCTCACAACTTTCTGTTTCGAAAGGCGATTTTGAGAATATTGACAAATGTGCCAAAGACTTGGTGGCTGCTAAAGGTGCAAGTTTAGTAGTTTCAGGGTCAAACGACATAGCGGTACAAACCATAGTAAACGGTATCAATAGTCTCCTTGGAAATGTTGGTAATACGATAGATTTTGGAACAACGCTTAACTACAAGCAAGGTAACGATGCCGCTATGAACCAGTTCGTTGCTGAATTGAAATCTGGTGCGGTAGATGCAGTTATATTCCTAGATTCCAATCCTGTTTACGACCATCTATTAGGTGCTGATATTGCCGAAGGTTTGAAAAAAACAAAATTAAGCGTAGCGATAGCCGATAGAGCTAACGAAACTGCTTCTTTATGTTCATATTTGGCTTTGAATACTCACTATTTAGAGTCATGGGGTGATGCCTCTCCTAAAGCAGGATATTACTCTCTAACTCAGCCAGTAATTTCCAATATTTTCAATTCTCGTCAAGGTGAATCTAGTCTATTAACGTGGGCAGGTAAATCTTCGGATTATCAGGCTTATGTTCAAAATGTTTGGACTTCTAATATATTGAATGGAAAAACATGGACGCAAGCTCTTCACGATGGAGTTTACGAAGCACCAAATTCAACCATTGTTGGGGCTTCATTCTCAGGTAATCTTGCTGAGTCGGCTTCCAAAATCGCTTCTGTTAAGTCTTCTGGTATTGAATTATATGTTTTTGAAAATGTAACTATTGGTACTGGTATTCAAGCAAATAACCCTTGGTTGCAAGAAACTCCAGACCCAGTTTCTAAAGTTACTTGGGAAAATACTGCAGCGTTTTCACAAAAAACAGCCGCAGACTTAGGTCTTGAAGTAGGTGACTGGGTAAATGTTACTATTGGAGCCAATACAGTTGAACTTCCAATTTTGATCCAGCCAGGCCAAGCAAATGACACTGTTGCAGTAGCAATGGGTTACGGTCGAACTGCAGCTGGAAAGGCAGGTAATGTAGGTAAGGCTATGTTGCCATTGTTGAAAGGAACTCCTTCTGCTTCTAACCTTTGGGCTAGTGGAGCCAAAATAGAAAAAACACAAAGCGGATATACATTGGCACAGACACAAACTCATGAAACTTACATGGGTCGTGAGGCTGTTGTTCAAGAGTCTGTTTTGAGCGAATATGTGAAGAATTCAAAAGCTGGAAGATTCGAACCAATGATTTCAACTTCGGATGGTTTGAAAAAACCGTATTCAATCACATTGTGGAATGGACACGAAAAGAAAAACCACAGTTGGGGTATGGTGATTGACCTAAACACTTGTACAGGTTGTGCAGCGTGTGTGGTGAGTTGTCAAGCTGAAAACAACGTCTCTGTGGTTGGCAAGGCAGAGGTTGCTCGTGCAAGAGAAATGCATTGGATTAGAATTGATAGATACTACAGTTCGGATGCCCCAGAAGAGGAAGGATACAGCGTTGCTGGATATAAGGCTATGGAAAAAGCATCAGCGAATCCTGAGGTTGTTTTCCAACCATTAATGTGTCAGCATTGCTCAAATGCACCTTGCGAAACGGTTTGTCCAGTATTGGCTACTACGCACAGTTCTGAAGGTCTTAACCAAATGACTTACAACAGATGTGTGGGTACTAGATATTGTGCAAACAACTGTCCTTATAAAGTAAGAAGATTCAACTGGTTCAAGTATTTTGAGAACGATAACTTTGACTTCCACTTCAACAATGAGTTGGGTAGAATGGTAATCAATCCAGACGTAACTGTTAGGTCTAGAGGTGTTATCGAGAAATGCTCAATGTGCGTTCAGAGAATTCAGGCGGGTAAACTCACTGCAAAAAAAGAAAAGCGTCGTCCGGTAGATGGAGAGATAGAGACAGCATGTTCACAGTCTTGTCCTACCAATGCCATTACTTTTGGAGATATGTTGGATCCAGAGTCAAGAGTTTCGAAACTATTGGTTCAAGAAGAGGAAGGAAGAAGATTCCAATTGTTAGAAGAGATCAATGTTATACCTCAAGTAAACTATCTTGTTAAAATCAGAAACAAAGATAGTGTTAAGAAGGCTGAAGCTGTTGCACATACAGAACACGCTGAGCACGGAGGTCATTGATTTTGATATTTTTTGTAATTAATTTTTAAATAAATAAAGTTCCTAAATATTTCTAGGATATAATTATGTCAGTAGTTTCACCAATAAGAGAACATCTAGTAACTGGAGGGAAAACCTACCACGATGTTACTGAGGATATTTGCAGACATGTCGAGGCCAAACCTACCAAAGAATGGAAAATAGCATTTGCTATCTCTGTTTTAGTTTTGATGTATGGTGGAGGATGGGTTTTATGGACATGGTGGGAAGGCCTTGGAGTATGGGGTCTTAACAAAACAGTAGGTTGGGCATGGGATATCACCAACTTCGTATGGTGGGTGGGTATTGGTCACGCCGGTACACTTATTTCGGCCATCCTTTTGCTATTCCGTCAGAAATGGAGAACCTCTATCAACCGTGCTGCTGAAGCAATGACGATCTTTGCGGTACTTTGTGCGGCTTCATTTATTTTGATGCACATGGGTCGCCCTTGGTTGGCATATTGGGCTCTACCACTTCCGAATACTTTTGGTTCTTTGTGGGTAAACTTTAACTCACCTCTAGTTTGGGACGTTTTTGCGATTTCTACTTATTTTTCAGTTTCATGTTTGTTCTGGTTCATTGGTTTGATTCCTGATTTAGCCACCATTAGAGATAGAGCAACTGGCGTTCGTAAGACTATTTATGGTGCTCTTTCATTGGGGTGGACAGGTGGAGCAAAAACATGGGCTCGTTATGAAGATGTTTCATTGATTCTTGCTGGTTTGTCAACACCACTTGTACTTTCGGTACACACTATTGTATCATTTGACTTTGCGACTTCGGTTATTCCAGGATGGCACACCACTATCTTTCCTCCATACTTCGTTGCTGGAGCTATCTTCTCTGGTTTCGCGATGGTGCAAAACCTAATGTTGGTTACGAGAGTAGTTTACAAGTTGGAAGACTACATCACTTTAGAGCACATTTCATTAATGAACAAAATCATTACCTTAACGGGCTCAATTGTTGGTGTTGCTTACATAACAGAGTTTTTCATTGCTGCTTATTCGGGTGTTGAGTATGAGAAGTATGCTTTCTTGAATAGAGCTACTGGTCCACTTTGGTGGTCATATGCAGCCATGATGACTTGTAATGTTCTTTCACCGCAGGTATTCTGGTTTAAGAAATTAAGAGAAAACATCGTTGTGTCGTTTGTGATTGCAGTGGTTGTGAATATAGGTATGTGGTTTGAGAGATTTGTTATTATTGTGACATCTTTGCACAGAGATTATCTACCATCTAGTTGGACTTATTTCACTCCTAGAATGGGTGATATAGGTGACTATATTTTCTCGTTTGGATTTTTCTTTACATGTTTCTTCTTATTCTCTAAGTTTTTGCCTGTTATAAATATGGCAGAGGTGAAGTCGGTATTGAAATCAGCTTCTGAAAAAAAATCTAAACATTAATTATTCCGAATAAGATTAATTGTTCTCAAAATGACAGATAAAAAATATATAGTAGGCATTTTTAACGACGAAGATGTGGTTATGGATGCGGTTCAAAAAATCAGAAGCAAGGGAATCAAAATCCATGAGGTTTTTTGTCCTTATCCTGTTCATGGTCTTGACCATGCCTTAGGATACGATCGTCCAAGAATGGGTGTTCCGGCTTTCTTATTCGGTATTACGGGTACCTGTTTGGCGTTTTTGCTTACTTTTTGGACTTTAGGAATTGATTGGCCAATGAATATTGGTGGTAAGAATTTTTTCCCTTTTCCTACCAACATTCCAATTGTATTTGAATTAACGGTGTTATTGGCGGCTTTTGGTATGTCATTTACTTTCTTTTTTATGGAAGGATTAGGGCCAAGTGTGAAACCGTTAATTTTTGACCTAAGAAGTACTGATGATAAATTTGCCATGGCCATTGATCTAAATAAAAACACTGTTTCTGATTCTGATATTAAGGCGTTTTTAAGTGAGGTTGGTGCTGAGGAAGTAAATGTTAAGGAAGTTTAATAAAATCTTAAAATGAAAAACAGTAAAACATATTTTAAACTTGTTTTAAGCGGAATTTTAGGTCTTTCCTTGATTTCATGCGATTCTAAAAATGATACAGGTTGGGAATTTGCACCTAATATGTATAATTCTATTGGTTACGAAGCTCAAACACAAATTGAGGACAACGCTATCAATCCTAATGGAATGAATATGCGTTATCCTGTTGCTGGTACGGTTTCGAGAAGAAATTATAAAACTAGTTTTGTTCAGGATGATAGCACAGTTATCAACGATTTGATGATTTATGGTTTAGGAAAGGATGATTTGGCAGCTGCTGAAACACTTAAGAATCCGATACCATGGTCAGAAGCTGTTGAAGAAGAAGGAAAGGTTTTGTATGAAAGAAACTGTCAACATTGTCATGGAGCCGGTGGAGCAGGTGATGGTAAGGTTGCTGCAAAATACAAGGGTGTTCCTAACTATGCTGCTGATGCATACAAAAATATGACCATGGGTCATGTATTTCATGTTATCACACATGGAAAAGGCAGGATGTGGGCTCATGGGGCTCAGGTTTTGCCAGAAGAAAGATGGAAAATAACCCATTATGTACAGAGATTACAGATTGGTGGTTAATATTGATAAGTTTTAATTGTAAATAATAATAATATAATGGCTCACAAGCACGAAACACCTTCACTAGACGAATCGTTTGATTTTAGTCCTGAATTGAGGAAAAAGCTTATTATTTCAGCAATCATTGGAGTAGCCATGGTTGCTTTAGGTGCCTTTTTGATAAAGAATCATTGGAGTATTGGCGTATGGGATGCCGGTCATGGTGCTGAGCATGCTGCTGAGGGTCATGGTGGTGGTGAACATCATGGGGCTACTCTTTTTTCTAGAATTGTTGCTAATCTTTGGATGAATAGCGTTTACTTTTTGGGTATTTCTGTTGTCGGTGTGTTCTTTTTGTCTTATAACTATGTTGCAAAGGCAGGCTGGTACACATCATTCAAAAGAGTGCCTGAGGCTTTCCCTTCGTTTATAATTGTTCCAGCGGTTATTATGTTGGGTTTGTTTCTATATCCTGAGACTAGACACATTATATTCCACTGGACACATCATGGTATAATGGAGGTTGGAAGCGAGAACTACGATAAAATTATTGCTGGTAAATCATGGTACCTTAATTTTCCTTTCTTTTTGGTAAGAATGATTGCCTATTTTGCGGTTTGGTATTATTTATGGACTCAGATAAGAAAGTATTCTTTATTAGAGGATGAGACGAACGATTTGGCCTACTACTACAAGAGCAGAAATTATGCTAAAATGTTCTTGATATTCTTTGCTGTGACTTCTTCTACTGCGGCTTGGGATTTTTCAATGTCAATAGACACACACTGGTTTTCTACTATGTTTGGATGGTATCACTTGGCTTCTTGGCACGTGGCTGGTTTGGCGGCTATTATGTTGACCATTCTTTTATTAAAAGATAAAGGTTATTTGAAGGCTGTTACATTTAGTTCTATTCATGATTTGGGTAAACTTATGTTCGGTTTTTCAGTATTTTGGACTTACGTTTGGTTTAGCCAATTCCTTCTAATTTTCTATGCTAACCTTCCTGAAGAAACAATTTATTTCCGTGAGAGGTTTAGTGGACATGGTGGAAGATATTTTGCACCATTTATTATAAACCTTTTGTTGAATTTCGTGTTTCCATTTTTGATACTAATGGCACGTGATTCTAAGAGAAACGGAACTTTTTTAAAGTTGGCTTGTGGTTCTATATTAATTGGTCACTGGTTTGATTTTTATCAGATTCAAATGCCAGGTATAGCTAAGGATCAGGGTGGCATTGGTATAATTGAGTGGGGAACTACTCTAACGTTCGCATCATTGTTTATTTACTTTGTTGCCAATCAACTCTCGAAAGCGAATTTGATTGCGAAGAATCATCCGTTTATTGAGGAGAGTTTGCATCACGAGATTTAATTTTTGTAAAAAAGAAAATAATTTTTAAAAATGACAATATTAATAGCTGTTTTAGCAATTTTGTTCATTGTTTTAACCTTTATGGTGGTGTCAAAAACACAATCCATTTTAAAAGGTCTTTCAAAATCTGATGTTGAAGAATCAGAGTATTTAGGAGCTCCAGATAGATATAATTCGGCTAATGGGGTTGGTTTATTTGCTTTTTGGTTAATAAGCATTGTGGGTATAGTTTGGTCTTTCATAGCGTACAAAAAAGACTTTTTACCTGAAGCATCTTCTATTCATGGTAAAGAGACAGACTATTGGTTCTGGGTTTCTATGGTTGTTATCATGATTGGTTTCTTCATAGTAAATACGTTTTTGTTTTTGTTTAGCTTTTTGTATCGTCACAACAAGAACCGAAAGGTTACATTTTACACCCACAACAATAATTTGGAGATTATTTGGACAACTATCCCAGCAATCGTTATGGCAGGTTTAGTTTTCTCGGGACTAAGAGTTTGGACTAAAATTACTTCAGAGGCTCCTGCAAATGCAGAACAGATTGATATAATGGGTAAACAATTTGGTTGGACTGTTCGTTATGCAGGTGTGGACGATAATCAATTCGGTAAATATAATTACAAATTGATGGATGATGCGGGTGGTAATCCGATGGGTGTTGATTTTTCAGATCCAAATTCATTTGATGATTTTGCCAATGCAAGTGAAATGCATATTCCTAAAGGTAAGCCTGTTCTTTTGAAAATCAGAGCTAGAGATGTATTACATAGTGTTTTCATTCCTCACATGAGAGTTAAAATGGATGCTGTGCCTGGTATGCCTACCAAGTTTTGGTTTGTTGCTGACAAGTCTACAGAAGATATGCGAGCTGAGTTAGGGAAGCCTGATTTTAACTACGAAATTGCTTGTACAGAGATATGTGGTCGTTCGCATTTTGGTATGAAATTGTTGTTGGTTGTAGATGAGCCTGCGGACTACGAAAAGTGGAAAAAGAGTCAGAAACCACTTCTTACTGAGAATCCGGATTTATTAAGTAAGGTACCTGATAATTTAAAAGCGAAGGCTCAAAAATATACAAGTACTGAGCCTGTGGCAGCGGAAGTTGCTCCAGAGGTAGTTGCATCTAGTGTTTTAGGGAATTCAAGTAAAGTTTTAAAATAATATATATATGTCAGCTGTTTCTCAAGTAGAAGTACACGAACATAGTGAGCATGCTCACGAAGAACATCACGAATTGGGATTTATCAGAAAATATATTTTTTCTGAGGATCACAAGGTTATTGCTAAGCAGTACTTGATTTCAGGTATTGTATGGGCGGTGCTTGGTGCATTGATGTCATTGGTTTTTCGTCTACAATTGGGTTTTCCAGAAATGGATATGGCCTGGATGAAGCCTTTTCTAGGTGACTGGATTAGTCTTGATGACAAAGGTTTGGGTAAGTTAGATCCTAACTTTTATTTAGCTTTGGTAACCATGCATGGTACAATCATGGTTTTCTTCGTACTTACGGCAGGTTTGAGCGGAACGTTTTCTAATTTCTTGATTCCTCTTCAAATCGGTGCTCGTGACATGGCCTCTGGTTTTATGAATATGCTGTCATACTGGATTTTCTTCATTTCCAGTGTTGTCATGTTTATATCGTTATTTATTAAAACTGGTCCTGCTGGTGGTAGCTGGGTGATTTATCCTCCTCTTAGTGCCTTGAAGGAAGCGAACCCAGGTTCAGGTGATGGTATGACCCTTTGGTTGGTATCTATGGCTTTGTTTATTGTATCTAGTTTGTTAGGTGGTATCAACTACGTTACGACGGTTATAAATTTAAGAACCAAAGGTATGTCTATGGACAAATTACCTTTGACTATTTGGGCCTTTACCTTTACTGCAGTACTTGGAATTCTTTCTTTTCCAGTTCTCTTATCTGCTGCATTGTTACTGATTTTTGACAGAAGTTTTGGTACAAGTTTTTATTTATCCGATATCTACATAAATGGTCAGGCTCTTCCTAATCAAGGTGGTAGTCCTATACTGTTCCAACACTTGTTTTGGTTCCTTGGCCATCCAGAGGTGTATATCGTTATTCTTCCAGCGTTGGGCTTAACGTCTGAAATCATAGCGACCAATTCAAGAAAACCAATTTTTGGATACAAAGCCATGATTTTCTCTATGGCTGGTATTATGTTCCTTGCCTTCATTGTTTGGGCACACCACATGTTTGTAACAGGTATGAATCCATTCCTTGGCTCAGTATTTATGTTACTTACACTTATCATTGCTGTTCCATCAGCGGTTAAGGGCTTTAACTACATAACTACTTTGTGGAAAGGAAATATTATTTTCACTCCAGCTATGTTGTTTGCGATTGGTTTGGTTTCTTTCTTTATTTCGGGTGGTCTTACTGGTATTATTCTTGGTAACTCTGCTTTGGATATACAATTGCACGATACATATTTTGTTGTTGCTCACTTTCACTTGGTTATGGGTTCCGCGGCTATATTTGGTATGCTCGCTGGTGTTTATCATTGGTTTCCAAAGATGTTCGGTAGAATGATGAATAATACTATGGGATATATTCACTTCTGGATTACTTTTATTGGTGTCTACTTGGTCTTTTTCCCAATGCACTATATTGGTATCGCAGGTTTTCCTCGTAGATATTATCAGTGGTCAGGTTTTGAAACTTTCAACACCTATATGGATTTGAATGCTTTTATAACCATTGCTGCCATTATTACTGTGTTTGCTCAGGCTGTTTTTATCTTTAACTTTGTATATTCTATTTTCTGGGGTAAAAAAGCTTCGCAAAACCCTTGGAAGTCAAATACATTAGAATGGACGACTCCAGTAAATCCTGGACACGGTAACTGGCCTGGTGAGATTCCGACGGTTTACAGATGGCCTTATGATTATTCTAAGCCTGGTGCTCCGGATGATTTCATTCCTCAAAACGTACCTTATTCTGCTACTCCGGAATCAAATTTGCCTGAGGAGAATGAATTGATTGCGGCTGAGAAGGAAATTAACAGTATCAAATACGATACTTCGCTTCACGATTAAGAAAATAATATTTTAATGAAGTACAATGAAGAGTTTCTCTTCATTGTACTTTTTTTGCATAAAGTGGTTCAATTATTCAGAAGATTTGGTGTTTTAACAATTCTAGCTGTTATAGGTCTCATATTTGTTGGGGGATTTGTAAGAGCATCAGGGGCGGGTATGGGTTGTCCAGACTGGCCTAAGTGCTTCGGAATGTGGATTCCACCTACTTCAGTAGATCAACTTCCAGTAAATTACCAAGCTATTTTTGGGGCTAAACTCAAGGGAGAGGTAGAGTTTAATGCTATAAAGACTTGGATAGAATACATTAATCGCCTTTTGGGTGTTTTAGTGGGGTTTTTCATTTTTTTGACTCTTATTTTTTCATACAAGGCCTACTTCAAGAGCAATCGTTCTATTTTCTATCTAAGTTTGATGGCTTTTGTTTTGGTTTTGTTTGAGGGTTGGTTAGGCTCAAAAGTCGTTTCTTCCGAACTCTTGCCTGGTTTAATCACAGTTCACATGATTGTGGCGGTTGTTATTTTAGGCATATTGGTGTTGGCTATTCTTAAAACTTATTTTTTGGAAGGTTTTATCAGAGAACTTGACAATACTAGAGATATAAGATTTCTGATTTTTATTGTTTTATTAATTAGTGTTGGGCAGCTCGTTTTTGGTACTCAAATTCGTGAAGGCATAGATTTGGCTCAGAGAGAGTTGGGCTACGATAATCGTCACTTATGGGTGAATTCAGTTTTGGGAAAGGTTAATTTTCATGCTGTTTTGGGTTTGGTCATATTGGGTTTACAGTTTTTGATAAATAGTAAAATTCAGGGTCGATTTAAGGCAGCTTTGATAAGTTCATACTCAACAGGTACGCTTGTTTTTATTGTGTTAAGTATTATCACGGGGGTTATACTTAGATTTTTTGGATTTCCAGCATTTGCTCAACCATTTCATCTAACCTTAGGTGTGGTAATTTTATGTTTTCAATTTGTGTTGTTGTTTCTTACTAAACCTCAAATTGCCTAATAATGGAAAGTAGTATGAAGATTTCGTTCGCTCAGAAAATGAGGGCATATTTTGATTTGACGAAGTTTAGGCTATCTTTAACGGTAGTGTTTTCGAGTTGTTTTGGATACAGTCTGTATTCCTCAAACATAAATGTACTAAATCTATTAATTTTTGGTTTGGCGGCATTTTGTATCACGGCTGCGGCTAATATCATTAATCAAATTAAGGAAATTGAGTTAGATAAGTTGATGACTAGGACTTTAAGTCGTCCTTTACCATCGGGTAGACTGAGTATTTCAGAGGCAGCTATTTTTGGAATGTTGTTAGGGGCATTTGGATTTTGTACGATTGCGTTTATTTTCAACTTTTCTGCCGGATTACTTTCGTTGCTTTCTCTAATCCTATACGGTTTTGTTTATACACCTTTAAAGAGAGTTGGACCCATTGCGGTGGCTGTAGGTGCACTACCAGGAGCCTTTCCTCCAATGATTGGCTGGGTGGCAGCTTCAGGTCATTTCGGTCTTGAGCCGGGTATTCTTTTTGCAATTCAATTTTTTTGGCAATTTCCCCATTTTTGGGCGATTGCTTGGGTTCTGGACGATGATTATAAAAAAGCAGGCTTCAAATTACTTCCGTCTAAGGGTGGAAAGGACCTGAATTCAGCGATACAAATAATGATCTACACCCTATTTTTATTGCCATTGTGTTGGGTGCCATATTATTTGGAAATGACTAGAATAGACTCAGCAGTAGTAGCGATGCTTTGTGGAATATTGTTTTTAGCACAGACCCTTTATTTGATGAAAGAACGAACAAAGAAAGCTGCAATGGGTTTAATGTTTGGTTCTTTTTTGTATTTGCCGATAGTGCAAATCGCATATTTAATGAATAAGTTTTAATGAAAAAAGATATTGAAATTACCAAACCGATTTTGACAGTAAACAAATGGAAGTTTATTGTTTGGCTTTTTATTGTTACGATTATAATGTTTTTTGCGGCATTTACTAGTGCTTATTTGGTTAGAAGAGCAGAGGGTAATTGGACCGAATTTGACATTCCGTCGATATTTTATTATAGTACAGCAGTTTTGTTATTAAGCAGTATATTTATGCATCTGGGTTACAAAGCAGCCCAAAAGGACAACTTTGGTAGCCTTAAGTTATTCATTTCGATAACCTTTGTGGCGGGTTTGATTTTCTTGGTAATGCAATATGTGGGATGGACGATTCTGCAGAAAGAAGGTGTGTTCTTAAAGGGAAACCCTGCCGAATCTTTTTACTATATTCTCACTGGACTGCATGGCTTTCATTTGGTGACTGGGCTTGTTGTTTTGTTTTTCTCATTTTTGGAGGCTTTTAAGATGAACATACATGCTAAGAATCTGATTAGAATAGAGGTATGTGCTACGTATTGGCATTTTCTAGATATTCTTTGGGTTTATTTACTTTTGTTTTTGGTGTTTTTTAGATAAAAATTTCAAGCGGAATCAATTTTTATAAGACTTTTACGAAATCATTTTTTAAATTTGTTCGATAATTTAAACTAATTTGTTTTTATGGCTGTTGCGAATGCTCCTGCGAATCCGGATCATCTTACTTGGCAAGGTGGTACTCAACCGATGAAAGTTGGTTATGGAAAGTTAATGATGTGGATATTTTTGTTGTCTGACACATTTACATTTTCGGCATTACTTATCTCTTATGGTCTGGTAAGATTCAGTTTTCCTACTTTTAAAGATGTCCTTCCGGATATGACCTATAAGACTTTTGAATTGTCTCAGCAGTATTGGCCAATTCCGGAGAAAGTGTTTGAAGCGGTTCCTTTTTTACACGGCATGTCTCTTCCATTGGTTTTTGTTGGATTGATGACTTTTATTTTGATATTTAGTTCGGTAACTATGGTTTTGGCTGTTGAAGCTGGGCATAGAAAAGATAAGGCGGATGTTGAGAAATGGATGCTTTGGACTATTCTTGGTGGATTTATGTTTTTGGGTTCTCAGGCTTGGGAGTGGGCTCACTTTATACATGGTTCAGAAGATGGTTTGACATTGGCGAATGGAGCTAAAGTTTTTGGGGCTAATTTGGTTCAAAATGAATATGGCCCAGCTGCCTTTGCTGACTTCTTTTTCTTTATAACAGGTTTTCACGGAACACACGTACTTTCTGGAGTGGTTCTGAATATTATGATATTTTATAACGCAACCAATGGTGTTTACGAGAGACGTGGACATTACGAAATGGTTGAGAAAGTAGGTTTATACTGGCACTTTGTTGATTTAGTTTGGGTGTTTGTATTTACGTTTTTTTATTTGGTTTAATTTTTTTAAAAAATATTTAAGATGGGACATTCAGTAGAAAACTCAACAGAAAGGCAAAAGCCACAAACCAAGGAACTTTGGAAGGTATTCTGGATTCTTTTGGCAATAACTGCGGTTGAATTTATAATCGCATTCCAAATTAGTTCGGACAACAACTTTGGAAAATGGCTGAAGATAAGTTTGTTTATCCTTTTAACTTTTGTGAAATCCTTCTATATCGTGGGTAATTTTATGCACTTACGTCATGAAGTGAAGTCAATGATATGGACCATAGTGATACCAGTGGTGTTTGTGGTTTGGCTTTTGGCAGCGTTGGTTTACTTTGAAGGTGGTTACATAGGTGAAGTTAGATAAATGTTAAAAAAATATATTAAGGCCGGAATACTCCTAATCGTTTTGGGTATTCCGGCTTTTGTTTTTATCTTTTTGAAGGTTTTCGGAGAAAACAAATTCGATTTGCCTCACTATTTTCCTGAACTTGACGAGTCGGGTGAAGTAAGAGTTGTGAATGGAGATACGGTTTTTGTCACGGTTCCTCAATTTACGCTTACCGATCAGGATAGTTCGTTAATGCAATATCAGAATTCAGATATTTCAGTTGTAAACTTCTTTTTTAGTCGTTGTGGGACAGTTTGTCCAATCACAAACAAAAACCTCCTTAGAGTTGCCGAAAACTTTAAAACCTACGATGCGGTAAAGATTTACTCTTTGACAGTTGATCCTGTTTTTGACCGTCCTTACGTTTTGAAAAAGTATGCAAGTGAGTTGGGAGCAAATTACAAAAACTGGAGATTTTTGACTGGTGACAAAAAATACATATACGATTTAGCCATAAAGGGTTTTAAGTTACCGGTTTCAGACGCGTCTGAATATGACAAAAATATTGTCGATATTGACCAAACTTTTATCCACTCCGACAAGTTATTATTAGTAGATACCAAGGGTCACATTAGAGGTATTTATGAAGGAACCAATAAGTCCGATATCGAACGTTTGGTGGTAGAAATTAAAGTTTTATTAAAAGATAGGTGAAAGTGGAGAAAAAGGGTTTGTTTAGTAGTATTAACGTTATTTCTGTTGTTATACCCGTAGTTGTGGCTATTTTGTTGGGGATTAGGACTAAGTTAGACTTAGGGTCGTGGACACAAAATTTGCCTTTTGTTAATGCCATTATTAATTCTACAACCGCAGTGCTTCTCATATTGGGTTTAGTTCTGATAAAAAATAGAAATATTTCTGCTCACAAGTTGGTTATGTCCGCGGCCTTCGGTCTCGGTGGATCGTTTCTTGTTTTTTATGTAATTTATCATATCAGTAATCCATCAACACCTTATGGAGGTCAGGGTTTGATAAGATACTTTTACTACTTTAATCTTATCACGCATATCGGAGCCTCGTTGGTTGTTTTGCCCTTTGTTTTGCGGGCTTATTATTATGGTTGGAATAGAATGGATGATAAGCATAGGAAAGTAGTTAAAATAGCTTATCCAATTTGGCTATATGTGTCCGTAACGGGTGTTTTGGCGTATATAATGATTTCTCCATATTATAGTTTTTGATATGAAAAAGGTAATATATTTATCTGTCCTATTTTTACTAATTATTTCCGTTGAGAGTTTTGGGCAATGTGCCATGTGTAGAGCCACAGTAGAAAGTAACTTGAGTGAGGGTAGGGGAGTAATAGGTACAGGATTAAATTTTGGCATTTTATATTTGTTATCTGCTCCATATTTGTTAGTTGGTGGATTGATTTTTCTCTGGTTTAGAATTGGTAAAAAAGAATTGAAAGAGCGACAAGCTCTCGACAAGCGATTGTCGGAAATATATAACAAGTGATATATTAATTATCAGATGTTTTAAAAGATGTTGGGCTTGACTCAACATCTTTTTTGTTTTAAACCAATTTGCTCCGTTGTTTTCTGTGATTTTTAACTTTATAGTGATTTATTAAAAAAAATTATTAATTTTAAAAATCATTATTTGCATTTGTGCTAGAAGAAATAGGATTCTATTATTATTTAGGATTTAATTTCAAGAAATATTCAACCTTAAAATTATTTCAGTGAAACCAATTGTTCAAATTTCACTTGACCTTACCAATATCGATGAAGCCTTAGAGACTGCCGCCATGGCTCTAAGAGCTGGAGTGGATTGGTTAGAAGCGGGCACTCCGTTAATTTTGGCGGAGGGTCTTCATGGTGTTAGAAAACTTCGTGAGGCTTTTCCTGATATTCCAATAGTTGCGGATCTTAAAACCATGGATGGAGGCTATCTTGAGGCCGAAATGATGGCCAAAGCGGGTGCTACCCATGTGGTTGTAATGGCTCGTGCACACGAAGAAACTATAAAGGTGGTGGTGCAAGCTGGTAAGGATTATAACATCAAAGTCATGGGGGATAATTTAGGTTGTGAGGATATGGTGGCGGGTGCGAAATGGTTGGAAGATTTGGGCTGTGATTATGTGATTCACCATATTGGTTATGATGAAAGAAGAGGAATTGCGGCTCAAGGAAAACAAATGCCTAGTCCCATGGATCAACTAAAAGAAGTTGTAGATGCCGTTCGAGTTCCTGTACAAGCTGTTGGTGGTTTGACTATAGAGCAAGCCATTGCTTGTCCTTCCTTTGGAGCACCTTTGGTAGTGTTGGGAGCACCGTTGACTATCGACGCTGACTCATTTAAAACGGCTGATGGAGATTTAGAAAGTTCGTTAAGGTTGATTTGTGATAAAATTCATGCTTACGGAGATATTAAACTGAAATCATAATGAAAAACGCAGCCGTCGTAAACTTTTCTGCTGAAAAAGGAAGTGTAGAGATCAGAGAAATAGACAAACCCGTAATTGGTGATGATGATATTTTGCTTCAAGTGGCCAATGTCGGAGTTTGTGGGAGTGATTTGCACCAATGGACCTCAAACCATAGTTGGCCTGTGAACTATCCAGTTGTTTTGGGACATGAATTTGGTGGTCATATTGTAGAGTTGGGAAAAGATGTAACTGCTTGGAAAGAAGGAGACCGAGTGGTCAGCGAGACCGCTGCAATAATTAATCCTTTCAGCCCAATGTCTAGGCAGGGGCTTTATAACCTTGATCCTTCAAGAAAAGGTTTTGGATATGGTGTGGATGGTGCTATGACCAAATATGTTAAAGTGCCAGCCAGAATACTTCATAAGGTTCCTGATAATCTAGCTTTTGAAGAAGCTTGTCTTACTGAACCATGCTCTGTGGCATACAATGCAGTGGTAGTAAATTCCAACATCCGACCTGGGGATAGGGTGATGGTCTTAGGGCCTGGAACAATTGGGATTTTATGTGCCGCTATGGCTCGCCTCTGCGGAGCACAAGTGGCAGTAGTAGGTTTAGAAAGTGATAAATCACGTTTAGAAATAGCCAAAAAATATGGGTGTGAGGGAATAATTGGCGACGCATCAGAATGGGCCTTTCGTCAGGATGGACTTGGGGCAGATACCATAATAGATGCGGCAGGTGCTAGTATTACTTTAAAGATGGCTTTAGAGTTAGTAAGACCCAATGGGCAGATCACTAAAGTAGGCTGGGGGCCACAACCTTTGGGTTTTTCTCTTGATCCTTTGGTACAAAAGAATGTGCGTCTTCAAGGTAGTTTTAGTCATAACTGGCCGATTTGGGAAAAAGTAATCTCTCTTTTGAGTAGTGGTCAGTTAGATGTTAAGCCGATTATAGGTGGTGTATGGGCGATAACGGATTGGCACGAGGCTTTTCATCATATGCATTCTGGCAAAGTAGTTAAAAGTGTTTTAAAACCCGTTTGAGATGATGCTATCTGGAAAAGTAATCATCATAACTGGAGCTTGTACAGGCATTGGCAAGGCTGTAGCCATTAAGTGTGTTCAAGAAGGTGCCAAAGTTGTAATAAATGGCTTGGAGGATGATTTAGGCGTAGAATTAATTGGTTTTTTGGGAAATGAAAATGCAGAATTGGTTATTGGGGATATTACAGAAAGTCATTTGCCCAATTTACTCGTTGAAACAGCCAAAAAGACTTTCGGGAAATTGGATGCGGTCGTAAATAATGCTGCCTTCATAGCCACGTCAGACATTGATAATACGGAAATTGCCTTTTTCGAAAAAATGTTTAAAGTTAATACTATTGCACCATTTGCTCTAATTCAAGCCTCGACCAAGGAATTGTCTAATAATGGTGGATGTGTAGTTAATATTGGCTCTATAAACGCCTGGGGAGGTGAGCCTCACCTTTTGGCTTATTCCGTTTCAAAAGGGGCTTTGATGACCTTAACAAGAAATTTAGGGGATTCTTTATTTCGCCAAAAGGGTATTCGGGTAAATCAAATAAATCCCGGATGGGTATTAACGGACAAAGAAAAACGCAATAAAAAGGAGCAAGGAATGAAAGACAATTGGTTTGAAGACATTTCTGATTTTTTTGCACCGGCCGGCCGGATTTTTAAACCAGAAGAAATTGCCAATATGGCGGCATTCCTGTTAAGTGATCAGTGTGGCCCCGTTAGTAGTCAGGTTTTTGACATGGAGCAGTTTCCTTTAATTGGTAGAAATATGCCAAAAGATATAATTATTACCAAGTAAACTAGATTTAGAGAATGCCGAAGTTAGCTGCATTTCCCAAGGCTTTTATGCAAGAATTATGTAAAACTGGCACCATGAAGGTGTCAGAGTGGATAGAACTTGCTTCAAAATTGGATATTGAAGGTTTGGAGTGGTATGCTGGCTTTTTGGAAATGCAAGATCCTAATAATTGGCAAAAATTCAAGGAAGAAGTGTCCAATAAAGGGAAACAAATTCCTATGCTCTGTTGCTCGTCCGATTTCACTCATCCGGATATTGCATTCAGGCAAAAAGAGATAGAGAAACAAAAAAACTGGATTAGGATGTGCCAGACACTTGGAGGAAAATACTGCAGAGTACTTTCGGGACAGCGTCGGCCAGAGCTTTCGATTGAGGAAGGAATTCAATACGCAGTAGAATGTATTGAGGAATGTTTACCTTTCGCCGTTGAGTGCGGGATTACATTAATAATTGAAAATCATTACAAAGACGATTTTTGGGAATTTCCTGAATTCGCCCAAAAAATGGATGTTTTTTGTGAATTGGTTGGCAGAATAAATCATCCAAACTTCGGGGTAAATTATGACCCAAGTAATACCTTTTTGGCAGGAGAGGATCCGCTAGAGCTTTTGAATAGGGTTTCGCACAGGGTTGTAACTATGCATGCCAGTGACCGATACCTCATTGAGGGTACCATTGAAGATTTACGCAAAGAGGAAGGCGGCTCGCTCGGATATGCCAAAAGACTTCGCCATGGTGAAATCGGTAAAGGGCTAAACGACTACGATGCGATTTTTGCTGAACTAAAAAGGGTTGGTTTCGATGGCTGGATTAGTATAGAAGATGGTGTAGAAGGAATGGAGCAGCTGGCGAGAAGTGTCACTTTCTTAAAAAATAAGATGGCTTTGTATTGGCCTGAAAATTGATTTTTTGGTCTACTCAATTTCATTTATTAGCCATCCTCAAATTTTATTTTTAAGTAATCTTTGTAAATTGTATTCAAAAACAGAACATTCAATATTTATTCAATCTTAAAATAAAATGAGCAAAAAAGAAAAAGAAAATTCTCGACGGTCATTCATAAAAAACGGAGCAATAGCTTCTTCGTTTTTTATAGTTCCCCGTAATGTACTTGGTGGAATTGGGTTTATTTCTCCAAGTGACCAATTAAACCTAGCAGCTATCGGTGCAGGTGGAAAAGGTAGGAGCGATATCAAAAATGCGTCGGTAAATGGGCGTGAAAGAGTAACAGCTTTGTGTGATGTCGACTTTTCAGGATCGGCTGCTGACTCGGTAAAGTTATTTCCAAATGCCAAACGTTTTTCGGATTATCGTGTAATGTTAGATTCGATGAAGGACATCGATGCAGTTACAATTTCTACACCTGATCACGTACATGGTCCTGCAGCGAAATATGCCATGGAAAGAGGGAAGCATGTATATGTGCAAAAACCAATGACACATAATATCCGTGAAGCTAGGTTACTCACAGAAATGGCTCGAAAATATAAAATTGTAAGCCAAATGGGTAACCAAGGAGCCTCAAATCCGCTTTTGAAAACTGTTCAGAAATGGGTGGATTCAGGCAAATTGGGCAAGATTGGTAAAGTTCAAATATGGACAAACCGTCCAGTATGGCCACAAGGTGGAGCTATGCCAAAACCAGACGACAGCCTTAAGCCCAAAGATTTGGATTGGGATATGTGGTTAGGACCAGCCGAATTTAAGCCTTTTACACCAAATATGCACCCATTTAACTGGCGTGGATGGTGGGATTACGGCACAGGAGCATTGGGTGATGTGGGTTGTCACTTGATTGATATTCCTTTTCGTACCTTAGGTTTGAAGTATCCAACAGATGCAGAATGTAGTGTAGCCTCGGTTTACACCAAAATGTGGACAGCTGACTACAATCCAGAGGGTTGCCCTGCATCTTCATTCATTACTTTGCATTTTGGCGAGACTCCGAAAAGTAAGTCAAAAATAGAAATGACTTGGAGTGATGGAGGCATAAGACCTTCACATCCTGATATAATTCCTGCAAACGAAGATATTGGCGGTGCGAATAGTGCAAATGGTGTAATGATAATTGGAGAAAAAGGTATCATAACCACCAATATAAACGATAGCTCTCCAATGATGCCTAAGTTATTTTTGAATGATGGCACCCGCGAACTCGGCCCTGATCTACCAAAAGATATGGAGTCTGAGTATGGACACCAAAGACTATGGGTGGATGCCTGCAAAGCTGGTTTTAAGAGCAAGGAGCATCTTGGTTTGACTTCCTCATTCGATTACGCCGGCCCAATGACCGAAACCGTTTTGATGGGTAATTTGGCCATTAGAAGTTATATGCTCAGAAAAGAAGATAGTAAAGGCAAAATGGAATTCTTCGCTCGTAAGAAATTGCTTTGGGATGGTGAAAACATGAGAATTACTAATCTTGAAGAAGCCAATCAATTTGTTGGACGTACTTACCGTAAAGGCTGGGAAGTGTAGACTGAAAGAAGTAGATATAATTAGGGATGGCATTTTAAAGAAATTTAGAATGCCATTTCTTTTTGCCGGTAGAGGTAGAATTTATGCCTAAAAGTATGGGCATAAAAAAAGCGACTCGAAAGTCGCTTTTTTTATATTTGAGTAGAAAATATTATTTCAACAAGAATTCGGTTCTAGAACCAGATTTTGCTCCGGTAGCGTTGGTGTAAGATGTGTTTGGATCTTCATCGCCAAATCCATCATAAGACATTCTTGCCTTAGATACACATTTCTTTTTCATGAAATAAGTATAAATAGCACAAGCTCTTAATTTAGCCAATCTTACATTTTGAGAACCGCTTCCACCGTCGTTGTAAGTATTGATGGTCAAGTTAGCGTCTTTACATCTTCCAAGAACATCACAAACTCTTTGAAGAGACTTGTAAGAAGATGGCTTCAGTTTGTTTGTTCCAGGGTAGAACTCAATTCCTTGTGCAGCAAAACTCAATTGCTCCAATTCGTTAGCCGTGATTATACAACCACTGGCTGATTTATATCCTCTCATTGGGGCAACACCGTTTACATAACCTTCAGGACAACCTTGGTTGCTCATTAAGCCAGGAACAGACGGACACAAATCTTTATTATCAGGCACTCCATCACCGTCACTATCAGGACATCCGTTGGCAGAGGCTAAACCTTTTACATTGATACAGTCATCGTTTGTATCAGCTATTCCGTCACCATCAGTGTCAGGACAACCGTTCAAGGCAGCAGGACCTGCAGCATTTGGACACGCATCGTCTTTGTCTGCTATACCATCACCGTCGGTATCTGGGCAACCTTTTAGTTCTTTCACACCAGCTACATCTGGACAGGCATCGTCTTTATCAGCAACGCCGTCAAAATCCTTATCTGGACATCCTTTTAAGTAAGCAGGACCCACTAGGGTAGGACATGCGTCGTCTTTATCTGCAATACCGTCACCATCGCTATCCGGACAACCTTTTAAGCCAATTGGGCCTGGAGCTGTTGGGCACTCGTCGTCTTTATCTGGCACTCCGTCGCCGTCTGTGTCAGGACAACCTTGGAATTTTGGCAAACCAGCTTCGTTTACACAAACATCACATTTGTCAACAACACCGTCTTTGTCAGCATCTTTGTCACCAAATCTATAAGAACCTAGTACGTTGGCTAAAAAATAACCATCTTTTCTGTCTGAATTACCGGCAAGGCTCAATCCGTCTAAATAATCCGAAGTAGAGAATCTGTAACCAGCCTCAGCTCCAATCGTAAATCTTCTAGCAATATTGTACTTCAAACCTAAACCCACAGGGATAACTGCAGCTATTCTGTTACCAAACTTGGCTGTGTGGTCTCTATCTGCTTGCAAATCTCTTGGAATTACTGGGAACTGTGCACCAGGTTCTTGGTAGATAGTCGGATTACTATATGTAGCACCAATACCACCAAAAATATAAGGAGAGAGGGTTTTCTTCATAAAACCATCACATGTAAATCGTCTTTCTTTCAATGGATAAAACTCACCAAGAACGGCAGCTTCTACAAACGGAGTAGATGAAAATCTTAGTCTTCTGTAGTCCCAAAGTCCGTCAGGATTGTCAAGGTCTCTACCCGCTAATTTACCAACAAGTACTTGTGGCCTTATTGCGAAATAATCACTGATGTGTCTTCTAACAAAAAGACCACCCATGAAGTTATTCTGCGAAGCATAGGGCTTGCTGCAGTGCATGTCACCGAAATATTGATTGACGCCTAAAAGTGCTCCAATCTCCCAAGGGTAAGGTTTGCAAACAGTACAAGAATCTTGTGCCTTTGTTGTAATGGAGCCAAAAGCAAAGAAAGCTAAAATTAAAAATGTTACCTTCTTCATTTGAATTTAAGTAATATTGAAAGAAATTTGAATGAATTTACTACAAAAAATATTGCTACACAATCATTCAGTGCATATTATTACACAAAAATATGACAAAATACATTTAAATAAAACATTTTAGGGGTTTATTAAAATTTTAATTAAGTTTTTGTGCCAACCCTAAAATAAATGTATACATCAATGCGGTGTTTTTTAACGCTGAAAATCTACCAGAAGCCCCACCATGGCCCGAGGTCATGTCAGTGTGAAGCAATAAGATGTTATCGTCTGTTTTGTAATCTCTTAACTTAGCTACCCATTTTGCTGGCTCCCAATATTGCACTTGGCTATCATGTAAACCGGTAGTAACAAGCATATTAGGGTATTTTTTCTTTTCCAGATTATCATAAGGCGAATACGAAAGCATGTAGTCATAAGAAGCCTTGTTTTTTGGATTTCCCCACTCCTCAAACTCCCCAGTAGTGAGCGGAATAGACTCGTCAAGCATGGTAGTTACAACATCGACAAATGGAACGGCCGCTACAACTCCTTTGTAAAGTTCTGGCGATTGATTGATAATGGCTCCCATTAAAAGTCCTCCAGCACTGCCTCCCATAGCAAATAAATTGTCTTTGCTGGTATATTTTAGGTCAATTAGGGCTTTTGAACAATCAACAAAATCGTTAAAGGTGTTTATTTTTTTGAACATTTTACCGTCCTCGTACCATTGTCTTCCCATTTCTTGCCCGCCCCTAATGTGAGCGATAGCATAAACAAAGCCTCTATTGAGTAGGCTTAGTCTTGTAGAGCTAAACGATGCATCCATTGAAGAACCATATGATCCATAGGCATATTGCAGCAGGGGTGAATTTCCGTCTATTTTGGTGTTTTTGTGGTAAACAATAGACACTGGTATTTTGGCACCGTCTCTTGCAGTCACATAAATACGCTCGGTTTTGTAATTCGATTTGTCAAAACCTCCCAAAACCTCTTGTTCCTTTTTGAGAACTTTCGCTTTTGTGTTCATGTCATAGTCGAATGTCGAGTTTGGCGTAGTCATTGAATTATAACCAAATCTCAAGGTATTGGTATCAAATTCGGGGTTTGTGCCAATGTAAGCGTCATAAGTAGGTTCGCCGAAATCTAGGAAATGTTCTTTCTGCGTTTTTTGATCCATAATTCTGAGTTGAATGAGTCCTTCTTTACGTTCTTGCAAAACCAAATGGTTTTTGAATACCTCCAAACCTTCCAAGAAAACATCGTTGCGATGGGCAATCTTTGTCTTCCAGTTCTTCGGATTTCCACCCAGTTTTTCATCCACTTCCATTAGCTGGTAGTTAGGAGAATTACCGAGGTTTGTTCTTATAAAAAACTTGTTTTCGTAGTGCTCCAAATAATACTCCAAGCCATTCTTTCTTTTCAAAAAAGTTTTAGGTGCCACATTTGGAGTAGTTGCGTTAATTAGTTGATATTCAGTAGCTATTCCGTTTTGTTCAGAGAAAATAACCACATATTTTTTAGATTTCATTCTACCGATACCCATGTAATATTGGTTGTTTTTTTCTTCATAAACCAATACGTCGGTTTTGGGGTCTGTTCCCAAAATATGTTTGTAAACTTTGTTGCCCAGTAAGGTCTGTTGGTCTCTTACCACATAGAAAAAAGTCTTGTTATCGGCAGCCCAAGCGTAGCTTCCGCCCTCTGTATTTGGTATTTTTTCAGGATAAAGCTGGCCCGTTTTGAGGTTTTTGAATTGCAATATGTAATTTCGTCTACTTACCGTGTCTTCTCCGAAGGCTATAATTTCTTCATTATCAGATATTTCAAAGCCTCCAATGCTGAAATAAGTATGACCTTTTGCCATCTGGTTTCCATCGAGCATTATCTCCTCTGCGGCATCAAGAGATTTGTATTTTCTACAAAAAACGGGATATTCGCCGCCTTCAACGAATTTTGAATAATAGAAATAAGATCCATCTTTGTAAGGTACCGATTCGTCTTTTTCTTTTATCCGACCTTTCATTTCCTCAAAAAGTGCATTTTTTTGACTTTCCAAAGAAGACATTACTTTTTCGGTATAGGTATTTTCGGCATTCAAATAGTCTATCACCTCGCTGTCTTCTCTTTTATTGAGCCAGTAGTAGTCATCCACTCTTGTGTGATTGTGAATAGTCATTGGATGAGGTTTTTTAGTAGCTTTGGGTGCTGTCAAACCCGCTGAAGTCATTTTTTGTGCCATTAATACGTTAATTGCTATTATATTTAGAAGAACTAAAAGTGTTTTTTTCATCAGAACAAAGATTTAAAAACTGAAATAAAAAAAAATATTTATATTTATGTTTTGATTTACCTAAACACAAAGCAAATCTAAGCTTCAAACCAATATACTTCCTATTAACAGACCATCATTATGAAAAATTATTTTCTTGCGGCATTTATATTTTTATTTGGCATAAGTGCATTCAAAGCCAAAGATGCGGACCTGAAAGGTATTTTTACGAAGATAAATGCAGACGTTTTACAAAATGGTAAGGTGTATGAAACCTTGGAAGAAGCTACTTCTACAATTGGCCATCGATTAACAGGAAGTACCAACGGCAAAAAGGCGGAGGAATATGCCTACAATCTCCTAAAAAAATATGGATTCGCCAATACGCAATATCAACCATTTGTGGTGGAGTCTTGGTCTAGAGATACCGTGAGTTTGACACTTGTGCCTGAGAAAAGTGACAATTATGTCGATTATAAGGTAGTGGCTTTGGCTCATTCTCCTGTTTCATCGCATGTTACAGGTAAAATTGTCGATTGTGGCGATGGATTAGAGGAAGATTTCGAGAAAGTCAAAGACGAAGTCAAAGGCAAGGTGGCTTTGTTTAATATCAACATACAATCTGAGGCGAACAAGGGCAAAAAGAATTTGCACCGCTCGGAGAAAACGGCTTTGGCTATTCAATATGGAGCTACTGGAGTTATCATTGCCAATGCTGTTGAGGGTGGAGTTTTGCTAACAGGAACGGCTTCGGTTACTGGTGAATTAATACCCATACCGGCCGTTTGTGTGTCAGTAGAATCGGGTAAAAGTATGAGACGTTGGATAAGAGACGAGAAAAATATTTTAGCGGTAATTGATATGCGGAATTTCAGTCGTCCGATAAACGCAAGAAATGTAGTGGCCACGCTTCCTGGAACCTCCAAAAAGCTTAAAAATGAGAAAATAGTGATTGGTGGGCATCTTGACTCATGGGATTTGGCAACTGGAGCTATGGATAATGGAATCGGTTCTTTTACTATTTTGGATGTTGCCAGAGTATTTAAGGCCCTAAATTTGAAAACCAAACGTACCATAGAATTTACGATGTTTATGGGCGAAGAACAAGGCTTGTTGGGCTCGAGACATATGGTTAAAAAGTACTTGGAAACTAATCAATTAAACAACGTGAAGTTGATGATGAACCTTGACATGGTAAACAATACTATGGGTTTTAATGCCGGCGGAAACGATGCTCTGAAGGCAAAAATGGATGAAATAGGTGAAATCATAAAGTCAGTAGACCCAGATTATAAAAACATGAATCGCAACGCCGCTGGTTTACATAGCGACAATCAGCCATTTATGCTTCGCGGAGTTTCTACTTGTTCGCCGTCGGGTAGCTTTCCGGTTAAGGCTTACAACTGTTACCACGCCAATTGCGACAGATTTGATCTTATCAATAAAGACCAAATTAACAACAATGTAAGGTTTACAGCCATGATGCTTTATGCCTTGGCCAACATGGACGAACTACCTACTAAGACCATGACAGACGATGAGACAAAAGAATTTTTAACAAAACAAAACCTCAAGAAAGAGCTAATCATTGGTAAAGATTGGCGTTGGGAACAATAATCACTTATAAAATATATGTTATCCACAACATTTGGTGCTGCCGTTTATGGTGTCAGTGCGGCTTTAATAACAGTAGAAGTTAGTGTACTAAAGGGCGGCTTTGGCGTGAGCGTGGTTGGTCTACCTGACAATGCAGTTCGAGAAAGTTTACAAAGAATAGATGCCTCGCTCAAAAATGGTGGTTTCGAACTTTCGAGATACAAAACCATTATCAATCTCGCTCCGGCTGACATTCGGAAAGAAGGCTCGGCTTACGATTTGCCCATAGCGGTATGTATGCTTACTTCTGGAGGTAAGTTAGAGTATGAAAAAGACCTTAAAGAGTATGTGATACTTGGAGAATTGTCTTTAGATGGAAAACTAAGACCCATAAAAGGAGTTTTGCCAATAGCTATAGAGGCCAGAGCCAATAAACTCAAGGGTTTTATTTTGCCAAAAGAAAATGCTCTTGAAGCTTCCATAGTTAACAATTTAGACGTTATTCCGGTGGAGACCTTACAAGATGCCGTAGGCTTTTTGACTGGAGAACTCGACATAAAGCCACTCATAACCGATACCAGAGATATCTTTTATCATACTATAAACGAGTATGAGGCGGATTTCTCCCATGTGCAAGGACAGGAAAATATCAAAAGGGCGTTAGAAATTGCTGCTGCTGGTGGTCACAACGCCATAATGATTGGTCCTCCCGGGGCTGGTAAAACGATGTTAGCCAAGCGATTGCCTTCTATTTTGCCGCCTTTAACCTTAATGGAAGCCCTAGAAACTACCAAAATACACTCAGTTGCAGGCAAATTGGATTCTTCATCCTCCTTGATTTCAAGAAGACCTTTTCGCAATCCACATCACACCATTTCAGATGCCGCTTTGGTAGGTGGAGGCAGTTTTCCACAACCTGGCGAAATATCTTTGGCACATAATGGGGTATTATTTCTCGACGAATTGCCAGAATTCAAACGGACGGTTTTGGAGGTTATGCGGCAACCTTTGGAAGAACGCAAAGTGGTGATTTCTAGAACTCGACTGGCGGTAGAATTTCCTTCAAGTTTTATGCTCATTGCCAGTATGAATCCTTGTCCATGCGGGTATTATAATCATCCTGAAAAAGACTGTACCTGCCCACCGGGAGCCGTGGAAAAGTATTTGAATAAAATATCAGGCCCACTTTTGGATAGAATAGACCTGCATGTGGAGGTAACCCCGGTGAGTTTTGATGAGATTTCTTCTACGCGTAAAAACGAAACCTCATCTCAAATTAGAGAGCGTGTGGTAAAAGCTAGGGAAATTCAAATTGAGCGATTTAAATCTTTTGAAGAAATACATTCAAACGCCATGATGCCCGCCGAAATGGTGAAGAAAATTTGTGAAATTGGCGACCCAGGCAAAGCACTCCTTAAAAAAGCAATGGAACGTCTTGGTCTTTCTGCACGTGCCTACGACCGAATCCTGAAAGTTTCCAGAACGATAGCTGACTTGGCAGGGACAGAAGAAATAAGAATAGAGCACCTAGCGGAGGCCATCCAATATAGAAGTTTGGATAGAGAAAATTGGGCAGGGTAAGGTTTATTTAGGACTTCTGAACCATTTCCACCTATTTTTGATTACAAAATAAGGCTATTACTGAAAAATACCTCTCTGAAATAATGGAAATAAAACCCCTCAGTTCATATCAAAAGTTTGTGATGGCCATGCTGGCAATTACCCAGTTTACCGTTGTTTTAGATTTTATGGTGATGTCTCCTTTGGGAGATATTTTGATGAAGTCTTTGGTAATTACACCGAAACAATTTGGAATTGCGGTTTCGAGTTATGCATTCAGTGCAGGTATTTCTGGTTTATTGGCTGCAGGTTTTGCAGATAAATTTGATAGGAAAAAGCTTTTGATATTTTTCTATTTGGGCTTTATAGTGGGTACTTTTCTTTGTGGAATGGCTCCAACTTACGAAACATTGGTAGCCGCTAGAATATTCACAGGTATTTTCGGCGGTGTAATGGGTTCCATCAGCATGGCCATCATTACCGATATTTTTGAGCTAAATCAACGAGGACGAGTGATGGGGATAGTCCAGATGGGCTTTGCGGCCAGTCAAGTATTAGGAATTCCAATGGGACTGTATTTTGCCAATCTTTGGGGCTGGCATGCACCATTTATGATGATTGTGGTTTTGGCAGTGGTCGTAATACTCGTTGTAATAATTAAACTGAAGCCAGTCAACGCACATTTATCAGTGAAAAACGAAAGAAATGTTTGGGCTCATTTTAGACACGTTTTGTTCTTGAAAAATTACAGAATTGCGTTTCTTTCAACGGCCTTGCTATCTATTGGAGGTTATTTGATGATGCCTTTTGGAAGTGCCTTTGCGGTGAATAATTTGGGCGTTTTACAGTCAGAACTTCCACTTATTTTTATGCTTACGGGTGTATCTTCTTTGATTTTTATGCCTTTGGTAGGTAAACTAAGTGATAGATACGACAAGTTCAAGATTTTTGCAATCGGGTCTGTTTGGGCTGTGGTTTTTACCTTGATTTATACCAATCTTTCAGTTACTCCGCTTTATGCTATTATTACGCTGAATATTTTGTTGTTCATGGGTATTTCGTCTAGGATGATACCATCAAGCACACTTACTTCTGCTATTCCAAACCTTCAAGATAGAGGAGCATTTATGAGTATCAATTCTTCCTTGCAACAGATAGCAGGAGGCATAGCTACTATGTTGGCAGGTCTGATTATTGTTCAGAAAGACAAAAATAGTCCACTAGAAAACTATCCAATATTGGGTATCATTGGTTCTATTTTTATACTAATGACCGTTTGGTTTATTTATAGGGTTTATAGGATTGTGAAAAATAAAGAAGCACAACCGAAATAATCCGATTGTGCTTCAATTTGTATGCAAAAACCAAGTCCTTTTACTTAAATCCTGCCTTGCCTTTGTCTAAAAACTTGATAAAATCGGCTTCACTAGAGTAACCGAGTGGTTCCAATAATTTCTCACCATTGGGATGAACGATGACGTAGTAAGGCTGAGCGTTATTGTTATATTTGGTGATTTCCAAATCCATGTTTTTGTCGCCAACGGTAGTTTTTAGCTCATCATCGTATGTAGAGGTGTACTGTTTTTCTTTTGGCAGTTCCTTTTTGTCATCCACGTAAAGTGAGGCTATCACAAAATCTTCTTTCAGCCTTTTAAGTACCTCGGGTTTTGACCAAACGTTTTCTTCCATTTTGCGACAATTGGCACAAGCATAACCCGTGAAATCTATCAAAATCGGCTTATTTATTTCTTTTGCATAAGCTTGGGCATCATCAAAATCATAAAAACCGTATAATCCGTGCGGCAGAGCTCGCATTTTGTCTGTTGGTAAATTTGCATTTGAAGCACTAGGAGATTCTACTGGCATTGGTGGTAGTATTCCAGATAGCAAAGCCAATGGTTTGTTGGCCACTCCAGGAAGCATATATGCAGCTAATCCTAAGAATAGAGCAGCAAAAGCTATTCTTAAAGGTCCACGTTTTTCAATTTTATCATCCTTAGAAAAACGGATGAAACCTAAAATATAAATGCCTGTAATGACAGCGATAACTATCCAAATGGCCAAGAAAATATTTCTATGGAGTAAGTTAAAATTATAAGCCAAGTCAATATTGCTCAAGAATTTCAATGCCAGTGCAAATTCTAAGAATCCAAAGACAGCTTTCAGTTCATTTAACCATCCGCCAGATTTAGGAAGGTTTTTGAGCAATTGTGGAAACATGGCCAAACCTGCAAACACTATTGCAAAAGGAGCTCCGAAAGCAAGCATTCCGTACAATGGACGAAGTACCTCACCTTGAGCGGCAGCAATCAGCAACGTACCTACTAATGGAACTGTACAGCTAAATGAAACCAAAACCAAAGTTAATGCCATAAAAAATATGCCTATTAAACCGCCTTTGTCCCCGAGTCTGTCGACTTTGTTTACAGTAGAATGAGGGAGGACAATCTCAAAAGCCCCTAAGAGAGATATACCGAAAAGTATGAATATCACAAAAAATAATAAATTAGGAGCCCAGTGGGTACTGAGAAAGTTAAGAAAAGGTGCACCAAAAGCCATCGCCACGAGTCCCATTAAGCCAAAAATAGCCATAATTGATATGCCGTAGAAAACTGCTTTTGATTTTCCGTTTTTTTGTTTTGTAAAAAAACTGACCGTCATCGGCATAATGGGGTAGATGCATGGCATAAATATGGACGCAAATCCAACACCAAATGCGGCCAATAAAAATTGCCAAAGGCTCTTACTTTCTTCCATGGGTTTTTGAGAAATTTCTGATTTTCTGCTTATTTTTTTATCATTTGGAGCGTTTTCATTAGTTATAACTGCCGTTGCAGTATCTTGGCTCACTATGTCTGCTATCGGCTCTGTTTTGGCGGCTTCTGTAGTAGCTATTTTTATGCTAAAATTCTCATTTCCAGGCACACACTTGCCGTCTATATCAGTACAGGTTTGATAACTTATTTTTCCTTTTATGGTAGGATTGGCCTCGAGTATCTTAATTTTTTGAATGAATTTCCCTGTTCCTTTGAAGTAAGTAACGTCACCTCCCCAAATCTCATCAAATTTCTTTTTCGGATTAATGGGTTTTATTTTCCCAACTGGCTGAAAACCTTCGTCTTTTGGAAAGGTGAACTCGGTAACCGTTGGGCCTAGTTCAGGACTAAAATCTGATGAATACAAATACCAGTCTTTCTGAATTGTAGCCGTAAATTCTACATCCACCACATCTCCGACAGATATTTTGTCTTGTAAAACTTTGTATTTCCAAGTTGTAGGTTTCTCTAACTGGGCAAACGCCGAAATCGATATAAAAAGTAGAATAAGAACCTTTCTGAAATGCATAAATGGTTTGTTCGTTTGAATATGTATACGAGTATTTGTAAGATATCGTTTCTTTTCTAACAAAAAGCCCCTCAAATATATTTCAATCTGAGAGGCTTTTTTTGAATTCATATCATTATTTAGAATTTTGGACAAGCCAATTCTTTCTTTCTCTGCTTTAAATAAGGACTCTTGTCATTGTCAAATTTGTCCAACTGATAAGATATAGAAAACTCGTGTGAGCCACCAGTTCCTCGGCCCGCTGCTAAGCCCGATATCGTGAAGTCGTAACTATAACCAACCGAAAAGTTATCAAATCTGAAACCTACTAATGCTGCTATGGCGTCTTGGTTCGGGAAATTGTCAAAAACCTTTTTAAGTGGAATACCTCTATACTGAAGTCCCAGTGTAAGTGGCGTGTAGGTGGCGTAGGCTCCCAAATCCAACTGAGAAAACTGACCTTGTTTTTTGTATAAAAACGTCGGAGTTATGGTAAATTCCTTATCCATATTGGCCGAACCTGTTATTAAGTGGCTTAAGTTTATATTATAGCCTCCATTTACTACATATTTACGAGGAATACAGTCGCCTGTAGCACATCCGTCAGCAGTAGAAACTCCGCTATAAGATACCGTAGGCTGTGTTATGTGAGTAACTGCCAAACCCATAAATACTTTTGGATTGTAAAACAAAACCCCTGAGCCCACGTCGAAATTTTTAACTGTTCGGTAGTTGGTAAGACTTGCATATGGGTCAGCAGAAGGATTGCCTGTATAGCCACTATTGGACAACTGATCTCCAAAAATTAATCCGTTAGGATCAAAACCTCTGTTGGAATAACTACCTTGAAGCCCCATTCTTAGAAAATTTTTCTCCCCAACTCTTAGTTGGTAAGCATAAAGAGCCGTTACTTCTGAGTTTTTAATTCTATTGCCTTGGGCATCACTCATCATGGTAATGCCTATGCCGCTGTTGGCTTTTTCTATGAAATGATCTACACTTATAACCGAAGTTATAAAATTAGCATTCAACGAAGGCCACTGATTTCTGTAATTATAAATCAACCTTGGAGCATATCCAGAACCCGTAAAGGCGGGGTTGTGATACAAAGGAGCAGCGTAAAACTGGGTAAATTGTGGGTCTTGTGCAAAGGCCACGTTTACCAAATTTGCCAATATCAATATTTGAAAAAGTCTTTTCATACAGTATTTTATGGAACAGTCAAATTAATCCTACAAATTTCGTTCCAATTTGTTTTTTCATAAAACGCATCAGATTTTGGAAAGTTGTTTCACGCGATTTTAAAATTGTTCCTTCGCACTAAACTACTAAAATAACTAAGAATTCCAAACAAATTGCCATACCACAAAGTTTTTCATTTTCTTTTGGTTATTTTTAGTCTAAAAATCCGAAATAAAAAGTATATTTAGTACGTTTTTTGCGTATGTATTTGTACAAATAATTAACCTCCTTTGAAAAATTGGGTAAAAATATTTCAAGCCCTTCTAATTACGCTCCTTTTGGGTGTGGTAGGGAGTGTGCATGCCCAGTTTTATGTTAGCCCTAAAGTATGTGTAACAGACATATCGATGGACCCTGCCACCGGGCAAATGATAGGTTGCGAGAAAAGAACTTCGTTTTTTGATACTGACCCTTCATCTACGGCTTGGTTCTGGGATTTTGGCGATGGTGGTCAGTCTATTTCGAGAAATCCCCAGTATCCTTACCAATCCCCAGGTACATATACGGTCAGGTTGAATAGAACCTTGGCAAACGGTACTTTGGACGTACAAACAAGAGATGTTACGGTAGGCACTTTTCCAACTCAACCAAAGTTTAACGATAAAATTTCGGCAGACACCACGGTTTGTGAGTCAAGTAGTTTAGAACTCAATCCTTTCAAACTTCAGTTGGCGGGCAATGTAAAATATCGTTGGTTTCCAACAGGCGACACCACCAAAACCATAACCGTGGATACTTCTGGCTGCTATTCGGTGGAGGTTTTTGATGCAGTCTCGGGATGTTCAAGAAGTGCCAAAATAAACGTAAAGTTCTGTTTGCAAGAGAGTAGCTCTGGTGGAGGATCAGAAAAATGGTATTTTGGAAAAGGTGGAAGCTTGGAATTTGGTGTCGAGGGCGATAGTACCGAACGTGATTCGTTGGCCAATGAGGGAGATTTGAATCCTGACTTGACAATTGAAGACCCCACTTATAAACCTAGCGATTCAAACGACCTCAGTTTGGTAAACACCAATGGTGCGGTAGCCATGGTTTATGACAAAAATAACAATCTAGTTTTTTATACCGACGGTACCAAGCTCTTTGCCGGAAGCGATGATTCTGAAATTTTTACAGCTAGCGGAACGAATTTTACCGTTGGAAATCCAAACAGTGCTCAAGGATTAACGCTAGTCCCTAAGCCTAACTGCAACTCCTGTAATTTTACGGAATACTATTTGCTTTCTCAGAATCCTGTCACTAAGTTATTGTCTTACAGCGTGATAGACATGCGTTACAACAATAGAAAAGGAGCTGTTGTGGAGCAAAATATCCCAATAGCCTTCACTGCTTCGGAAAAAATGGCAGCAATAAGATCAAGTAACGATTCCGCCTATGTGATGTATTCCTTTGACTACAAAAAAGGAGCATTTAATATACTCACCATAGATTCTACTGGGATAAAAACCACTGAGCAAATTATCGGAAGTCCAGTTGTAGATAGTTCTTCGTCAATTGGTTACATCGCTATATCGCCCAATGGGCGTAAGTTGGCACATGGTGTTGTCATAGCCGGCAGAAATTATGTAGAGATTTTTGATAGAAATCTAAATACAAATACCCTCTCAAATCCAATGCTTATAGATCTCAACATAGCTGCCCCTCCGGTGGTTTATGGCGTGGCTTTTGGCTCAAACAGCGATATTCTTTATACTACCGTTAAAGGGAATCCAGCTTTAAATCAAGATTCTTACTTAGTTCAACTTGCTCTTTTTCTCGGTGATGCCGCCAGTATAGCTGCTCAAAAGGAAATAATTTCTCAACGTCGTGGTGAGGAATTCGGTGCTTTGATGCTAGGGCCAGTTTATGGTGCTGGTACCAAATATTTATACATGAGTGTGAACAATAAAAACTTTTTGCCTTATCTGCAAAATCCTGATGTAAAAGGAAATGCGGCTGTGGTGGGTTTGACATACGTTCCGGGTTCAGCAAAATTTGGAGCCCCACTTGATGGCTTGGCTACGCTTGGATTACCGAACATTTTGGCACCTGCAGCTGAGCAAGAAGGAGAAGGAATTAGTGCTAATTACAGTGGAAATTGCCAGAATTCTCCCACCATCCTTACCACACAAGGTATTTGTAGTCCAATGCGAAATAAGGTGACGTGGTATTTCCACGATGGCACAAGCAAGGAAGGAACTCAAACATCATATACTTACACAAAACCAGGCTGGTATCCCATCAGAATGGTGATTGAGGTTTTTCAGAAAAGTAAAATCAGCAGCGTGGTCAACAATCAAGTAGTCGATAGACTAACTGAAACAGAATGTACCGAGGAGGAATACACAGGTACTATCTACATTAAACCGGCTCCGGTTACACAGTTGCCAAGGACACTGTATATATGTTTTGAGGAATTTGAGAAAAAGGCGTTTGGTCCGAGTCCAAAAGGAGGCGATAGTTTCGACTACACCTGGATGACAAGCTTAGGTACCACCTTAAGTAGAGACTCCGCCTATGTTTTTGATATTCCAGCCACGTATTTACTTGATGTCGAAAATAATTTTGGATGTCTTGCGAAAGATACCATCACTGTTAGAGAAGGCTGTGAACCAGAACTTTTTCTGCCAGATGTTTTTACACCCAACGACGACAACCTCAACAATGACCTCGAGGTTATTCCAGCTTACATTACCGACTTTGACTTTAAGGTTTTTAACCGTTGGGGTGAATTGGTTTTTACATCAAAAAACCCCGAAATCAAATGGGATGGAAAATTCAAGGGTAAGGTTTTCGGAAATCAATTGTATCCTTACATCATCAATTATCGTTCAAAATATTTCCCCGAACGAGGCGAACTCCAGACTCGAGGTTCGATTCTGATTTTAAAATAATACCTGTTTCTAAACGATTTTTTCGTCAATGACCTCTATATTTGAGTTTAGGTTAGTATTTTCTTTGAAAATAATATTCAATACATGCGTCAAGATTTTTTAACAGGAGATGATGAGGGAATGAGCCCAGGCGAAAAAGATTTCGAAAGGGCTTTGAGGCCTGTTTCGTTTGAAGATTTTGCAGGGCAGGATAAAATCTTGGAAAACTTGAAGGTGTTTGTGAAGGCCGCCAAAATGCGGAATGAGGCCTTGGATCATGTTTTACTACACGGACCTCCAGGTTTGGGAAAAACTACACTCTCGCATATAGTAGCCAATGAGTTAGGTGCAAGTCTGAAAATAACCTCAGGTCCCGTGCTGGATAAACCCAGCGATTTGGCTGGCTTATTGACTTCATTAGATACCAACGATGTACTTTTTATCGATGAGATTCACCGATTGAATCCGATAGTGGAAGAATACCTGTATTCGGCCATGGAAGATTACAAAATAGACATCATGCTCGATTCAGGCCCCAATGCCCGCAGTGTGCAGATTGGTCTGAATCCATTCACTTTGGTTGGAGCTACTACTCGTTCTGGATTATTGACATCGCCTCTAAGAGCTAGATTTGGAATTAATGCCCGTTTGGAGTACTACGATGCCGAACTTTTAAGTCGAATATTGGTGCGTTCGGCACAAATTTTAAATACACCCATAGACGAGAAAGGAGCTTTCGAAATAGCCCGAAGAAGTAGAGGAACGCCTAGGATTGCCAATAACTTGTTGAGAAGAACCCGAGATTTTGCACAAGTAAAAGGCAACGGCATTATCACCATAGAAATAGCCGAAATGGCCCTCACCGCACTTGAAGTTGATCAAGACGGTCTTGACGAAATGGACAATAGGATATTACTAACCATTGTCGAAAAATTCAAAGGAGGTCCGGTGGGGTTATCTACCATAGCCACTGCAGTAGGAGAGGAGGCCGAAACAATTGAGGAGGTTTATGAGCCGTTTTTGATACAAGAAGGTTTTCTTAAAAGAACAGCCAGAGGCCGTGAGGCTACCGAAAAAGCGTACAGGCATTTGAATCTCGTTCCTAAATATAAATTGGGAGAGTTATTTTAGACTGAAAAGATTTTATTTAACATTTTTATTTTTATTTTTATCACTGTGTTTAGATTATATTGTCTAAAAACAGTGATTTTTTTATTAAATATCTATAAAACAGACCATTAATATTTATAAACTTGAATTTATATGCCCATAGGAAAATTGAAAAGAGAACAAGAGGAAACAGTAAAAATTGAGAGAAAGACCTCAGCTAAGCCAATTCTTTTTGAAATAGCTTGGGAAGTTTGTAATCAAGTTGGTGGAATTTATACCGTTATACGCTCCAAAGTACCCGCAATGGTGGAGGAATGGGGTGACAATTACTGTCTGATTGGACCATATTTTGCCCAGACAGCTGGTATTGAGTTTGAAAGGCTTGATAACGACGATTCTATATTTTCAAAAGCCGCACAAGGATTGAGAGAAAAGGGGATGGAGGTGTATTATGGTCGTTGGTTGGTTACAGGTAAGCCAAGAATCATACTTATTGATTTTCATGCCAATCTAGCCAAGGTAGATATGTTGAAGTTTGATCTTTGGGAAAGACACAGAATATCGACTATTAATTGCGAGGATTTGGTAAACCGTGTTATAGCGTTTGGTGATTTGGTGAGGCAATACCTGCAATCTTTTGTAGAAGACCATAGCAAAAAGCAAGAGGTAATTGCCCATTTTCACGAGTGGATGGCTTCGACAGCATTGATTGATTTGCGAAAAGACAAGGTAAATATTGGTACAGTATTTACCACCCATGCCACCATGTTGGGTAGGTACATTGCCGGCAATGTGAATGATTTTTATGAAAAGCTGGATAGATACGACTGGGAGAAAGAGGCCAAAAACTACGGTATTGAAGCCCAAGCAGGTATAGAGCGTCAGTCAGCTCAATTGTCGCACGTACTTACAACAGTGAGCGATGTTACAGCCAAAGAGTGTGAGGTTTTCTTCGGAAGAGTGTGCGACTTGATTCTTCCTAACGGTCTGAACATTACACGATTTGCGGCCACACACGAGTTTCAGAATTTACACCTCAAATACAAACAAAAAATCAATCAGTTTGTGATGGGGCATTTCTTTCAGAGTTACTCTTGGGATCTTGACAATACACTTTACTTCTTTACCTCAGGCCGATATGAGTTCAAAAACAAGGGCTACGACCTTACTTTGGAAGCACTAAAAAGGCTCAATTTCAAGATTGTACAGTCTGGTCTGGACATGACGGTAGTGATGTTTATGATAACGAAAAATCCGGTACATTCTATTGATCCTCAGGTGCTTCAGTCTCGTGCAGTGATGGAGGAAATCCGACAGACTTGCGAGTCAATGGAGAAAGAAATCGGTGAGCATCTTTTTCATGCTTCGGCATCAAATGAGGATGTAAACTTGCCTGACCTCAACGAGTTTGTAAGTGAGTACTGGAGACTTCGGTTAAGAAGGACTATACAAACTTGGAGAACTAAAACCCTTCCTCGCACGGTGACTCATCTGCTGAAAGAGCCTGACGATATCACCGATTTCTTTGAGAGAACCAACCTCATGAATCACCAGCAGGACAGGGTGAAATTTGTCTACCATCCCGATTTTATCTCACCAACCAATCCACTTTTTGGTTTAGAATATAGTCAGTTTGTGAGAGGTTGTCACTTGGGTGTATTTCCAAGTTATTATGAACCATGGGGTTATACACCGCTCGAGTGCGTGGTCAGAGGTATTCCAACAGTTACCAGTGACTTATCAGGTTTTGGAGATTTCATGATGCAGCTGATGACAGACTACGAAAACGTAGGTGTGTATGTGGTAAATAGAAAGGACCAGAACTTCGACAAAGCAGCCGATCAATTGGCCAACATCATGTTTAAGTTTGTTACCATGACCCGCCGCGATAGAATTATGCAAAGAAACCGCGTTGAAAACATCTCAGATGTATTTGACTGGACCAACCTTAGGGCTTACTATGATACTGCTCATGACCTCGCTCTCAAGAAAAAAGGTTTAGGGAAAAATTAAATCTTGATATTTTTTAAATGATTGTAAATAAGCCATTTACAATCATTTTTTATTTTTTGGTATTAAAATCGTACAATTTTGTATTTTTGCGAAATAATACCAGAAAGTCCCGATGTTATTGAAAGTTGTAGTTTACGCATTTGCTTATTTGGTGGGTTCCATCCCTACTGCATATTGGTATGCCAAATATTTTCATGGGATAGATATCAGACAACATGGTAGTGGCAATGTGGGGGCTACCAATTCCCTCAGAGTTTTAGGAAAGAAAGCAGGCATTATAGTTCTTATTTTTGATTTATTAAAAGGTCTATTACCAGTTTTGCTTGCTCGTTATTTGGATTTTTCTGAAGAACAAACATTCACTGTAGGTATTGTAGCTATTTTGGGGCATATCTGGTCAGTTTTTGCCAATTTCAAAGGAGGAAAAGGTATTGCTACTTCATTGGGTGTTATTTTGGCGGTTTCACCTGCCGGGGCTGGTCTTAGTGTTGCAGTGTTTGTTGCGGTTGTATATTTTACAAGATACGTTTCACTGGCCTCTATGTTAGCTGGTTTGACATTTGTATTTTACTATTTGTTTTTCAATTTTGACCAAACCTACATGTCTCTCATAGCTTTTGGATTGTTTTTGCTATTGGTTTTTACGCACCGCGAAAACATCAAAAGGCTCGCCAAGGGTACTGAAAGTAAGATTTCTTCTAAAAAATAATTACTCCAGTACTTCTTTCAAAACGCCCATCGAACGCAAGTTGCCAAAACCCTCCACATGTATTTTATAGTAGGTAAGAATAAGGTCTAATAGTCTCATCCTTAGGTGTTTGTTTATAAATAATGTACTTCCAAAATTTTGTTGAATTAGGTCTTTCAAAAGCTTTTTCTCGTCAGAACTTACCGGAATTGCGTGTTCTTGTAATTGGTTCACTACATCGTCTTCGTTTTCTGGCCCAAATCCCAAATAAAAGCAATAGTTGATCAGAAAATAGAGGTGAAAGTTCTCAATTTGCTCTTCGTGTTGGTCGAGATATTTCAAGGAGTCCTCAAGGAAATTGAACAGCGGTGTGTTTTCGGCATGCTCTTTTAGGCTGTTGTTGAGTACTTCGTTTACAAAAATTCCAAGGCTCGATTTCTTAATATCTACGGTTATGGTGTTGTAAGGGTAGAGGCATTTTATTTCTGAGATTCTATGAATTTCTTTTTTGGAGTCGTGATAAACCACAAGGTCGAGTAGTGTAAGTGGCTGAAAAAGAGCTATTTTATTTTTTCCTTTAGAGCTCCTTACGCCATTCTCGATGTATGTTTGAATACCAAAAATCTCTGTGTATATTTTTACAATGATGGATGTCTCCTTGTATTTTACAAAACTGATGACAATTCCTTTTGTTTTATGTAGCATGATACAACAAAAATAAGAAAATAAACAGCCACAATACATCCAAGAAGTGCCAATAAATATAGATTAGTTTGAAATTCAATTGGTTGGGTGGATTAACGCTGTAAACAAATGAGTCTACATAAGATTTGTTACGGAAAACCTTGGCTACAGTCAGTGATAAGCCCACTATACCTCCAAAAGTATGTAAGATGTGGAGTCCTGATAAAATGTATAAAAATGAAACACCCGTATGGTTGGCCATCGTAAAGCCTCTGTTTGCTAATTCCATCCAACCTGTTATCTGTAAAACCAAAAATGCCAAACCTAGTAAATAAGTAATGCCTAGGTTAGTTTTGAATCCTTTAAAAATTTGATTTTCAAGGTTTTTCTTGGCCAAAAATATAGATAAACTACTGCCCAAAATAGCCACTGAACTTGCCCAAAAAACCTTCGGTAGAACCAATGGGATATTTTGATTGACGAGTTCTTTTTTTAGAAAAATCACAAAAATTGCTAAAAATAATAAAGTACTTCCAAAAATGGCCAAATAAAGCATAAATGCAAATGGCTCCCTCCGTTTAAAAAATTTATTGTCGTTCATGTGCTTTATCCTTAACTATTTTTTATCTTCGTTCTAAAAATGTCTTCAAATTCAAAACAATGGTTTTTGTTAAAAGTTTGATACATGTTATATTTAAAGGAAACAAAATCGAAAATAGGTTGCGATTAATATTACTTTCCATATTGACTTTCGTTTTTTTTCAGTCCAAATCTCAGGATTTGTGTCAACAACCTTCGTTTGCCAAAGGTGAATTTGACCTAAGTAGTACTACACTCTGTTTACCACAAATGTTGACAGTTACGGATAAATCATTGAGCAAAAATGTTAAATATGTCTTTAACTATCAAGGAGAAAGCCTAGAAGAAGTTAAAATGTTGGCCACCTCACAAATCACGTTTGACTATACTTCTTTGGTCAAAAAACCTGAAACATTTACTGTTGTACAAATTGGTGATTTTAATGGTAAAGTTTCAGTAGCTTGCAAAAATCTGGTTGTAAGACCTGGGAATTATGCCATTCATAGCTACACCCAATGCGTGGGAAGTTCGCTTGTTGTAAATATTCCAGTTCATACTTATAATGATTTCGACACTTATGAAATTATTGTTGGTACCACTAGCACAATGATTACTCGAAGTCAATTGCCCTATCAAACGACTAAAAATGTTGTTTTGCCAACTCAGTTTAAAGTTACAGGTAATTATAATGATCCAACGAAAGGCTGTTCAACTCCTGTTCCTACTACCACAATTACGTCTTCTGTTTTGGTTGCAGGAGGTATTGATCGCCCATTCAATCCCAATATTTCTGAAGTCAAGCTACAAAATCCACAAAAAGCGACCATAACTTTTACAGGTTCGTATCACACTTCTAATGTTGCCGCTGAACAATACCGGCTCTATGCCTATCCTAAAGGCACTTTACCAACTACAAGTAATGTGATAATTTCTAATATTGTTCCTGGCAAATACTCGGTGAATATACCAGATAGCACCAAGTCGTATTGTTATTTTATTCAAAGAGAAAAAACTGGCTGTGGTTTCTCAACCGAATGGTCAGCCGAGCTATGCACACATCCACTTAAAAGTGTTGTTTTTAGCCCTTATCAGTATAAATTGGACTGGACTAGATACCCTAATACAATGTTTGGTATGCCTAGTAATTTTATTACCAATATTGCAATCAGCCAGCGAATTGAACGAACAGAAAACTCATCAATTGTGACCCCAATTATGCTTTTTGCCAATATTTTTACTTATACCGATAATACAATTACTTGTAAAAACAAATATTGTTATAGAGTAAAAGTCAATACCACTGGTCAAATAGGATTTCTAAAATTTTCAGGACAAAGTCTCTCTAATCTTGTATGTGTAGATAGGTCAAATATTGTAGCTGAAAAGCCAAAGGAGGTGTATGTTAGTACTGATTTCGATAATAAGAATGCCGTGTACTTTGATAAAACCCCAAACTGGCCCATAGACATTAACCGTTGGGTTTTATACAAAAAAAGTAATGGTAGTTTTAAGAAAATAGACAGCTTAGTTCATCCGACGGATTTTATTGCAGACAAGGTATTGGCTTCGAAATCTGAGGAATACAGAATTGGTTATATAGACAAGTGTGAAAGCGTTTCGGCCCTTTCTGATTCTGTTGCTTCTGTATTTATGAGTTATCAAGAACCCAAGCTACTCAATTGGAAAAACGACAATCCATTCTCTGAATCAAATATTGCTTCAAGAGAGATTGAATATTTGGAAGAGAACGCCAATACTATTAAAGCTTTAAAACCAGTAATTGGAAACCAACATGAGGCCGATTTTGAAGGTTACAACGACCAAGCAAAGATTAGGCTCAAAACCGTTTCTGATTCTAATCCGGCCTTAGTGAGTTATTCTAATGTGGTAAAGATGGAAGTTCCAACGAATCTGGTCTTCCCTAATGTATTTACGCCGAATAATGATAAGTTTAACGATTTTTTTGGACTTAAAGGAAAATTCGACAACATCGAATCTTATAACCTCCAAGTTTTTAATAGATATGGAGAGCAGGTAGTTCAACTATCCAATCCAGCTGAAAGTTGGGATGGAAGTATCAAAGGTAAAACAGCTCCTGCTGGTATTTATTTTTACAGAATATCTGCAATTTTAAAAAATGGCGAATCTTTTAACAAAGATGGAATTCTGGAATTACTAAGATAATTTGTCGTTCGGAGTTAATTTTAGCCTTTCGTAACATGTATTTTTTTGAAATACATTCCTTGTAAATACCGTTTTGTGGCGATTTTCCTCGACCTTTGTACAGAAATTACATCAGATGAAAACAAAAGGAAATCGTAAGTCAAAAATCAATATAGTCACATTGGGTTGTTCAAAAAACCTTGTTGACTCAGAAATATTGTACACACAACTAAAGGGAAATGGTTTAAGTGTAACACATGAAGCCGAAAAGGACGACGCTCAAATAGTAGTTATTAACACCTGTGGATTTATAGACAACGCCAAGCAGGAGAGTATAGATACCATTCTAAGATACGTGGAGGCCAAAGAAGCTGGTCATGTAGAGAAAGTAATAGTTACAGGTTGTTTATCGCACAGATATAAGGACGAACTTGAAAAAGAAATACCACTTGTAGACTCTTGGTTTGGTACCAATGAACTTCCTAGATTGCTTAAAACACTCAAGGCGGATTATAAAAAGGAGCTTGTTGGTGAACGTCTTTTGACTACCCCAGCCCATTATGCCTATCTCAAAATTGCTGAGGGATGCGACCGTCCGTGTAGTTTTTGTGCTATTCCGCTCATGAGAGGCAAGCATGAGTCTCGGCCAATGGAAGAGTTGTTACTTTCTGCTAAAAATCTTGCAGCCAAAGGCACAAAGGAAATTATTCTCATCGCACAAGATCTAACTTATTATGGTTTAGATATTTACAAAAAAAGAAATTTAGCTGAGTTTTTGGACAGGTTATCTGATGTGGAAGGTATCGATTGGATACGTTTACAATACGCTTACCCGTCGGGTTTTCCGATGGATATATTGGACGTAATGGCCAAGAAACCAAATATCTGTAAATATTTGGACATGCCCTTGCAACATGGCTCTTCAGAGATGTTGAAAATCATGCGTCGTGGCATTGATAGACCTAAAACCGAGCAACTATTGGCAGATATCCGCAACAAAGTACCTGAAATTGCCATCCGAACCACACTTATTGCGGGTCATCCAGGCGAAACTGAAGATATGTTTGAGGAGATGTATAACTTCGTAAAGGAGCAAAGATTTGATAGATTGGGCGTGTTTCAATATTCTCACGAAGACGACACGCATTCATATCAGATGAACGACGACATACCAGCCGAGGAAAAACAAGAAAGAGTGGATATTATCATGGAGCTACAGCAAGGAATATCTGAGGAGCTCAATCAAAAGAAAGTTGGCAATACTTACAAAGTCCTTTTTGATAGAAAAGAAAGTGGGTATTTTATAGGAAGAACCCAATTTGATTCCCCAGAAGTAGACAACGAAGTCTTGGTATCGGCTGACGAGTATGTAAGGCTTGGCGACTTCGCTGATGTTAAAATTACCAGTGCTGCTGAGTTTGACCTTTATGGCACTTTGGCGAAATAAGCTTTTTACCTCAGATACATCGGGAATCTCGTGAAACGTAGGCCTATGGTAAAGTCTAATCTGTTTAGATTTATGGCCGTAGGTAGTTTAACTTTTTCTATAGAATTGTCTATGGTGGTTATTTGGCCGTAGTTGTAACCGCCCTCAAGGCTGAGTATAATATCTCGTCCGAAAATGTCATTTCCCAACAAAAAGTCTAAACCTAGTGTAGCTGCAGCACCATAGGCCTGTCCTGTAAATTTAAACGCTGCATTGTTGGTTAAACCTTTGTCGGTGTATAGGTGCATACCTGGGCTTAAGGTCAAAATTGCGAACGTTTTGTAGTCTATGTTTTTTCTATATAAAAATGTTGGACCTACAAACTTATGCGATACCTTGTTTGACAGTTGTCCCGCTGAAATAGCTTCACCAGTAAACAAATTGGGGTAATCGAGTTGGGTGCTTGAATTTCTAGCCTGAAAATTCGTGTAAGTTGCTCCAATTCCTATATTATCTTTAAAAAAGTATGCGGCATCTACGCCAAACATCCAACCTCTAAGGAGCTTTTCTTTATACAATCCATAGGGAGAGGTATCCGTGTTCTTGGCAATAATGTTTCCCAAACCACCCTTGGCACCTATTCTGTACTTGAGGTAGTTTTTAAACTCTGAAACAGGCTCGGCATCAGCCAATGGAGACAAATCTTCTTTCTTTATTTCTTCTTTTTTAGCCTCAGCCTCTTTTGCTAATTTATCAGCCTTCGAGTTTTTTGTATCGGGTTTGGAGTCTTCTAGAGGTTTTTGGGTATTATTTTCTACAGGTTTTTCCGCTACTTTTTCCGAAGATTCTGTACTCGTAGATTTTGCCGTTTCTGGGCTGCTTTTGGTGCTCAAGCTATCTTTACTTGTAGCAGTTACTGCAGCTTTTTTGTTATTGCTGCCTACTTCTTTTTTTGCTGGTGTTTCCTTGCCTTTTGAAGCCGTTGAAGGCTTTTCCTCAGCAGTGGATGGTCTAAGTGGTTCTGCTCTGTTTGATTGTCCCGACTTGGTTTTTTCTATTAGTTTGTCATTTTTCAAAACATCACTAGGGTAATAGCTGTATTTAAAAGAGGATACTAGATTTTTGAATATTTCATTTCTCAGAATTTTATTCTTTGGACCCAAGTAAGCATAAACAAACCTTGTCGGGGTTTCGTCTAAGATTTTACACCTTATCTCTTCTCCGGCTTGTGTAATGATTAAATCTTTTTGTGCGTAAGTTTTCGAGCCTATAAATATAAAGGCCAAAAACACAATAACCTTAAATAAAAGTTTGGTCATCCTAATGTCAGATAAAATTGATATTTGTTAATTTTTTAAGCACCTAGGTGCAAAAATAATCAAAAACTAGATAAAAGTTTTGAAAGCTTGATTTAGTACCATTCAATAACATTTCGTACATACTCTTTTACAAAAATCGTACCGAAAAGTCTTTTTTTAAATAAACGTTGAAAAACCCAATATAATCTTCCCTATGACACATTAAATGCCCTTTTTGTTTATTTGGAATAGTTTTTGAAGTAAATTTAGAGGTCTTTCAAGAGAAAATATTGTGTTTAAAATGGTTATTAACTAACCGTTAACTAATTTTTTTCTACCAAAATTTGACTTTTAAAAATTTATTGTTTTATATTTCGGAAAAATAATTCTTCAAATTTAAAAACCCCGTTCGTACAATATGGTATAAAACTCTACGTTAACTAATCTGAAAATACATAATGGAAAAAATCCTAGTTAACGAAAGTGAGCTTATATCAGCGTACATACGTGGAGACGAAAAGGCATTCGCCACGCTTGTTAATAGATACAAGTCCAAAGTTTACACTACTATTTACCTTGTTGTGAAAGACAGTTACGTCGCTGAAGACCTAACCCAAGACACCTTTATTAAGGCCATAAAGACCTTGAAAGAAGGAAGGTACAACGAAGAAGGCAAATTTTTGCCATGGATTCTTCGGATTGCCCACAACTTGGCCATTGACTATTTTCGTAGGGCAAAACGTTATCCTAACGTAGTTTTTGAGGATGGAAGTAGTGTGTTCAACTCTCTTAATTTCGCAGAAGATTCTATTGAGTCAGCTCAAATCAAAAAAGAATCTTACGAGCATTTGAGGAGTATGATCAAGAAGTTGCCGGAGCAACAACGCGAAGTATTGGTAATGAGGCATTATGAAGACCTCAGTTTCCAAGAGATTGCCGAAGCTACGGGCGTGAGTATCAATACTGCATTAGGACGTATGCGTTATGCTCTTATCAATCTGAGAAAATTGATGAGTAAAACAAAATATGCCTATGACACAAACCTGTACATCAACGCAGAATGAGATTGTCCGTTACATTTATAACGAAACCTCGAGTTCTGAAAATGTTATCATTGAGACCTCTTTAATTTATGACAATGATTTGCTGGAGTTCTATCTCGACTGTATAGAGATTAAAGAAGAAATGAACCAGATAAATCTAAGTCCGAGAGAATCGACGATACAAAACATCTTAAATTTTTCTAAAAGCTTTAGACCTGCGATTTAATCGCAGGTTTTTTTTGTTAAAATAGCAGTTGCCTCCTCACCATGTTCCACCTAAGGCCAAACGACAAAATACTCTCGGTTTCGTCTTCAAAGTAAGAATCTTTGCGTCTTTGATACATTAAATCAATGAATAAGTTGTGTTTTACCATTACCGAGGCCACCATTTCTGTATTTTTAATGCGGTTTTCGAAGCCCTGACCTATGTAGTTGTCATAATCTGATATTCTTCCAATGCGGTTATTAAGTTTTATATTTCCCCCGTAATTACTACTGTCTTTGTCTTCCCCTTTCAAGGCACTCATGGCCACAAATGATAGAAATACTTTGGCATGAGGTTGATATTTGACAGAAACAATGTTTTCTTTAAAATTTGCTCCTAATGGATGAGCAACAGGGAGGTTGTAATTTACGTAGTTGGTGTAGTCTGTAAAGTGAGAATACATGTAGGGTCTGGCCCTATTGAGTTCATATTGGAGGTCAAGATTTTTGATTTTAAATACATCAAAATATTTTGCTCCCAGTTGCCAAGCATATTTTTTGGACCACCAACCCTCTTTTTTAAACTCAGTTGAATTGTACTCATCTAAAAAATACTGGCCGTACGCCGTAAATGTTTTGAAAAGATTAAGCTTAAAGTCGGCCCCAACCATGGCATTGTCAGAGCTCCCCAAATAACCTTCCACGAATCTGTAGAAAATAACGGGATTGAGATAGTTTAACTCAAAACCTGTTCTACGATTGCCATACATCACGCTTTCAAACAAACCTACATTGAGGGTTTTGGTAAGATTAATGTTTAGGTGATGAAAAGCCATGTACTTAGGTGCGTTGGTGATTTGGCTAAAAGGTGGATTTACAACTTGTAGGTTGGTCATTTGTCCTAGAATAGACAAATATTGAAGTCTGCCAATTCGTAGGTCTGTTTTTAGTTGTAAATATGGTGCACTAAAATCACTGAGAACCATGGATCTGATTCCCGAGCCGATAAAGTTTTTGTCATGTCCAAACGTCAGGGTAAGGCTTTTTATAGGCTTAAAGGCGAAATAGCCAAGAGCTGAAAAATAGTCGCCTTGAAGTAAATCGTAGTTATCATTTTTTATTTTTACCAACGATTGGTAAGGATAACCCTCGTAAATTTTGTAGAAATTCACCAGAAAATTGGCACTTGAGCTTTGGTTATCAGTTAACATCGTATAAAAGCCCAACTTTTTGTTAATGCTTCCTCTAATTTCTATTCCCCGCGTATTTACAAATGTAGATTTTGAAGCTAATTCACCATGGGCGGAGTTGGTTCCGAGACCGACATTTAAAATCGGTGAAGCGTGAATGTCATAATCATCAGCTTGTACATAGTACATCTCTGATTTGTTTTTGTAGAGATGCTTGAGGATGGGTTTTTTACTTTTATTTTCTATTATTTTATTTTGATTGATAAACTCCCAATTATCTATCTGGAGATATTCGAGGTTCCGCCTATCTACTTTTGAAAATTTCAAAAAAGTAGAGGTATCTATTTGGGCTAAAAAATCACCTATTTGTTGTCTGCTGAAGGGTTTTACGTTGGCATGAAATGTATTAGATAGTTTGCCAGATTTAACTTCTATTCTTTCAAGAAATGCATCAGATATTTGTGAAATTGAACTATTGGCACTTTGCGAGAAACCACTTTGCAGACTTACAAGAAATACAAGGAACAGAAGTTTTGACCTCATGTGCTGAAAAATATTAGGAAGAAAGGTGCGAAAATAATTAATATTTAGCACTAATGAGCAGATTAATTGATAATTTTGGAACAAAGCAATAATGCATTAAGTTTTCAAAATAACGAAAACCAATTGAATGAAGACATTTGAGATTCCGCAAATATATAGAAGTTCCATAATAGCAAGTATCAAAGAAAAACGCAGGTTAAAAGATAAGTTAAAGAAAGACTTTAGTCCTACTGTTCTGGATTTCGAGAGTGTTAAGATATTGATAGCTAGGCATTTTGGGTTTTGTTATGGTGTAGAAAATGCGGTGGAGATTGCCTATAAAGTGTTAACAGAGAATGAAGGTAAGCGGATTTTCTTGTTAAGCGAAATGATCCATAACCCTGAGGTAAACGCCGATTTGTTGTCTAGAGGAGTAAAGTTTTTGATGGATACAAAAGGCAATAAATTGGAAGCCTTTGCAGATCTAAAAGCAGATGACATAGTGATAGTGCCGGCTTTTGGAACGACCATCGAGTTGCAAAACGAACTGGCTGCTTTAGGTATAAATTCATACCAATATGATACTACTTGTCCTTTTGTTGAGAAAGTCTGGAACCGTGCCCAACAAATAGGAGAGAGGGGATTTAGTGTTATAGTACATGGAAAACCCGATCACGAAGAAACCCGAGCGACATTTTCGCATAGTCAAGAAAACTCGCCCACCATAGTTATAAAAGACATGTCGGAGGCGGAGCTTTTGGCAGCCTACATCAGAAAGGAGAAAACCTCGGCAGAATTTTATCAGCAGTTTCAAGGTAGATTTTCTGAAGGATTTGATCCTGAAAAGGATCTGGAAAGATTCGGTGTGGTGAATCAAACCACTATGTTGGCCTCAGAAACTCAGGATATCGCCAACTATTTAAAGGGCGAACTTATTAAAGCAAAGAACTTATCAGAGTTGCAGATTCCAGCCTTTTTTGCAAGTACGCGAGATACACTTTGTTATGCTACCAACGACAATCAGGATGCTACTTATGCCCTTATGAAAGAGCAAGCTGATTTGGCCATAGTGGTGGGTGGTTATAACAGTTCGAATACAACACATTTGGTGGAATTACTTGAAACCACTTTTCCTACTTACTTTATTCAGACGGAGGCCGACCTAATATCGGTAGACTGTGTATCTCATTTTGACATCCATACTCAAACGGAAAAGGAAAGTTTTGGTGTTTTTAGTTTTGGTAAAAAACCTACAATTGTACTCACATGCGGTGCGTCTTGCCCAGATGCTGTCGTGGAGACTGTTCTTAGAAAAATTGTTGGATTTTTTGAGGAAAGTACCGATTTTGAAAATGTAATATCCCGAGTGTAGTCCTTAAAAAGTCTTAAATGGAAGATTATTTTTAAAGATTTATAAAAGAATTGAAAATAAACGACGTTATATAATGACATAAACATATTACCCATGAAGATGCTTGAGTATATAAAAATGATCTTGGATAAAGTTAGTTTTGATTCAAAGTTATTCGAAAAAGAATTAAAAAAGGGTTTAAAGGAGTTGCTGCCACCAGAAATGAAAGAGTTAAAAAACTGGTGCTATGAGAAATTTGGGAAAATTTATCAAACCGTACTTAATAAGGTCTTTAGAAGAGTAAAACTCACATAAGTACTCAAAAAAAAGTCGCTTCTAAATGGAGCGACTTTTTTTGTATTTATCGATTGAACAAGAGCCTTTTACCTGACTTCTTATTGTAGAAATTACCTTCGTCATAAAGTAATTCGCCCGAAATGTAAGTCTTGCACACACTGGCTCCGAAGGTTTTTCCTTCAAAAGGCGACCAACCTGCTTTATATAGTATATTTTCTTTCGAAACTGTATATGGTGAGTTTAAATCTACCAGTACCAAATCTGCCCAATAGCCTTCTCTAATATACCCACGGCGGTCTATTTTGAAGCATTCTGCCGGAGCGTGGCACATTTTCTCTATAATTTTCTCCAGACTTATTTTGCCTTTTGCATAAAAATCAAGCATAACTTGGAGGCTATTTTGTATCAATGGCAAACCAGAAGGTGCATTCCAATAGTCACTGGATTTTTCTTCTATGGTGTGAGGTGCATGGTCGGTGGCAATAATATCGAGTTTATCGTTCAGTAGACCTGCTAAAAGTTTTTCTCGATGATTGTGTTTGATGGCCGGGTTACACTTTATCTTGGTGCCAAGTTGCTTATAATCTTCGGCGTCAAAATATAAATGATGCACACAAACCTCGGAGGTCAACTTTTTGTCGGCTAGAGGTATAGAATTATCGAATAACTCGAGCTCTTCACCCGTCGAAATATGGAGGATATGAAGACGTGTGCCATGTTTTTTTGCTAAACTCGAGGCCATAGAGCTGGATAAGTAGCAGGCTTTCTCGTTTCTGATGAGAGCATGAATATCATATGGAATTACGCCATTTGCATATTTTTCTTTGTAGAATTCCAGATTGGCTCTCACAGTGCCTTCGTCTTCACAATGTGTAGCTATTAGCCCTGAGAAATTACTAAAAATGTTCTCAAGTGTTTTTTCATTGTCAACCAACATATTTCCGGTAGAGCTACCCATAAATAGCTTTAAACCACATACTTGACTCAAATCAGTCTTCATGGCTTCATCATAATTGTCATTGGACCCACCCATAAAAAACGAGTAGTTTGTCCAGCTTGATTGAGCCGCTATTTGGTATTTGTCCTCCAATAAGGCTTGTGTAAGGGCATTGGGAACGGTATTGGGCATTTCCATAAAGCTGGTAGTTCCTCCCGCCAAAGCAGCTTTCGATTCACTCTCAATAGTCGCTTTATGTGTTAATCCCGGCTCTCTAAAGTGCACTTGGTCATCTATAACACCAGGCATTAGGTATTTCTCTGAGGCATCTACTATATTATCAGCAGTTAAATGTCTGAGGTCTTTACCTATTTTGTCAATTTTCCCATCTTTTACAAAGACATCTAATTCCTCTATTTTTCCCTCATTTATGACTTTGGCGTTTAAAATCAGCGAGCTCGACATATTGATTAAATTAAGATATTTTTTTTAATTCTGTTTTAGCGGCATCCACAACCCATTGGTATTCTGCTATTTGGAGGCATTCTTTATACAAAGCCTTTGCTTTTCCTAGGTCTTTTTGTTTCACAAATATACGAGCCATTCCCAAATATGCCATTCCATGATATTCTTTGGTGTAGCGGTCATCGTGAGGTATTTTCAGTGCTTTTGCATAGTTTACTAAAGCCCCCTGTAGATTTTTGTCTGCGTGTTCTTCTTTATAAGCTTCAAAAACCAATGTTGACAACTGGCTCACTTTATCTTTTCTGGATTTTAATTGCTCAATAAGTTTTATGGCTTCTTCAAATTCATTGTTTAGCAATAAACTCTCCACGTGCTTTATCTTGAAAATATAGTTATTGGGGTATTTTGAATGTAGAATATTCGAATAGACCAGAGATTTTTTAAAGTTTGATTCGTACTTTATGTTGATGTTAACCAAATATAAGGCAGCTTCGGTTCTGCTGAAAATAGATTTTTTATAGGAGTTTTCGAGTTCCTGAAGGCCAAGTTTTTTATTGCCGTTTTCAAAAAACATTACCACTGGTTTCACCATCGGGTGAGATTCTGGATACTGCACTCTGTAAAAATTATATAATCCAGATGCAAACAAAAATTCGGGGTTCTCATTTTTATATTTTTTTCCTTCATTGAAAAAGGAATAAGCTTTTTTTGCCTCGCTGGCGGCATCGAAGTATTCCTTTTGGTAATTATTTGACAGTGCAATGAATCCATGAGCAGCCAAAAGGAAAAAAGTAGCCTCCTTTTTGTATTTAGGATTTTTGTAAATCACCTTGGCCGCTGAGATGCATTTGTTTAGTTCAGCTATATATTTTTTTAAGATTTCTGGATTTTTGTCTATTGGCACATATTGCCATTGTAGTTCTAAGGCATTAAGTAGAAACTTCACGGGGTGTTGTGGATAGGCCAATTTTACGTTGTTTAAGGCCTCTTTGGCTTGGTCAAACTGCTGATTATAAAGGAAGTCTAAGCCTTTAATAGTCTGTTCTTTGTTCTTTTCATCGTCTAAAAATTGAGCTTTACAAGGTAGTTGACAAACAATTAAAGCGATTAAAAACGATATTACTTTGGATTTCATAAAAATAAAAAAACCCTTTCGCTGGTTGCAGAGAAAGGGTTTTCATTAAGACCTTTTGATATTACAAGCTAGTACTCAAGAAATTCATGACTTCTTTGTAGTTTTTCATGTCAACACCGCTTTTCTCAAGAGAAGCACCAACAGTTTTAGAAGTTACAACAATGTCAAACGTTAAGTCACCGTTTGGTTTGTAAGAAGTTGATCCGTTTGTACCAAACAATTGAGACTGCATTCTGTAGAACAACTCTACTTGACCAGTTTTATAACCGTAGTCTAAACGCTCCACAGAGTTATCAAAATCCTTTGTATATAGAATTGGCAAAGCTTTCAAAGTTTCCCCATTTTTAACAAAAACCATAACGAATTTGTCTGTTGAAACCAAGGCATTTGTTATCGCTACACCACCCCATTTGCTAGATACACCATTGCCAACGCCAGTAACGTCAACTTCTTTCCAGTCTGTAGACTTTACAGTAGCTTGGAAGCTTTGAACGTTTGCATTGCCATTTGCTCCGGCTGGACCAGCAGGGCCAACAGCACCAGCAGGGCCTGTAGGGCCAGTAGGGCCAGCAACACCAGTAGGTCCAATAGGGCCGACAGGGCCAGTTTCTCCTTGTATACCTTGATCACCTTTGCAAGACCAAAATGAAACAGTTGTAGCTAGTGCAAAAATTGATAGTAGCTTTACTAATTTGTTCATAATTTTAAGAATTAAGATTTATTTGACTTCGAGATTTTTAGCAATATTATTCAAAATTGAACAACTTTGCAAGATAATTCAATTGAATATTTATTTTACGGTAATATTTTTTCAAATATCATAATTAAAAACAAAATGGACAAACTCGATTGTTTAAATCAAGTGGCTGATTTTCACAGAACTTTTCACCATCCGATAGAAAAAACACCTATTATTCCTGCTCAGAAGCGTTGTGAGCTAAGGGTTGAGCTTATTTCGGAGGAATTAAAAGAACTGGCGGAGGCTATAAAAAATAATGACATTGTGGAGGTTGCGGATGCCCTTTGTGATATCCAATATGTATTGTCCGGAGCGGTTTTAGAATTTGGTTTGGGAGATAAATTCAAGGAGCTATTTGATGAGGTGCAACTGTCAAATATGAGCAAAGCGTGTGCGAATGTAGCAGAGGCGGAGGCTACTGTGGAGCATTACACCAAAAAAGGTTTTGAATGCTATTATAAAAAAGACGGGGACAGATATTTGGTTTATAGGACAGCAGATAACAAAACGCTTAAGAATATTAACTATTCTCCCGCTGATTTGAAATCTATTCTTGAAAAATGATGATAAATCTAAAGGATGCACTTCTCGATAGGTTTCTGAGGTATGTTAAAATTGACACGCAGTCTGATCCAGAAAGTGAATGTAGCCCCTCAACTGAAAAACAAAAGAATTTGGGAAGAATTTTGGTGGAGGAGTTGGAGGCATTTGGGTTGCAAAATGCCGAAATGGATGATTTTGGGGTAGTTTATGCCACCCTAAGTCGTAATTCTACCAAGACAGATGTACCTAAAATTATGTTTTGTTCTCACATGGACACCTCGCCTGATTGTTCGGGTGAAAATGTGAAACCCATCATTCATGAAAATTATCAAGGGCAAGATTTGATTTTGCCAGATGATAACTCTCAGGTTATCAGAATGTCTGAACATCCCGACCTGAAACATCAGCTTGGAAATGACATCATCACAGCCTCAGGAACTACACTTTTGGGTGCAGATAATAAAGCTGGTTTGGCTGCAATTATGACCGCATTGGAATATTTAGCAAAGCATCCTGAAATTAAACATGGCGACATAAAAATTCTTTTCACACCAGATGAAGAAGTGGGTAGAGGGACTGAAAATGTGGATTTGAAGCGATTGGATGCAGATTTTGGTTACACGGTGGATGGAGAAACATTGGGTTCTATTGAAAATGAAACTTTTTCAGCAGATGGTGTGGAGATTAGGATTCATGGTGTGAGTGCTCATCCTGGTTTTGCCAAAGGAAAAATGCAAAATGCACTTAAAATTGGTGCTGAAATTATTGCAGCTTTGCCTAAAGAAATACTTTCGCCTGAAACGACAGAAAGCAAAGAAGGATTTATTCATCCCACTGATATTCAAGGAAATGTGGAGTTATGTAAACTGAGTTTTATCGTCAGAGACTTTGATGAATCAGGACTTTTGAAGAAAGAAAATCTGCTCAAAGAAATAGTTGAAGATGTGCTGAAAGAATACGATAACTCGAGCTTTGAGTTTATGGTGAAAGAACAATACCGGAACATGAAAGTCGTTCTGGACAATTATCCGCAGGTGACCGAAAATGCTATTCAAGCTATAAAAAGAGCGGGAATTGAACCCAAGTTGCAAAGCATACGAGGTGGAACAGACGGATCAAAGTTATCTTTTATGGGTTTACCTTGCCCGAATATTTTTGCAGGAGAACATGCTTTTCATTCAAAATTAGAGTGGGTTTCAGTACAAGATATGCTCAAAGCGGCTGAAGTTATTGTAAATTTGGCCATAATTTATGAGGAAAAGGCATGACGGAAGTTCAGGAAAATATAACAAATCTTAAAAAACAAATTCCGGCCGGGGTAAAACTGGTGGCTGTTTCGAAGTTTAAGCCAAAAGAATTGCTTTTGGAGGCCTATGAAATTGGCTTCAGAGCATTTGGAGAAAACTATGTGCAAGAGTTAGTTGACAAATGCGAAGCCTTGCCCAAAGATATTGAATGGCATTTTATAGGGCATTTACAAACCAATAAGGTCAAGTCTATTGCTCCTTTTGTGCATTTGATTCACTCCGTAGACAGTTTCAAGCTTTTGAAGGAGATAGATAAGCAAGCCGCGAGAAATGAGCGTGTTATTGAATGTTTGATACAAATTTACATAGCTAAAGAGGATTCAAAAACTGGCATGGATAAGGCTGAATACCTAGAAATGCTGGAGTCAGAGGAGTTTAAGTCGCTAAAAAACATCAAAGTAAAAGGTTTGATGGGTATGAGTACTTTTACCGACAATATGGATTTGATTCGAGAGGAATTTCGAAGCCTAAAAGAGCTTTTTGAACAAACTCGGAACATTCAAGCGGATAATTTTTCACTGGACGAAATTTCAATGGGAATGAGTGGTGACTGGCAGCTAGCGGTGGAAGAAGGCAGTACGATGATAAGGGTGGGCAGTTCTATTTTTGGCAGTCGAGGTTAATTAATGTGATAATTTGTTAATTATCAATATGTTAAATATATCTTTAGTTTCCGATTTTTGGATTTAATCAAAATATTAAAAAAATCAATTTATGAATAAGTTTTTTCTTCTTTCAGGTTCGGTTTTGGGTCTTTTGGGTGTGGCAATTGGTGCTTTTGGTGCTCATGCTTTGAAGGCAATGTTAGAGTCATCCGGCCGATCGGATACCTTCGAAACAGGGGTGCGTTATATGTTTTATCATGCCATAGCCTTGGTGTTGGTTGGGATTTTGAGCAAAGAGTTTCCTGGAAATACCATCAACTGGAGCGGAAATGCCTTCCTTTTGGGTACTTTGATTTTTTCAGGTAGTTTGTTTTTAATTTGTTTTACGGGCATTAATGTATTCGGAGCAGTAGCTCCAATAGGCGGTACTTTGCTTGTAATTGGCTGGGGCTTGCTATTTTGGAGTGTTTTGAAAGGTTGATAAGATATGTTATTTTTGTAAAAACAGTTTCAAAATGAGTGCATTAGATGAATATTCTCTTGATATACAGCAGCTTTGTGTCAATCACAAAGTCAAGACTCTCTATGCTTTTGGTTCTATTTTAACAGAGAATTTTAAAGATGCAAGTGATGTAGATTTAGTTGTTGATTTTGAAAATTTGAACTTCCAAGAGTATGCAGATAATTATTTTAATTTGAAGTTTTCTCTGCAAGATTTGTTTAATAGGCCAATCGATTTGTTGGAGGAAAAAGGAATAAAAAACCCTTTTTTTCGGAAAACCTTAGAAATTCAAAAAAAGCTAATTTATGCAAGATGACATAAAAACTTGGCTGTATGACATTTTGAATGCAATCATGGAGATTGATGGTTTCATGATTGATATAGAATCTAATTTTGACTTTTACCTCAAGGACGTCAGAACAAAAAGAGCCACAGAAAGAAATATTGAGATCATAGGGGAGGCAATGAATAGGATTTTAAAGGCAAATGATGAAATAGAAATATCTTATTCTAGAAATATAGTTGATGCTCGAAATCGCATAATTCATGGTTACGATTCAGTTTCAGATGTTCTGATTTGGAGTATTGTTACTAAATATTTGCCTATTTTAAAAATAGATGTGGAGAAACTTGTTGGAGAAAACTAATCTCACAACCCCTGCATAGTCACCAATTTTCGATAATATCCGTTTTCTTCATCGAAAAGACTTTGATGCGTGCCTTGCTCCACCACTTCACCGTTTTGAATAACATAGATTTTGTCCGCATTTTGAATGGTACTGAGCCTGTGAGCTATCACTAACGAAGTTCTGTTTTTCATCAAATTCGCCAAGGCATCTTGTACCAGTTTTTCGGATTCTGTATCGAGGGCTGAGGTAGCTTCATCTAGGATTAGTATGGGCGGATTTTGCAAAATGGCTCGGGCTATCGAAAGACGTTGTTTTTGCCCGCCCGAAAGTTTTGTACCTCGGTCGCCGATATTGGTTTCGTATCCTTCGGGTTGATTCATGATAAATTCGTGTGCGTTTGCAATTTTAGCGGCGTTCTGAATTTCTTCCAAACCCGCATTTCTTCCAAAGGCTATGTTATTTAAAATGGAATCATTGTAAAGCATTGGTTCTTGGGTAACCACTCCAATATGTTCTCTTAGACTTTTCTGGCTTATATTTTTGATATTTTGGGTGTCTAACAAAATCTCGCCTTTTTGCACGTCATAAAACCTTATCAACAAGTCGGCTATGGTAGATTTACCTCCTCCTGAAGCCCCAACTAAGGCCACAGTTTGCCCTTTCTTTATTTCTAGACTGATATTTTTCAGTATTTCTTTGTCTTCAATATAAGAAAATCCAACATTTTTGAATTCTATTTTGGAGTTAAAACTCTCTAAAACCGTAGCATCTTTATCATCCACAATATCCGCCTTTTGGTTAATCAATTCCATTACTCTTTGGCCGGATGCTAAACCCCTTTGAGCGGTGCTGATGGCTTGAGATATTTCTTTGGCTGGTCTGATGACTTGAGAAAATATGGCGATATAAGATATAAATGTTGAGGCAGTAAGAGACCCAGTTCCTTCTAAAATCAGGCTGCCACCAAAATAAAGTAAGGAGGCCACCATGCTTATGCCGATGAATTCTGAAAATGGATTGGCCATTTCTCTTTTTGAGGCATAGGCAAACATCGACTTTCGGTAAGCTGTGTTTTGTTCAAAAAACCTTTTGGAAATAAAGGCTTCGGCCAGAAATGCCTTCACTACACGCATACTGCCGAAAGCTTCGTCCATTATACTGATGAGGTTGCTCAGCCGTTGTTGACTGTCGCCAGCATTGTGTCGCATTCTTTTCAGTACAATTCCAAGAAAGGCCCCAGTAACAGGAATTACAATCAATGAAAACAGTGTGAGTTTCCATGAAATATAAAAAAGAGCCACCAAGTAAGCCGCCAAAAGTATGAATTCTTTGATGGCCGCTGAGAAGGAATTGGCTATCGAATTTTCAACTTCCTGTACATCTGTTGTAATTCTAGAGATGAGTTCGCCTTTTTTTTCATTTGAATAGAAACTCAAATGCAACTGTAAAGTATGCTCAAAAACCGCCTGACGAAGGTTGGCCACCATGTTGGTTTTGAATCTCTCCAATAATCTCAAACTAAAATATCTTGAAACATTGGCCACAAAACTGACGCCTAAAATGGTAAAACAGACAAATTTTAACCCACCGAGTTTGCCATCTGAAAGTATAGCTTCAGTAAAATATTTCTGATACCAGTCTAATATTTGATAGGTTTCTGGTTTTTTGTTGGCCATTTCAACAATCACACTATCAGCTACTTGTCCAAAAAGTACATCAAGCAAAGGCTTTAGTAAAACCAAGTTTAATACGCCAAAAACTCCAGCGATAAGAGAAGTAAATACAAAAGGAACTACAAAGTTTTGAAGGTTACCTGCGTATTTTAATATTTTGAAATATATATTCATTGTTGGCAAAATTAGAAAAGGAATTTTGGATAAACCTTATTTTTTTGATTTAGGTTTGTGGTGAACACAGAATTTAAGGCTTTTGTGCATTGACCTGAATTTTGATAGAACACGGATTTTATGAATTTGACAAGGATTTATTTCTTATTTTTAGTCTTATTTTTAGGTGGTTGCAAATCTGAAAATAGGCCTAAAGATTTAGGCCGAGCAGTGTATTTTTGGAAGACTAATTTTGAGTTAAGTAAAAAAGAAAAGGCGTTTTTGGAAGAGAATAAAATCGAAAAGATTTATTTGAGATTTTTTGATGTGGATATGCTTCAAAATGAGGCTATTCCGAAAGGAATTGTTTCTATCAGAACTAAGGTAAATCAAGAAATTGTACCCACTGTCTTTATAACCAACCGCGTTTTTGAAAGGTTGAAGTTTGAGCAAATCGAGGATTTATCGGCCAATGTATTGGGCCAAATCAATAAAATATCAAATGCACATAAAGAAATTCAGTTCGATTGCGACTGGACCCTAAGCACAAAAAGCAAGTATTTTTTCTTTTTGGAGAAAATAAATGAGAAGTCGCCAAAAGATATGAAGTACTCAGCCACCATTCGTTTGCACCAAATTAAATTTTATAAAAAAACGGGTATTCCACCTGTTGATGAAGGTGTTTTGATGCTTTATAATACAGGAGATTGGCGAAAGTTGACCTTGGAAAATTCGCTTTTTGATGCCCAAACAACTATGAATTATTTGGACAATCTCTCTGAATATCCGTTAAATTTGAATTTTGCTTTTACGTTTTTTCAACAAGTTTTGGCTTATAGAAATGGGATTTTCTATACTTTTATAAAAAATTGTACGCTTAGTGAAATTGAAGCCAATGCGGCCTTTGAAAAAACAAAAACAGAAAATCAATTTTTGTGTAAAAAGGACGTTCAGTTCAAGAATATTTCGTTTCGAGAAAACGATATTTTGAAATTTGAGAACTCAGAATTTGAAAAAGTAAACAAGACCAAAAATAGAATTTTACAAAAAACAAAAGCCTTAAAAACTACCATAATTCTTTATCATTTAGATGAAAAAAGCCTTTCAAACTACAATCAAGAACAAATTCAGGAGTTTTTCTCCCAAAACTAAAACTTTCATAAAGTTGTGTGCGGTTATGGCCATATTGGCGTGTGGCCCAAGTCCTATGGACTATGCGGAGTACTTTTCGTTGTTTTACCCCGAAAACGCCAATACGCCAGCGGCTACCAAGCCCTATTATTTTTCGACGAATTTCCTGAACGAAGAGCCGTATTTTTATGAAGAAACTCCGTCTCCAAAAGCCGAAACAGTAGAGGAAACGGAAAATATAAATGCATGGGAGGCTTATTTAAAGTCTAAGGTTTCTAGAGATGTGATAAAGTCTTCCTTGTACGGCGAGTCCAAATTGAGTTTGTTGGCTTCAAAAGTTTCGGCTTTTGACAAAGCAGCGAGTCTTTATCTAGTTTTTGCTCAAGAGGCTGAGTCCGCCACTCCGCACAAAGTAAACTATTGGGAGGAGAGTCCTGCAGTCGATTCGCTCAAAATTGTGGATTTGATAGATAAGGCTCAAGAAGGATTTCAAAATGCCACAAATGATTTTCTTAAGGAAAGATATCTTTTTCAGAAAATTAAGCTAAGTGGCGAAATCGGTAGGTACGATAACCTTATTGACGATTTTGCGGCAAATTCTCGTGCCATAAAACGAAAGTCGTTCATTTCTGATTGGTCCAAAAGTAGGGTAGCGGGAGCTACTATGGCTCTTGGAGATACCGCCAATGCAGTATTAATGTTTGCTCAGATTTTTAATGATTGTCCATCTAGACGATTTGCAGCAGATTTAAGTGTCAGAAGAATCAGTCCTAAGTTTTTTGCAGAAGCACTTGAACTCGCTACAAAAAGTGACGAAAAAGCCAATGTCTTGGCTTTGCAAGGAATCCAGCCACTTCAGGACGGACTTGATATTTTGGAGAAAATGTATGATTTGAACCCTAAACACCCACTATTGGAGTTGGTTTTTGCAAGGGAAATTAACAAGAACGAAATGGCATTTTTTGCTGACAAAAACAGCACAGTTTACGGTAATTTCGATAATTATTACGACGATAATTATAAAATTGACCAAGCCAAAGTAGATGCTCAACACAAAAAAGGAGAGACATATTTAGAAAAATTATTGAGTTTTTCTGAAAAATTGAATTCTGACGGAAAAGTGGAAAATCCTCAGTTTTGGAACTTATCGACTGCCTATTTCCTATACCTCAAAAACGATACAAAAGCTGCATTGGAATTATTAAATGGCATAAAAGTAGATGGAAATGTCAAACTGAAAAAACAAGTAGAATTTCTGACTTTCGAGATGATGGATAAAACACCATCAGATGAGACAGAACAAAAAATGTTAAATACGGTGGCCACTTTTACTGACATCAAAGAATATCGGGACAACAATTTGCTTCTGAAAATGAGCGAAACATTGGCCAATTATTACGCCAATAAGAAGGAAGAAAAGAAAAGTGGGTGGTTTTGGTCATGTTCCGACAATTCGGATGGTGGGCAAGGAAATTTTGTAAAGGCATTTCTGGCCCACAGTATCGCGGCGGGTTCTGATTATGGCAGAGGCTACCAAATAGGTACTAGTCACAATGCTTTGATAGACACTTGTTCGTCAGATTTCTTACATAAACTAATAGCTTTTACTCAAAGGAAAGACTTGAATATCAATGATAAAAAGCTCGTTGAATTGTCGAATTTAAAGGCCGATTACATGAATCTAGCCCTGGCAAGAAGACAAGTTTCTGAGTCAAAATTTGCTGAAGCATCAGAAACTTTTAAACTTGTTTCGGCTTTGACCCTTACAAATAATGGTTTTGCCGAAAATTTTGAGAGTGAAGCCAAAGACATCAATTTGGGTAAATCTGGAGCGAAGGATTCGCCTGCAAATTTTGTAAGTAAATTAGCCGTTTTACAGTCCAAGACGAACGAAAAAAATGCTTCAGCCGAAGACTGGTATGCCTACGGTAAAGGGCTTTATAATTTAAGTTATTACGGACAAGCTTGGATATTGACTCAGAGAGGCAAAAGTACAGCAGACCTTGAGTACAATGATGAATTAAAATCAGATTATTATCTTACCGAAAATGCCAGAAAAGCGTTCGAAAAGGCACTGTCACTTAATCCCGATCAAGAGTTGGCGGCTAAAATATGCTATGCTGGTGCACTTTGCGAGCGTAATCAGTATTTGGTGAAATATTATTCTGAGAGACCAGATGATTATGCTCAGGAAGAAGCATATACCGCAAAAATGCGGAAAAACGAATTGTCGAAATATAGGACTTTCTTCACCAAATTATGGAAGAACTATCAAAATACCCAATACCAAAAGATGGTATTGAAGGAATGTGAAACTTACGCTAATTTTGTAAAATAGGCTATGCTATACTTAGCTCTAAGTATTTTATTTTCAGTTCTTTTGCTGGTAAATTTCCGGATTTTCCCAAAGTTCAACATCAGCACTTTTCAGGCTATAGCATTCAATTATCCTGTTTGTTTTCTTACCGGAATGCTGCTTATGCCCGAAGGTCAACGTTTTCAATTGGATCTTTCGCAGAATTGGACCTTGTACAGCCTTGCTTTGGGAGTTGGGTTTATTATTACCTTCATTTTAAGTGGTTTGGCTACGCAAAAAATAGGGATGACCATCACTTCTATGGCCAATAATGTGTCTTTGGTTATTCCAGTATTGTTCAGTTTATTGGTTTTTGGTAGCGGAGGTAAAACTTTTGACTGGATAAACTATCTCGGTCTTGTGCTCGCTGTGGTTTCGGTTGCTATTGCTACTTTTAAGTCGGGGTCTGATACAAGTACTAAAGCAAACTTTTGGCTTCAGGGAGGTTTGGCATTAGCGGTTTTTTTGATGTACGGCATAACAAATACGGCTATTAATTACCTAAATATCACTTACATTGCAGATGCCTCTAAAGTTGTTCCTGTTACCCTAGTGATGGTTTTGGGAGCGGCTGTTTCGGGTCTTATTCTGTTGATATTCAAAATCTTAAATGGGTCTGAAAAGATTGAAGTAAAGAATATTGTGGCGGCTTTAACACTAGGTGTACCTAATTTTCTGTCTTTTTACTTTTTGATTCTAACTTTAGGATATTTTGGGAATAGCGGAGCCTTTGTTTATCCTATCTATAACATGGGTGTTATTTTGGTCTCTGCATTTGTGGCCATTTTGTTTTTCAAAGAAAAAGTATCTATTCTGAATAAACTGGGGCTTTTCTTGGCCGTTATTGCCATTTTGATGATTTCTTGGCAGGAGGTTTTTGGAACATGAAGCAGTATAAACAGTTGACAACTTTTTAAAAGTTGTCAACTGTAAGTCAATTGTATTTTTGAGTCTACTTTACTGGTTTTTCTTTCCAATTTCCTTATTTTTTCCTATCTTTGCATCCTTTTTGATTTTTCGAAAGGGTTGATAATAAAATATTTATATAAAAAGAGGGATAAGTGATATGTCGAATATAGTAGCTATAGTAGGTAGACCAAACGTAGGTAAATCTACATTATTTAACAGACTGATTGAGGACCGTGTGGCTATTACAGATAACCAATCTGGCGTAACGCGTGATAGGCACTACGGAAATGCATTTTGGTTACAAAAGAATTTTACGGTTATAGATACGGGTGGTTATGTGGTTGGTTCGGACGATACTTTTGAGGAAGCCATCAGAAGCCAGGTGGAATTGGCATTGGACGAAGCCACCGTCATTCTTTTTGTGGTTGATACCAAGCAAGGTTTGACAGAGTTGGACGAAGAATTTGCCAACGTTTTGCGTAGATCTAAAAAGCCAATTTTTGTGGTTGCCAACAAAGCAGAGACTTTTGAAAGAGCCAATTTGGTTGCCTCAGAGTTTTATGGAATGGGTTTGGCGAGTGAAGTTTACCCTATTTCAGCGGCTGATGGCTCAGGAACTGGCGAATTGCTGGATGAAGTTGTGAAACACCTCGAGTTTGACCAAGTGGAGAATCCAAATGAGGGAATTCCGAGAATTTCAATTTTAGGTCGTCCGAATGTTGGTAAATCGTCGTTTCTGAATGCTTTGTTAGGCAAGGAAAGAAGCATAGTAACAGACATTGCAGGTACAACAAGAGACGCCATAGATACACATTACAAAATGTTCGGCAAAGATTTTATCTTGACGGACACCGCTGGTATCAGAAAAAAAGCCAAGGTAAATGAGGATATAGAGTTTTATTCGGTTTTGAGATCTATCAAGGCTCTTGATAATTCTGACGTATGTATAGTCCTTTTGGATGCAACTCTAGGACTTGAATCTCAAGATGTGAGCATTATCGCTCAGGCTCACAATGCCAAAAAAGGCATTGTAATCATGGTAAACAAATGGGACGCTTTGGAGAAAGACTCTAAAACGGCTGATACTATGAAAAAGGAGATTTTGGAAAGATTGGCTCCAATGAATTACATGCCTATCATTTTTGCTTCGGCATTGGAGAAGCAACGTATTTTCCAAGTTATAGAAAAGGCAATGGAAGTTTATGAAGTTAGAAAATCACAGATTTCTACTTCTAAATTGAACGATATTCTACTGCCGATTATTGAAAACTACCCACCGCCATCTATGAAAGGCAAAATGGTTAGAATCAAATATATCGTTCAGGTCCCTACGCCATCGCCAACTTTTGTGTTCTTCTGTAATTTGCCTCAATATGTGATGGAGTCTTACCAAAGATTTTTGCAGAACAAAATCAGAGAGCACTTTGGGTTTGAAGGTGTGGTGATTACGACGTTTTTCCGAAAAAAATAGTGAATGGGGCATCGCCCCATTCACTATTAAGACCGATTTGTGTTTATAAGGAGACAGTTTTAAGAACGAAGTATTATTTTTCTTTTAGAAAAAATGTATATTTGTTAAAAGAAGCACTAAAAATGAAGACAATACATTTGCAAGTTCCAGATGATTTAGATTTGAAAGAGTATGATTTTTCGATGATAATAGCATCCAAATTATTTGAAGAAGGTAAACTTTCGTTAGGACAAGCTGCCGAAATGGTGGGTTTGTCGAAAGGAGCTTTTTTAGAAATTATTGGCAAATATGGTGTTTCTGTTTTCAGTAGTTCCTTGACAGACTTGTATTCAGATATTTCAAATGCCTAATATTGTAATTTCGGATACAAGTTGCTTGATATTGTTTCATAAAATAGACCACCTAGAAATTCTGCTCAGGGTTTATCAAAATGTTATTACCACTCCTCAAATAGCTTCTGAATTTAACGAAACTTTGCCTTCTTGGATTAAAATCGTTTCTGTAAAAGACCAAAAGTATTTGGATTTTTTATCAACCCAGGTTGATTTAGGAGAGGCAAGTGCCATAGCTTTAGCCAAAGAATTGGACAATCCATTAGTGATATTGGATGAATTAAAAGGTAGAAAATTGGCAAAACAATTGGGTTTGAAAATTACTGGTTCGCTTGGGATTATTCATAAAGCCAAAGAATTGGGAGTAATTGAAGCCATCAAACCAATACTTGATAAAATTACAGAAACAAATTTCAGAATTTCTGATAAGATTTTGGCAGAACTCCTTTTACTCAATAACGAAAGTTAATACTATAATATTCAAGAAATCAAAATGGCAAAACACACCCTACTTATGGAAGGTCCGGATGCAAAGGGGCTTATATTTCATGTGACGAGTGTTCTTTTTAATAACGAATGCAATATTCTCAGGCAAGACGAATACGTAAGTCCGAATGGTTGGTTTTTTATGCGTACAGAGTTTGTGAGTGCCGATGATTTTGACACCCAGAAAGTATTGGTGGATTTGCGGGTAAAAGTGCCAAGTGAGGAAATACAGTTCAGGCTAAATACACAAAAGAAAAAGGATATCGTGTTGCTTTGTACTAAAGAACACCACTGTTTATCTGAAATTTTGATTCGCTATGCTTTTGAAGAATTGAATGCCAATGTGTTAGCCGTGGTGAGCAACTACAACACTTTACAGCCGTTTGTAAGTAAATTTGGCATTCCTTTTCATTATGTTTCGGCTGAAGATAAAACCCGTGAGGAACACGAAGTCGCCGTTTTGAAGACTTTGGACATTTATAACCCAGAGCTCTTGGTTTTGGCCAAATATATGCGGATTCTATCGCCAGATTTTGTTTCGAAATACTCCAATAAGATAGTCAACATACATCATTCATTTCTTCCGGCATTTATTGGAGCTAACCCATACAAACAAGCCTATGAACGTGGGGTAAAAGTTATAGGTGCCACTGCACACTTTGTAAATAATCACCTAGACGAAGGTCCAATTATTGCCCAAGACACCCGTGAAGTAGATCACCGTTACTCAGCAGCAGACATGGCCCGTGATGGCCGAGATGTGGAAAAAATGGTGCTGATAAAAGCCCTTAAACTAGTTTTGGATGATAGGGTATTTATTTTTGGGAATCGGACGGTGATTCTTTAAACTCTTTGGCAAAATATTTGCTGAATGTATTTCGAATAATTAACACTCAATTCGAAATGAAAATTAAATCTACCATCTTCTTACTTCTTTTCTCAACGGTATTCGCATTTGGTCAATTTGAATACGTAGATACTTTAAGCGTTTTTAGAGGTGAAAACATGTACGTAAAGGGCATGTTGGATGCCGAAAAAAATTACAAGGGATATCGAAAGTCCGAATTGGGAACTTTCGGAGTAAGTTTATTATCACCTTTAATTGGCTTAATTCCTGCTGTGGCATGTACATTCAATCCACCAAAAGAGAAAAACTTAAATTATCCTGAACCTAAATTGGCCAAAAATATTGAATATAGAATGGGTTACATTGATAAAGCATCTAAAATTAAACGCAAAAAAGTTTGGGGCTCTTGGCTCGGAGCACTGGCAACTTCAGTTGCCTTTGCAATAGTTTCAAGTAGATAATTTTAAATGAAAACTCCTAATCTCATGACTAGTACAGAACCATTCAAATTAAAGGATTGAGGATTTATGTATCCAAAATTTTGACCACCTAAACTATACATAATTGATACAAAGCTTCCTTTTTGTTGCCAAGACCTATTCTGATAAAATCCAGCACCAATTAGAGGTAACCCTCCCCATTTCTTACCAGTTGGGGCAAGATAACCAGGGTCATTAGCTTTTGGGTCGATTGGATAAAAGTTTATTTTATCAGAATTCATTATTTCATACTCCGCCTGAGCAAAAATTGATTTCCAAATACCTTGTCTCAAAAATAATCTACCACCATAGCTTAGGGACCCATTTCGACTACCGCTTACAGAATTTCTTGGTTGTCCGAAGTATATTAAGGAACCCCCTAGACCCACAACTGTGTTCTTTTCCGAAACATCAAAACCAATCATTGGTGAGGCATCAACATAAAAAGATCCGTATGAACCAAGCCAAAAATTGCCTCCCCAATGCATTCTTTGTTTCCAAGCGGGTTTAGGTTCTTCAAAAAGAACAGGTTTTTCTTCTTGCTCTTCTTTAGGTTCCTCTTCTTCAATTGGCTCAGCAGGTGGTATAATTTGTGCCGACAGATTAAGGCTCAAAAACAATAACAACAGGATTCTATACATACATTTGGTTATATTCTTCTTCAAAAGTAGGCAGTATTATGTTTTCTATCATCTGATTTTCTAACATTTTAGCCCATTCTTTCATGTAAACGACTACATCGTCTTTATGATTGTGACTCAAAGTGTATTTTTTGTCACCCAAACGTTCCAAAATTTTCGGATCAGAGAGTTTTTCTAGGTGTTTTAGGTCGTCTGTAGTAAATCCGAAGGTCAACAACTCAAAAATTATCAAATCTATAGGCATTTCTGTTTGTCCGCAATAGTGATTCACCTGCTCGTTCCAGTCGCCGTGCCCTTGCATAGCGTAGGCGTGTATTTCGGCTTTGGTTCTTTTGGTTACCACCTGAGCCAAGTTTCCACAGTTGCACGAGCCCATATGTCCCCACATGTATGGAGAGCCGTTTTCTATGCTGTCTGCTGTTTTTTTCAATGCTTCTATTACTTCAATACTTGCCTTTGCCATGATTATGAATGTTTTATTTCATTTAAAAACCAACAATAATAAAAAAAGTTTTGGGTATTTCAATCCAAAAACAAAAGGAAGGCGTAATTAAATCAAACAAATTTAAAAAAGAACAAACAATGAAAAGATTACTTAAAACATTAGGATTAGCAATTGGATTTGCACTTGTAGGATCGTCAACTTTTGCACAAAGTGGAACTGTTACTGTAGGCGGGGAAGCCATGTATCCAAAGAAAAACATCGTTGAAAACGCTGTAAATTCTAAAGATCACACCACGCTTGTAGCAGCCGTAAAAGCAGCAGGCTTGGTAGATGCCTTAATGGGAGCCGGTCCGTTTACAGTATTTGCACCAGTAAATTCGGCTTTTGATAAATTGCCAGCTGGTACAGTAGAAACTTTGCTAAAGCCTGAAAACAAAGGTACGTTGGCAAAGGTTTTAACCTACCACGTAGTTGCAGGTAAGTTTGACGCCAAAGAGTTGATGAAATTGATCGAAAAAGGTAAAGGTTCGGCAAAACTAAAAACACTTTCTGGCGGTACATTGGTTGCCAAAATGAACGGTGATATGAACATTTCTATTACCGACGAAAAAGGTGGAGTAGCTAACATAGCTATCTATAATGTGTATCAGTCAAACGGCGTGATACATACCTTAGATACTGTGTTGTTGCCGATGTAATATTTCACATTTTGCACAAATTATTGAAAAACAAAAACCAAATTCCCAAAAGTCCCTCTCGTGTGGAGAGGGATTTAGGGTGAGGTATAAAAGCCTTTGATATCAAAGTATTCCTCCAATATGTATTTTGATATTGATTTTTGAATTATTTTTAAAAAACCTCTAAACAAATTTTATTTTGACAACGCAAATCTCAGAAGAAGAATTGGTGAGGTCGCTCAAACAAAATAGCCAGAAGGCCTTTGAATATTTGTATGATAATTACTCAGGAAGTTTAATGGGTGTTATTGTAAAAATTATCAAAGACACAGAAAAGTCAGAAGACATCCTGCAAGATGCATTCTTGAAAATTTGGCGGAAAATTGGCGACTACGACCCATCAAAAGGCCGACTGTTTACCTGGATGGTAAACATAGCCCGCAACACAGCCATTGATCAGTTCCGGAAGGACAAAAACATTTGGCTTGAAGACATTGACGAATCTATCGGAGCGGTGGACAGAAAGGCGAGTTTTCAGCCCGAAATGTCACTTTTCGATATAAAAGGACTTACAGATAAACTAAAGACAGACAGGAAAGTGTTGATAGATATGGTTTATTTTCAAGGTTATACGCAAGAAGAGGCGGCGGATATTTTACAAATACCGCTCGGAACGGCCAAATCAAGGATAAGGACAGCTCTTCAGGACCTAAAAACGATTTTTAAGATATGAATACCAGCGAATATATAGCATCCGGTATATTGGAAGCATACGTGCTTGGCTCGGTTACACCCCAAGAGAAACAAGAAGTGGAGTGTTTATCGAAAATATACCCAGAGATAAAAACAGAACTAACGGCGATAGAGGAAACGATGGAAACTTATGCCAAAATGCACGAGGTAAAGCCATCTGCTCAGCTTAAATCCAAGATTTTTGCTCAAATGAACTTCGACGAAGAAGTTGAGGAAAGCGGTAGTACTTTGGAAAGTAACAAAGAAGAAGTAATAGAAAGAGAGGTGAGGGTGATACCAATGTGGTCAAAAGTAGCAGTAGCCGCTTCGGTTGTTTTCGGGTTGTTGTTTGGCTGGACTTACCAAAACTCTCAGAAAATGTCCAATGAATTGGCCGAAACAAAGGCTAAAATGAGTGAAGAGGCGTCTAAGCAAGCTATGACGGAAAGCGTTTTGGCTCTCTATAAAGATAACAATAGCGTACCGATGGAGCTAAAAGGTGTTGAAAAATCGCCGGATAGCAAAGTAATGGTATTCTGGAATAAGGAAGCCGAAGAGATGAAACTCATGGTAGAAAATTTACCTGCAGCACCTAAGGGTAAACAATACCAACTCTGGGGTATAGTAGACGGTAAGCCAGTAGACATGGGTATGATTGACCTCAGTTTTGAGAATAAAATATTGGCTATGAAAGTGCCAAAAGGCAATATAGCGGCGTTTGCGATAACGCTCGAAAAACAAGGGGGAAGTCCTACGCCTACATTAGAGGAAATGTATGTGATAGGAAACGTTTAGAGGTAAAGTGAGATAGCCCTTAACACCATTGTCGGCGGACAGTGGTGTTTTCTGCGTTTATATTTTACCTTTTAACGTTCCATTAACGTAGTTTAAATAATAATTTTTGCTTGACTCAGAAAATTATCATTCATTTGCCAAAAATTAAACTCTTTAGAAATGAAAAAATTAGTATTGCCTTTACTCTTGATTTTTGCTTTAGCTACTAAAGCTCAAGAAACTACACCAAAGATGGTTATTGAGAAATATATCGAAACCATTGGCGGAAAGGCAGCAATAGATGGCATTCAGGACTTTTCAATGGACTTGACGGCTGAAGTTCAAGGACAAGCCATGAGCATGGTGGTTAGAAAAAAAATGCCTAACAAGTTTTTGACCATAGTAAAAATTGACGGTATGGGCGAGGTGAACAATACAGTATTTGACGGAGTGAAAGGCAAAATGACTCAAATGGGTCAAGAACAGGTGATTGAAGGAGATGCTGCCAAAGGCTTAGATGCCCAGTCGAACATCATTGGAGAGGTGGTTTATTTGACAGATTTGGGAAAATTAACTTATCTGGGTAAAGAAACGCTAGACGGTGTTGAATGCCATAAACTGAAAGTATTGAATGCCGCTGGCGAGGCTGAGGAGTTTTATGAAGTAGCTTCTGGCCTTAAAAAACGTCAAATAAATGAAGTAGAATCGCCAATGGGTAAGATGAAAATAACAATAGACTACGCTGATTATAAGCAAGTAGGAAGTGTTAAATTCCCTCATTCGCTAAAACAAGATATGGGAATGATCGCATTTGAACTTAAGGCGACTCAAATAAAAGTAAATTCTGGTTTAGAGGATTCTTTGTTTGAAGTAAAAGACGGCGTAAAGTAAAAGGTCAATTTAGAGAATACTTGAAAGCAGTCACTTGTGGCTGCTTTTTTTTATCCATTGCAACCAGAACAATCCAACCTTATCCCAATTATAAATACTATAGTTTATGTTTCTTAATTTATCTACTGGGAAAAAATTGTGTTCAGTATTTATGTAGCCGTTAAAGGTGAAATTGTTTTTTTTAGCTCGTATTGACTCTAGTTCCAATAAATTTATAAATGGAGCACTCCAATCTAAGCTACCAAAAGTAACTAAAACTGGTATTTTTAATTTTAGAAGGTTTGTGATAATGTTTTTGGAAAAACTATATGTCGTTTTGTTGGAATCACCGAAGGTGTTATCTAAATTTTGAGAGTCGCCGCAAACCATTTTCCAGTATTCCATTTCGTTTTTTACAAGACTTAAAGTATCAGAATCTTTTTGGTTTTCTTCTTGAATAATTGAAAGAATTCTTCCAGCTGGATTTCCACCTGAGTAGATTAAATGTGTAATTTTCTTAAAACTAAAAGACATGTTTGCCGCAATCGTACTGCCTTCAGAATGCCCAGCCACGACTAATGTTTTGCTGTCAACCCACTTTTCCTTTCTCAGGCTTTTTAAAATATGTATATTTCTTGAAACGTAATATTCCAAATAATTTCTATCAGAATAGGCTTTTAAAGGGGTTCCTGTTGAGTCTAAAACCTGAAAATTATTTTTAAGGTTGTTTACATTTTCAATAATTGGTGTGGAAGGTTTAGATACAATGACAATGTGAAAATGATTCGTCAAGGAGTCTGTATTAAATGGTAAAATGCCGTACATTCCATCACCATCATATTTGATTAAAGGTTGGGGGCCACTACCTTGACAGAAGAAAAAAAGTGGCTTTTGTACAAATTCCTCACCCTTTTTGGATAAAACCAAGTAACTTATTTTATCTTTTTTAAAATTGGTTTCAATGACTTTTAATCCAAAATCCTCAGGAGTTTTAGGTTGAGCTATCAATTTGGTATAAAAGAGTAAGAATAAAACAAAGAATCGAATCATATTTTTTATTAGTAAATTAAGCTACTTTTACCCATTCAGTTGTTTAGAACTATTTGATTTAAGAATTATTAACGAATTTTTATGAAAGCCATTCTACTAAAAGGCCCCAACGATTGGGAGCTAGCCGAAATTCCAAAACCAGTTCCTGCCAAAGGTCAAGTATTGGTTAAAATGGCCTTTGCACCTATCAATCCCTCTGATTTAGCCTTTTTGACGGGCAATTATGGTCTAAAAAAGGCGTTTCCTGTGGTGCCAGGTTTAGAAGGAAGTGGAGTAGTGGTGGAGTCGGGTGGAGGTTTTATGGCCAACAGATTGTTGAATAAAAATGTGGCTTGCACCGCTCCTAATACGGGCAATGGCACATGGGCCGAATATATGCTCACCGATGCCAACAAATGCATGGATTTGAGCAAAAATGTAAGTCTAGAGCAAGGTTCCATGTTGTTTGTAAATCCATTAACGGCCCTTTCTTTTGCCAAAAAAGCAAAGAAAATGAGTGCTGACCTTATCGTGTTTTCTGCTGCCGGAAGTGCATTGGGGCAGATGGTTACCCACTTTGCAAACGAAATAAATATCCCAGTTTTTGGAGTGATACGAAAAGAAAACCTGAAAGATGAGACCTTGAAAAAGGGATTTACAAAGGTCTTTTGTACAGAAAATTCAGAATATCTGAAGGAATTAAACTCAGCTGCAAAATCATACAAAAAAGTAATATTTTTTGACTCTGTTGGTGGAGGATCTATACCGTATCAAATATTAAATGCCTTGCCTGACAATACCAGAATGGTGATTTATGGCAGATTGGATCAAAACCCCAGTGATTTTTCGCCACAGAATATCCTATTTAAACAAAACACAGTTGAAGGCTACTGGCTAAGCAAAGAAGCACAGAAGAAGTCCATTGTGGAAGTAATATTAGATGTCAGGAAAATCCAAAAGATGCTTTCAAATGGCTTCGAAACTCAGATACAGAAAAAAGTAAAATTGTCAGAATTGCAAACTGGCTTAGAAACTTATGTAAAAGGTATGTCTGCGGGGAAGGTTTTGATTGATTGTCACTTTGATTCTGCTCCGTGATTCGAATTGTTTCCTTGAGCTTGTCGAAGTGTCTCCCTGAGCTTGTCGAATGGGTGTTCAGTGCTTGAATAGATTTTGATAACCAATAACAAGCGTGGCTTCGACAAGCTCAGCCTGACAGCAGAGTTAACTGAGCGAAGCTAAAGTGTGGCCCCTGAACTCGTCGAAATGAGCCGAAGTGTGGTCACTGAGCTGTGGTCATTGAGCTCGTCGAAATGAGCCGAAGTGTGGTCACTGAGCGGTGGTCATTGAGCTCGTCGAAATGAGCCGAAGTGCGGTCACTGAGCGGAGTCGAAGTGAGCCCACTTATTCATGGCCAAAACCATTAAGGCCGTAGTGTAAGCCTCTGATTTGAAATGTAATACATTTCTAACCACTGTTCCTCCTGAAAAGAAAACGCCACCATTCCATGAGCCGTCTTCATTTTGATGTTTTAACAAAAAGCTCATCGTTAGGTTAATTCGGTCTTTTGGTACATCATAGCCAAGTTCTTTGAGGTTGAGCAGGCTTGTAAGGCCATAAACGGTCGACTGCAGGATGTCCTTTTTATTAACTTTTCTGCGGCTTTCAAAATGCCCATCTTGAAATTGCGTGTCTAACAAATGCGACAAAATAGTTTGACCGTTCGCCGAAATTTTATCCTTTCCGGCAAGCATACTACGGCTGACAGCATAATGAAAATGATATTTGTTGGGGTAATACATACCCGCTCGGCTCCAGCGACCACGATTTATTTGGTAATTGATCAATCGTTCGGCACCTTTTCGGCCTTTGGAGTTCTCTAATTGTTGGGTTGACCCTAAATACGTTAGAATATTTGCATTGACTACTGCGTCGATATCATTTGCTCCCCAAGGTATATAAGGCTTAAATGGCCTCGGATTAGCACAGCTTGAGGGTAGATAGAAGACCAAATTGTGCATGGCCGCTTTGAAAAAACTCCAACGTTTAAATTCCCGTTCTTTTCCTTGCCAGGTCAGAAAAGCATTGGTTTCTCTTGGTATTTTCACCAAATAATTGTGCCAATGGTAGGCTTTTCTGTTGGTGTCTAGATATTTATCAAAAGTGGCATAGCCAACATTTTGAAATTGTTTTTCACCAAATATTCTGGAATAATAGAAGAGCGATAGGTTGCCCATGGAGGTGTCGTCGTTATCAAAAGCCACATTGGCGGCGTTGTTGATAAACCTCGTTTTGAGTTTATAGTGCGTTGGCCTTCGCACCAAAAGGCCTTCAGGATTATCTGTTTTTCTGGACAAATCTCTGTTTGGAGGAAGTAATTTCCAGAAATTAAAAAGCGAATCTTTTCTATAGCTAAGTAGCTCAGGATAAGCATTTTTTAGCATGTTTTTGATAGCCGATTGTGTGGTGTCTTGTAGATAAGCTTCAGCCAAGGCGTTGAAAACGCCAGTCATATTGAAGCAGTTGGAATCTCTATATTTTTCGGATTTCCCGAGCAGCACAAAGGCGTTGGTCATGTGCATATAGGCGGGCCATTCTCCTGCAAAAGTCTTATTTTCGGTAGTCGTTTTTATTTGGGAATTTTCAAGATATGTAAGGGCCTTTTGTTTATGTGTTTCTATTTTTTCCAAAGAAATTTCCTGTCCCAAAATATTTGAACTTATTAAAACCAAAAGAACAATTCCGAACCTTATCATAATCTAACAAAGTATTCAGTCATCTTGCATTCATTAACGATTCTTGGCATTTTATTAGGTTTTGGGGTTTTTATTTCCGTCGAATAGTAGTTTTTTCTAATCTTCGTTACTCTCGCCAGAAGTAGCTTATTATTGAAAACAAAATTAAGAAGTTTAAACGGATTTTGGCCGCTTTGGATTTCAAATTCTAATTCTGAATACAGATTAAATGAACATCCAAATCTTATGAATTTTATCATATATTTCGCTCTGTTCTAAAGACCGATATGTTTTAAAATCTAGAATTTTACTATTCATATACAATTTAAAATTCTCAAAATCAATCCAATAATGGAAATTTTATCTTTTTTTGTAAACAATGTAGTTTGTCATAGTATATTATTGCTTTTAGAAATAGATTTGTAAAAAAAGTATTCTCATGTTAGAAACATTTAATTTGTTGGAGTACGGTATTAACCCGAAAGAAGTTATCAGAAATGCAGCACCTGCAAAATTGTATGCCCTAGCTATAAAATACGAGCCAGAGGCTGAGATTACGAGCTCGGGAGCCTTGTCTTTGAAGTCGGGTTCTAAAACAGGTCGTAGCCCCAAAGACAAGCGTATCATAGAACGCCCAGAGAGCGTAAAAGATATTTGGTGGGGCAATGTGAACATTAAAATGGACGAGCACACCTTTGATATCAACCGTCAACGGGCCATCGATTATTTCAATACCCGAACAAGAATCTACGTGGTAGATGGTTTTGCAGGTTGGGATCCAAAATATCAGATAAAAGTTAGAGTTATTTGTACACGGCCTTATCACGCACTTTTTATGCATAATATGCTCATTAGGCCTACTCAAGAGCAATTAGCCAACTTTGGTAAGCCCGACTACGTGATATATAATGGCGGAGAATTTCCGGCCAATACCTTTACCTCGCACATGAATTCCCGCACGAGCGTGGATTTGTGTTTCGAGAGAAAAGAATTCGTGATATTAGGCACCGAATACGCTGGAGAAATGAAAAAAGGCGTCTTTACAGTCATGAATTATATTATGCCCAAAAAGGGTATCATGAGCATGCACTGCTCGGCAAACATGGGCAGTGAAAATGCAGATGTTTCGCTTTTCTTTGGCCTTAGCGGTACGGGCAAAACCACACTTTCGGCTGATCCTGACCGAAAATTGATTGGCGATGACGAACATTGTTGGTCTGACGACGGCGTGTTTAACATCGAAGGCGGTTGCTATGCCAAAGCCATTGACCTTTCAGCCGAAAAAGAGCCAGAGATTTTTAATGCCATCAAGTTTGGGACAGTTTTAGAAAATGTGGTACTCAACCCCGTGACCTCCGAAGTGGATTATACCGACGCCAGCATTACCGAAAATACACGTGCGGCTTATCCGATTGAATACATTCCGAATGCCCAGATTCCTTGCATTGGTGGCCATCCGAATCATATAATTTTCTTGACAGCAGATGCTTATGGTGTGTTGCCTCCTGTGGCGAAGCTGAGCCCTGAGCAGAGTATGTATCATTTTATAAGTGGTTATACGGCCAAAGTGGCGGGTACCGAAATGGGCGTAACCGAGCCTCAAGCCACGTTTTCGGCATGTTTTGGTGCGGCATTTATGGTGTGGCATCCAAGCAAATATGCTGAACTTTTGGCCGAAAAAATCAAAAAGCACGATACCAAAGTTTGGTTGGTAAATACGGGTTGGATTGGCGGTGCTTATGGAGTAGGTAGCCGTATAAAACTAAAATATACACGTGCTATCATCCATGCCATACATACGGGAGCATTGGAAAATGTAAAAACCACAAAAGACGAAAGATTCGGATTTGAAATACCAACTTCTTGTCCCGAAGTGCCTTCTGAGCTGCTGATTCCATCAAATACTTGGGCGGATAAAGCTGCTTATGAGGCCCAAGCCAAGCACTTGGCAGGCTTATTTGTAGAAAACTTCAAGAAATTCGAAGAAGGAAGTTCGGTGGCGATTATTGCTGCGGGGCCGAAAGTTTGAGATTCATATCGCACAGAAATCACTGAATTTCACGGAAAACTTTTACGGAGTAATAATTCTGTGTGATTCTGTGATTTCCGAGCGAGAAATGACGAATGAGGGATTTCTTTCACTATAAAAAATACTACGTTAAATGTCCGCACAGAAATCATTGAATTTCACGGAAAACTTTTACGGAGTAATAATTCTGTGTGATTCTGTGATTTCCGAGCGAGAAATGACGAATGAGGGATTTCTTTCACTATAAAAAATACTACGTTAAATGTCCGCACAGAAATCATTGAATTTCACGGAAAACTTTTACGGAGTAATAATTCTGTGTGATTCTGTGATTTCCGAGCGAGAAATGACGAATG